>CAWIZN010000076.1:0-166395 GCA_963840495.1 uncultured Candidatus Rokubacteria bacterium
GTGGCGCCGCCGGAGACTGTCGATCACGACCGATGCCTCACCACGGCTCCACCAGATCCTCGGCTACCATCACGACGGCGGCCATCACTTGGGCTGGTAGATCTCGTCGAAGACGCCGCCGTCGCCGAAGTGCTTGGGCTGGGCCTTGCCCCAGCCGCCGAAGACCTCGTCGATCGTGAACAGGCTCACCTTGGTGAAGTCCGCGGCGTGCTTGCTCGCGACCTTCGACATTCGCGGCCGGTAGTAGTGCTTCGCGGCGATTTCCTGCCCCTCTTCCGTATACAGGTACTCGAGGTACGCCTGAGCCACCGCCCGCGTGCCCCGCTTGTCCACCGTCTTGTCGACGATGGTCACCGGCGGCTCGGCCAGGATGCTCACCGACGGCACGACGATCGCCAGCTTGTCCCGCCCCAGCTCCTTCACCGCGAGGAAGGCCTCGTTCTCCCATGCGATCATCACGTCGCCCATCCCGCGCTGTGTGAACGTCGTCGTCGAGCCGCGCGCTCCCGAGTCCAGCACGGGGACGTTCTTGTACAGCCGCGTGACGAAGTCCCGCGCCTTCGCCTCGTCCCCCTTGCTCTGCCTGAGGGCGTAGCCCCACGCGGCGAGATAATTCCACCGCGCCCCGCCCGAGGTCTTGGGGTTCGGCGTGATCACCGACACGCCCGGCTTCACCAGGTCGTCCCAGTCCTTGATGCCTTTCGGATTGCCCCTGCGCACGACGAACACGATGGTCGAGGTATAGGGCGCGCTATTGTTCGGCAGCCGCGTCTGCCAGTTCGCCGGGATCAGCTTGCCGTGCTGGTGCAGGGCGTCGATGTCATACCCGAGGGCCAGCGTGACGACGTCGGCCTCGAGGCCGTCGATGACCGAGCGCGCCTGCTTGCCCGAGCCGCCGTGCGACTGCCGCACGGTGACCGTCTGGCCGGTCTTGCCCTTCAAGTGCTTGGCAAAGCCCGCGTTCAGCTCCTGGTACAGCTCGCGCGTCGGATCGTAGGAGACATTGAGCAGCGTCACGTCGCCCTGGGCGGCCACGGGTCGCGCGCGCACCGCGAGGGACCACGTGACCGCTGCGGAGAGAATCAGGAGGATCAGGGCGCCGTCGCGGAACCGCATTGCCATGCATCTCCTCAGTCGTGATGTCGGTCTATCATCCACAGCGAGCCGGCGGCGTCCGCGATCGCCTGCTCGGCATCGGCTCGGAACAAGGCACTTCCCGCGAACCCGATCTCGGCGGTCGAGCCGCCGTGACGCAGCTCATCGCGATACAAGTCCCGCGCCACCTGCTCGACGAGCCGCCGGAGGGACACTGGCCCTTCCTGCGCGAGCAACGCGACCGCCCGCCGCTCCGCGAGTGTGGCCGGGGCTCGGCACGGGTCGTCGAGCAGGCGCACGATCGACTCCGACGCCGCCTCGACCGCGCGCCCCGCCGACCAGGTCAACCCGCGAAACAGGGTGAAGGCCATACGCACACAGACGCCTAGCTCACGGTCTCGCCGGGCACCGATGCCTGCAGTCGACCGGGGTGCAGGCCGCACTCCTTCGCGGCGCGATCTTCCTCCCACCACCAGCGCCCGGCCCGCTGGTCCTCGCCCGGCGCCACCGCCCGCGTGCACGGCGCGCAGCCGATGCTCGGATACCCCAGGTCGTGGAGCGCGTTGTAGGGGATGTCGTGGGCGCGGATGTAGGACCAGACCTCGGCCCAGGTCCAGTTGGCGAGCGGATTGATCTTGACGATGCCCCCATGGGCCTCGTCGATCCCCACTTTTCGCAGTTCGGTGCGGGTCTCGGCTTGATCCCGGCGCAGCCCGGCGATCCAGGCATCCAGCCCGCCGAGCGCGCGCTGGAGCGGCTCGACCTTGCGGACCGCGCAGCAGCGCTTGCGAGCCTCGACACTGCGGTAGAAGAGGTTGACACCCTCTTCACGGGTCATGGCCTCGACGGCCTCGGTGCGCGGAAAGTAGACCTCGATCTCGAGGTCGTAGCGCTCCCGGATCGCCTCGATGACGGCGTAGGTCTCGGGCATCAGCCGGCCCGTGTCGAGTGTGAAGACACGGACACGATTCGTCAGCTTCGTCAGCATGTCGATCAATACGACGCCCTCGGCAGCGAAGCTCGTGCAGAGTCCGATGTGGGGGTGGAAGGCATCCAGGGACCACGCGAGCACCTCTTCGGGGCTCGCCGATTCGATATGCTCAGGGATCACGAGTTCTTTGACGTGCATGCCGGTGCTGGGATAGCAAGAACAGGGCCGTGAGCGTAATCGGCATCGGTGAATCGGCGCTTCATCGCCTGATTTCCCTTGTCTCGCAGCTAGTTGGCTTGATGTCCTCACCGCGGGCTTCTCTCGGTATCGCTGCCCACGATATCGGCACCCTCCGGCCTCAGGGAAATCGATTTCACAGGCTGAGAGAATTCCAGTTCCCGTGTACGGAAGTATATTTCCAATATTTCGATCGTATTACGTGTATTAATACGGATCCCGAGAAAGGGCGGGGACTTCGATGTATCCTTGCCTCGCGGGCACAGACGTTGCACCAAGAGTCTGGACGCCTGACAACCGATTGGAGCCCAGCATTGATGACCGCGGAGACCGCTACCTATTCGCTCAGCCATATCCGGTACCTCGAAGCCGAGAGCATCCACGTGATGCGGGAAGTGGTCGCGGAGTTCGAGCGGCCGGTGCTGCTCTACTCGATCGGCAAGGACTCGTCGTGCCTGCTCCGGCTGGCGCAGAAAGCCTTTCATCCGGGCAAGATCCCGTTTCCCCTGATGCACGTGGACACGGGCTACAAGTTCACCGAGATGTACGAGTTCCGGGACCGGTGCGTGAAGGAGATCGGCGCCGACCTCCTGGTGTGGCGCAATGAGCCGGCCATCGCCGCGGGCGCCAATCCGTTCGACCTGGGCACGCAAAATTGTTGCGGCTTCCTCAAAACAGAGGCTCTCCTGACCGGCCTCCGCCACCATCGCTTCGATGCCGCCATCGGCGGCGCGCGGCGCGACGAGGAGAAATCGCGCGCGAAGGAGCGGTTCTTCTCCTTCCGTGACCAATTCGGTCAGTGGGATCCCAAAAATCAGCGCCCCGAGCTGTGGAACCTCTACAATGCGCGGGTCAATCCCGGCGAGTCGATCCGGGTCTTCCCGCTGTCGAACTGGACGGAGCTCGACGTGTGGCAGTACATCTACCTCGAGCAGATCCCCGTCAATCCGCTCTACTTCGCAAAGCCGCGCGAGGCGGTGGTCCGTAATGGACAGATCATCGTCCTCGATCACGTCTTCGGCCGGGGCAAGCGCTACGGGCCGTCGGCGGGCGAGCAGGTCGAGCAGATCCTCTGTCGGTTCCGCAGCCTCGGCTGCGTCCCCTGCTCCGGGGCCATTCGCTCGACGGCCTCGAGCGTCGAGGAGATCGTCGAGGAGATGATGGTCGCCCGCACCTCCGAGCGCGGCACGCGGGTCATCGACCACGACTCCGACGGGTCCATGGAGAAAAAGAAGCGGGAGGGGTACTTCTGACATGAGCGAGCCGGCGAGCCGCCAGCGCATCCTCGACTTCCTCGAGCGGAACGCGTCGAAGGACCTCCTGCGCTTCTCCGCCGTGGGCAGCGTCGACGACGGCAAGTCGACCCTCATCGGGCGGCTGCTGCACGACACCAAGTCCATCTACGAGGACCAGCTCTCGACCTTGCGCGCGGACAGCGCCCGGGTCGGCACCGGCCCCGAGATCGACTTCGCCCTCCTCACCGACGGCCTCCGGGCGGAGCGCGAGCAGGGCATCACGATCGACGTGGCGTATCGCTACTTCTCGACGCCCCGGCGGAACTTCATCATCGCCGACACGCCCGGCCACGAGCAGTACACGCGCAATATGGCGACGGGGGCCTCCACCGCGCACCTGGCGATCATCCTCATCGACGCCGTCCACGGCATCCTCACGCAGACGAAGCGGCACTCGTTCATCGCCTCGCTGCTCGGGATTCCGCGGCTCCTCGTCGCCGTGAACAAGATGGACCTCGTCGACCACTCGCAAGACGTGTTCGACCGGATCGTCGGCGAGTTCACCGACTTCGCCACGCGCCTCGGCATCGCCGACCTCAAGTTCATCCCGATCAGCGCGCTCAACGGCGACAACGTGGTGACCTGGAGCCCGAAGATGCCCTGGTACCACGGCGAGTCCGTGCTCGATCACCTCGAAAGCGTCTATGTCGGCAGCGACAGGAACCTCATCGACCTGCGACTGCCCGTGCAGTACGTGATCCGGCCGCACCAGGATTTCCGGGGCTACGCGGGACAGATCGCCTCGGGCGTGCTCAAGAAGGGCGAGGAGGTCCTGGCCCTGCCCTCGATGCGGACGACCCGCGTCAAGTCCATCCTGAGCTTTGACGGGGAGCACGAGTACGCCTTCGCCCCGATGTCGATCACGGTGACGCTCGAGGACGAGATCGACCTCTCGCGCGGCGATCTCCTCGTGCACCCCCGGAACCTGCCGTCCGTGCAGTCGAGCTTCGAGGCCATGCTGGTCTGGATGGCCGATGCCCCGATGGAGACGGACCGGCCCTACCTGCTCAAGCACACCAGCCAGACGGTGAAGGCCGTCGTGAAGCGCGTGGAATACCGGGTGGACGTCAATACCCTGAGCCGCGTGCCCTCGCAGGCGCTCGGCCTCAACGAGATCGGCCGCGTGGCGTTTCAGACCAATCAGAAGCTCTTCCTCGATCCCTACAAGAACAACCGGCTGACGGGCAGCTTCGTCGTCGTCGATCCGATCGGCAACGGCACCGTGGCCGCGGGCATGATCATCGACCGGATGCCCGAGAGCCAGCTTCGCGCGCCGGCCGGCGGGCTGTCCGCGCCGAAGTCCGAGAATATCCGCGCCGAGGTGAGCCCCGTCTCCGCCGCCGCCCGCGAGCGGCTCCTCGGCCAGCGGGCGGTGACCATCTGGATGACCGGCCTGTCCGGATCGGGGAAGTCGTCCATCGCCCAGGAGCTCGAGCGCCGGCTCCACGAGGAGGGACGGCACGTCTACGTGCTCGACGGCGACAACCTGCGCTTCGGCCTGAACCGGGACCTCACCTTCTCGCGGGGCGACCGGTCGGAGAATATCCGCCGCGCCGCCGAGGTCGCCCGGCTCTTCAACGACGCCGGGACCATCGTCCTCGTCCCGATCATCTCGCCGTTCCGCGACGACCGGGACCGGGCGCGGGCCATCGTCGGGGCCGACCGCTTCCTCGAGGTCTACCTCAGCACGCCGCTGTCGGTGTGCGAGGCGCGCGACGTCAAGGGGCTGTACCGCAAGGCGCGCGCCGGGGAGATCGCCGAGTTCACCGGCATCTCCTCGCCCTACGAGGTCCCCGAGCACCCCTCCTTCGCCCTCGACACGTCGGCGCTCGGCCTCGTGGAGTGCGCGGACGTGCTGCAGCGGGCGATCGAAGCGAAGATCCGCCTAGCGTAGGGCGCTGGCCCGCACTATTCGCGAATGCCGCACCACGCGCGCGACGAGCGGGGGACGCGGCGGGGGCCGGGGGATGGGTCCTCCGACCACCGCCGACTCCGTACCGGTCACCCGGGGAGGCGTTCCCACTCTGGGCCGCTATGTCGTCGTCGCGCAGAGCGGGAAGGGCTCTGAGGACCCATCCCCCGGCCCCCTCCGCGTCCCCCGCCCGGTCACGGCATGCGAGCGCCCAAATGGCTGCGCGCTAGCTCGGCGGGGGGATCTCGTACCAGATGTTCTTGAGGTAGCCGCGCGAATCGGGGACGGCGAACTGGCGCTCGATGACGGGCACGCTTGCCGCGCATCGCCATTCGTAGACCGTCGCGCGGCCCGTCACGACCATGGGGACCACGGGAGCGCCGGGGTTCTGCCGGCAGAACTCCGCGATCGGCGCGCTCGGCGTGCGGCTCGTGTCGGCCTTCTCGTCACAGGGAAGATTCGCGCCCACATTGCACGCGTACACCCTGCCGTCGACGCAGCGCCACGAGGTCCCGCGCGTGAAGGCCTCGAGCGGCGCATCCGCGGGGGCCTTGAAGGCCCGCCGCAGCCCCTGGGCGATCGCCGGAGGCACCGCGGCTCCCGTGTAGCGCGGATCGGGGGCGTCGACCGTGCCGACGGCGCCGCAGTAGCTGAACGGATCGGTGTAGGTCCGCGCCGGTCCCGCCCCGCCCGCGCAGCCCGAGAGGAGCATCGCCCCGAGCAGCCACGAGACCGCCCGGCGCGCGCGGCCTGTCCCCACCTCAGATCGATCCCCGCGTCGTCGTGGCCGTTCGCGCCGCGCATCACTCACGCCAGCACACTACGGTGGAGGGACGCGAGCCGTCAACGCGGGGTTGCGCTCCCTCGCGCGGCCGGGTCATGATCGCCCGGCAACTCCGTGAGCAGCACGGGACGCAATCAGCTCATCGCGATCGCGCCGGACGGCCGCATGACCGGCGCCTCGGACCCGGCAGGCCGACGGCGGCGTGGCCGCCGTCGGTCACCGCCGACTGGAGAGGTGCGCAATGCCCGACCCCGCTGTGCCGCCGACCATCGTCATCAGCCATCTCGCCGTCGGGCCCGACGCCGCCCACCGCCGCCAACCAGGTCTGGCCCAATGTCCTGCACACGCGGGTCGCCGACGTGGTCGGCCAAATGGGCCCGGGGCCCTGGGCCAAGCGGATCATCGCGGACGAGCGCCAGCTCGTCACCTTGATCGCGAGCCCGCCGGGCGCGGGCAATCGCCCGCACTGGCACCGCGACTTCGACGAGTGGTGGGTGGTCCTGGCCGGGCGCCTGCAGTGGGAGCTGACGGGCGGCACCGTCGTGCAGGCGGCCAAGGACGACATCGTGTGGGTGCCCCGGGGCACGGTGCACCATATCCAGAACGTGGGCGCGGACCTGTCGCTGCGGCTCGCTGTGGCCATGCCCCCGGCCGCCCACTACTTCTCCCCGTGTGACCAGTGCGGCTATACCGACGACGGGCCGCGCGAGTGGAGCGCCTGACCGCCGGGCGCCACTCTTGCGGCGGGCCGCCGGCGCCCGCCGGGCCCGAAACGCCACGCACCGCTTGCCCCGAGCGGCATCCCGAGGTAGGGTCTGGGTGGGCTCGGGGTCGCTCCTCGCGCCCGACGGTTCCCGATCACCCGATGGCAACGGAGGTGTACCCCATGAAGCGAGCGAGCCGGACGCTGGTCGTGTCCCTTCTCTCTCTGGCCTTGGTCGTCGCTGGTCGCAGCGGGGCCGGGATGGGCCCAGGGAAAGACCGACCTCACCGTCGCCCTGTCGAGCTTCTCCACCGAGGTGCTCGACCCCGTCCTGGGCGGCCACATCGTGAAGTACTACCTGTCGATGATGTTCGACTACCTGGTCGGCACCACCCCCGACGGCCAGCCGTCGACCAGCGGCGGGATCGCCACGAAATGGGAGAACTCGCCCGACTACAAGCGCTGGACCTTCCACCTGCGCAAGGGCGTCAAGTTCCACAACGGCGACGACGTGACCTCCGAGGACGTGAAGTTCAGCCTGCAGCGCGCCATCGGCAAGCGCTCGACGACGGGGTATGCCGGGCCGCTCCGCACCCTGATCCAGGACATCGAGACCCCGGCGCCGGATCGCGTGGTGATCGTGACCAAGGAGCCGACGCTCATCATCCCGACCTATCTCTCGCGCTCGCTGTCGACCGAGGGCATGGTCCTGCCCAAGAAGTACATCGAGGCCAACGGCGACGACGCGTTCGCCAGGAAGCCCGTGGGCAGCGGCCCCTACAAGTTCGTCGAGCAGGTGACGGGCGCGCACATCAAGATGATCGCCGTGGACAACCACTGGCGCATCGGCACCCCCAAGTACAAGAACGTCACCTTCAGGCTCGTGCCCGAGGAGACGACGCGGATCGCCCTCCTGCGCCGCGGCGAGGTGGACGTGGCCGACGTGAGCCGGGAGCGCGTGAAGGAGCTGGAGAAGGAAGCCTTCCCGGTGTACTTCCGCAAGGACGAGGCCATCCTCAGCATGTGGGTCGTCTTCGGTCCGGATGGCTGGCCGGCGCCGATGAAGGACAAGCGGGTGCGCGAGGCGCTCAACCTCGCGGTGGATCGCAACGAGATCGCCCAGTCCATCTTCGCCGGCAAGGCCGATCCCGCGGCCATCCCGCTGGGACTCTCCTGGTCGTTCAAGGACATCGGCCTCAAGGTGACGCCCGAGATGACGTATCCGTTCGACCCCGCGCGCGCCAAGAAGCTCCTGGCCGACGCCGGGCAGGCGGGCGGCTTCAACCTCGACGTCTACGCGTATCAGCTCCCCGGGCTCCCGGAGGGCAAGGCCTTCGCCGAGGCGGTGGCGGGTTACTGGGAGCAGATCGGCATCAAGACCAAGCTGATCCCGGTGGACTATCCCGCGTTCCGCAAGCTCTGGGTGGACCGCAAGGTGCCCGGGTCGATCGGCTACTACAACATCGCCAACCGGGACTGGATCGGCACCTATCGCCCTGCTCGAGAAGCAGGCCTATGGGCCGTCGAAGGCCAATGACACCGTGAACGACGCCGAGGTCGACGGCATGATCGCCCAGGTCATGCGCCAGACCGACAGGGAGAAGATCAACACCTTGATGCGCAACATCTACACCCGGATCCGCAGCGAGCACTACGGCGTGCCGGTGGTGTACCTGCACTCGGCCTACGCCACGTCGAAGACGCTCGGCAAGTGGAATCCGGGCACCGTGATGTACGACCTCTTCTTCGACCAGCTCGCCTCGTCGAAGTAGGGATCGGGTGACGCGGCGCCGGTGATCCGCTTCGTCCTGGCGCGGCTCTTCCAGTCGCTGGTGGCTCTGGCGATCTTGTCGGTCGTCGTCTTCATCCTCGCCCGGGCCACCGGCGACCCGCTGCACCTCATCCTGCCCATGTCGGCGACCCAGGAGGACTATGCCGAGGCGCGGCGCTACCTCGGTCTCGATCGGCCCTACGTCGAGCAGTACTTCTCCTTCGTCGGCAAGGCCGTCCGCGGGGATTTCGGCACCTCGCTTCGCGCGCGCAAGCCGGTGATCGAGCTGATCCGGGAGCGCCTGCCCAACTCCCTCAAGCTCGCCGTCTTCGCCATGGGCATCTCGCTCGCCATGGCCTTTCCGCTGGGCGTGATGGCCGCGGTGAAGAAGGGCACCGGCGTCGACCGGGCGGCCCAGGTCATCGCGGTGCTCGGCCAGTCGCTGCCGACGTTCTGGCTGGCGATCATCCTCGTCGAGTTCGTGTCCGGCCGCCTGCAGTGGCTCCCCGCGGCGGGGAATGACGCGGGGCTCGTCAGCTACATCCTGCCCGGCTTCACGCTCGGCTGGTTCGTGGTGGCCGGCATGATGCGACTCCTGCGCTCGAGCATGCTCGAGGTGCTCGACTCCGACTACGTCAAGCTGGCGCGCGTCAAGGGGGTGGCGGAGCGCCGCGTGGTCTGGCTGCACGCCCTCAAGAATGCGCTGATTCCCGTCGTCACCTTCGCGGGCATCTACTTCGCGATCCTCGTGACCACGGCCATCGTGGTGGAGACGGTGTTCGCGTGGCCCGGCCTCGGACGGCTCGCCTACGAGGGCATCAGCTCGCGCGACTTCCCGGTGATCCAGGCGGTGGTGCTGACCACCGCGGCCATCGTCGCCGCGGTCAGCCTGTGCGTGGACTGTCTCTACGCGGTGATCGATCCGCGCATCCGCCATGCCCGGTAGGCGCCGTGGCGGCTGAGCCCGCCGGCGGCGCCGCGCTGGCCCTGCCCGAGGTCGAGCCCCGTGCCGTCCGGGCGCGGCGGTCGCAGCGGCTGCCGCTCTTCTCGCTCGGCGTCATCGGCGCCTTCGTGGTGGTGGCGCTCCTCGCCCCGCTGCTCGGCCTCAGCAATCCGCAAGAGCAGTCGCTGCGCAAGCGCTTCCGGCCTCCCGTCTGGGAGGAGCGCGGAACCTGGGAGCATCCGCTCGGCACCGACCGGCTCGGCCGCGACATGCTCTCGCGCATCATCTGGGGCGCGCGGGTGTCGCTCGCCGCGGGCGTGGTCACCGTGCTCCTCGCCAGCGCCTTCGGCGCCGCGGTGGGGCTGGTCGCGGGCTACTACGGGGGGCGCGTGGACATCGCGCTCATGCGCTTCACCGACGCCACCATGTCGTTCCCGGTCATCCTCCTCGCGCTGATCCTCGCCGTGACGGTGGGCCCGAGCTTCACCAATGTCGTCGTGGCCATCGCGGTGATCCTGTGGGCGCGCTACGCGCGCGTCATCCGCGCGCAGGTGCTGACATTGATGCAGCTCGACTTCATCGCCCAGTCCCGCATCGCGGGGGCCGGGGGCTGGCGCATCATCACGCGGCACCTGTTCCCGAACACGCTCAATACGCTGGTGGTGCTGGTGACGCTCCAGATCGGCTACGTCATCATCGTCGAGGCGTCGCTGTCGTTCCTGGGCGCGGGGATTCCGCCGCCGACGCCCGCGTGGGGCTCGATGATCTCGGAGGGGCGCGAGTACGTGACGAGCGCGTGGTGGGCGTCGTTCTTCCCCGGCCTCGCCATTCTCCTGGTCGTGCTCGCGTTCAACCTGATCGGAGACTGGCTGCGCGACACCCTCGACCCGAAGCTGCGCCAGCTCTGAGGGCGTCGGCAGCCGTGTCCGTGTCCGGTCCCGTCGTCGACGTCCGAGACCTTCGCACGCACATCGTCACCCGCTGGGGCACGATCAAGGCGGTGGACGGCGTGTCCTTCAGCGTGGACGAGGGGGAGACGCTCGGCCTCGTCGGCGAGTCCGGCTCGGGCAAGAGCATGACGTGTCTCTCGCTGATCCGCCTCGTCCCGCGGCCGGCGGCGCGGATCCTCGGCGGGCAGATCCTCCTCGACGGCGACGATCTGCTCGCGAAGACGGAGACCGAGATGCAGCAGATCCGGGGCCGCAAGGTCGCGATGATCCTGCAGGACCCGATGAGCTCGCTGAACCCGGTGTTCTCGATCGGCATGCAGGTGCGCGAGGCCGCCGGCATGTACCACGCCCTGCGCGGCAAGGCCCTGTCCGAGCGCGCCGCCGCGCTGCTCGCCGCCGTGCGCATCCCCTCGCCCGCCGCGCGCCTCTCCGCGTTCCCGCACCAGCTCTCGGGCGGCATGCGCCAGCGCGTGGTCGGCGCCATGGCCATCGCGGCGCCGCCGCGGCTGCTCATCGCGGACGAGCCGACGACCAGCCTCGACCTCACGATCCAGGCGCAGTATCTCGGGCTCCTGAAAGACCTCCAGCAGCAGCATCGCCTGGCCATGATCTTCGTCACGCACAACCTCGGCATCGTGGCGAAGATCTGCGACCGCGTGGCGGTGATGTACGCCGGCCGCATCGTGGAGATCGGACCGGTGCGCCGGATCTTCAGGCAGCCGGCCCATCCCTATACGCGCGCCCTCATCGAGTCGATCCCGCGCCTCGGCGCCCGGCGGGGACGGCTCACCGCGATCGAGGGGCAGCCGCCCGACCTCGCCGAGCTGCCGCCGGGCTGCTCGTTCGCCCCGCGCTGTCCCGCCGTGATGGAGCGCTGCCGCGTCGAGGAGCCGCCCGCGCTCGCCCTCGGCGCCGACCACCTGGCGCGCTGCTGGCTGCACGCGCCGGCCGCGTGACGCCGCCGATGACCGCCGAGCCGCGCGCGCTCCTCGAGGTGGAGGGCCTGACCAAGCACTTTCCCGTGCGCCAGGGCATGCTGGGCCTCTCGACGGCCACGGTGCGCGCGGTCGACGGGATCTCGTTCGACATCGGCGCGGGACAGACACTCGGCCTCGTCGGCGAGTCGGGCTGCGGCAAGACCACGACGTCGAAGATGATCCTCGGCCTCGAGCGGCCGACGGGCGGCGCCATCCGCTTCCAGGGCGAGGACGTGCTGGCGCTCGGCCGCGAGGCGCTCAAGCGCTACCGGAAGGCGGTCCAGGCCGTCTTCCAGGATCCGTATGCCTCGCTCGATCCGCGGATGCGCGTCGCCACCATCGTGGCCGAGCCGCTCGACATCAACGAGCGCCCGAGCGCTCCGGAGCGCCGCCGCCGCGTGCTCGAATTGCTCGACCTGGTCGGCTTGCCCCAGCGCGCGGCCGACCTCTTCCCCCACGAGTTCTCGGGCGGCCAGCGCCAGCGCGTGGCCATCGCGCGCGCGCTCGCGCTGTCGCCGCGGCTCATCGTCCTGGACGAGCCCGTCTCCGCCCTCGACGTCTCGATCCGCGCCCAGGTCTTGAACCTCTTGGGCGATCTCCAGGCGCGCCTCGGCGTCTCCTATCTCTTCATCGCCCACGACCTGGCGGCCGTCGCCCACATGAGCCACACCATCGCCGTGATGTACCTCGGCAAGATCGTCGAGTGGGGCGAGGCCGGCCTCGTGTCCACCGAGCCCAAGCATCCCTACACCAAGGCGCTCTTCGCCGCCGCGCTGCCCATCGACCTCGATTCCGCCCGGGAGGACATCGTGCTCAGCGGCGAGGTCCCGAGCCCGCTCGATCCGCCGAGCGGCTGCCACTTCCACCCGCGCTGTCCCTACGTCATGCCCCGCTGCGCCACCGAGGAGCCCCCGCTCCGCGCCGACGCCGGCCACCTCGTCGCCTGCCACCTCTACTCCCCGGGGGGCCGATAAGGGCCCATCTGCGGAGGTACGGCGCCCTCGGCCGCCGTGCCACGTAACGCGCGAGATTGTCGGACCGACGAACTTCGTCTGCGGGGCCCGACATGGCCCCGCACTCCCCTTACGAGACTTCGCCTCGCGTGCTGCCTTCGGGCGCCGCCTCGGATCTGGACCTTTCTGGGCACCTGCGGGTTTGTGAGCAACTCGTAGCTAGCCACGGTATCGCTGCGTTCGGCGCGTCATCGGCCCGCGAGGAGGAGGCAGGCGGCGCCCGCGCAGGCGAGGAGCGCGGCGGAGAGGCGGCGGCCCAGGTCCGGCTCGGCGAAGAGCGCGCGGCCGAGGAGCACGGCCACCACCGAGGACATGCGGCGGATGGCATTGACGTAGGCCGCGGGGGCCATCGTGAGCGCGGTCGTTTGCATTCCCGTCCCCGCGGCGCCCAGGAGCCCGTGGCCGACCAGCGTGACGACGTTCCGGACGCGCACGCTCTCGGCAAGTCCCGCGGGCGTGGTGAGCACGGCGATCACCCCCGCCAGCACGGCGGTGGCGCCGTGCGAGCCGAGGAGATAGCTCGCGGGGCCGATGGTGCGGGCGCCCCAGCGATCCACCGCGGCGACCAGACCGAGGAGGATGGCGGCGCCGAGCGCATCGAGCGCGTCGCGGCGGGCGAAGAGCGCGGCCAGGCCGCGCCATCCCGTGCCGCTGCCGGACAAGGTCGACGTGCCGAGCACCGAGAGCGCGAGGCCGACCCAGCCGAGCGGGCTCGGCCAGGTGCCGGAGAGCGCCGCATCGGGGAGCACGGTGAAGATCGGGCTCAGCGCGAAGACGGGTCCCACGATCGAGATGTCGCCGCGGGCGCTCGCGCGGGCGAGCAGCCCGCTCATCCCCATGACGAGCACGGCGCACACGGCGACGGCGGGCCAGGCGAAGCTCGGCAGCGCGAACGGGTGGCCGGTGACGAGGAAGAACGCCGCCCAGCTCGCGGTCGCGACCGCCTGCGTCCAGGTGACGATCACGAGCGGCGGGATGCCGCGCGCCCGGCCCTTCACGAGGGCGAACTGGGTGGCCTGGGTCAGCGCCGCGCCGAACGACAGCGCGAACCAATTCACGCGGGGAGCCCCCCGCGCGGGGTGCTCCGGGCGCGCCGCGCGCTCACGCGCCGGGCCGGCGCCGATACAAGACGAGCGAGGTCAGCGACATCACCGCCTCGCCCGTCTGGTTCAGGACGCGGCCCGCGATCTTGACGACGCCGATGTCGCGCCGGCTGCGGGACTCGACCTTCTCCACGACCACGTTCTCGACGGACAGCACGTCGCCCGGGCGGACGGGCTTGAGCCATTTCAGATCGTCGAAGCCGATCGCGCCGTTCGTCGCGTGGCCGGGAATGGCCGACTCGCAGACCATGCGCATCAGCATCGCGCCCGTGTGCCAGCCGCTGGCGATGAGCCCGCCGAACTGGCTCTGCCGGGCCGCCTCCTCGTCCACGTGAAAGGGTTGGGGGTCGAACTGGCGGGCGTACTCGATGATCTCCTCCGCCGTGACCTCGTAGCGACCGAAGCGATGCGTCTGACCGACCTCGACGTCCTCGAAGTGGACGAGGTCGCTCACGCGGCGGTATCCGGGCGGCGCCTCAGCATGGTGACGCCGACGATGGCGAGGACCGTCTCGCCCTTCTGGTTGACCATCTCCGACCGGCTCCGGACGAAGCCGATCGGCTTCGTCCGGGACGGCCAGGCCTCGAGGATCTCCCGCTTGAGGGTGAGCGTATCGCCGGGGCGAACCGGCTTGAGCCAGCGGCAGGAGTCGATGCCGGGCGACCCGGCGCCCGCCGCCTGCTCGCGCTGCATCGCCTCCACCGAGATCCGCATCATGATCGCGCACGTGTGCCAGCCGCTCGCGATCAGGCCGCCGAAGAAGGACGTCTTCGCGGCCTCGGGATCCGTGTGGAACGGCTGGGGGTCGTACTTCCGGGCGAACGCCAGGATCTCCGCCTCGCTGACGGTGCTCGAGCCGAGCACCGCCGTCTCCCCCACCCGCACGTCTTCGAAATACTTCATCGGCGCCCGGCTACTTCCTGGGCTTGACCCACGTCTCCGACCACGCGAGCGTGGCGCTCGAGCCCTGCCGGTCACCGCGCATCTCCGCCCACACGCTGCCCGTCGCCACGCGCCCGTCGATCTCGAGCTGGGCCGAGCGCGCCGGGAAGAACGTGCTGAACACGCCGATCGGCCGGTCATTGAAGCCGGGAGGCGCATTGAGCACGAACGGCTCGATGCAGTCGTACCAGGACAGCGTGATCTCCGTGTCGGCGGTGACCACCGACTCGGTGGCGGTCGACCAGGGCCCCCCGTCCCGCTCGAAGCTCGCCGAGATGACGGGCAGGGACGTGTCGGCGAACGCCGGGAAGAGCAGGCGTCTCGATCGACTTCTGGAGCCACCGCGCCACCCCGATATTGTCGCTGTAGATCTTCACGTGGCCGTCGGTGAGCGTGCTCTGCAAGAACAGGACGTGGCCGCCGCCCGCCGGGCACCACAGGACGCGCCAGTGGCTCGCCCGATCCGACAGCGTCTTGCCGCCGTCGGGGCTCAGCCGGATGAAGGAATTCTCGCCGGTCATCATCACCTCGTTCGGGTCAACAGGCGGCATGGGATGGTCTCCTTTCGAATCTGGGTGGGCTGCGTCTCCGAGCAACCCTCTGACCATAGAGGAAAGGCGCCGGAAGGACAAGGGCAGGTGCCGCAGGGCCGTGGTATAGATAGCCGGCCGCTTGCCCCATGGCCAGATCGAGACCGCGCTCCCGCTGGGCGTTCCGCCTCCTCCTCGCCGTCCTCGCCGCGATCGCGCTCTGGGCCGCGTGGGAGGCGGTGACGTGGCCGGACGTGGCGCGCCTCGCGCGCGAGCAGCCCAAGACCACCGCCTTCATCGACGAGTACCGGGCCCGCCAGCGGATCCTCGGCAAGCCCGCGCGCGTGGCGTGGACGTGGACGCCGTATGCCGCCATCTCCCCGGACATCAAGCGCGCCGTGCTGGTGGCCGAGGACATCAACTTCTTCTCGCACCGCGGCTTCGAGCTGGCCGAGCTGCAGAACGCGCTGGAGGACGCGCTGCGGGATCGCGAGCTGCCGCGCGGCGCCTCCACGATCTCCCAGCAGCTCGCCAAGAACCTGTGGCTGTCGCCGTCGCGGAATCCCTGGCGCAAGGCCAAGGAGGCCATCCTCACGTGGCAGATGGAGCGCGCGCTGTCCAAGCGCCGCATCCTCGAGCTCTATCTGAACGTGGTCGAGCTCGGCCCCGGCCTCTACGGCGTCGGCGCGGCGAGCCAGCGCTACTTCGGCAAGCCCGCATCGGAGCTGGGGCCCGCCGAGGCCGCACAGCTCGCCGCGGCGCTGCCGAACCCCGCGGTCTGGCATCCGGGAGCCGAGTCGCCCGCGTACCGCCGCCGGGTCGCCTCCATCCGCGAGCGCATGGCCCGGGCGGCCTTCCTCGCCCGCCTGCTCTGAAGCCCCGAGCGATGTTGGGCCACTCGGAGTCGACCGCCGTATCGGAGCGCCGGACTTCGCCGGCGCAGTCCGGCCTGTTCGGGGAGGCATCGGAAGTGGGCTCGAGCCCCCTTCCGAGTCTCTCAGGTGTCGGGCGCGAGGCGGGTGACCAGGCGCAAGAGCTGATGGCTCGTCACGTGGCGGCTCTGGAGCCGCGCGCCCGCTTCGTCCCCGGCCTCGTCGACCGGCACCGTCCACGGCTCGGCATCCACACCTTCTCCGAGCTGCCGGGCGCGCGCGCGCAGCTCGGCAAGCCCCTGCGCGGCCCCGCCCTCGAGCGAGTCCGCCGTCGCGTCCAGGAGGTCGGCGATCGTGCGCTCGAACTCCTCCACGTGCCCGGCGAACGCCGTGCGCGGAACCGGCGCCTCCGCGGCCAGCCGCTCTCCGGCCGCGGCGAAGAGCCCGGGCAAGAGCGCCTGGGCGTCGGTGACGAGGTGCAGGATCATGTCGCTCTCCGCGCGGGCCTCCGGCGTGTCGGGGTCGCCCTCCATTCTCGACTGATCCCGATAGGCGAGCGTGGCCGACAGCATCCGGTAGACCTTGGTGCGCAGGCCCTTGGGGTGATCGGCGAGCTGGCCGTCGCCGCGACGGGCGCCGACGCGCGCCAGCGTCGGCCATCAGCCGGAGGGCGCGGGCCAGCGTGGGACGCATCGCGCGGCGCGCCTGCACCGGCCAGAGCACCTGGTCGATCACGCCCATGACGCCGGCCCCGAGGAGGATGCCGAGCACCCGGTCCCGCGCGCCCACCAGATCGGTGGTCGGCCCGAACCCGCTGAGGAGCACGATGCCGAGGGCGAGCGCCGTCTGGATCCCCGCGTACGCCGTCCGCGGCCCGCCGACCGTGATCCACGCCGCGACGAGGTAGCCCGCGCCGAGGACGACGAGAAACGACGTGAGGTCGTGGAGGTTCGGCATGAAGACGACGATGGCGATCAGGCCGAGCACGCCGCCGAGCACGGCGCCCACCTGCCGGAGCACGGCCTTGCTGAGGGTCGCGCCCACCGTGGTCTGCGCGATGATGACGCACGTGACCGCGGAGGTCACGAGGCCCGGCCAGTCGAGCCCGAGCATCACCAGGTAGCACAGCTCGAGGCCGAGCGCGGCCTTGAGCCCGATCTTCAGCGCCGCGGTGTCGGGCGACCACGAGCGGAGCGACCACGAGCGCACGCTCGTGGCGGGCTCCGAGACGTCGATCGACCAGAGCATCCCCGGCGTCAGCTCCGTCATGCGCTGGCCATCCGGGCGGGAGCGCCGGCCGGGCGGGCAGCGCCGGTCAGGAATGCGATCCGGCCGAGCGAGCGCTCCATCCCGTCGAGGACGGGTGCCTGGGCAGAGACGGCCGGGCCCGCTCCCGCCCTCGGCCGGGATGATGGCCGTCGGGCCGGTCGAGCCGAGCAGCCCGCGCCGGCTCTCGAGCGCGCGGGCCAACCGCGCGCTCTCCTCGCTGATCGCCAGGAGCCGCGCGCGGACGGCGTCGTCGAGCCCGACCCGTGCCGTCGTTGCCGGCGTCGTCTCGGCCGCCCAGAGCGCCGAGGTGAAGAGCCGCGCGACCTCGAGGATGAGCGCGGTGTGCTCGGCGTGGCGGGCTCGGAGCGACGCGTGGAGCACTTCGGCATTGGCGAGGAGCTGCAGCTCCGTCGTCAGGTCGCCGAGCGTCAGCATCGCCGCCGATGGCCGGGCCGGCGCGGTCGCCGGCGGCGCGATGGCCTGATCGACGAGCGATCGCACCAGGTGCAGGCGGCGGGCCAGCCCGGCGCGGAGCTTGTCGATGGGATCGTCGGGCCACAGGAAGAGCTGCGCGCCGGTGCCGAGGACGACGCCCATCCCGATCGCGGCGACGCGCCACAGCGCCACGTCGACATAGTCCTCGGGAAACTCGACGTGCGAGAGCGTCACGAGGACATACGTCATGACGCCGAGCAGCGGCGGATAGGGCGCCGCCATGACGTGGGAGAGGTACACGCCCACCACCACCGCAAGGCCCAGGGCCGGCGCGAAGAAGTAGGGCAAGTCGATGAAGGCGATGATGGCGAGCAGGCCCGCGATCCCGCCCGCGAGCGTGCCGAGGAGGCGCTCCCCGCCGCGCTGGAGCGAGGCGCCGGCATCGGCCTGGCTCACCGTGAAGATGCTCAGGATGGCCCAGCCGCCGTGGGGGATCTGGAACAGCATGATGAGGACGGCCCCGACCAGGCTCGGCACCACGATGCGCAGCGCGGCCGCAGGCGGCCGGGGCGCGACCGAGCTCCTCCTGGAGGAATGGCCGAGCGAGCGACGAGCGACGCGGACACGGGGGCGCGGTCTTGGCGCTACGCGTCGGAGAAACCCGGCTAGAGCGATGAGAAGGGTCCAGATGCGAGGCGGCGCCCGATGGCCGCACGCGACGCGTAGGGAGTGCGGGGCCATGTCTGGGCCCGCAGACGAAAGTCGTCGGCCGATTGTCTCGCGCGTTACGTGGCACGGCGGTCGAGGGACGCTACGCAGATGGGCCCTTATCATCGCTCTACGGGCGCGGCGCCGCGTCGGGTGAGCGCCCGCCCCGGATCGTCACCACCGCCGTCGTCCCCATGCGGAAGGGGCGCTCGGCATCCCGCTCCTCGAGGAGGATGCGCACGGGGATGCGGTTGGCGAGGCGCACCCAGTTGAGCGTCTGGCGCACGGCGGGCAGGCCGCTCACGGTGGCGCCGTCGTCCTGGTGGATGGCCCAGCCGATCCCCTGGACGACACCCCGGAAGCGGCGGCCGGGATAGCTGACCAGGTAGACGTCGGCGACCATGCCGGGCCGGATCGAGGCCAGAAAGGTCTCCCGGAAGTTCGCCATCACGTACCAGGCGCGGTTGTCGACGAGGGCGAAGACCTGCTGGCCCTGCCGCGCGTACTCGCCCACGGCGATGTTCAGGTTGGTGACATAGCCGTCGAACGGCGCCTTGACCCGGCAATACTCGACGTCCAGCTCAGCGCTCGCCACCGCGGCCGCCGCCGCCTGGACGCGGGCATTGACGTCGCCGTACTGGCCGAGCAGGTCCGGTGGCCCGCGCGGCGTCGTGACGCCCCTGCTCCACGCCGGCGGTCGCCGCGCGCTGCCGCGCACGCGCCGCCCCGATGCCGGCGGTCGCCGCCCGGCGCCGCTCGCGCGCCTCGACCACGCCCGCGGCGGCGGCGCGCTCCCTTCGCTCCGCCTCCTGCACCGCCGCCGCCAGCGCCCGCTGCTTGGACCGGGCCTCCTGCACGCGATCGACGGTGACGAACTCGAGCGCCAGGAGCGGCTCGACGCGCTTGAGATAGTCCTCCGCGTACGCGAGGTCGGCGCCGAGCCTCGCCTTCGCCGCCTGCGCCGCCGCCAGCTCCGCCTCGAGACGGGCGATCTCCGCGTCGATCACGACGGGGCCCGTCTCGGCCTGGGCGAGCGTCGCCTCGGCGGCGGCCTGATCGGCCTGGCGCCGGGTGATCTCCGACCCCGCGGACGCGACCGCACTGCCCTGCGCCTGGACCTCCCGCGTCGTCAGCCGCAGCTCGGCCCGCGCCCGATCGAGCCTGGCCTCGTACGGGCGAGGGTCGATCACGAAGAGCAGGTCGCCCTCCTTGACCGGCTGGTTGTCCACGACATGGAGCGCGACGAGCGGGCCGGCGACATGCGGCGCGATGCCGACCACGTTGGCGCGCACGCTGGCGTCGTCGGTGCGCGGGTCGACATAGGTGAGGCGCCATACCCAGAACCCGGTCGCCACCGCGCCGAGGACGATCAGGGCCCCGAGCACCCGGCCCACCGGGCCTCTCCACCCCGCGCGCGCGTCCAATTCGCTCATTTGCTCAGCTCCGATACAGGAGGAGCCAGAGGGTGAAGGTGAACAAGAGGCAGAGGCTCGGATAGACGAGGAGGAGGGGGCCCAGGTGCGGCTCGAGGCCGGCCCTGGCCAGCACCGGGCGCAGCGCCGCCGTGAGCGCCACGCCCAGGAGCAGACAGAGGAGCCATGCCGGGAAGAACGACCCCTCGACGTTGATGACGGGGGCGCAGCCGGCAACGAGGAGCGCGAACAGCGCAGGTGAAGACGGTCGCGCGGCACGCATGTGGGGGTTCGCTGGCCCGTATGCTACCATGCCCCCTGCATTTCACGTTTCCCCATGGCCCGCGCTCGCCGACCGCCGATCGCCGCCTCCTGCGCCCGCCCGTCCGTGATGCGCAGCGCCCCCGCCGGCGTGTGCCGCGCCGGGGTCTGGCGGGTGATGGCGGGGCTCGCGCTGCTCTCGAGCGCGGGGTGCGGCATGCTCGACGTCGCGCGGGCGCCCTATGCCGCCGCGCCGCCCGCGCCGTCGGCCCCGTGGCGGCCGCCCGAGAGCCAGGTCCAGGCGCGCGCGGCCACCGCCGCCCCGCGGCCCCGCGTCGAGGTCGAGACGGACAAGGCCTATGCGCTGCCCGATCTCATCGACCTCGCCCAGCGCGTGAACCCCGAGACGCGCCGCGCCTGGGAGCAGGCGCGCGCCGCCGCCGCCCGTCGCGGACAGGCCGCCGCGGCCTACTTCCCGTCCCTGATCGTCGGCGCGGTGGGTGGGCAATCGAAGATCGTCGACCGCGGTCCCGACGGCTCGTTCACCGTGGAGGGCCAGAGCCTCGTCCCCCGGGCTCAGCTCGGCTATCTGATCCTCGACTTCGGCCGCCGGGACGCGACGGTCGAGCAGGCGAGCCAGGAGCTCCTCGGCGCCAACTGGGGCTTCAACCGGAAGCACCAGGAGATCACCTTCCACGTCTCGAAGAGCTTCTTCCTGCTCGGGGCCAGCCGCGAGCAGGTCGCCGCGCAGCGCGCGACGCTCGAATCGGCGACGGCGGTCGAGCGGGCCGTCAGCGCGCGCCTCGACCAGGGGCTCGCCACGCGGCCCGAGCTCTTGCTCGCCGTCCAGGAGAAAGCCCGCGCCGCCTTCGAGCTGCAGCGGGCCCTGGGCGCGGTCGACGACGCCCGCGCGGCGCTCGCGGAAAGCCTCGGCATCGACCCGACGGTGCCGCTGCAGGTGGCGGACGTGTCCGCGCTGCCGCTGCCCGAGGGGCTCGCCGAGACCGTCGAGCAGATCATCGACCGCGCGCTCGCCCAGCGCCCGGACCTGGCGGGGCGCCTCGCCGATCTCCGCGCCCGCGAGGCGGCCCAGAAGCGGGCGCGCGCCGACTTCTGGCCCACGCTGTCGTTCTCGGGATCCGCCAGCCAGCAGGCCGCCCGCTACCAGATCTCCGGCGGGCCGCGCACGTTCACCGAGAACGAGCTCGCCTACGGGGCGTTCCTCAGCGTGGACTGGAACCTCTTCGACGGCTTCGCCCGGGAGAACGCCGTGCGCGAGGCCCAGGCGCGCCGCGACATCGCCGCCGCCGACCTGGCATCGAGCGAGCTCCGCGCGGTGCGGGAGGTGTGGAAGGCCTATGCGGACGTGAAGACCGCGCTCGCCAAGCACGAGTTCGCCCTGGCGCTGCTCGCCGCCTCGGAGAAGGCGTACGCGGCGACGTTCGAGTCCTATCAGCGGGCGGGGCTCGCCACCGTGCTCGACCTGCTCGCCGCCACGCGCGACCTGGCGAGCGCGCGCAGCATCGCGCTGGCGAGCCGCGCCGAGCTCCTCACCGCCTCCGCCGGTCTCGCGTTCGCCGCCGGGGACTGAGTTCATCGGAGGGGGCCTCGACGGCCCCCTCCGAGCCTCCCCCAGAACCGGGTTGCGCCGGCGGAGCCGGCGCTCGAAGCATCGAAGGGGCGCCTCGACGACCCCCTCCGCAGGCGCTCACCGCCGAGCACCGGGCGTGCGCCAGGCGGAGCCTCCGCGCGCGACTCGCACAGCGGCAGAGCGGGCAGCTCAGGGACCGCGTGCGGCCAGATGCAGGCCGCGCCGTCCCTCGTCCACGCCTGAGCGCGCTCGGCGAGGCTGCGGTTACGCCTGTTTGGCTTCGAGCTCGGCCCAGCGGGCGTAGAGGTGCTCCACGGCGGCGCGGGCGGTGTCGAGCGCGGCGTAGCGGTCCTGCAGCGCCGCGGGATCGGAGGCGACCGCGGGGTCTTCCGCCGCGCGCCGGCACGCCTCGACCGCCGTCTCCGCGTCGAGGATCGCGCGCTCCATGCCGTCCCACTCGCGCTGCTCCAGGTAGCCGAGGCGCTTCGGCCGCGCGCGCTCCCTCTCGGGGCGGCGCGGCGACGCCGCGGCCGCCGTCGCCATGGCCAGAGCGCGCGCCGTGCGCTCGCCGGTGGCGCGGGCGGCGGCCCACTGGGCGTAGTCGGCGAATGCCTCGGCGCCCCCCTGCCCGTCGAGGGCCAGGACGATGGTCGATACCCGCTCGAGCATGAGGCGGTCGTGGGTCACGAGGACGAGGCCCCCCGCGAACTCGGCGAGGTTGTCTTCCAGCACCTCGAGCGTCGGGATGTCGAGGTCGTTCGTCGGCTCGTCGAGGAGCAGGATGTCGGCGGGCTCGAGCATCAGCCGGGCGATGAGCACGCGCGCCTGTTCGCCGCCCGAGAGGCGCCCCACGGGCACCTCGAGCTGCTCGGGCCGGAAGAGGAACCGCTTGGCCCACGAGGCGACGTGGGTGGTTCGGCCCTGCCACGTCACCGCGTCCCCCTCCGGGGCGAGCGCCCGGCGCAGCGATTGATCGGGATCGAGGCCCGAGCGGTCCTGCGCGAATCGGACGATGCGGAGGCCGGCGGCCCGCTCCACCTCGCCGGCATCGGGCGCCAGCGTTCCCGCGAGCACGCCGAGGAGCGTCGTCTTGCCGCTGCCATTCGGGCCGATCACGCCGACCCGCATCCCGCGTGTGATGGTGAGGTCGAGGCCGTCGAGCAGCACGCGGCCGCCGAGCGCCTTCCGGATCCCGTGCGCCGAGAGCAGCATCCGCGTGCGTCGGCCGGACGAGGCGAGCTCGATCTCCGCCGGCCGCTGAGCGCCGCGCGACCGCGCCTCGCCGAGCTCTTGCTGGAGGCGAGTCGCCTCCTTGATGCGGCCCTTCGCCTTGGTCGAGCGGGCCTTGGCCCCGCGGCGGAGCCACTCGATCTCGCGCCGCACGGTATTCGCGAGCGAGTCCTCGTAGGCGGCCTGGCCGCGCAGGAAATCGTCGCGGCGGACGAGCAGCTCGCTGTACGGCCCATCGCTCTCGAACAGGCCACCCGGGTACGCGCGGCCCAGCTCGAGCATGCGCGTGGTCACGTGCTCGAGGAAGTAGCGATCGTGGCTCACCACGAGGAAGGCGCGCGCCTCGGCGGCCAGGACGTCCTCGAGCCAGAGGATTCCGTCCACGTCGAGGTGATTGGTCGGCTCGTCCATCAGGAGGACGTCGGGCTGGGCCAGGAGCGCGCGGGCGATGGCCAGGCGCTTCCTCCAGCCACCGGACAGCGTGTGCATTTCGGCGCGCCCGTCGGGAAAGCCCGCGCGGCCGAGGGCCAGGGCGAGGCGGGCGGGACGGTCGGCTTCGTCGACCGCCGCCAGCGCCTCGCCCATCGCGTCCTCGACCGTGCCGTGGTCGGGCAGCACCGGGTCCTGCGCGACGAAGCCCACTCGGACGCCGCCCCGCACCGACCGACCGCCGGTGTCGGGCGGCTCGATCCCGGCCAGGATCCTCAGCAAGGTGGACTTGCCCGAACCGTTGAGGCCCACGAGCCCCACGTGGTCCCCCTCGAAGAGTCCGAACGACAGCCCCTCGAAGAGCGACCGCGATCCGTACACCTTGCTGACCGCCTGACAGCCGAGGAGCAGCGCCGGGGGCATCCGGCGCTACTTCTTCTGCTTCGGCTTCTTCTTTTCCTTTTTCATGTTCTTGCCCTTGCCCACGTTCCTCACCTCCCTTCGCGCCGGCAGCGCGTTTGCGGTTGTCGCGGCCGCTACGGGCGGTCCGCGGTGCGAAGCGCCGCCGAGCCTCCGTTGACCCGGATCCGCTCCCCCCGATCGGTGAGCGAGGTGCCGTCCCAGCGCAGCACCTGGACATTGCGCTCCACCATGTTGCCGACGAGGATCGTGCGGCTGTCCGCGGAGAACGCGACGCCTTGCGCCCAGTGTCCGATCGAACGCGGCAGCGAGCGGAACCAGCCGCGTGCCGTCGACCCGGTACAGGATCACCTTGCCCGCGTCGTTGAAGAAGGGCGACTCCCGCGGCTTGTTGCTGCCGTTCATCACGATGACGGCGGCGAGCTTGCCGTCCGGCGAGAGCAGGATGCCCTCGGGCGTCTGCCCGACCGTGACCGTCTCGACCACGCGCGGCGGCTTGGCCTTGAGGTCGATGAGGCTGATGGTGTCGTTGTCCCCGCCGCCGCGCCCGATATTGGCGACCACCGCCACCGAGCCGTCGCGGCTGATGTCGAGCCCATACGGCCGCAAGCCCGCCGAGAGATCGCGCTTGGTGTACTCCACCTTGGTGCCGTCGATGGCCAGCACCGAGATGAAATTGTCGCCGTCGCGCGTGACGAGCGCGGTCTTGCCGTCGGGCGTGAAGGCCGCATGGCTCACGCCCGATGCCGCCGGGGCGATGGTCACCTTGCTGAGGGGCGTCACCGTCTTGCCCTGGATGCCGAAGACGGACACGGTGCCCTCGGACCGGTTGGCGACGAGCGCCAGCGTGCCCTGCCGGTTGATGCTCACGCCCGCCGCGCCGGCGCCCGCCTGGAGCGTGGTGATCACCCGTGGCGGCGTCGCCTTGAGATCGACGACGGACACCTTGTTGTCCGGGATCTGCTTGGTCTTATCGGCGGGATCGATCTGCATCGCGGAGGTGACCAGGGCGAGGCTCTCGTCCGGCGTGATGGCCACGCTGAGGGGCGGCCCCACGACGCTGGTGGGGACGGGGATCTCGGCGACGACCCTGGGCGCCGGAGCGCTCAGGTCGATGATCGTGATGGTGTCGGGCGCGGGATTCTGCACCACCTGGGCGACGCCATTGACGAGGGCCAGCTTATTGTCGTTGGCCGAGATGGCGAGCTGCGCCTCCGCGGGCGCGCCCGCGGCGAGCGCCGCCGCGCCGAGCGTCGCGAGGAACAGCCACCCAACGTTGGAGCGCCTGTCGCGTCGATTCATCGGGACCTCCTCGTCGAGGTACGGGTTACGGCACGTGCCGCGAGCGGCGGGACCGCGTCGCCATCATCGACCATAGTCCAAGGCTTCGGTCCGAGTAAAGGCTCTGCCGGTCTCGGAGCGCGCGATTGGCCGTCGATGCCGATGCCGCGCGTGTATCAGCACGCCTGCCCACGACCGCTCAACGGCCGGCGTCGGGTCGTGGTTCCTCAGGCGCGCGGGTCGGGCGGAGCGGCTTTTCGGAGTAGCCGATGCGGCGCCCCTGGTCGCGGCCGAGCAGGCTCGCGGGCCGGATCGACGCCTCGCCGAACCGGCCGGTGAGCCGGTCGAGGGCGAGGGACAGGCGCTCCCGGCGCGCGGCATCGGGGCCGAGCAGGGAGAGCTGGCCCTCGCCCGCGCGCCCCAGCTCGGACACGGACAGCCCGATGAGCCGCACGGGCTGTTCGAGCTGAATCCGCTCGAGGAGCGCCCGGGCCTCCTGGTAGATCCGCAGCCCGTCCTGCGTCGGCTCCGCGGTGTGGCGCCGGGTCAAGGTCGAGAAGTCGGCGAAGCGCAGCTTGAGCTGGACGGTCCGCCCCGCGTATCCCTCCGCGCGCAGCTCCCGCGCCACCCGCTCCGCCTGCCCGCGCAGCGTGGCGCAGAGCCGCTCGACGTCCCGGTGATCGCGCTCGAAGGTCTCCTCGGCTCCCATGGACTTGGGCGGCGCGAACGGCTCGACAGGCCGGTCATCATGTCCGAGGGCGAGCCCCCGGAGCGCGGCACCGCTGGCGCCGAAGCGCGCCTGCAGATGCGCCTCCGGGATGACGGCGAGCTGGCCGATGGTGCGCACGCCGATGGACTCGAGCGCGGCGGCCGTGACCCTGCCCACGCCCCAGAGCCGCGCGATCGGCAGGGGCCCGAGAAAGTCCGCCTCCGCGCCCGGCGCCACGACCACGAGCCCGTCGGGCTTCTCGAGGTCGGAGGCGACCTTGGCGACGAACTTGTTCGAGGCGACGCCGACGGAGGCCGCGAGCCCGACGGCCTCGCGGATGCGCGCCTTGATCCGCGCGGCGATGGTGGGGCCGTCGCCCATCAGCGCGCGGCTCGCCGACACGTCGAGGAATGCCTCGTCGATCGAGATGGCTTCCATCAACGGGGTGAACTCGGCGAGCACCTCCATGATCCGGCGCGAGACCTGCGCGTACTTGACCATGTCGACGGGCAGGAAGGCCGCGTGGGGACAGAGGCGAGCCGCGCGTCCGATGGGCATGGCCGAGTGGACGCCGAAGCGGCGCGCCTCGTACGACGCCGCGGACACGACCCCGCGGCCGCGGGGATCGGCGCCCACGACGACGGGGCGCCCGGCGAGCTCGGGCCGGTCGCGCTGCTCCACGGACGCATAGAACGCGTCCATGTCCACGTGGATGATGGTGCGCGGCCCGCCTCGATCCGGGGCCACCGGCATGAGCGACGGGCCTCAGTCGGGGTGGACGGAGGCCGGCGCCTCGGTGTGATGCCTCAGCCGGTCGACCTCGGCTTCGAGGAAGCGGATGCGATCCACGAGCTGCTCGAGCGTCCGCGCGAGGGGATCCGGCAAGTCCACCTGGTTGAGGTCGATCTCCCCGTTCACGCGCTGGCCATCGCGGGACGTGATCCGTCCGGGCACCCCGACCACCACCGAGTTGGGCGGGACCTCCCTCACGACCACGGAGCCCGCGCCGATCCGGCTGCCCGCGCCGATGGTAAAGCCCCCGAAGATCCCGGCACCGGCTCCCACGACGACATTCGTGCCCAGCGTGGGATGGCGCTTCTCCTTCCTCAAGCTCGTGCCGCCGAGGGTCACCCCGTGAAGCAGCGTCACATTCTCGCCGACCTCGGCGGTTTCGCCGATGACGACGCCCATCCCATGGTCGATGAAGAGTCCGGGGCCGAGCGTGGCGGCGGGATGGATCTCGATGCCGGTGAGGAAGCGGCCGATGTGAGCGAGGAACCGAGCCGGCGTCCGGAAGCCCCGCCGCCAGAGCCAGTGCGCGGGCCGGTGGAGCCAGATCGCGTGCACACCGGGATAGCAGAGCGCCACCTCGAGCGCCGAGCGGGCCGCGGGATCGCGCTCGAGGACCGTGCGAATGTCACGTCTCATCCTGTCGAACATGCTCCCCTCCCGGCCATGCCCCACGTCCAACCGCGCCCGCGCTCTCGCTGCTGCCGCCTCAGACCCGGGCCGCCGACAGGCTGCGCAGCTTTGCGACCAGCGGCTGGATGGACTCGACGACGTAGTCGATGTCCGCCCGGCTCGTCCCACGGCCCAGCGAGCTGCGAACCGACCCCATCGCCCACTCGACCGGCACGCCCATCGCGACGAGCACGTACGACGGCTCGACATTGCCCGACGTACAGGCCGATCCCGCCGACACCCCGATGCCCTTCAGATCCAATCCGAGGACGATCGATTCCGACTCGACACCGCGGAAGCACAGATTGCACGTGCCGGGCAGCCGCTCCGTCGGGTGGCCGTTCAGCCGCACCTCGGGGATCCGGGCGCGGACTTCGTCCCAAAGCCGGTCGCGGAGCGCACTGAGGCGCACGCCTTCGGCGGTCATCTCTCGCCCGCGGATCTCCACCGCCGCGCCGAGGCCGACGATGCCCGCCACGTTCTCCGTACCGGCGCGGCGGCTCCGCTCGTGCTCCCCTCCGTGCTGGACGGAGACCATCTTGGTCCCCCGGCGGATGTAGAGCCCGCCCACGCCCTTGGGGCCGTAGATCTTGTGGCCCGAGAAGGACAGGAGGTCGATCCCGAAGGCGTCCACGTCGATGGGGACCTTGCCGAAGGTCTGCACCCCGTCCACGTGGAGCGGGATCTCCATCTCGCGGGTGATGCGCCCGATCTCGCGCATGGGCTGGATGGTGCCCGCCTCGGAGTTCGCGTGCATCAGCGTGACGAGGATGGTATCCGGCCGAATGGCGCGGCGCACGTCCTCGGGGTCGACCATCCCGTACCCATCGACCGGCAGATAGGTCGCCTCGAATCCGTTCTCCTCGAGGCTCTCGCACGTGCGCAGGACCGCGTGGTGCTCGACCTGCGAGGTGATGATGTGGCCGCGGCGCCGCGCATGCGCGATGCCCTTGATCGCCATGTTGTCCGACTCGGTGCCGCCGGAGGTGAACACGATCTCCTCTTTCTTGACCTCGAGGAAGCGCGAGACCTGCTCGCGCGCCGTCTCCATGCCGTCGCGCGCCTCGCGGCCAAAGCCGTGGACGCTCGATGGATTGCCGAAGCGCTCCCCGAAGTACGGGAGCATCGCCTGGATCACGTCCGGATGCACTGGGGTCGACGCATTGTGATCGAGATAGACCTTGCGGTTCATTGACGGCTCCTCTTTTGCGATGTTACGCTGGCCGCGTGATGGACCTCGAGAAAAGAAAGCTCGGCCTCATGCTGTCTTCCGAGCCTGCCCACGACAATCTCGACACGGCCCTGGGTCTCTCCGACGCCGCGCTCGCGCGCGGGGTCGACGTCTACTTGTACTTGATCGACGACGCGGTGACCGCCGTGGAAGACGCCCGCGTGCAGGCGCTCGCCGCGCGCGGCCTCAAGCTCTTCGTCTGCGCCTACGGCTGCCAGAAGCGCCGCCAACCGCTGTCGGATCTGGCGACCAACTGCGGGCTCGTCGTGCTCACCGACATCATCAACGGCACCGACCGCTTCCTCTCGCTCAACTGAGTGGGGGGCCCCGACATGGCCCCCCACGCCCCCCAGACGCTCGGCAGCGCCCCGGCAAAGCCGTGGCGCTCCTCGACCGCGCGATTCGTTAGGGGGCTCTGATCCCGTGACGAGACAACCGGTGCTCGTCCTCATCTCGGAAGACCCCCGCGCCTCCCACCGCGCCAACGAGGCGATGCGCATCGCCCTCGGGGTGGTGGCGGGGGAGAACGAGGTCAGCATCGTGCTCGCCGGCGCGGGCGCGCATCTCCTCGACGAGGACACCGACGAGCTCGTCGACGGCGACGACATCGCCAAGGTCCGCGCGTCGCTGCGGAAGCTCGGCATCCCCTTCCACGTCGAGGCTGCCTCGGTCCCTCCCGACGCAAGCTGGAATGCCGACGCGCATCCCGTGACGCCGATCGACACCGAGGGGATCGCCGCCCTCGCGACCCGAGCGTCCCGCTTCATCGTCTTCTGATGGCCGGCGTTCTGCACCTTCTGAAGCGCGATGCGTCGCCGCTCGCCGCGCCCGTCATCGATGCCATGCGGCGCGAGACGGACGCCCCGGTGACCGTCGTGCTCCTCGCCGGCGCCGTGGCGCCCGCGCTCGCTCCCGACATCACGGTGCGCCGCCTTGCCGACGGAGATCTGGACTACTCCGCGCTCCTCGACCTGATCTTCGAAGCCGACCGGGTCATCGCCTGGTAGGGCCGGTCGCAGGAGGCCGCCGCCGGCCGGCGGCCGCCGCCTGGACACGCGGAGCAATTGGTCAGAGCCTGAACGCATTCGTCTCTCTGATCAGCAATCGGGCTGCTCAGCGATCGCGCCGGTCAGCGATCCCGATGCTCTTCGAGCCACTTCATTTGGATCGCTTCGAGAATGCCCTCATTCGATGTCTTGGGGTCATCCGCGAACCCCGGAAGGGCCACGACCCACCGATGCAGATCGGTGAACCGGACGGTCAGCGGGTCGACCTCCGGGTGGGCCTCCACGAGCGCGATCGCGATGTCCTCGGCGTCCTTCCAGTACATCAGCTCTCTCCTAGACTAGGGGCGGGCCTCGACGGCCGCCGCCTACTTCGGGATCTCGACGACGACGTCGCCGCGGACCACCGCCTGGCAACCGAGCCGGGAGTGGAGCGTCAAGCCCTCCGCGGTGTCGAGTCGATCCTCTTCGTCTTGCTCCATGGGCGAGAAGTTGTCTTCGCCCTCGCGGACGACGACGTGACAGGTGGTGCAGGCGCAGCTTCCGCCGCAGTTGTGCTCGAGGTGAATGCCCTTGGCCAGCGCGATGTCGAGCAGCGACCCGGGCCTGCCGTGGTCGGCGAGCGGATACTCCGCGTCGTCGACCTCGACGGTCACGTTCATCGGCAGGAACGTCACCTTGTGCTTGGCCATCACGGCTGCTCCATGATCTCGGCGGCGCGCTTGGAGCCCAGGGCCCCCTTCAGCGCTTGGTCCATCATGGTCTGAGCCAGCCGCTCCGTCGCGCGGTTCAGCTCGGTCGTGCGCTCGCGAATGACGTCGCGGTCGGCACCATCTCGCACCTCGCGGAGCCGCTCGAGCGCCGCCTTGATCCCGGCGAGCTCCTCCGCATCCGCCAGGTGCGCCCCCTGATTGAGGGCGCGCTCGACGTGGGTCATGACGGTGTCGGCCTCGTTCCGGGTCTCGATGAGCAGCCGCGCGTTCACGTCGGCCTCGGCGTGGATGAAAGAGTCCTCGACCATCTGCCCCACCTCGGCCTCGGTGAGCCCGTAGGTCGGCTTGACCTCGATGGCCGCCGCTTTCCCCGTGCGCAGCTCGGTGGCCTTCACCTGCAAGATGCCGTTGGCGTCGATGAGAAAGGTCACCTCGATCTTGGGCATGCCCGCGGGCATGGGGTCGATGCCCGCCAGGTCGAAGCGGGCGAGCGAGCGGTTGTCCCGCGCCAGCTCGCGCTCACCCTGGAGCACGTGCATGTCCACCGTCGTCTGGCCGTCCACGGAGGTCGTGAAGGCCTCTTTGGCCATCGTGGGGATCGTCGTATTGCGCGAGATCAGCACGCTCACGATGCCGCCGAGGGTCTCGATCCCGAGCGACAGCGGGGTCACGTCGAGCAGCAGCATGTCGGTGATGCCCCCGGCGAGGATCTGCGCCTGCACGGCGGCGCCGAGCGCCACCACCTCGTCCGGGTTCAGCCGGCTGTGGGGCTCCCGGCCGAACACCTCCTGCACCCGGCGACGCACGAGCGGGATTCGCGTCGAGCCGCCGACCAGCACGACCTCGTCCACGCCGGCGGGATCGAGGCCGGCATCCGCGAGCGCCCTCCGGCACGGTCCAAGGGTCGACTCCACCAGGGGGCCGATCAGCCCCTCGAGATCCGTACGGGCGATCTCCCGCCGGTACGTGAATTCCTCGAACGGGATGGTGAGCGTCGTGCGCTCGTCGAACGACAGCCGGCATTTGGCGGCCTCGGCGGCCAGGCGGAGCTCCTGCATGGCCTCGGGGTCGGCCGCGAGGTCCGCGCCGTGCGCGGCCTTCACGTCGGCGAGCAGCCATTCGACCATCACCCGATCGAAGTCGTCGCCGCCCAGGTGCGTATTGCCGTTGGTGGCGAGCACCTCGAAGATGCCGTCGTGGACGCGCAGGATCGAGACGTCGAAGGTCCCGCCACCCAGGTCGTAGACCACGATGGTCCCCTGGGACAGCCGTCCGAGCCCATAGGCGAGCGAGGCGGCCGTGGGCTCATTGACGATCCGCAGCACGTCGAGCCCGGCGATGCGTCCGGCGTCCTTCGTCGCCTGGCGCTGGGCGTCGTTGAAGTACGCGGGCACGGTGACCACGGCCTGCTCCACGGGCTCGCCGAAGAACGACTCGGCGCGGGCCTTCAGGGCGCGCAGCACGTGCGCAGACACCTCGGGCGGAGTGACCTCGCGGTCACCGACCTTGATCCGGACGACCTCGGCGCTCGGCACCACCTCGAACGGAAAGTGCCCGAGCTCGTCACGAACGTCCTCGTAGCCGCGGCCCATGAGGCGCTTCACCGAGTAGACGGTCCGCGCGGCGTTGCGCGCGAGCTGGCGCCGTGCGGCCTCGCCCACGACGACGCCCGCCGATGTGAACGCCACGATCGACGGCAGCAGGGCGCGTCCCTCGGCGTCGGGGATGACCTTGGGAATCCCCCCGTCCACGTAGGCGACGAGGCTATTGGTGGTGCCGAGGTCAATGCCGACGATGCGAGACATGCGCGTCCTGGTCCTCCCCGAGCGCTTGGCTCAGGTCATCGATGACGGTCCGGAGATACGCTCGGGTGGCGAGGGCTTCCTTGAACCACGCGAGCAGCGGCGCGCGGTCGGTACCCTGGTCGACGGCGGCGTCCCACTCGGCGCCGCGCGCCACGATTGCCGCTTCCGTCGCCGCGCGGCGGTCGAGGAGGCGCCCGCGATCCGCGCGCAGCCGCTCGAGCGCGGCCTCGTCGAGCCCGGCGCCCTTCGCCTCTTCGAGCGCCTCCTGGACCTCCATCATCTCCATCAATAGGTTCCGGGGGACGGCGGGCTTGGCGGGCGCACTGCTCTCCTGCCCTGCCTCGAGCGCCACGAGGTACTCGACGCGGGCGAGCGGGTCACGCAGGGCACGGTACGCCCGGTTGATCAATGCCGAGTCGGCGAGGGACGCCGCCTGCTCGTCCTCGCCCGCGAGCTGGTGGAAGTCCGGGTGGTGCCGGCGCGACAGCTCGTAGAAGCGCCGCCGCAACCCCTCCTCGTCCAGCTGGAGCTTCCGGGGAAGCTCGAAGACCGCGAAATAGTCGCTCATCGCTCCATAAAATGAGAACGGGCCCGCCGGGGCCCGTTCTCCGTGTCTCGCCCGTTGAGAGCGCGCCGCTCGACGCTGCGCTACCGTCCAGCCCTACGCGGAGAACGACGTGCCACAGCCACAGCTCGATTTCGCGTTGGGATTGACGAACGTGAAGCCGCCCGTCAGCCCTTCCGTCACGTAGTCCAGCGTCGTGCCGTTCAGATAGAGATAGCTCTTGGCGTCACAGACAACCGGCACGCCGTCGATCTCGAACTTCTTGTCGTGGGGGCCGATCTCGTTGTCGAACTCGAGCGAGTACGACATCCCGGAGCACCCACCACCCTTGACCCCCATCCGGAGATAGACGTTCTCCAGATTCTGGGCCTGGATGAGCTGCTTCACCTGCTTCGTTGCCTTCTCGGTCAGCGACACCGCCATAGCTCGTCGTCCTCCTCGCTCTCGATCACTCGGTCTTACGATGCGTCTTTCGCCGCGGACGCTTCCGTCCCGACCCACTTCTCCTTGTAGTCCTGGAGCGCCGCCTTGATGGCGTCCTCCGCGAGGACGGAGCAGTGGATCTTCACCGGGGGCAGCTTGAGCTCGTTCACGATGTCCGTGTTCTTGATCTTGGCCGCGTCGTCCACCGTCTTGCCCTTGAGCCACTCCGTGGCCAGGCTCGACGAGGCGATGGCGCTGCCGCACCCGAACGTCTTGAACTTCGCGTCCTCGATCACTCCGGTCTCGACGTTCACCTTGATCTGAAGCTTCATGACGTCGCCGCACTCGGGTGCGCCGACCAGCCCCGTGCCCACACCCGGCGTGTCCTTGGTGAAGGACCCGACGTTGCGCGGGTTGCTGTAATGATCGATCACCTTGTCGCTGTATGCCATGGTTATCCTGCCTCCGCGCCCCGAGGGCGCCGCTATTCCGCTTTCCAGTTGATCGACCGAAGATCCACGCCTTCTTTCGCGAGCTCGTACAGCGGCGACATCTCGCGCAGCCGCAGCACCACCTCGACCGTGCGCACGCCCACGAAGTCAACTTCCTCCTCCGTGCTGAACCGGTGGAGACCGAAGCGGATCGAGGAGTGGGCCAGCTCCGCGTCGACGCCGAGCGCGGAGATGACGTAGGACGGCTCGAGCGTCGCCGACGTGCACGCAGAGCCCGACGACAGGGCGACGTCCTTGTTGAGCCCCATCAGCACCGACTCCCCTTCCACGTACGCGAAGGAGATGTTCAAGTTGTGCGGCAGGCGCCGGCCGGCGCTTCCGTTGACGTAGGCCTCGTCGACCTTCGCGACGATCATCTCCTGGAGCTTGTCGCGCAAGGCGGCAAGCCGCTTGCTTTCCTCCGGCATGACCTCGCGGCAGATGGCCGCCGCCTGACCGAAGCCCACCGCCAGCGGTACCGGTACCGTGCCCGAGCGCATGCCGCGCTCGTGCCCGCCGCCGTCCATCATCGGCGAGATGCGCACCCGGGGGCCCTTGCGCCGCACGTAAAGCGCGCCAATGCCCTTGGGACCGTACATCATGTGGGCGGTCGCGGAGAGCAGATCGATTCCCATCGCCTCGACGTCGATCGGGACCTTGCCCGCGGCCTGGGTGGCATCGGTGTGGAAGACGATACCCCTGGCCTTGGCGAGCTTGCCGATCTCGGCGATGGGCTGGATGGTGCCGATCTCGTTATTGGCGAACATCACCGAGATCAAGATGGTCTTCGGCGTGATGGCTTTTTCGAGCTCAGCCGGGTCGACGAGCCCGTCCGGCCCTACCGAGACGTAGGTGACCTCGAAGCCCTGCCGCTCGAGCCGCTTGCCGACATCCATGCTCGCCCGCTGCTCGATCGTCGTGGTGACGATGTGGTTGCCCTTCTCTCGATACATCTCGGCCACGCCCTTGAGCGCCAGGTTGATGGATTCCGTGCCCCCGGAGGTGAAGATGACCTCCTTGGGATCCCGGGCGCCGATCAGCTTGGCGATCTCGTCGCGGGCGCGGTCCACCGCCCCTTCCGCTTCCCAGCCGAAGGGGTGATTGCGGCTCGCGGGGTGCCCGAATTTCTCCGTGAAGTACGGAATCATCGCGTCGAGGACCCGAGGGTCCACCGGCGTCGTCGACTGACTGTCCATGAAGATCGGCAGTTTCAGGGCCATCGATTCTCCCCCTCCGGGTCACTCTATCTGATCAGCGCTGGCTGATCAGCGCGCTGGCTCATCAGGGCCGGCGCACCGACCGAGATGACCGGGTCGGCCGCCAATTCGGCCAGCGTCATGCCATCGAGCACCATGCTGATGCTCGTCTGGATCTTTTGCACCGGACCCCGCAGATTGCAGCGCGAGAATTGCGGGCAATCATCCTTCTCGGACATGCAGCTCACGATTCGAAGCGGCCCCTCGAGGGCCCGGACCACCTGCCCGACCGTGATATCTCCCGCTTCCCGCGTCAGCACGTAGCCGCCCTTGGGACCGTTATGGCTCGTGATGAGCCCCTTCTTGGCCAAGCGCTGGAGGATCTTGGCCAGGCGCTCGGGCGGGATGTGGAACTCCTCCGCGATGCGCTTGGCGCTGACCACCCCTTCATCGCCGTGGGACGAGATGAAGTGCATCGCCATCAATCCGTAGTCGGCCCGCTTGGTGAATCTGAGCATCTATTTGACGTCCACCTCGCTGATCCGGTTCCAGCCTGGCTGGTAATCGCTATATCCGACCTTGAGGATCGCCGACCCTTACAGTCGGAGTTTGCCACCCACATCCCTGCCTGTCAACCGAAAAGATGAAGTTCTACGGTAATCTCGACGCTTACGCCCCTCGAGGCCAGGCGTCCCGGAGTGTTTTCGCCGCCTCTTCGGGGGGCATCTCGCTGACGTAGATGCCCCCGATCCTGGCCCGGCGATAGGGATCGAGCGTCACCTCCAGGTGCCAGTGGTAGTCGTCGGCGATGGTCGACCACTCCTCCGGAAGGATCTTGACCCCCACATTCGGAGCCGTGTAGAGGGTCATCTCGAACGGTGGGTCCCCGAGCGAGCCGGCGAGGGTGCGGAAATAGCTCCTCAAGAGAGAGGCCAGGTCCGCCACCACGTCCTCGGTCAGGGCGTCCTCGTAGGAGCAGCCGTGGCGCCTCGGCAGGATCCAGGTCTCGAACGCCGACCGCGCCGCGTAGGGGGCGAGGACCGCGAAGTGCTCCGTGGCGTGGATGACCCGGTCGCCGTCGGCCAGGTCCTGACGGACGATGTCGCAATAGATGCAGCGCCGCTTGTACAGGTAGTAGTCACGGCACTGCCGGAGCTTCCTGCGGACGTCGTCGAAGATGATCGGGATGGCCGTGAGGCGCGAGTAGGGATGCGTGATGCGGGAGCCCGGCGAGCGGTGCCGCCGGGTCACCAGGATGTCCCGAATATTGCTATCTCCCTTCAAGTCGCGCAGCCGCTCGCGGTACATCCAGAGCACCTGCTCCCACTGCTCCTCGCGCATCGTGGCGGGCGCGTCGCCATGCTCGGGGCTCTCCACGATCAGCTCGGTGGCCCCGCGGGGTGAGACCCGGTCGTAGAGCCCGATGCCTTCCCGGACCAGCTCGTGCTCGACGCCGAAGTAGGGGTCGATCTCCGGGATCACCCGGACCGACCATCCCGGGGTGTCGGGCGGAGAGCCGTCCTTGCGATAGGCGGAGATCTCCGGTCGGGTCAGGCTCTCATTGCCCGGGCAAAAGGGGCACTCGCCGGTGGGAGGCTGTCCAGACGTGGTCGGACGCACGAGCACCCAGCGCCCACGCGTCGGGTCCTTGCGGAGGTCACTCATGACCTGGCCGGGGTCTGAGCGACCTCGGGCTCAGTTGCTCTTTTCCTGCTGATTCCGGAGCTTCCTGAGGTGCAGCTTGGCCACGTCGACCCAGTCCTTCTCGGACGGCAGCGGACCGGCGAGGGCAATATAGCGCTCCCAGAGGGCGATGGACTCCTTGGCATCCACTTTCTCGTAGACGAGGGCGAGGTTGTAGAGCGCGCCGGTATTCTTGCCATCCGCCTCGACCACCTTGCGGTATTCGCCGATCGCCTCTTGATACAGCCCTTTGTCCTCGTAGACCTCCGCCAATCCCATGCGCGCGTCCAGGAAGCTGCCGTCCAGCTCGATGGCCTTCTTGTAGGCCTGCACCGATTCGTAGTACAGGCCCTTCTCCGAGTAGTAGAGCTTGCCCAGGCTCACGTGCACCTTGGCATTGAGCGGGTTGAATCCCAGCGCCTTCTGATACGCGACGACCGCGCCGTCCACGTCGCCCTTGGCCGCCTTGGCGTCGCCCAGCCCCACGTGCGCGTCGGCGAAAAACGGCCGGATCTCGAGCGCCTTGGCATAGGCCTCGATGGCCTGGTCGAACAGGCGGCGCGGCGCGGTGAGGAAGAGGTCGCCGAGCGCCTTGTAGGGCTCGGGATACGCCGCATCGAGCTGGGTCGAGGCGCGGAACTGCGCCGCGGCCTTCCAGCGATTGCCGAGGTTCTGGTGGACGGCGCCGAGCGTGTACTGGGCGACCACGAACTGGGGATCGATCTCGATCGCCTTGCCGATCAGCTCGACGGCCACTTCATTGCCGTCCTGGCCGCCTCGGTACGCCGCCTCTTGCCCTCGCACGAAGGCCTCGAAGGCGCGCTGCGAGGTCGTCGGGCTCGCCCATTTCTGCACGCGGGCGCTCTCACTTTCGCTCAGGGTGATCTTCAGCGCGCGGGCATAGGCCACCGGAAGGCCGCGAAGCCGCTCCATGAGGGTCCCGTCCGCCACCGCGACGGGGTCGAGCGCGACCCGCTCGCTCCGCTCGCCCTTGAGCTCGACGTAGCGCGGCACGATGGACAGATCCGTCCCCGTGCGCCGCACCTCGCCGTAGACCGCGACATCCGCGCCGAGGGTGCGGGCCGCCGCGAGCGCGGCCTGATCATCCCAGGCGTCGGACCGGGACAGCCGCTTGAGGCGCTCGCGATCGATCTGGATCAGCGCGGGCATCTGCACGAGGCCGATGGTCAGGGACTGGGCAATGCCTTCTCCGATCCACCGCTCCTCCCGCCCGAGATCCACGGTGGCATACGGCAGGACGATGACCGTTCGAGTCTTGATCGCCGCCTCCGCGCCCACCGCGGTGACGAGCGCGAGTGCGAGCGCCGCGAGGACGGCCAACTCAGGTCGCCGTTGGGCTGTCATGTCCGGGACCTCCCTTTCCACTGCCACGCGTGCCCTTGAACCACCCCAGCATCCGTGTGACCATGCCGGCTCCGACTCGCCGAAGAGCGATCTCGGGAACGAGCATGACCGCCACCAGGCCCACCAGCCATGGCCACAGGTCGAAGGTCAGGCGCGACCGATGCCGGTTCTGGAGAAACGCCTGCTTCGGCTCCGACAGCATGCCTCCCCCCGTCATCTCCGACAGCTCGCGCAAGAGGGCCTCGTCCACGCCGAGGTCCCTGAACTCTTGCCCGTACGGTACCACCAGCCCCGCGAGCTGGGAGCCGACCATCTGGTCCGCTCGCCGCTGGGCCATGCCGACCAGGTAGACGCCCTCCTGCGCGGCCGGGAACCGCCCGCGATACCGCCCCGGGCCGATCTGCTCCAGCTCGACGACGTCGCGCTGCTTGTTCGGCGCGACGACGCCGACCTGCGAATCGAGGAAGTTGATGAACTCGCCCTTGGGGTCGATGGCGTCCACCAGCACCTCGCCCACGTCGTCCGTCCGGGACACGGTGGCCACCGTGTCGCTGCGCGTGCCCGTGCGCAGCGTCCACCGCGTCACCTGCGACCAGAACTTGTTGAACGCGCCCCACCGCACCCACAGCACACCCCACTTCGCCTTGGCGTCCGAGGTGAAGGCCACCGATCGGCCGAGGCCGTAGCGCCACGTCGCGAGCAGCGGATCCTCCTGGTGCGTCATGAGCACGAGGTCCGCGGTGCCCTTGATCGTGGTCGCCACGTAGCCCCCGAGGGGCGGCGCTTCCTTCCAGTCGATGTCCTGGATCGCCTCGTGCGCCGGCGAAGCCATGACGGGCTTGAAGGGCTGCTCGACGAGCGACGCCTTGGACGCGAGCTGGGTCTCGAGCGTGAAGATGCGCGGGATGGTCGCGTCATCCTCCGTGTAGTAGAAGCGCCCGCGCCCCCACTTGGCGATGTCCACCATCAGCGGCACGTCGGCGTCCTTCCCGATGGCCACCGACGACACCGTGATCTTGTCCTTGGCCATGCGCCGGAGGAGGCCGGCGAAGTCGCCCCGCGTCATCTGACCGTCGGAGAGAAAGATGACGTGCTTGAGCAGAGCGGGTCGGTCGAACAGGACCTGGTACGACTCCTTGAGAGCCGGATAGCCATCCGTTCCGCCGCCCGCCTTGATGGTCGAGATGGCCCGATGGATCCCCTGCTTGTCGCGGGCGGGGCGGACCGGCGCGTCCCAGAGGAACTCGGTGTCCCAGCTCATGATCCCCACCTCGTTGCGCTCGTCGAGCAGGTCGACGACGAGGTGCGCGGCCTCCTTGGCGATGTCGAGCTTGGTCACCTTCTCGTCGCCCGTCGTCATCGCCATCGAGCCCGATCGGTCGATCGACAGGACCACGGCGAGGCTCGGGATCTCGAGCTTCTGCTTCACCTCCATGGTCACGGGCAGGGCTTCCTCGATGGGCGTGCGGTAGTACCCGCCGAGACCGAAGCTCTCCTCGCCGCCGAGCATCATGAGTCCGCCCCCCGTCTCGCGGACGTAGTCGCGGATGTGCTCCATCTGCTTCTTCGTCATCTTGAGCGAGGACACGTTGGACAGCACGATCCCGTCGTACTTGCCGAGGCCCGCCATGTCCTTCGGGATCTTGTCCGGCTCGACCACCGTCACGTCCACGTGCTGGGCGCGCAGGGCGGCGGCGAGGGCCTGGGCCTGGTCGCGGCTCTTCTCGGCGAGGAGCACCTGGGGACGCCCGCGCACCACGACGGTGCCGACCGCGCGGTTGTTCTCCTCGATGGTGTCGCCGTCCACCTCGATCGCCGCCTGGTAGACGTGGATCCCGCTCTGCTCGAGGGACTGCCGGTACGTGTAGACGTTCTTGCCGGGATTGAGCTTGACCACCTGCGATCCGAGGAACTCGCCGTTCTTGAACATCGCGAGCCGCCCCTGGGTCTCGGCCTGGCTCCAGGCCACGACCTTGGCCTGGAACGGCTCGCCGAACTTGACCTCCTGGGGCAGGACCATCGACTCGACGACGACCTCCTGCGTGAACGTCAGCGGAGCGGGCATGTAGTAGATGTCGGCGCCGGCATCCTTGGCCGCCTGGGCCACCGCGAGGGCATTGCCGGCGTTCTGACGCCCGTCGGTCAAGAGCACGAAGCGATTCGCCTGGCCGGCGGGCGAACTGGCGAGGGCGAGTTGGAGCGCCTGCGCCAGGTTCGTGCCCCGGCCTCCGACCTTCGCCTGCGGGCGGTCGATCTTGTTGGAGGCCCGGAGTGGCTGGTCCACCACCGCCTCCTCTCCGAACACGATGACCCCGACCTGATCTCCGGGGGGCATCGCCGTCACGGATTGCGCGGCGAAGCGATACGCGTTCTCGCGCGAGGCCAGGCTGATGCTGTCGGACATGTCGAGGAGGAACACGACGTTGAGCCGGTCGATCCACCGCGGCATCGTCGGCTTGAACAGCGCGATCACCAGCACGGCCATCAGCGCGCATCGCAGACCGAGCGCCCAGCGATCACCATGCCCGTAGGGCAGCGCGAACCGGCCACCCGCCTGGCGGCGCCAGTAGAGCACCCCTTCGACGGCGAACAGGACCAGGGCGAGCAGGACGAAGAACGGCCACAGCTCCCGCTGGATGGGGATCGGCGGCGCCTCCGCCCGCGCCCCCTCGACGAAGGTGGGGAGCGGCCGCGGCGTCAGGTCGGACTCCTCGGCGCTCATGAGGTTGACGGCCACCCGCGTCTCTCCGCGCGCGGTGCTGACCGTGTAGACCCCGGCCTCGTCCGTGTCCGCGAAGCTCGCCACCCCGCGCGTGACCTGCGCCTTGACCCGGCGGCCCGACGGGGTCGTCACGGTCGCCGTCGTCACCCCGTGCTCGACGGGGAGCAGGATGGGCTGGCCCGTCGACAGCGAGAGGCTCGACTGATCGAGCCCGGCCGGGTGCAGCCACCGGAGGCTCTTCGACAGCATGAGCGGGAAGGCCACGCGCAGCGGGAAATCGGTCTTGAACAGGTCGAAGCCGAAGAACACGGCCTTTCGATCCCGCTCTTCGAGCGTGTACACGAGCGGACCGCCCATGGCCTCCACCAGGGTCTTGCCCGCGGCGAGCGGGCGCACCCGCATGGCGTCTTCGATCGTGACCTTCGCGAAGTCGAGCTGACGCATGATCGGGTGCGTCCGGTCCCAGTCCATGATGACCGGGTTCTCGAGGCGCCCAAGCACCTCGAGCGGCACGTCGGGGGGGACCGTGTTCACGAGCACGAAGCGCCCGTTGCCGATGCGCGTGGGGCTCGTGGAGTCGACGATGACGACGTCGGCCCCCTCCATGCCGCCCTGATACTCTTCGGGCTTCTTCACCTCGAGCTTGACCTGGGGATCGGTCTTGAGGGCCTTCTCGAGGAACAGATTGCCGGGGCTCACGAGGGTCACGGCGATCTGGCGCTGGGGCGGCAGCACCGCATAGGCGACATTGTCGGCGGCGAGGTCGTCGGACACGTTCACGCGCAGCCGCACGACCCCTCCGCCCGGATCGGTGAACGGCACGACGACGGCGCGGCGCACCGCGGGCTCGAGGGTCAGCGTCTTCTCGGCCAGCGTCTCGCCGTCGAGCGTGAGCGTCAGCGAGAAGGTCTGCGCCTCCGGCGAGAAGTTGGCGATCGACATGAACGCCTGCGTGTTGAACGCGCCGAAGTAGTTCCGCCGTACGGACAAGCCGGTGATGCCGACATTGCTGCCGCGCCGTCCGACGCCGACCCAGCGGATCCGCACGTCGTCACCCTGGGCCTGCGCCGCCGCGGGGTGGGCCCCGTCGGTGAAGACGTGGACCTCGGCCCGAGGATCCGATCCGACGAGCGCGCGCGCCGTCCGGATCCCCTCGCCGAGGCGGTTGGGCAGATCGTGGCCCTCCAGACCGCGGATCCCCGAGGACACCTGGTCGTGATTGCGGGTGAAGGGCACGACGACGCGCGGCTGGACGCCGGCCTCGATCACCATGACCTCGGCGCCCTCGCCGAGTCGGCCCAGCAGGCCGAGCGCTTCGCGCTGCGCCTGGACGAACCGCGACGGCCCGACATCCGTGGCCTTCATGGACGCCGAGCTGTCCATGACGATCGCCACCCGCTTGTTGCCCTGCCCCGTCACGGTGATCGCCGGCCGCGCGAGGGCCGCCGTCAAGGCGAGCAGGGCGAGGATCTGGAGGATGAGCAGCGGATCGCGCTGCAGCCGCTGAAAGAAGGTCGAGGCCTCGCGGTCCCGCAAGGCGGGATCCCAGAGCAGCAGGCTCGACACCGACAGCTCGCGGCGCCGCACCTTGAGGAAATACAGGAGGAGCAGCGGGACGGAGAGCCCGGCCAGGGCGAGGGCGAGCGGACTCAGAAAGCTCATGACAGCAGCAGCCCCTTGAGCTGGCGCAGCACGAACTCCTCCACCGGCGTGTCGGTGACCACGCGGTGGTAGCTGATCTCCTTCGCCCGGCAGAACTGCTCGGCGTGCTCGAGGAAGTCGCGAAGCCGCTGCCGGTACGCGCGCATGGCCTCCCCGTCCAGGGTGAGGTCGCGGAGCTCGCCCGTCTCGGCGTCGACCAGGCGCAGATCGCCACCGAAGCTCGGGTTCATCTCGTCCGGGGCGAGCAGGTGGACCACGTGCACGTCGAAGCGGCGCTCGAGGAGCGCCTTCAAGCCGCGCTCGTAGCCCGCGGGGTCCATCAGATCGGACACGACGACGGCGAGGCCCGCCTCGCGCGCGCGGAGGGCGTACTGGGCGAGGCCGTCATTGAGCGAGGTCGTGCCGCCGGGACGGAGCTTGCCGAGGAACTCCATGAGCGGCAGCACGTGGTTCCGCCCGCGCGCCGGACTCCACCCTTCCGCCATGCGCTCCCGCACCACGCTGATCCCGACGCGCTCCAGGTTGACGAGCCCCACGAAGCCCAGCGCGAGGGCGAGCTTGGCGCCGTACTCGAGCTTGGTCGGCTCGCCGAAGCCCATGGAGGCCGAGGCGTCGAGCAGGACGTGCAGGCACAGGTCCTCCTCGTCCACGAACAGCTTCAAGTACAGGCGGTCGAGGCGCCCGTAGATGTTCCAGTCGACGTAGCGCAGGTCGTCGCCGACTCCGTACGGGCGGTAGTCGGAGAACTCGACGCTCATGCCCTTGCGCGGGCTCTTGCGCTCGCCCTTGACGCGCCCGCGGAAGACGCGACGGGAGATCAGCGCGAGGCGCTCGAGCTGCGCGAAGAACTCGGGCGAGAGCAGGTCCTGCCCGGTCCGGACCGTCGTCGCCACCGCGCTATTTCTCGTCCAGCGACTGGAAATACTCCTTCACCTGCGTCTGGAAGTCGCGCGGCACTTGCTCGCGGGCGATGGACTCCTCCATCATCTTCCGGTACTGGCCGAGGACTCCCAGGTATTGCAGTCGCGAGGGCATGTTGGCGCCCCGCCCGACCATGTTGGTGTCGAGCCCGTCCTTCTTGCCCTGCCGCGACTCGCCCTCCACGCCCACGTCATAGGGATTCCCGCGGAGGCGCTGACTCGGATCGCCCTTGGGGTTCGGGCTCTTCCCCTTGCCGGGCATGAGGCCCTCGCCCTCCGGGAAGTCGCCCTCCTCGCCGGGTCCGCCCTGGCCGGCGCGGTCACGACCCCCGCGCTGCCCGCCACGACGGTCGCCCTCGCGGCCTCCTTTCAGGCTCTTGCCGTCCCGCCCCCGGTCCTCGAGCTGGCGCATCTTCGAGAGCGCGCGCTCCATGGCGTCCATGGCCTTGTCCGTCTGGCCGCCCTCGAGTGCCTCCATGCCCTCCGAGACGTCCCCGCTCCAGTTATTGCCTCCGCCCTTGCGCCCGAGGCGCTCCATCTCGTTCAGCAGCTCGCGGAGCTTCTCCGGGGACACCTTCTTGTTCGGATCGAGGCCCCCGCGCAGGGCCTTGGCGCGCTGGAAGACCACCTTGGTCTGGCGCTGGGTATAGTCCTGCTGGAGATCGGGAAGACGGTCCACCTGCTCGAGCATGCGAATGCGCTCGTCGCCCTTCTTGAGGAACGAGTTGAAGTCGGGCGCCTTCGAGCCGAGCGACGTGTCCTTGAACACGGCCGAGAGGTCCCCGGGCTGGCTCTGACCCCCTGCGCCCGCGCGCGGCACCATGTTCCGCTCCTGCAGGTCCGCGCGCTGGATGGGGTCGCGCTTGGCGGCGGTGGGCCGGTCCGTGCTCTGCATGTCCCCCGCCCGCTCCTTGGGCTTGTCCTCTTCGTCCTCCTTCGACACGGAGAAGGTCGGCAGGCCCCCTTGCGGCAGCGGGATGGGCGGCGCGATGGACAGCAAGAGCCCGGCGACAAGCGGGAGCGGGATGAGCTTCGCCTCGCGCGGCAGGAGGCGCGGGATGATCCGCCGCCGGGCGAGGGCGTCGACGCGCGCCGCGGTGTCGGCGACGAGCGCGTCCACGACGGGCGTGCGGTCGGGGCGCGCCCCCCATTCAAGGGAGGTCGCGACGCGATCCTGAAGCTGGTACCCCCGATCGGCCAGGCGCGCCACGTCGCCCGGCGGCAGCTTCAAGGCGAATCCGTACACGGCTCCGACGAGAAATCCCGCGCACAGCAGGGCGCCCGCCAAGGCGAGCCCCGGCGGGCCGAGCAGCTCGCGGAGCACGAGCGGCACCAGGGCCAGGACCGCGCCCGCGAACAGCCCGCGGAGACCGTAGAACTCGGCGCGCCGCAGTCGGATCTGCTTTCCGACTTCCGAGACGAGCCGCTCGAGAATGATTGGATCGGGCATGGACGCCTCCCGGTCAGCGTTCGGTTACCGCAGGAACACCTCTTTCTGCGCGCCACTCATCGTCTGCACCTCGTCGATGAGCTGAGTGATCAGCCGATCGACGTCCACACCCTCCGCCTCGCCCTCGAAGTTCAGGATGAGCCGGTGGCGAAGCGCGGGCAGGGCGATGGCGCGCAGGTCGTCGACGCTGACGTTGAAGCGCCCTTCGGACAATGCGAGCACCTTGGCGCCGAGGACGAGAGCCTGGGCCCCGCGGGGGCTCGCGCCGTAGCGGACGAATCGGCGCGCCATTTCAGGCGCGCGCTCCCACTGGGGATGGGTTGCGAGCACGATGAGCGCAGCCAGATCCCGCACGTGCGACGCGATGGGGATCTCGCGCACGAGATCGCGATAGCCCATCACCTGCGGCCCCGTCATGACCCGGTGGACCTCGATCTCGCGCACGTGCGTGGTGCGCTCGATGATCTCGACCAGCTCTTCGAGCGCCGGATACTGCACGCGCAGCTTGAAAATGAACCGGTCGAGCTGCGCTTCCGGCAGGGGATACGTGCCCTCCATCTCGATCGGATTCTGCGTGGCGAGCACGAAGAAGGGCGACGGCAGCGGATTGGCATGTCCCGACACGGTGACGCTGCCTTCCTGCATGCCTTCGAGCAGCGCCGACTGCGTCTTCGGCGTCGCGCGATTCACCTCGTCGGCGAGCAGGATATTGCCGAACACGGGGCCGCGCTGGAACTGGAATTGCTTCCGTCCGGCCGCGTCTTCGACGATCATGTTGGTGCCGATGATGTCTCCCGGCATGAGGTCGGGAGTGAACTGGATCCGCGAGAAGGTGAGGTCGAGGCTCTCGGCGAGCGTCTTGATGAGCAAGGTCTTGCCGAGACCCGGGACGCCCTCGAGCAGCACGTGCCCGCCCGCGAAGAGCCCGATGAGGACGTGCGTGATGACCTCGTCGTGGCCCACGATGACCTTGCGGACCTCCGAGCGCAGGGACTGGAAGGCGGCGATGAACTCCTGCACTCGCTGCACCTGAGGCTGAGCCGACTCGGAAGACTCGACCATTCGCGGCTCCTTTCCCTTCGGGCCGCGACCGCGGCTTGAAGTGCAATCATCTTAGGGGTCGCCGCGTGCTGCGTCAACTCATTGGCGGGATTCGACAGCGCGTTCTCGCACGCGCTTGCCCTTACGCGGCTGCAGCGCCGCGCGCGGATGGCCCGCTGCGACGTGACAGATGTGTTAAGGTCTGGGTGCGCCGGCGGTCTTACCGGGGAGGAGACGGCGCAAGGAGACGACGCATGGAAGACAAGTCCGACAATCTGGGGTGCTCGGAATGCGTGGACTTGCTCGCCGACTACGTGGACGGCGCGCTTCCGCGCGAGCAGGCCGAGCAGGCTCGAGTGGCATCTCGCCTCGTGCCCGCCCTGCGTGGCCTTCGTCAAGACGTATAAGGGCACGGTCGACGCCGCCGCACGCCTCCGGCAGATGACGCTGCCACCCGAGCTGCGCGACCGGCTCATCGCCTTCCTCCAGCGCCCCGCCCACTGAGGCAGTCGGGGCCCCTCCCTCAGGTGGCCTCGGCTTCGACGAAGGCGCGGAACGCCTCGGCCAAGGGCGAGCGGCTCCGCTCCTTGTGGGTGGCCAGGTAGAAGGAGCGCGCGATCGTGAGGTTGGCGACGCGCAGGCACCAGAGCAGGCCGCTCCGGCATTCCTCGTTCACCGCCCGCCGAGAGACGATGGACAGCCCCACATTGGCCCTCACCGCCTGCTTGATGGCCTGGGTCGAGCCCATCTCGCCCACCACGCGGAATGCGCCGAGGTCCAGGCGCACATCGGCGAGGGCTCGCTCGAGCGCGGCCCGCGTGCCCGAGCCCCGCTCGCGGACGAGGAGGGGCTCGCTCCGCAGCTCCTCGATGGAGATCTCCGCGCGCCCGTGCCACGGGTGAGCGGCGGGGACCACGACCACGATGTCGTCTGCCATCAGCTCGTGGTAGTCCACGCCGCGGTGAGGCAGACGCGCCCCCACCACGCCGAGCTCCGCACGGCCGTCGCCCACCCAGTCGACGGCGGCCTGGCTATCACCGATCAAGAGGGTGATGGAGATGTCGGGGAACTTCGCCTTGAACCCGCCGATCAAGGGCGGAAGGATGTATTCCCCAGGAATCGTGCTGGCACCGATCAGGAGCTCGCCGCTCATCTTGCCGAGAAAGCCGTCCATCGCCTGGCGGGCTTCGCGGGACAGCGCGAGCAAGCGGTGAGCGTGGGAGAGCAAGAGCCGACCCGCCGGCGTGACCGCAGCTCCGCGGCCGAGCCGGTCCAGGAGGCGCAAGCCCAATTCGTCCTCGAGCGCGCGGATGTGCTCGGAGACCGTGGGCTGGGTGAGGGACAGGGCCTCGGCGGCCCGAGAAAAGGACCCCAGCTCGGCAACCTTCGCGAAGATTTCGAGCTGTCTCAGATCCACGCCGGCGAGTATAGACGACGAGGGGCCCTCGCGGGCCCCTCGACTCATCCAGGTGCGCTGCGCTTCTGCCGATCCGATCGTCAGTGGCAGCCGCATCCTCCGCCGCAGCAGCCCCCGCCCGAAGCCGGTGCGGCGCCGCTGCCCGAGGCAAACGCGCTTCCGGTCCGGACCCCGACCACCGAGAGCTGACGGCTCACGCGTGCACTCTCGCACGTGGGGCACGCAACCGCCGACTGGCCGTACACCAGCTTCTCGAAGTGGGCACCGCAGGCGAGACAGGCGTACTCGTAGATCGGCATGGATCCCCTCTTTCGCGCTCGGGCGCCCTACTGGCCGCCGCGCTGAACGTAGCTCTTGACGAATTCCTCGGCGTTTTCCTCGAGGATCTCGTCGATCTCGTCCAGGAGGTTGTCGAGGTCTTCCTTCAGCTTCTTGCCCTTCTTGGCCAGCTCGGGACTACCCGCGCCGGCTTCCTCGCCGTCCGCAGGCTTCGTCGGCCTGGTTTCTTTCTTCTTTTGCTCCGCCATGGCAATTCACCTCCTGGCCCCTGTCCGCTGACGGGGCCGGCGCCCGGGCCTAGACCGTGGGCAGCACGATCCCCTGCTGGCCCTGGTACTTCCCCTGTCGATCCGCGTACGACACGAGGCACGGCTCGTCCGACTCGAAGAACAGCACCTGAGCGATACCCTCATTGGCGTAGATCTTGGCCGGCAGCGGGGTCGTATTGCTGATCTCGAGCGTCACGTAGCCTTCCCACTCGGGCTCGAAGGGTGTGACGTTCGTGATGATGCCGCACCGCGCATAGGTCGACTTCCCCACGCAGATCGTGAGGACGTTCCTCGGAATCTTGAAGTACTCCACCGAACGCCCCAGCGCAAACGAGTTGGGCGGGATCAGCGCGACCTCGCCCTGGTAGTCGACAAAGGAACGCGGATCGAAGCCCTTGGGATCCACGATGGTCGTGTTGATGTTCGTGAAGATCTTGAATTCGTCGGCGATGCGGATGTCGTAGCCGTATGACGACAGGCCGTACGAGATCGTGCCCTTGCGAACCTGGCGATCCTCGAAAGGCTTGATCATGCTCTTTTCGAGGGCCATCCGCTTGATCCATCCGTCACTTTTGATCAAGGGCGCCTGTACCTTTCTTCACGCGGGTGCATCGTACCGCCGGGCCCGACAATGAGTCAAGTCCCGCGGCCTCATGGTGCGCGCATACCACCCCGTCGAGATCGACCTCGAGCTCGAGCGCGCGTCCGGCGAGCCCCGCCGCCCGCCAGGGTCTCCGCCATCGCCCGCGCCACCGCGTCGGCGGCACCGGGGACGACCGCGAGCATCGAGGGGCCCGCGCCACTCAGCACGCAGCCGAGGGCACCCGCCTCCCGGGCCGCCGCCGCCACCGCGTCCATCCACGGAAAGAGCCGGAGGCGATACGGCTGGTGGAGCCGGTCGTGCATGGCCGTCGAGAGCAAATCGATGCGCCCGCTCGCGATGGCCGCGAGAAGGAGGCTCACGCGCTGGACGTTGAAGACGGCGTCCGCCCGCGAGACCTCGTTGGGCAGGACGGCGCGCGCCTCGCGCGTGGCGCTCTCGAGCTCCGGGACGAGCACCACGAAGCGGAGCGCCGGGCGGCACGGGCAGGCTCACCGCCGCCACGGCGGGGCCATCGGCGCACGACACGGTCAGCCCGCCGAGGACGGCCGCGGCGACATTGTCCGGGTGTCCCTCCGCGCGGGCCGCGAGGGCCACGAGCCCCTGGCGATCGATGGGATCGCCGAGGAGCGCATTGGCCCCGGCGAGCCCGCCCACCCATGCCGCCGCGCTCGACCCGAGGCCCCGACTCAGCGGGATCCGGTTCACACAGTGAATGGCGGCCCCGCGGAACGGACGGCCCGCGACCTCGAAGGCCATCCGCGCGCCGCGGGCGACGACATTGTCGCCGCCGGTGTCGAGTCGGCCCGACCCCTCGCCTTCGATCGAGACGACGAGCGCGTGCGAGTCGGACTCCTCGATGGTGACCTCGTTGTAGAGCGCGAGCGCCAAGCCGAGCGCATCGAACCCCGGCCCGAGGTTCGCAGAGGTCGCGGGAACCCGGACACGGACGCGCATGGCGAGAGCATACCCGCTTTCGGCGCGGCCGACCAGAACGCGGACGGAAAACAGCGGGGCCGGCGACCGAGCGAGTAAGATATGCGTAGCGGTGCCCCATGCCCAGGACTCCTCTCGAGCCCCAGTTCACCGTCGAGCACGTGTCCATACTGGACAGCGACGGCAATCTCGACACCGCGCTCGAGCCCGAGCTGTCGCCGGAGGATCTCAAGCGGCTGTACCGGGCGATGCTGCTGGGCCGACGGCTCGACGAGCGGATGCTGAAGCTGCAGCGGCAGGGCCGCATCGGCACCTTCGCGCCCATCAAGGGGCAAGAGGCCTCGCAGATCGGCAGCGTCTCGACCATCCTGCCGACGGACTGGATGGTGCCGTCGTTCCGGGAAACGGCCGCCCTGCTCTGGCGGGGCTGGCCGATCGAGAAGATCCTGCTCTTCTACGGGGGCTACCTCGAAGGGGGCCAACCGGCGAAGGATCAGCGCGATCTGCCGACCACCATCCCCGTCGCCACCCAGCTCCCGCATGCCGTCGGGCTCGCCTACGCCGCCCAGTACAAGGGCGACGATGCCGTCGTCATGGCCTACTGCGGCGACGGCGCCACGTCCGAGGGGGACTTCCACGAGGCGCTGAACTTCGCGGGCGTCTGGCACGTGCCCGTGATCTTCGTGGTGCAGAACAACCAGTGGGCCATCTCCGTGCCGCTCAAGAAGCAGACCCACTCCCGCACGATCGCCCAGAAGGCGCTGGCCTACGGGTTCCCCGGCATTCAGGTGGACGGCAACGACGTGCTCGCCGTGCAGGTGGCGACCCGCGAGGCCGTCGAGCGCGCGCGCGCCGGCGGCGGTCCCACGCTCGTCGAATGCGTCACGTATCGCCTCGGCGTCCACACCACCGCGGACGATCCCACCAAGTACCGGTCCGAGGAGGAGGTCAAGGCCTGGGAGCGCAAGGACCCCTTGACGCGCTTCGTCGCCTATCTGGAGAAGAAGAACCTCCTCGAGCCGGGACTCGACCAGGCGATCGACGAGGAGATCGCGCGCGGCGTCACGGCCTTCGAGGCGACCGCGGCGGCCGATCCCCTCGGCATGTTCGACCACGCCTATGCCGAGCTGCCGCCCGAGCTCGCCGCCGAGCGCGCCGAGCTCGAAGCCCGGCTCGCCGCCGCCACGAGGAACGAGGGCACCGGCGAGCCGCCGCTGCCGCCGCCGATGCGCGGACAGCGCATGAGCAGCCGATGGCAAAACTGACCATGGTCAAGGCGCTCAACCTGGCGCTGCACCAGGAGATGGAGCGCGACCCCGACGTGCTCGTCATCGGCGAGGACGTCGGGGTCGACGGCGGCGTGTTCCGCGTCACCGAGGACCTCCACCGCGTCTTCGGAGGCACCCGCGTCATCGACAGTCCCCTCGCGGAGGCGGGCATCATCGGGGCCTCGGTGGGCATGGCGATCTACGGGCTCAAGCCGGTCTGCGAGATCCAGTTCTCCGGCTTCGCCTTTCAGTGCTTCCACCAGATCGAGAACCACACGGCGCGCTATCGCCAGCGCACGCAGGGCCGCTTTCACTGCCAGATGGTCATGCGCATGCCCTATGGCGGCGGCGTCCGCGCGCTCGAGCACCACTCGGAGAGCGAGGAGCAGTTCTACGCGCATATCCCCGGGCTCAAGATGGTCATTCCCTCCGGGCCGCGCACGGCCCGCGCGCTCCTCGTCGCCGCCATCCGCGATCCCGATCCCGTCGTGTTCTTCGAGGCCAAGGCCCTCTACCATGCGGCGAAGGAGGAGGTGCCGGACGAGCCGGAGCTCTTGGCGATCGGGCGCGCCCGCGTGGACCGCGAGGGGCGGGATCTCACCCTCGTCGGCTACGGCGCGATGCTTCGCGTCTGCCGGGAGGCCGCGGAGGTCCTGCACGACGAGGACGGCGTGGAGGCCGAGGTGATCGACCTCCTCAGCATCTCGCCCCTCGATCGGGACACCTTGACCGCCTCCGTGTCGAAGACGGGCCGCGCGGTGATCGTGCACGAGGCGCCCAGGAGCTTCGGTCCCGGCGGCGAGATCGCGGCCAGCATCATGGAGGGCGCCTTCCTGTCCCTCGAAGCGCCCATCCGGCGCGTGGCGGCCTACGACGTGCCCTTCCCCGGCTTCGCGCGGGAGAAGGCGTCGGTGCCCGACGTGCCGCGCGTCGTGGCCGCGGCCCGCGAGACCCTCGCGTTCTAGCCCATGTTGTTCTAGCAATGGCCCGCCAGTTCGTCCTGCCCGACCTGGGCGAGGGCCTCACCGAGGCGGAGATCGTCGCCGTCCTGGTCCGCGAAGGCGACGTGATCCAGGAAGACGCGCCCCTGCTGGAGGTGGAGACGGACAAGGCTCAGGTGGAGATTCCCTCCCCGATGGGCGGGCGCGTCGACAAGATCCACGTCGAGCCCGGGCAGACGGTGAAGGTCGGGGCGGTGCTCGTGACCTTCGCCGATGCGGAGAGCGGGACCAGGGCCGCGGCGCCCTGACCCGGGGTCCGTCGCAACTCCGCCATCCGCCGCAACGCCACCGTCCGTCGCAGCTCCGCCTTCCGCCGCAACTCCACCGTCCGTCGCGCCTGCTGCCCCTGCGTCCCGCAGCGGGCCCGTTCCCGCGACCCCCGCCACCCGCAAGCTGGCGCGCGAGCTGGGCGTCGATCTTCGCGCGGTGCCGCCGAGCGGGCCGGGCGGCCGCGTCACCGACGACGACGTGCGCGCCGCCGCCGCGCGAGCATCCACGCCTGCGCCGGCGGCCCCGCCGAGGCCCGCCGCCGCGGCGGCAACGCCGCTCGCCCCCGCCGCGCTCGCGCCACCGCTGCCCCGGTTCGAGCAATGGGGGCCCGTCGAGCGGGCCCCGCTGTCGCATCTGCGCCGCACGATCGCCGAGCGCATGACGCTGTCGGCATCCATCATTCCCCACGTGACCCACTTCGACCGCGCCGACATCACCGACCTCGACGCGCTCATCCGGAACAATCTCGAGGCGGCCCGCGCGCGCGGCGTCACGCTCACGCTCACCGGCTTCCTCCTGAAGGCGGCGGCGGTCGCCCTCGCCGCGCACCCGCAGTTCAACGCGAGCCTCGACGCCGCATCCGGCGAGCTGATCCTCAAGCGCTACCACCACCTCGGCGTCGCGGTGGCGACGGAGCGCGGCCTCATCGTGCCCGTCATCCGCGACGTGGACAAAAAGCCCCTGCTCGCCGTGGCCCGCGAGCTCGCCGCCCTCGCCCAGCGCGTGCGCGAGGGCAAGGCCACCCTCGACGACCTGCGCGGGGGCACGTTCACCATCACGAATATCGGCGCGCTCGGCGGCACCGGCGCGATCCCCATCATCAACTACCCGGAAGTGGCCATCCTCGCCGTGGCGCGCGCGCGGGAGGAAGCCGTGGTCCGCGGCGGGACCATCGTCCCGCGGCTCATCCTGCCGCTGACGCTCACCTTCGACCACCGCGTGGCCGACGGCGCCGATGGCGCCCGCCTGGCCGCGGATCTCGTGCGGCTGCTCGAGCACCCCGACCAGCTCCTGCTGGAGCTCTGAGGCACGGCACCCATGGTGATGGGCGATCTCCTGCGCGAGGTGGACGTGGTGGTGGTGGGCGGCGGACCCGGCGGCTACTCGGCGGCCTTTCGCGCGGCCGAGCTGGGCCTCGACACCGTCGTGGTGGACGCGGGCAAGCGCCTGGGCGGCGCCTGCCTCTTCGAGGGGTGCATTCCGTCGAAGGCGCTGCTGCACGTCGCCCACGTGATGCACGAGGTGGAGCGCGCGAGGGAGATCGGCGTCGAGTACGGCGAGCCGAAAATATCGATCGAGGCGCTCCGAGCCTGGAAGGACGACCGCGTCATCGCCAAGCTCGCGCGCGGGCTGGCCGGGGTGGCCCTCCGGCGCGGCGTCGAGGTGATCGGCGGCCGCGCCGTCTTCGAGGGCTCGAGCCTGCTCCGCGTCGAAGGCGACACGCCGCAGAAGATCATCTTCAAGCACGCCATCGTCGCGACGGGCTCGCTGCCCGCCGTGCTGCCCGGCCTCGGGAGCGGGACCGCGGGCGTGATGGACTCGACGGGTGCGCTCGAGCTCGCCGAGGTGCCCGCCGAGCTCCTCGTCATCGGGGGCGGCTATGTCGGCCTCGAGCTGGGCACGGTGTACGCGGCCCTGGGCAGCCACGTGACGCTCGTGGAGATGACCGACGGGCTCCTGCCCGGCGTGGACCGCGATCTCGTCCAGCCGCTCGCGCGGCGCATCGACAAGCTCTTCACCGCCGTCCATCTGCGGTCGAGGGTGGCCGCGGTCCGCGAGGCCGCGGGACGGGTCGAGGTGCGAGATCGAGGGACAGGGGGCCCGGAGCTTCGACCGCGTCCTCGTCGCCGTGGGCCGGCGCGCGCAGAGCACCGGCCTCGGCCTGCCATCCACCCGTGTCCAGATCGACGAGCGCGGCGTGATCGGGATCGACGAGCGGTGCCGCACCGCGGACCCCCGCATCTACGCCGTCGGCGACGTGACCGGCGAGCCCATGCTCGCTCACCGCGCGATGCGGCAGGGTCGGGTCGCGGCCGAGGTCATCGCGGGCCGGGCGTCGGAATTCGACAACGTGGCGGTGCCCGCGGTCGTGTTCACGGATCCCGAGGTGGCATGGTGCGGGCTCACCGAGCGCGAGGCCAAGGAGGCCAACCGGCCCGTGAAGGTGGCGCGCTTTCCGTGGGCCGCGTCCGGGCGCGCGGCCACCCTCGGCCGCTCGGACGGACTGACCAAGCTGATCGTCGATCCCGAGTCGGGACGCGTGCTGGGCGTCGGTGTCGTGGGCCCGGGCGCGGGAGAGCTGATCGCCGAGGGCGCGCTCGCGGTCGAGACGGCGGCGCTCGCGGAGGATCTCGCGGCGACGATCCACGCGCATCCCACGCTCTCCGAGACGTTCATGGAAGCGGCGCAGTCGCTCCTCGCAGGCGGCTGAAAAAGGCCCATCTGCGAGGTACGGCGCCCTCGGCAGCCGGCTCAACGTGGCTCGCTCACGCTCGCCTGGCTTCCGTATCCGCTCGCCTCGCCTTCGGCTGCGGCTCGCCGATCCTAAGTACGCCTCGCCGGCTGCCTTCGGGCGCCGCCTCGCATCTGGACCTTTTTGAGCCGCCTGCGGGTTTTTCAGATCTGGGGCCGGCGGGGACCAGCCGGGGCACCGCGGGAGGGCTACAAGCGCTTGAGGAGCCAGTCGGGAGTGAGGCCGAGCGCCCAGGTGTTGAGGACGACGTAGTAGTTGGTGATCACGAGGATGCCGACGGCGACGAGGAGGACTCCGGCCGCGCGCTCCACCGTGGGGATGAAGGGGCGGTAGCGCTTGAAGAAGCGGAGGAAGCCGCCGAGGGCGACCGAGGAGAGAAGGAAGGGGACGCCGAGGCCGGCGGAGTAGGCGAGGAGGAGCGCGATGCCCTGCTGGACGGTCGTCTCGCTGCTCGCGAGCGTCAAGATGGAGCCGAGGATGGGGCCGACGCACGGCGTCCAGCCGATGGCGAAGGTGAGCCCGACGGCGAAGGAGCCGATGAAGCCCGCGGGCTTGCTCTGGATGTGCAGTTGCTGGCTCCGCCCGAAGAGACCGATGCGCAGCACCCCCGCGATGTACAGCCCGAAGATCACGATGAGGCCGCCGCCCGCGATGCGGATCCAGTCGCGGTAGTCGAGCAGGAGCTGACCGGCGGCGCTGAAGGACGCGCCGAGGCTCACGAAGACGGCGGTGAAGCCGGCGATGAAGGCGATGGAGTGGAGCAGCACGCGGGTCCGCGTCGCCGAATCGACGTCGCCGGCGAGGCGGTCCACCGACATCCCGGTGATGAAGGAGAGGTACGACGGGAACAGCGGCAGGACGCACGGCGAGAGGAACGAGAACAGCCCCGCCGAGAACGCCACGGCCACGCCGAGGGACTCCGTCATCGCTCGCGCGCCTACTTGAGCATCGACTCGAAGAAGTCCCGGGCCGCCTGGCCATCCCACTCGCGCGGGCCATTGGCGAAGTGGGCGCGATTGCCCTGGCGATCGATGATGAACGTGGAGGGCAATGCCCACACGCCGTACGACGCCGCCACCGACATCTTGGGGTCGAGCCCGATCGGGAACGTCAGGCCGTGCTTCTTCACGAAGGGGGCGACGGCGCTCCGCGCCGTCGGCATCCTCCGAGATCGCGAGGACGACCAGCCCCTTGTCCTTGTACTTCTGATAGAGCCGCTCCATCCCCGGCATCTCTTCCTCGCAGGGCTTGCACCAGGTCGCCCAGAAGTTCAGGAAGATGACCTTGCCCTTGAAGTCGGCGAGGTTGAGCGGGCGATTGTCGGGCGCGCTCACCCGGAAGTCCTTGGCGGGCTTGACCGGCTTCGGGCTCATCAGGGACAGCGCCGCCGCCGGGTCGCCGGACGCCGACGCGGTCGGAGCCGCCGCGGCGAAGAGCGCGAGCGCGACGAGGAGGAATTTCACGGCACGAGTATACACTGCGCCCTTCACGCATCCGGGCCTCCCTGTGTTAGCTTCTAGGGGCGCATGACCATCACGCTCATCGCCGACGACCTGACCGGAGCTTGCGATGCCGGCGCGCATTTCTCGGGACGCGGCAGGGTCGGCGTGTTCGTGGACGCGGCGCGCGTCGATGCCACCCGCGCGGTCGCGGTCGTCGACACCGAAAGCCGGGCGCTCTCGCCGTCCGAGGCCGGACGCGCGCGTGCGCGCCGTGGCCCGTGACCTCCGCGCCCGGATCCGCGCCGGGTTCGTCTTCAAGAAGATCGACTCCACGCTCCGCGGCCCCGTCACCGCGGAGATCGAGGCCCTCCTCGAGGTGACGGGCCGGCCGACGGCGCTCGTGTGCTCGAGCTTCCCCGCCCAGGGACGCACCGTCACCGGCGGCGTGCTGCGCGTGGACGGGCTCCCCGCCCACACCTCGGCGATCGGGCGCGACCCCGCGTATCCCGGCGACGACCTCGGTCGTGACGGACATCCTGCGCCGCGGCGCCGCGCGGCCCGTGCGCCACCTGTCGCTCGAGAGCGTGCGCGGCGGGAGCGCGGCCCTGCGTGCGGCGCTCCGGCGCGCCGCGGGCGGCATCATCGCAGCCGACGCGGAGACGGAGGCCGACCTCGACGCGCTCGCCGCCGCCGGCATCGCGTCGCCGGACGTGATCCTCGCGGGCTCCGCGGGGCTCGCGCAATTCGCCGCCAGACATCTGGGCCATGCGGGGTCTGCCGCGCCGATGCCCGGGGGACGCGCCTGGCTCATCGTCGCCGGCAGCCTGCATCCCGTGACGCGCGCCCAGATTCGGGCGCTCGAGGCCGCGGGCGTCGCGGGAGCGGCCGTCGACGGGCGACGCGAGCCCGACACGCGCGCCCTGGCCGCCGAGCTCGGCGAGGGGCGTCCCGTCTTCCTCACGACGGCCGACGGCGACGCGCCCACTGCTGCGGCCAGGCGGGGCATGGCGGCGGCGCTCGCCGCCACCGCCGCCCGGCTGCTCGAGCAGGCGCGCCCGGAGCTGGTCGCGGTCAGCGGCGGCGACACCGCGCACGCGCTCATGGGCGCGCTCGGCGCCGATCGCCTCGAGCTCACCGGCGCCCCCGCGAGCGGCCTTGGCCTCGGCGAGCTCGTCACGCGCGCCGCGCGCTCGCTCCCCTGGCTCAGCAAGGCGGGCGGGTTCGGCGCGCCCGATCTCTTCACCGCCCTCCTCGCAAGGAACCGCCTGATGGCCCCCCAGATCCCCGTGCTCGGCATCACCATGGGCGACCCCGCGGGCGTCGGTCCCGAGATCACGGCCAAGGCGCTCGCGCGCCCGGACGTGACCGCGGCGTGCCGGCCCGTCGTCATCGGCGACGCCGCGATCATGGCGGCGACGCTGGCGATCCTCCAGTCCCCGCTGCGACTGCACGCGGTCAAGCGGGTCGGCGACTGCGCGTTCGCGGCGGGAACGCTCGAGTGCCTCGACCTGGCCAACGTGGACGCCGCCGGCCTGCCCCGCGGCGCGGTGAGCGCCGAGGCGGGGCGCGCCGCCTATGCCTATATCGAGACGGCGGTCCGACTGTGCCAGTCGGGCGAGATCGACGGCATCGTCACCGCCCCGGTGAACAAGGAAGCGCTCGCCGCCGCCGGCGTCCCACACTCCGGGCACACGGAGATCCTCGCCAAGCTCTCGGCGACGACCGACTTCGCCATGCTGCTGATGGGCAAGGAGCTCCGCGTGATCCACGTCACGACGCACGTCTCGCTCCGCCGCGTCCCCGACCTGGTCACGCGCGACCGGGTGGGGCGCGTCATCCGGCTCGCGCAGCAGACGATGACGTTTCTCGGCGTGGCGCGGCCGAAGATCGCCGTGTGCGGGCTCAATCCGCACGCCGGGGAAGACGGGCTCTTCGGCGACGAGGAGAAGAAGGAGATCATCCCCGCCGTCGAGGCGGCGCGCCGCGACGGCCTCGACGTCTACGGTCCCCTGCCCGCCGATACGCTCTTCTCGCGCGCGCGGGGCGGCGAGTTCGACATCGTCGTCGCCATGTACCACGACCAGGGGCATGTGCCGGTCAAGACGCTCGGCTTCAACTACGACGAGGCCACGGGCACCTGGACGGGGCTGTCGGGCGTGAACGTCACCGTGGGGCTGCCCTTCCTCCGCGTGTCGGTGGACCACGGCACCGCCTTCGACCGCGCGTGGAAAGGCATCGCCAATCCCGAGAGCATGGTCGAGGCGCTCGAGGTCGCGGTGCGCATGCTGAGCGCCCATCGGGCCGGCTGAGCCCATGGCGACCTACCGCATCGCGGAGCTCGGGGGCGACGGGATCGGCCCCGAGGTCGTCGGCGAGGCGGTGCGCGTGCTCAAGGCCGCGCAGGAGTGGCGACTTGCGCTTTTCGTTCGAGCGGGCGGAGGTCGGCGCCGCCCTCTACCGGCGCACGGGCGAGGACCTGCCCCGCGAGACGGTGGACCTCTGCCGCGCCGTCGACGCCATCCTCTTCGGCGCGGCGGGGCTTCCCGACGTCCGCCACGCGGACGGCACCGAGCTGGTGCCCCAGGTCACGCTGCGCATGCTGCTGGATCTCTACGCGGGCATGCGCCCGATCAAGCTCTATCCGGGCGTGCCGAGCCCGCTCAAGATCCCGGACGGACAGGTCATCGACTACGTCATCTTCCGGGAGAACACCGAGGGGCTCTTCGCCTCGCTCGGGGGCGGATCGAAGGTCGGGGAGGAGCTCGCGGTCGACACGCTGGTCATCACGCGCCGGGGCACCGAGCGCATCGTGCGGCGGGCCTTCGAGACCTGCCGCGCCCGGGACCGGGGTGCGCCCGCGGACGGCGTGCGCCGCGTGACGTGCGTGGACAAGGCCAATGTCTTCCGCTCGTATGCGTTCTTCCGCCAGGTCTTCCAGGAGACCGCGCGCGACTTTCCCGACGTGCGCACCGACTTCGCCTATGTGGACGCGATGACCATGTACGCGATCCAGACGCCGGCGCGCTACGACGTGATCGTGCTCGAGAACATGTTCGGCGACATCCTGTCCGACCTGGGCGCGGCGACGGTGGGTGGGCTCGGCATGGCGCCGTCGGGGGACATCGGCGACCGCTACGCGCTCTTCCAGCCCTCGCACGGCACGGCCCCCGACATCGCCGGCCGCGGCATCGCCAATCCGATGGCGGCGATCCTGTCCGCCGCGCTCATGTGCCGCTGGCTCGGCCAGCAGCACAACGACGCCGCCGCGATCCGCGCCGGGGAGCGGATCGACGCCGCCGTGGCCGCGGCGCTCACCGATCCGCGCGCGCGCCCGCGGGACATCGACGGCACCGCCTCCACGCGCGAGGCCACCGACGCCGTGATCAAGGCGCTATGAGATCATCGAAGGGGGCCTCGACGGCCCCCTCCGAGCCTCCCCCTAAACGAGCGGGATTGCGCCGGCGGAGCCGGCGCTCGAACGTGGCAATGACCGGAGCGTGAGACAAGGACATGGACGAGGATCGGATCAGGCAACTGATCGGTGAGGTGAACGCGGGGCGTCTGAGCCGGCGGCGGTTCATTCGTTCGATGGTGCCGCTTGGCCTCACCGTTCCCCTTGCGGTCCGCCTCCTCCCCTCCAGGCCCGCGCTGGCGCAGGGCGCCGGGTCGGCGTTTTCGCCGACGCGGCGGGGCGGCGGCGGCCCGCTGCGCTTCCTGTACTGGCAGGCGCCGACCATCCTCAATCCCCACCTCGCCGTCGGCGTGAAGGACGTGACCGGCTCCCGGATCTTCTACGAGCCCCTCGCCGACTTCGACGCGGAGGGCCAGCTCGTGCCGGTGCTGGCGGCCGAGATCCCGAGCGCCCAGAACGGCGGCATCTCCCGGGACGGCACCGCGGTGACCTGGACCATCAAGAAGGGCGTGAGCTGGCACGACGGCACGCCGCTCACCGCCGCCGACGTGGTCTTCACCTGGGAATACGCGGCCGACCCCGCCACGGCGGCGACGACGCTCGGGATCTATCGCGATCTCGAGCGCGTTGAGAAGGTCGGAGAGCACTCGGTGAAGGTCGTGTTCAAGCAGCCGAATCCGTTCTGGGCGGAGCCCTTCTGTGGCTCCGGCGGCACCGTGATTCCCCGGCACGTCTTCGGCGCCTATCGCGGCGCCCGTTCGCGGGAGGCGCCCGCCAATATCAAGCCGGTCGGAACCGGTCCGTATCGCCTCGTCGACTTCAAGCCGGGCGACACGGTCCGCGCGGAGCTTCATCCCGGCTACCACGTGGCGAATCGCCCGTTCTTCGACAGCGTCGAGATGAAAGGGGGCGGCGACGCCGTCTCCGCGGCGCGGGCCGTGCTGCAGACGGGTGAATACGACTTCGCCTGGAACGTGCAGGTGGAGGACGACATCCTGAAGCGGCTCGAGCAGGGCGGCAAGGGCCGCGTGCTCATCAGTCCGTCGAGCTCGCCGGAGCACCTCCGCCTCAATTTCTCCGATCCGTGGCGCGAGGTCGACGGCGAGCGCTCGAGCGCCAAGACCAGCCATCCGCTGCTCTCGGATCCCGCGGTGCGCGCCGCCCTCGGCCTCCTCGTCGACCGCGCGGGGATCCAGGAGCAGATCTACGGGCGCGGCGGCCAGGCGACGGCGAACTTCCTCAATACGCCGGCGCGCTTCCGGTCCGGGAACACCCGCTGGGAGCACAGCGTCGACCGCGCCAACCAGGCGCTCGAGGATGCGGGGTGGAAGCGGGGCGCCGACGGCGTCCGCGCGCGCGAGGGCAAGCGGCTCAAGCTCCTGTTCCAGACCTCGATCAATGCGACCCGCCAGAAGACGCAGGCCATCGTCAAGCAGGCCGCCGCGCGGGCGGGCATCGAGATGGAGCTCAAGTCGGTGGTGGCCTCCGTCTTCTTCTCGTCCGACCCCGCCAATCCCGACACCAGCTCGCACTTCTACGCCGATCTGCAGATGTACGCGATCTTCATGGGCCGTCCGGATCCCCAGCGATTCATGGAGCAGTTCACGTCCTGGCAGATCGCACAGAAGGACAATAAATGGGCGCTCGGCAACAATACCCGGTGGAAGAGCGACGAGTACGACCGGCTCTGGAAGGCGGCCGAGCGGGAGATGGACGCCGTCAAGCGCGCGGCGCTGTTCATCCGCATGAACGACATGGTCGTGCGCGAGGGCGTCGTGATCCCCATCGTCTGGCGCAACGAGGCCACCGCGGTGACGCATCGGCTCCGCGGCGTCGAGATCACGCCCTGGGGCTCCGACCTCTGGAATCTCGCCTCCTGGCACCGGCAGGCGTGAGATGACCGCGCCCCCGCACGACGTCGTGACCTTCGACTGCTACGGCACGCTGATCGACTGGGAGAGCGGGATCCGCGAGGCCTTCGCCGCGGAGGCGCGGCGCCTGGGCGCGCCCGTCGACGCCGAGCGGGCGCTTGGCCTCTATGCCGAGATCGAGCCGGTCGTCGAGGCAGAGGCCTTCAGGCGCTACCGCGAGGTGTTGGCGGAGACCGCCCGTCGCATCGCCTCCCGGCTTGGCTGGCCGCTGCCGGAGGCGCGCGCCGGGTTCCTCGCCGAGAGCCTGCCGTCCTGGCGGCCATTCCCCGACACCAACCGCGCGCTCATCCAGCTCGCCCGCGCCGGCTACGACCTGGGCATCCTGTCCAACGTGGACGACGTGCTGCTGAACTGGACGCGGCGCCACTTCCTGGCGAGCTTTCCGATCATCGTGACGGCCGAGCAGGTGGGCTCCTACAAGCCGGCACCGGGACACTTCCTCGCCGCGCGGAGCCTCATCGGCAGCCGGCGCTGGGTCCATGCCGCCCAGAGCTATTTCCACGACGTCGTCCCGGCCCGCGCGCTCGGCATCCCCGTGGCGTGGATCAATCGCAAGGGCGAGGCCGCGCCCGACGGCGGCAAGCCGGACCAGGCGTTCCCGACGCTGATCGAGCTCGCCGACTGGCTCGCCCCGTGAGCATGGGCCGGGCGGCGCTTGACACGCCGCGCGAGCGAGACTATAAGAGGCCAACCGTTGGTCATTGCAGACCGAACGCGCCGTCCGAGGCGAGCGGCCTGACGCCGCGTATCCGACAGCTCCGCCCCCGAGGCGAGCCATCTCTCTAAGGAGGTTCCCGATGGAAGAGCGTGCACTGCGATCGATGATCGCCGAGGTCAAGACGGGCAGGATGAGCCGCCGTCACTTCGTCCAGGCCATGGTCGGGCTCGGCCTGACCGCGCCGATGGCCGCTCAGATGCTGGCCGCGGCCGGCGTGGCGCAGGCCCAGCCCAAGGTGACGTACAAGCCGACCAAGCGCGGGGGCGGCGGGCCGCTCAAGACCCTCTGGTGGCAGGGCGCGACGCTGCTCAACCCGCACTTCGCCGTCGGCACCAAGGATCAGGACGGCTCGCGCATCTTCTACGAGCCGCTCGCCTCGTGGGACCCGGACGGCAACCTCTCGCCCGTCCTCGCCGCCGAGATCCCGAGCGCGCAGAACGGCGGCGTCGCCAAGGACGGCAAGTCGGTGACCTGGCACCTCAAGAAGGGCGTGGTCTGGCACGACGGCAAGCCCTTCACCGCGGACGATTGCGTCTTCACGTGGGAGTACGTGGCCGACCCCGCGACGGCGTCGACCAATATCGGCAGCTACAAGGACATCAAGGTCGAGAAGGTCGACAGCCACACCATCCGGCTGTCGCGTTCCAGCGGCCCACGCCGTTCTGGGCGGATGCCTTCTGCGGCGTGCGCGGCATGGTCCTCCCCAAGCACCTCTTCGAGGCCTTCAAGGGCGGCAAGTCCCGCGAGGCGCCCAACAATCTGAAGCCGGTGGGCACCGGGCCGTACAAGTTCGTGGACTTCAAGCCCGGCGACATGGTGCGCGGCGAGCTGAATCCGACCTACCACATGCCCAATCGCCCGTACTTCGACACGATCGAGATGAAGGGCGGCGGTGACGCGGTCTCGGCCGCCCGGGCCGTCATCCAGACGGGCGAGGTCGACTACGCCTGGAACATGCAGGTCGAGGACGAGATCCTGAAGCGCATGGAGCAGGGCGGCAAGGGCAAGGCCGACATCACCGCCGGCGGCAACATCGAGCACATCCAGCTCAACAACACCGATCCGTGGAAGGAAGTCGACGGCGAGCGCTCCAGCCTCAAGACCAAGCACCCCTTCCTGACCGATCCCGCCGTCCGGCAGGCCATGACGCTCCTGGTGGACCGCGCCGCCGTCCAGGAGCAGATCTACGGCCGCACCGGCATCGCCACCGCGAACTTCGTGAACGCCCCCGCCCGCTTCACCTCGAAGAACACCAAGTGGGAGTTCAACCCCGACAAGGCCGCGCAGATCCTGGAGGCGGCCGGCTGGAAGAAGGGCGCGGACGGCATTCGCGCCAAGGACGGCGTGAAGCTCAAGATGGTCTACCAGACCTCGATCAATGCCCTGCGCCAGAAGACGCAGGCGGTCGTGAAGCAGGCCGCGGCCAAGGCGGGGATCGAGATGGAGCTCAAGTCGGTGACGGCGTCCGTGTACTTCTCCTCCGACGTGGCCAACCCGGACACGTACTCGCACTTCTACACCGACATCCAGATGTACACCACCACCATGACCCAGCCCGATCCCGAGCTGTTCATGCTGCAGTTCACGTCGGGCGAGGTCGCGACGAAGGACAACAAGTGGCAGGGCAAGAACATCACGCGCTGGAAGAACGACGAGTACGACAAGCTCTTCCGCGCGGCGGAGGCCGAGATGGATCCCGTGAAGCGGGCGGCGCTGTTCATCAAGATGAACGACCTCGTCATCCAGCACGCCGTCGTGGTGCCGGTGGTCGCGCGGCCCGGGGTGGCGGCGGTGAGCAATCGGCTGCGCGCCGAGCGAAGCGGGTGGGACTCGGACTTCTGGGCGCTGCAGAACTGGTATCACGAGGGGTAGAAGGCCGCACGCGGGCCGGGTCCACGCCCGGCCCGCCGGCCATCCCCGCATGCCCAAGTACCTGCTCCGGCGCCTGCTGATCGCCATTCCCGTCCTCGCCGGGATCAGCCTCGTTCTGTTCGTCATCCTGGCACTGGCGCCGGGCGATCCCTTCGAGGAGCTCGCGACCAACCCGAATGTCCCCCCGGAGGTGCGCGCCAATCTCCGCGCCCAGTTCGGCCTCGACGACCCCATCCCCATCCGCTATGCCCGCTGGTTCAGCTCGATGCTGCGCGGCGACTGGGGATTCTCCTTCGTGAGCCGCATCGACGTGGTCGCGCTGATCCTCCAGCGTCTGCCGACCACGTTGTTCGTCCTGGGCACCGCCCAGCTCTTGGGACTCCTCGTGGCCCTGCCCATCGGGATCTACTCCGCGATGCGGCCCTACTCCTTCTTCGACCAGGTCACGACCACGTTCGCCTTCGTGGGCTTCTCCCTGCCCACGTTCTTCACCGGACTCCTGTTCATCCTCTTCTTCAGCATCTACCTCGACTGGCTGCCGTTCATCTATCGCGCCGACGTTCCGGGAACCGGCCTCGCGTGGATGTGGGCCACGGCCAAGCAGGCCATCATGCCGGTGGCCGTGCTCGGCCTCTTCCAGGGCGCCTCCATGACCCGCTTCGTGCGCTCGGCCGTCCTCGAGGTGATCCGGCTCGACTACATCAATACCGCGCGCGCCAAGGGCCTCTCCGAGCGGGTGACCATCATCAAGCACGTCGTCCGGAACGCGCTGATTCCGGTGGTGACGCTGATCGCGCTCCAGATCCCCGAGCATCTTCACCGGGGCCGTCATCACCGAGCAGATCTTCCGGGTGCCCGGCATCGGGTCGCTCCTCATCAGCTCGATCCTCGCCAATGACACACCGGTGATCATGGCGATCACGTTCGTGTTCTCGTGCCTGGTCGTCCTCTTCAACCTGGTCGCCGACCTCTTGTACGGTTGGCTCGACCCGCGCATCTCGTTACGGTGAGCCATGGCGGTTAACCGCGCGGCCTCCGAGGCAGTTCACGGCGCGATTGCCGTCCCGCGCCCGCGTCCGGCCAGGTCGCTCTGGCAGGAGACGTGGCGGCGCTTCCGCCGTCACCGGCTCGCGATCATCGGGGCGTCCGTGCTCGCGGTCATGGTGGTCGCCGTGCTCGTCGGTCCCCTCGTCTATCGGGTGCCCATCAACGACATCGACTTCAAGGCCAAGCTGAAGGGGCCCTCCTGGGCACATCCCCTCGGGACCGACGACCTCGGCCAGGACCTGCTCGCCCGCATGCTGTACGGCGGGCGCATCTCTCTCGCCGTGGGCGTGGCCGCCATGCTCATCGCCATCAGCGTGGGCACCGCCATCGGCGCCATGGCGGGGCATGGCGGTGGGTGGATGGACCACACCTTGATGCGGATCACCGATCTCTTCCTCTCGCTGCCCTCGCTCCCGCTCTTGCTCCTCATCGTGTACCTCTTTCGCGACAGCTTGAAAAAGCTCTTCGGGCCCGAGGTGGGCGTCTTCATCCTGATCGTCGCGGTGATCGGTGGCCTGCGCTGGATGCCCGTGGCCCGGCTGGTCCGTGCCCAGTTCCTCTCCCTTCGCGAGAAGGAATTCGTCGAGGCGGCGCGAAGCCTGGGGGCGCCGGCGTTCCGCCAGGTCGTGCGCCACATCCTGCCCAACGCCGTCGGGCCCGTGATCGTGGCGGGCACCATCGACGTCGCCGCCGCGATCATCGCCGAATCGTCGCTGTCGTTCCTCGGCCTGGGATTTCCCCCGGACATCCCCACGTGGGGGCGGATTCTCTTCGACGCCAAGGACAACCTCGACTTCGCCCCGCACTGGGCCATCTTCCCCGGCACCGCCATCTTCCTCACGGTGCTCAGCATCAACTACATCGGCGACGGACTCCGCGACGCGCTCGACCCCCGCAAGGTCCTCGCCTCGAAGACCGCGGCACTCGATATCTCCGACCGGGCCCGAGGCGGGGTAGCGGGCAGACGCCCAGGACGTCCACCCATTCGGGAGGAGACCGCGTGACTGACCGGGATCTCTGCTTCGTCCCCGCCTCTGAGCTCCTGCGGCTGTACAAGACCCGGAAGGCGTCGCCGCTCGAGGTGATGCAGGCCGTGTTCGCGCGGATCGACGCCGTGAATCCACGGCTCAATGCCTACGTCACGCTCGCGCGGGAGTCCGCGCTCGCGGGTGCCCGCAAGGCCACGACCGCGCTCAAGAAGACGGCCGCGTTGCCGCCGCTGCACGGGATTCCCGTGTCGATCAAGGACCTGACACCGACGAAGGGCCTCCGAACCACGTGGGGCTCGAAGATCTTCGCCGATCACGTGCCCGAGGAGGACGCGATCACCGTCGAGCGCTTGAAGCGGGCGGGCGCGATCGTCGTCGGCAAGACGAATACGCCCGAGTTCGGGGCGGGCGGCAATACGTTCAATGCCGTGTTCGGACCGACGCGGAATCCGTGGAATCCGGCGCTGACGTGCGGCGGCTCGAGCGGCGGTGCGGCCGTGGCGCTCGCCACGGGCATGAGATGCAAGCGGGCCTCGTGTGGAATATCGAGCAGGGACTCGCGCTGACCCCGACGGAGATCGCGCGGGCCGAGACACTCCGCGGGCTCCTGTGGCAGCGCGTGCGCGCGTTCATGGAGACGCGCGATCTCCTGATCCTGCCGACGACGTCCGTGCCCCCGTTTCCCGTCGAGCAGCCGTATCCGACGGAGATCAACGGCAAGCCGCTCGAGAACTACATCCAGTGGGCCTTCCTGACCTATGGCATCACCCTCACCGGCCTGCCCGCCATCTCGGTGCCCTGCGGGTTCACGCGGAGCGGGCTGCCCGTGGGCCTGCAGATCGTCGGGCGCCGGCACCAGGAAGCGGCGGTGCTGCGCGCGGCAGCGGCGTTCGAGGCGGCAGCGCCCTGGGCCGACAAGATCCCGCCCGCCGTGGCGTAGCGGATCGCGGAGCGGCCCCGCCGCCGCTCGGTTCGGTCTTCGGACAGTGAGGGGGCGAAACCCCTCCGGCCTAGTGAAAGGTGAACGACGCGGTGGCGAGGGCGAGGATCTCGTTCGGGGTGAGCCGGCCGGCCGCGAAGGCGCCGGCGCGGACGACGAGCACAAAGAACGTGTACTCGCCGCGGAGCTCGGCGCCGGTCCATTGATAGACGAGGAAGCTCCGGATGGTCGACGCGGACGGCGACGTCAGCCCCACGCCCGTCCGGACCGGGGCGAACGTGGAGAGATCGTCGGCGTGGCCCGGCGTGAAGGTACCCGCGACTGTCAATGTGACCACGGTCCGGTCGGGCAGGAGCACGCCGATGTACGCGTCGGCGGTGTCGGCCCGCCCCGGGTTCTCGAAGACGATGGTCGTGCTCAGCGTCTCGCCCGGCGCGAACGAGGGCTGGCTCACTCCCGCCGAGAGCCTCAACCTCCCGCACGGTGGATCGCCGGTGGCCCCAGGTGCGCACACCTTGACCAGGCGCGCGACCGAGCCGCCGGAGCTGACGACGTAGATCTCCCCCGCCTCGTCCTCCCCGAACGACGAGATGCTGAGGCCGCTGTTGAGGATGACGCGCGGGCTGCCGTTTTCGAGGAGGAAGATCTCGCCCGTGCAGAGGTCGCCGTAGACGTAGCTGCCGGCGGGCAGGGTCGCCGGCCATCCCGCGGTACACGTAGCCACCGATGACGGCGCAGCGACCCCCGGTGTGGCCGTACTCGGCGATGGGGAACTCGAAGCCGGCGATAATGCAGAGCGCTGGGTCGACGCTGGTGCAGCGCGAGCCCTCCCAGATGCGCCAGCCGTAATTGCCGCCGCTCCTGACGATGTTGACCTCCTCGAGGGCGCCCTGTCCCACGTCGGCCGCGTAGAGGTCGCCGGTGGCGCGGTCGAAGGAGAAGCGGAAAGGATTGCGGAGCCCGTAGGCGAAGATCTCGTCGCGGCCGGCGGCGGCGCCGACGAAGGGGTTGTCGGCGGGCGACGACGTAGGGCAGGCCCCCGCCCGGGTGGTCGACATCGATGCGGAGAATCTTGCCGAGGAGGTCGTTGACGTTCTGCGCGCGGTTGTCGGGATCGTTGCCGGACCCGCCGTCCCCCATGTGCGATGTAGAGAAATCCATCGGGGCCGAACTCGACCATGCCCCCGTTGTGGTTGGCGAACGGCTGGGAGATCGACGAGGATCACGGTCTCGGCGCCGTCGGCGACGCTCGGGTCGACCGACGAGACGCGGTACTCGGCGATGACGGTGGCGCCGTCGGGCTTGCGCGTGTAATCGACGAAGAAGCGGCCGTTGCTCGAGAACTGAGGATGGAAGGCGAGGCCCAGCAGGCCCCGCTCCCCGCCGAAGAGCACCCTGGCGGTGATGTCGAGGAAGAGGGCGGAGGTGCTGGCCCCGGGCGGGAGCACCCGGATGACACCGGGCTGCTCGACGACGAACAGCCGATTGCTGCCGTCCCGCGCGTTGGTCACGAAGTCCGGATTGTCGAGCCCGCTCAGCACCGGCGCGAGCCCAACGGCCGCGCCAGCGGGCCCGGATGGTGTCAGCAATATTGCCGGGCTCGTTACCAGGGCCACCGCGAGCAGGAGCGTCCTCATCTAGCCCATCGTACCAACGGGAGCTCGCCCGGTGCCTCCGCCGAGGCGAGGAGAGCATGGAGATGTTCACGCGCGAGGTCTATCCCCGCTCAAAGAACTGGAGCGCGCGCCAGCGTCAACGGCTCGTTGAGCGGCGCGCTTCCGCGGGACCCGCACGGAGATTCGTGTATGCTGTGGCGTCGGCCCCCCATGACGACCACGCCCACGCGCTTCAAGCTGCTCGCCACCGACCTCGACGGAACCCTGCTCGACCGGAACGGCGCTATCCACGAGCGCGATCGGCGGGCGATCGCCGAGCTGCAGCACCGCGGCGTGGCCGTGACCATCGTCACCGGGCGCATGTACTCGGGCACGCGCGACCTCGCGCGCAGCCTCTTGCTCGACGGGCCGATCGGCTGCCTCGACGGCAGCGCCATCGTGGCGGTGCGGGAAGACCGCCACCTCGTCTCCCGCGCGCTCGCCGCCGAGGCCGGCCGCGTGCTCCGGGCCGCGCTCGCGGCCGACAGCCCGGCGGTCTTCCTCCTCGGGCACGACCAGATCTTTCACGACACGCGCGGCACGCCGTTCGCCCCGTACCTGCGCGGGTGGACGTCCCGCATCAGCCACGTCGACGACGTCACGGCGGCGCCCCACTGGGAGACCGAGGCGGGCGTGGCGGGCGTGATTGCGGTCGGGGTGAAGGAGGAGATCGACACCCTGGTCAGCGGCCTTGCTCACGCCGCGGCACTCGTCGCGCCGGTGACATTCCCGGTGAGCCACGATGCGCTCCCCGGTCACTGGGCCATGATGGCCCGGGCCGCCGGCGCCACCAAGGGCAGCGCGCTGCAGTGGATCGCCGCGCACCATGGGATCGATGTGCGCGAGGTCGTCGCCGTCGGTGACTGGCTGAACGACGTCCCCATGTTCCGGGTCGCCGGCCGCTCGTTCGCGATGGCACACGCCACCGAGGAGGTGAAGGGCGCCGCCACCGAGCAGCTGCGCGCGGACCTCGCCACGGGTGGAGGCGTTGCGGAGGCCGCCGAGCGCGCCGGCCTGCTCTAGCCTAGCCGCTTCGTGGGGTTGAACCCGCCGCGTGCAGGCGACGCTTGGCTTCGGCGTACACGTCGGCTGGCAATGGGCCCTGCCGCACGACATCGACGTTGTGCTGGAGATGGGCGGGATTGATCGTCCCGACGATGTTCGTGTGCAGGTCCGGATGGGTGAAGGTGAAGCGCAAAATGAACTCCATGGGCGTCATGCCGTCGAGCAGGTCACTGAGGTCCACCTGCCGCCACCGCTCCCATTGCACTCCATCGTGCTTGCCCTCGGTTGGCGCGCCCTTGGCCGCGCCGCCCCGGATGACGATGCCCGCGCCCGCCTTGGCGGCCGCCGCGATCATCGCCTCGTGCTCCCGCTCGACCGCCGAGTAGGGAATCTGGAAGACGTCGAACACGCCCATCGCGATGTGATCCGCGAGATTGGGCAAGGTGCCGGACATGCCGACGAACCGGATCGTGCCCGCGCGCCTGAGCTCGAGCACGGTCTCCAGGGCGCCGTGCTCCTCCAGGGTTCGCCGGGACGGCGAGATGTGGAACTGGAGCACGTCGAGATAGTCGGTCCGCATCCGGGCGAGGCTCTGTTCCACGCCCGCCAGGATATTGTCGCGGGTGAACACATGCGGGCTGGTCTGGCCGCGGGGAGCGGGTGGCGCACCCACCAGGCAGCCGCATTTACTCGCGAGATAGTACTCGGAGCGCCGATCCCCGATGTAGCGGCCGATGCGCTCTTCGCTCACGCCATAGTCGATCGAGGTGTCGATGTAGTTGATCCCGGCGTCGAGGACGGCATGGAGAATGGTTTCCGCCTGGGCTTCTGTGACGTCGCGGCCACGCGGCGCTCCGCGGAGCTCCATGGCGCCGTAGCCCAGCATGGTGACCTGCAGTCCCGTCCGTCCGAGCTGGCGCTTGGGTAGCTCAGTCATCTCGTTTCTCCGCCGTCATTGCCATCGTTGGCTCCCTATCGCTCCGCCGAGCGGGCGAGCTGCCGCAGCGGCTCGCCGGTGATGCGCGTGAGGATCCACTCCTTGCGCAGGCCGGCGCCGAGGCGCTTGTAGAACCGGATGGCGGGGCGGTTCCAGTCGAGCACCGCCCACTCCATGCGGCCGCAGCCGCGCGCCACGGCGATCCTGGCGAGCGCCTTCAGCAGCGCTTTGCCCCCGCCTCGGCCGCGCTCCTCGGGGCGAACGAACAGGTCCTCGAGGTAGAGGTCGGGCGGCCCAGAAACGTCGAGTAGGTGAAAAAGTAGAGCGCGAAGCCGACAGGCTCCGTGCCGCGGCGGCAGATCAGCGTCTCGAAGTACGGCCGGCGCCCGAAGCCGTGACGCGCGGATCAGCGCCGGCGTCGCCTCGACCTGATGGAGCAGGCGCTCGTACTCGGCGAGCCCGCGGATCAGCTCGAGGATGACCGGCACGTCGCGCGCGGTCCCGCGCCGGATGCTGAGCTCGCTCCCCGCCTTCCCCGCGACGCGCCGGGACGGCTTGCGCGCGGCGGCCATCAGGCACCCGCCGGGGCCAGGCTCTTCCGGTCGATCATGCGCGTGTGCTCTCGGTTGTCGGGGTCGAGACCGAGCGCCTCCCGGAAGGCCCCGATCGCGTCCGCGCCAAAGCCGAGGAGCGCGCGCACTCCGCGGTCGTAGACATCGACGGCGGCGCGCGAGGCCGCGGTGACGGGCAGCCCGTAGCGATCGGTCAGCGACATGGCGGACATCCTACCAAACTCGGGCTAAGAACCGGACAGGTGGTGGTGCAGGAACGCCAGCGCCCGGCGCTCGGCCCACGAGCGGCGGCCCCACGGGCCCTCGAGAAAGCCCGCATGGCCGCCCTCGGGCACGAAGGCCGCCTCGAGCCAGGGCGACTCGGCGACCTCCGCCTCCGGAAGGGCGACCTGCGGCACGAAGGGATCGTTGACCGCGTTGATCAGGAGCGCCGGGCGCCGGATGTCGGGCAAGTACGGGCGGCTGCTCGAGCGCGCCCAGTAGTCGCGCTCGTCGGCGAAGCCGAACATCGGGGCGGTGACGACGCGGTCGTATCGGTGAACGTGCGCGCCCGCCTGACGGCGTCGAGGTCGATGCGCCCACCGTGCAGGGACGCCTTCGCCCGCACCTTCGGCTTCATCGTGCCGAGAAAGTTCCGCGTGTAGAGCGCGCGGCAGAGGCCCACGTCGAGCGCGCGCGCGCACGCGGCCAGGTCGAACGGCGTCGAGATGGCCGCCCCCGCCCGCACCTGCGCGTGCGCGCGCAGGCCGCGCTCGCCGAGCCACTTCAGCAGCACGTTGCCGCCGAGGGAGATGCCGACGAGGCCCACGCGCACGGCCGGCTCGCGCGCGATCAGCCGGCCGAGCACGGCGTCGAGGTCGGACGTCTCCCCCGAGTGGTACAGGCGCGCGGTGCGGTTCAGCTCCCCGCTGCACGAGCGAAAGTTCAGGATCACCGCCCGCAGGCCGAGCGCCGCGGCCTCCCGACAGAGGCCGGACACGTAGTGGGAGCGCGAGGAGCCTTCGAGCCCGTGGAGGACGACGACGACCGGCGCGCCGATGCTTCGGGCTCGCACCAGTCGAGGTCGAGGAAGTCGCCGTCGGGCGTCTCCACGCGCTCGCGGCGAAAGCGCGGCCGGCCGATCGGCCGAAGCAATGGCCCCCACAGCGTCTGGAGATGGCGGCCGCGATACCACCACGGCCGGACATAGCCGGTCGACGGGGCCACGCTCTACGCGGAGAGTCGGAGGGGGCCCGGGCGGCCCCCTCCCGGCGAGCTTACTCCTGGCCCTCCAGGAGCAATGCGGCGACCGCGGGCGCGATCTCGCGCGCGCGCTGATCGAGCTGGGCCTCGGTGAGATTCGCGATGGGATGCTTGAGCGCGAGGAACCGGAACTGGGGGACGCCCCAGGCCTGCGCCATGGCCCGGCCCGTCGCCTCGAACACGTCGGTCACGATCGCGGCCGTGGGAATGCCGACCTTCTCGAACACGATTCCGTCGAGCACACTGCCCGACGAGCACGACCCTCAGTCGCCGATGCCGGCGACGACGACGTCGACGGTGCCCCTCGCCTCGTCGAGGATCTCCTTGTGGGCGGGCACGCCGGCATTGTGCTTGCGCCACATGCGCGTCTAGGCGGCGCCATAGTCCTGCTTCAGGATCTCGCCGATCTTCAGCAGCAGGCGGTCGGAGTTGAACTTCGTGTTCTCGACGAGCCCGATCCGCTTGCCCTGGAGCGAGTCCGGACGGGCGACATACGTGAGCGGCTGCTTGCGCGCCTCGACCGTGGGGTCGAGGATCTCCAGTCGTGCCATCATGCCCTCCTGTCGTTGATGAGCTTCGTCACGGCCTCGCTGGTGCGGCGGCTGGCCCAGCCGGGGATATACGCGGAGAAGGCGCCGGCGCGCCCGCCCGCCGCGACCACGAGGATGTCCTCGGGCGCCGCGACGATCGGCCGCCGCGTGGCCTCGTCCTCCGCCGTGATCGCGCCCGCCATGCGCTCGGTGCGCTTGAGGTGCGCGATGCTGTTCTGGGTGTGCTCGAACACGAACGTCCGGATGTCCGCCTTGGTCCACTTGTCGGCGGCGATCACCTGCATGTGCTCGCCCGCGATCACCACCACGTAGTTCGGCTGGTTCGTGGTGTTGCCGGAGATGCGCATGTCGTCGCAGAGCGTGGTGAGGACGCCCGTCGGCCGTGCTCGAGAGCTGATTGTAGAACTGGTGCGGCCCCTCCGCGGCCATGACCGTCACCGCGCTGTCCTCGTTGCTGAACCCCCGCTCGACGTGCAGCGGCGTCCACGGGCTCTCCGCCTCGTTCTCGGCGATCACGTAGGTGTACTTGCCGGGATGCCCGAGGGTGCCGCGATCGAGCAGGCCGGGCAGCGTCCCGATCACGTTGCGCATCACCAGCCGCAGGGCGCGGCCGACGGTGGCATTGGCCCTCCAGCCGGGCCCGAAGAGATTGTCGCCGGAGTTGAAGTCGAGCCGGCGGCCGATGGGCCCGTTGACGATCATGAGCACGCCCGCGCCGCCCGTCGAGGTGGCGGGGCCGTGATACCCCCACCGGGGGTCGGCGATCCCCTCGACCGCCGCCACGACCACCGGCATGTACTCGGGCTTGCACCCCGCCATGACGGCATTGATGGCCACCTTCTCGGCCGTCACGCCCACCTGGCGGTTGGTGATGAAGGCGATTTCCTTGTCGGGCGCGAGCCCCGCGGCATCCAGCATCGCCTGCACGCGGGCCTCGGTGGGCGGCACGACGGGGAGCCCGTCCGTCCAGCCCTTCTCGAAGCAGAGGTCCATCGCCTGGGTGAGGTCGTCGACGGCGAAGCGCTTGGAGGCGAGCTCGGTAGTCATGGGCGGCATTATACGCCGACCCAACATTTCCGGGCTCGCGCCGACGAGATCTTTGCCTTATCCTCCCTCTGTTTGCCATGATGGGAGCACGGAGACGATGAGCGAGGTTCCGCTCCCCCTGGTCGCCTACTTCTCGATGGAGTACGGCCTGCACGAGGAGTTCCCCTCCTATGCGGGCGGCCTCGGCGTCCTCGCCGGGGACTTCATGAAGTCGGCGGGGGACCTCGGCCTGCCCGTCGTCGGCATCGGGCTGCGCTGGGCGCAGGGCTATACCGCGCAGCGCATCGGCCCCGACGGCTACCCGATCGACGAGTGGCACGATCACCAGCCGACCTTCCTCACGGATACCGGCGTCCGCGTCCGCGTGCGCATCGGCAGCCGCGAGGTCGTCTGCTGCGTGTGGCGCGTGGGCCGGTACGCGATCGCGCCGCTCTTCCTGCTCGAGCCCGTGGATGCGCGGGACCGCTGGATCACCCGCCGTCTCTACGACACGCGCCCGGATTGCCGGCTCGCCCAGGAGATGCTGCTCGGCATCGGCGGCGTGCGCGCGCTCCGGGCGCTGCACCTGCCCGTGAGCCTCTACCACTTCAACGAGGGCCACGCCGTCTTCGCGGGCATCGAGCTGATCGCCGACCGCATGGAGGCGGGGGCGACCTTCGAGAAGGCCTGGCAGGCGGCGCGGGAACGCATCGTCTTCACCACCCACACGCCGGTGCCCGCGGGCAACGAGGTGCACCCGCTCGCCGACTTGCGCCGGCTCGGAGCGAGCTGCGAACTGGTGGACAGCGAGATGCGCGAGATCGGCGGCGACCCGTTCAACATGACGGTGGCGGGGCTGCGCCTGGCGCGCTCCGCCAACGCCGTCGCCCAGCTCCACGGCGAGACGGCGCGCGCCATGTGGGCGCACGTGGACGGCGCCGCGCCCATCATCGCGGTGACCAATGGCGTGCACGTCGGCACGTGGCAGGACCCGCGCATTCCCCCGGCGCTCGCGTCCGACGACAGCCTCCTGCGCGTGCGCAAGAGCCTCAAGCAGGAGCTCCTCGCCGAGGTGGCGGCGCGCACCGGCGTCCGTCTCGACGCCGAGGCCCTCACGATCGGGTTCGCGCGGCGCGCCGCGACATACAAGCGCCCCGATCTGATTCTCCGCGACCGCGATCGCCTCGCCCCGCTGCTCAAGGAGCGGCGGGTGCAGCTCATCTTCTCCGGCAAGGCGCATCCCGCCGATCACGCGGGCAAGGCGGTGATCGCGCTGCTGATCGAGACGATCCGCCAGTGGGGAGACAGCATCGTGTACCTCGACAACTACGACATGGCCGTGGGCCGCCTGCTCACGCGCGGCGCGGACGTGTGGCTCAACACGCCGCGCCGGCCGCTGGAGGCCAGCGGCACCTCGGGCATGAAGGCGGCCATGAACGGCACGCTGAACCTCTCCGTGCTCGACGGGTGGTGGCCGGAGGGCTCCGAGCACGGCGTGACGGGCTGGGCCATCGGAGACGGAAGCGAGGGCCCGGACCAGGATCACCGCGATCTCCGCGCGCTCTACGCGACCCTCGAGGACGAGGTCCTCCCCGCCTTCGCCGACCGCCCGCAGCTGGACCCGGATGATGGCGCTCCATCCGCATGGGTGTCGAGCGCTTCTCGTCCGAGCATGGTCACCGAGTACTTCTAGCCTCTAGGTCGACGCTCAGGTGGCGGTGCAAGAACGCCAGCGCCCGGCGCTCGGCCCACGAGCGGCGGCCCCACGGGCCCTCGAGAAAGCCCGCGTGGCCGCCCTCGGGCACGAAGGCCGCCTCGAGCCAGGGCGACTCGGCGATCTCCGCCTCCGGAAGCGCCGCCGGCGGCACGAAGGGATCGTTGACCGCGTTGATCAGGAGCGCCGGGCGCCGGATGTCCGGCAAGTATGGGCGGCTGCTCGAGCGTGCCCAGTAGTCGCGCTCGTCGGCGAAGCCGAACATCGGTGCGGTGACGGCGCGGTCGTACTCGGTGAACGTGCGCGCCCGCCTGACGGCGTCGAGGTCGATGCGCCCGCCGTGCAGGGGCGCCTTCGCCCGCACCTTCGGCTTCATCGTGCCGAGAAAGTTCCGCGTGTAGAGCGCGCGGCAGAGTCCCACGTCGAGCGCGCGCGCGCACGCGGCCAGGTCGAACGGCGTCGAGATGGCCGCCCCCGCCCGCACCTGCGCGTACGCGCGCTGACCGCGCTCGCCGAGCCACTTCAGCAGCACGTTGCCGCCGAGGGAGATGCCGACCAGGCCCACGCGCACCGCCGGCTCGCGCGCGATCAGCCGGCCGAGCACGGCGTCGAGGTCGGACGTCTCTCCCGAGTGGTACAGGCGCGCGGTGCGGTTCGGCTCTCCGCTGCACGAGCGAAAGTTCAGGATCACCGCCCGCAGGCCGAGCGCCGCGGCCTCCCGACAGAGGCCGGACACGTAGTGGGAGCGCGAGGAGCCTTCGAGCCCGTGGAGGACGACGACGACCGGCGCGCCGACCGCTTCGGGCTCGCACCAGTCGAGGTCGAGGAAGTCGCCGTCGGGAGTATCCACGCGCTCGCGGCGAAAGCGCGGCCGGCCGATCGGCCGAAGCAATGGCCCCCACAACGTCTGGAGATGGCGGCCGCGATACCACCACGGCCGGACATAACTGGTCGACGGGGCCACGATCTACGCGGAGAGTGGGAGGGGGCTCGGGCGGCCCCCTCCCGGCGAGCTTACTCCTGGCCCTCCAGGAGCAATGCGGCGACCGCGGGCGCGATCTCGCGCGCGCGCTGATCGAGCTGGGCGTCGGTGAGATTCGCGATGGGATGCTTGAGCGCGAGGAACCGGAACTGGGGGACGCCCCAGGCCTGCGCCATGGCCCGGCCCGTCGCCTCGAACACGTCGGTCACGATCGCGGCCGTGGGAATGCCGACCTTCTCGAACACGATTCCGTCGAGCACACTGCCCGACGAGCACGACCCTCAGTCGCCGATGCCGGCGACGACGACGTCGACGGTGCCCCTCGCCTCGTCGAGGATCTCCTTGTGGGCGGGCACGCCGGCATTGTGCTTGCGCCACATGCGGGTCTCCGCGGCGCCATAGTCCTGCTTCAGGATCTCGCCGATCTTCAGCAGCAGGCGGTCGGAGTTGAACTTCGTGTTCTCGACGAGCCCGATCCGCTTGCCCTGGAGCGAGTCCGGCCGGGCGACATACGTGAGCGGCTGCTTGCGCGCCTCGACCGTGGGGTCGAGGATCTCCAGTCGTGCCATCATGCCCTCCTGTCGTTGATGAGCTTCGTCACGGCCTCGCTGGTCCGGCGGCTGGCCCAGCCGGGGATATACGCGGAGAAGGCGCCGGCGCGCCCGCCCGCCGCGACCACGAGGATGTCCTCGGGCGCCGCGACGATCGGCCGCCGCGTGGTCTCGTCCTCCGCCTCGATCGCGCCCGCCATGCGCTCGGTGCGCTTGAGGTGCGCGATGCTGTTCTGGGTGTGCTCGAACACGAACGTCCGGATGTCCGCCTTGGTCCACTTGTCGGCGGCGATCACCTGCATGTGCTCGCCCGCGATCACCACCACGTAGTTCGGCTGGTTCGTGGTGTTGCCGGAGATGCGCATGTCGTCGCAGAGCGTGGTGAGGACGCCCTCGGCCGTGCTCGAGAGCTGATTGTAGAACTGGTGCGGCCCCTCCGCGGCCATGACCGTCACCGCGCTGTCCTCTTTGCTGAACCCCCGCTCGACGTGTAGCGGCGTCCACGGGCTCTCCGCCTCGTTCTCGGCGATCACGTAGGTGTACTTGCCGGGATGCCCGAGGGTGCCGCGATCGAGCAGGCCGGGCAGCGTCCCGATCACGTTGCGCATCACCAGCCGCAGGGCGCGGCCGACGGTGGCATTGGCCCTCCAGCCCGGCCCGAAGAGATTGTCGCCGGAGTTGAAGTCGAGCCGGCGGCCGATGGGCCCGTTGACGATCATGAGCACGCCCGCGCCGCCCGTCGAGGTGGCGGGGCCGTGATATCCCCACCGGGGGTCGGCGATCCCCTCGACCGCCGCCACGACCACCGGCATGTACTCGGGCTTGCACCCCGCCATGACGGCATTGATGGCCACCTTCTCGGCCGTCACGCCTACCTGGCGGTTGGTGATGAAGGCGATCTCCTTGTCGGGCGCGAGCCCCACGGCATCCAGCATCGCCTGCACGCGGGCTTCGGTGGGCGGCACGACGGGGAGCCCGTCCGTCCAGCCCTTCTCGAAGCAGAGGTCCATCGCCTGGGTGAGGTCGTCGACGGCGAAGCGCTTGGAGGCGAGCTCGGTAGTCATGGGCGGCATTATACGCCGACCCAACATTTCCGGTCTCGCGCCGGCGAGATCTTTGCCTTATCCTCCCTCTGTTTGCCATGATGAGAGCACGGAGACGATGAGCGAGGTTCCGCTTCCCCTGGTCGCCTACTTCTCGATGGAGTACGGCCTGCACGAGGAGTTCCCCTCCTATGCGGGCGGCCTCGGTGTCCTCGCCGGGGACTTCATGAAATCGGCGGGGGATCTCGGCCTGCCCGTCGTCGGCGTCGGGCTGCGCTGGGCGCAGGGCTATACGCGCGCAGCGCATCGGCCCCGACGGCTATCCGATCGACGAGTGGCACGATCACCAGCCGACCTTCCTCACGGACACCGGCGTCCGCGTCCGCGTGCGCATCAGCAGCCGCGAGGTCGTCTGCTGCGTGTGGCGCGTGGGCCGGTACGCGATCGCGCCGCTCTTCCTGCTCGAGCCCGTGGATGCGCGGGACCGCTGGATCACCCGCCGTCTCTACGACACGCGCCCGGATTGCCGGCTCGCCCAGGAGATGCTGCTCGGCATCGGCGGCGTGCGCGCGCTCCGGGCGCTGCACCTGCCCGTGAGCCTCTACCACTTCAACGAGGGCCACGCCGTCTTCGCGGGCATCGAGCTGATCGCCGACCGCATGGAGGCGGGGGCGACCTTCGAGCAGGCCTGGCAGGCGGCGCGGGAGCGCATCGTCTTCACCACCCACACGCCGGTGCCCGCGGGCAACGAGGTGCACCCGCTCGCCGACTTGCGCCGGCTCGGAGCGAGCTGCGAGCTGGTGGACAGCGAGATGCGCGACATCGGCGGCGACCCGTTCAACATGACGGTGGCGGGGCTGCGCCTGGCGCGCTCCGCCAACGCCGTCGCCCAGCTCCACGGCGAGACGGCGCGCGCCATGTGGGCGCACGTGGACGGCGCCGCGCCCATCATCGCGGTGACGAATGGCGTGCACGTCGGCACGTGGCAGGACCCGCGCATTCCCCCGGCGCTCGCGTCCGACGACAGCCTCCTGCGCGTGCGCAAGACGCCTCAAGCAGGAGCTCCTGGCCGAGGTGGGGGCGCGCACCGGCGTCCATCTCGACCCCGACGCCCTCACCATCGGGTTCGCGCGGCGCGCCGCGACCTACAAGCGCCCCGATCTCATTCTCCGCGACCCCGATCGCCTCGCCCCGCTTCTCAAGGAGCGGCGGGTGCAGCTCATCTTCTCCGGCAAGGCGCATCCCGCCGATCACGCGGGCAAGGCGGTGATCGCGCTGCTGATCGAGACCATCCGCCAGTGGGGAGACAGCATCGTCTACCTCGACAACTACGACATGGCCGTCGGCCGCCTCCTCACGCGCGGCGCGGACGTGTGGCTCAACACGCCGCGCCGGCCGCTGGAGGCCAGCGGCACCTCGGGCATGAAGGCGGCCATGAACGGCACGCTGAACCTCTCCGTGCTCGACGGGTGGTGGCCGGAGGGCTCCGAGCACGGCGTGACGGGCTGGGCCATCGGAGACGGCAGCGAGGGCCCGGACCAGGATCACCGCGATCTCCGCGCGCTCTACGCGACCCTCGAGGACGAGGTCCTCCCCGCCTTCGCCGACCCCGTGCGCTGGGCGCGGATGATGCGCGCCTCCATCCGCATGGGTGTCGAGCGCTTCTCGTCCGACCGCATGGTCACCGAGTACTTCTCCCGCCTCTACGCCGACGCCTGACCCCTCGGGGGCCGGGCGGTGCTATGATGCCGGGCTGAGCGGGCCCGCTGCCGGTCCACCGGGGCCCGAGGATCGTCGAACCGTTCGCACGCGCCGCCCGCGGCGCGAGGAGAGGGTCAATGGAGAGCTCGCCTACCGTCAGCCGTCGGGACATCCTGAAGCTCGGAACCACCGCGGCCGTCGCCGGCGCCATTGGCGCGGCGGGCGGCGGCCTCGGCCCTCGCGAGGCCGCGGCCCAGACCCCCAAGCGCGGCGGCATCTTCCACATCCGCCATCACGTGCAGCCGGTGCACTTCGATCCCCAGCAGACCATCGCGTTCTCGACCCAATGGCCGCTCTCCTATTGCATGAGCCGGCTCGTCAAGGTGAAGGCGGGGCCGTCGGTGGTCCCCGGGACTCAGCCCATCGAGGGCGACCTCGCCGAGTCGTGGACCCAGCCCAACGACACGACCTATGTCTTCAAGCTGAGGAAGGGCGTGCGCTGGCACCCGAAGCCCCCCGTCAACGGGCGCGAGCTCACGGCGGAAGACGTCAAGTACACCTACGAGCGCTTCCTCACCGTCAAGGGCAATCCCAACCGGCCCGTTCTCGAGCAGGTCGACCGGGTCGAAGTCATCGACCCGCTCACGGTGCGGTTCGTCCTCAAGGAGCCGTTCGCCTGGTTCCTCGACGCCCTCGCCTCGACGTCGACCTGGATCATCGCCAAGGAGGCGGTGGAGAAGTTCGGCGATCTCAAGAAGCCCGAGGCCGTCGTCGGCACCGGGCCGTGGATGCTCGAGCGCTACGAGCCGGGCACCCGCATCACCTATGTGAGGAACCCGAACTACTTCGTCCCCGGGCTGCCCTATGTCGACGGCATCGAGGTGTCCATCGACACCGATCCCTCCGCCGCGTTCGCCAGCTTCATCACCGGCCGCTACGACTTCGGGCCGGAGTACGGCCAGGTCGTGCGCCGCAGCGACCTCGAGGTCGCGCTGCAGAAGATCCCGCGCCTGCAGACCAAGGATTACATCGTGGTGTTCGGCGGCATCACCTGGATGAAGCTCGACCAGGAGCCGTTCAAGGACGTGCGCGTGCGCCGCGCGCTCGCCATGGCCAGCAACTGGCGCGAGGTGCTCGAGACCAATGCCTGGTCGCTGGGCAAGGGCGCCCCCAACCCCGCGATCCCCGCCGCCCTCAAGGAGTGGTCGATCCCGATCGACCAGCTCCCTCCGGAAGGCCGCCGGCTCTACGAGCCCGACATCCCGGGGGCGAAGCGCCTCCTCGCCGAGGCCGGCTTGCCGAACGGCTTCAAGACGCCGTTCGAGACGACGGCCGGCTATGGCCCGGACTACATGGACGCCGTCCAGATCGGGCTCAAGAACTGGAAGGCGGCCGGCGTCGAGATGGATCTCAAGCTCAAGGAGTACGGCGCCTTCATCTCGAGCACGATCTTCGGCAAGTTCGACCGGATGGCGGGTGGGCTCTTCGGCGGCAGCAATGACGCGGACGCCTACGTGCACCGCATCTTCACCCCGGGCCAGCCCCTCAACGCGGGCGGCGTGGACGACCCGAAGATCACGGAGATGATTCGCCTGCAGCGGCGGACCTTCGACGTGGCCAAGCGCCGCGACATCCTGTGGGACCTGCAGCGCTACATCTCCCAGACGACGTACTACCTCTACGGCCCCTCGGTGAGCGCGGTGGCGGCGTGGGCGCCGTACGTGAAGAACTTCGGGCCGAACATCGGCCACGACACCGGCGGCCGCATCATGGCCGCCTGGATCGACAAGTGAAGGGGGACGCGCCATGCCACTCGATCCGCAAGCCCAGAAGGTCCTGGACGCAACGGCGGCGCTCGGCCTGCCGCCCACGGAGCAGATGACCCCGGCCGAGGCCCGCGAGAGCATGCGCTCGCGCACCGCCGCGCTCGGCCCGGTGGAGGACGTCGCGCGCGTCGACGATCACCGGGTGCCCGTCGACGGCGGGACGATCACCGTGCGGTGCTATACCCCGGCGGGCCGCGGGCCCTTCCCCGCCTACATCTACTTCCATGGCGGCGGCTGGGTGATCGGCGACATCGAGACGCATGACGGCATCTGCCGCTCGCTCGCCAATGCCTCGGGATCGGTCGTGGCGAGCGTCGACTACCGCCTCGCCCCCGAGCACAAGTACCCCGTCGCCGCCGAAGACGCGTACGCGGCGACCCAGTGGGTCGCCCGCGAGGCCGGGCGGCTCGGCGTCGACGGGCGGCGCCTGGCCGTCGGCGGTGACAGCGCCGGAGGGAACCTCGCCGCCGCCGTCTGCCTCATGAGCCGCGACCGGAGCGGTCCCACGCTGGCGCTCCAGGTGTTGGCATATCCGGTCACGCAGTACAACCTCGACACGCGGTCGTATCGCGACTACGCCGACGGCTACCTGCTCACGCGGAATTCGATGCGCTGGTTCTGGGACCACTACCTCCAGCGCCCCGAGGACGGGGCCCAGCCCTACGCCTCTCCGCTGTCGGCGCCGAAGCTCCATGGACTGCCGGCGGCTCTCATCATCACCGCGGAATACGACCCGCTCTGTGACGAGGGCGAGGCGTATGCCGCGAGGCTGCGCGAGGCGGGCGTGCCGGTGACGATGACGCGGTATCCCGGCATGATCCACGGCTTTCTGCGGATGATCAATATCATGGACAAGGCGCGGGCCGCCCGCGACGAGATCGCGGGCGCCCTCAAGAAGGCCTTCGCTAGATCGGAGGGGGCCTCGACGGCCCCCTCCGAGCCTCCCCAGACGGCGATGCGCCGGCGAAGCCGGCGCTCGAAGCGGAACGCCGACGCTGACAGGCGACCTCACGTCGCCTACTCCGACACACGTCTGACCTCGCGCCACGCGGAGGGCTTATGCGGATCGTCGGGTGGAATATCCGCGCCGGCGGGGGCTATCGGGGCCTGGCGCTCGGCGCCCAGCTCCGCCGCTTGCGCCCCGACGTGGCGGCGCTGTGCGAGTTCCGCGCGACGCCGCCGAGCGCGGCGCTCGCGCTGGCCCTCGCCGAGCTCGGCCTCGGCCACCAGATCACCACGGCCGATCCGCGTGCGCCCGGTGTCAACCGGCTCCTGGTCGCCTCGCGGTTCCCCCTCGCCCGGATCGAGGAGCACCGCGCGCCGGCCGAGCCGGGTCGCTGGCTCCTCGCGCGGGTCGAGGCAGAGCACCCATTCGCGCTGGGCGCCATGCACGTGCCGAACCGCGTGACCGGTCGCAAGTGGCCATTCCTCGACTCGGTGCTGAGCGTCGCGGAGAGCTGGCGGGACGGCCCCGCGGTCTTTGTCGGGGACACGAACTCGGGACGACCGGGCATCGACGAGGAATCGCCGGCCTTCAACCGGCGGGAAGGCGCGTGGATCGACGGCCTCGAGCGTGCGGGCTGGCGCGATGCGTTCCGCCACGTCCGCGGCTCCGCGCGCGCCTATACGTGGTACTCACCCAATGGCGGCAATGGCTTCCGGATCGATCAGGCCTTCGTGAACCCGGACCTGTTGCCGCGACTCACCCGAGCGAGCCACACCTGGGGGCGCGAGCGGCCCTCCGACCACGCCGCCCTCGTCATCGACCTCGCCTAGCCAGCGACTGATCGAAGGAACCCATCTGCGACGTAGAGCGCCCGATCGAGCCGCACGCTGCAGCGTACGAGAGGCGTACGCCTCGACGTGCGCGCGCTGTCGAGGCGCCGCCTCGCAGCTGGACCCTTCTCATCGCTCTAGCGGGTTGCCGGACAGGCTCCTCGCAGGATGCTGAAACGACTCCGTCGATGCCCGGCAGCTCTCGCGCGCGGGCGTGCGCGAGCGGCTTCAGCCGTCGAGCGTGCGGCCCGCGCATCGCCGCAGTGCGGCCCTGCTTCACGCAGTCTCGCCTAGGCGTTGCCGGCGTGGCACTGGCCGTTGTAGTAGCTGCCGCCCACCGCCTGGCAGGACTGCGCGGGGTTGAACGGCGGCAGCGACGACAAGCCCGCACAGCCTCCCAGCATCACCGCCGCCAGCAGCACGAGTCCGAGCCCCACCTTCACGACGCTCATCTCGATGTCTCTCCGTTCGTTCTCATGACGACACCCGGCGACAGGACGGCTCCGGCCTCTACGGCAGTCCCACGTTGACAGCGGCCACGGCGCGTATAGGTCATGTCCGCCCCTGCCGGCCCGCCCAGCGCGAGCATGCCGAGGCCGAGCGCGATCATGCGGCGAGACCAGAGGCCCATGCCGACCTTTTCGTCCCGGCAGGCTAGGAGCCTGTCGGAGAAACCCAGCTAGAGCGATGAGAAGGGTCCAGCTGCGAGGCGGCGCCCGATGGCAGCAGGCGAGGCGTACTTTCTGTACGTTGAGCCTGCTGCCGAGGGCGCCAACGAAGCAGATGGGCCCTTATCATCGCTCTAGCCGGCGATGAGCCGCGTGACGGATCGAGTCATGCCGAAGGTCGGGATCACGGCCGAGTGCTTTCCCGCCCCGCCCACCACGATCACCATGATGTCGCGCCAGTCACGCGCGATCGGCGCCAGGGCGTCGAGCGGCTTGTCCCGGAAGCCCTCCGGATGAATGCCCGAGAAGCGCTCGATGTTCTCGGGGGCAAAGGCCGAGAGCGGCACGCGCGCCCGCTCCCAGACCGCGCGCTTGAAGTCGTCCTTCGACCAGCCCGCCGCTGGCGACGGTGGCGGCATGCTCCGGCCCGAGCGCGATGAGCGGCTCGCCGCCGAGGTAGATATTGTTGTGCCCGGCGATGGCGGCGGTGCTCGCCACCGTGGCGACGATCCCCTCGGCGGTGCTGGAGGCGTGGTCGTTCACGTTGTGCGGTCCCTCGGAGCCGCACACGGTCACGGTGCTGTCCGGCGTCAGCGAAGCCCCGCTCGACCGAGAGCGACGGCCAGGGCGATTCGGCCTCGTTCTCCGCCACGCAGTAACTGTACTTGCCGGGATGCCCCTGCGTCGCCCGGTCCTCGCGACCGGGCCGCGCGCCGCCCAGGTTCAGGAGCGCGAGCCGCACCGCGCGCCCGATGGCGGCATTGGCGCGCGTCCCCTGCCCGAGCGCATTCCCCGTGGCGTTCATGCCGAGCCGCGCCGCCACGGGCCCGTTGACGATGATCAGCGGCGAGCACGGATGCGTCGTGGTCTGCACCGCCTGCAGGTTGAAGACGGGATCGGCCAGCGCCTCGAGCGCGGCGAGCACCACCGGCAGATACTCCGGCAGCGCGCCCGCGAGCACGGCATTCACCGCGGCGCGCTCCACGGTGGCCTGGCCCAGCCGCGGCGCCAGCACCGCCACGACCTCGTCGCGCCGGCGGCGCGTGCCCGTCAGCATGCGCGCCACGCGCTCGGGCGTGGGGGGAATCACGGGCAGCCCGTCGCCCCAGCCTCGCTCCATCACCCAGGCCTGCAGCTCGTCGAGATCGTCGGGCGCCCGCTGCACCCGCGCTCCCGCCCCGGCGTCGGCGCCCGCCGCGCGTGCCGGCACCGCGGTGAGGGCCGCCGCCACCGACTCGACGATGGGCCCGGCCTTGTCGGCGACGAGGGACTCGGCGATGCCGCCGATCGGATGCCGCACCGTCACCACGGGGAGATCAGGCAGGCCGTGCGCGCGCGACTGGATGGCGGCGAGCGGGCGAAACTCGTCGGTGCCGAGCACGACGGTGGCAATGCCCCGCCCTTCCAACTCCGCCGCGTCGTGGATACTCCACGACGTGCACGACCCTCAGTCGGCCGAGGCGGTGAGGGCGACGGTACACGTGGCGGCGATCTCGTCGAGCACGCCCGGGGTGGCGCCGCTCGACGACGTCGGCTTGCGCCAGGTGCGCACCTCGCGCGCGCCGAAGCGCTCGCGCAAGCCCTCGGCCACGCGCTCGAGGAGGACCCGCGCATTCGGCTTCGAGTTGTCGAGGATGCCGATGGTGGCGCCGGTGAGGCGGGCGGGACGCCGGGCCAGCACCTTGGCGTCGATGGCGGTATCGCCGGCGGGGTCGAGCACGTCCATGGCGAATGCCATCATAGCGCGAGCCGAGGCCCGCGGCCTCTGACAAGTGCAGGGACGAGCGCGATCAGGGCGGCGAGCCCCGCCACGAGCGCCGCGCCGAGGAAGGCCGACTCAAACGCGCTCATGAAGCCGGCCCCGGCCGCCCGCCGCGCATCGAAGAGCGCCGCCGTGACCTGCACCCCCGCGGCGCTCCCGAGCGCCCGGCCGAGGAAGGCGAGCCCGCCCGCCGCGCCCTGCTGCGCCCGGGGAAAGGCCGCCATCATCTCGGTCAGGTTGGGCACCTGGAAGACGCCGACGCCGAAGCCGACCAGCAGGAGCCCGGCGACGACTGCGACGAGCGGGCTGTCCGGGGCCAGTCGGCTGATGACGACGAGACCCAGCATTTCGATGCCGAGCCCGATGACGATCGGCCAGCGCGTGCCGAGGCGGTCGGCGGCCCAGCCCGCCAGCGGCGCGGCCAGCGCGGTGCCGAGGGGGGACAGGGTGAAGAGCACGCCCCCCAGGCTGGCGCCGATCGCGCGCGCGGAGACGAGGTAGAAGGGGATCAGGAGCCACACGGAGAACTGGGCAAACGTCGCGAGGAAGGCCAGCACGGCCGGTCGCAGCACGGCCAGGCGCGCGATGTCGACAAGCGCCAGCCTCCGCAGCTCCCCGGCGCCCCCCGGAGCGAGCGCCCGAGGAACCTCGCCGCGACCACGCCCAACGCCAGGGCCAGGGGCGCGCGGTAGAGGAAGACCGCGCGCCAGCCGAAGCCGTCGACGAGGAGCCCGCCGATCACCGGGCCCACCGCCACGCCCACGCCGAGGCCGAGGCTCATCACGCCGAGGCCGCGGCCGTAGCGCTCGCGGGGCAGCGACTGCGTCACCAGCGCCGATGCCGTGCCGTAGATCAGCCCGCCGCTCACGCCCTGCGCCACGCGACACGCCAGCGTGGCGGCATACGACGGCGCCAGCGCGTACATCGCGAAGACGGCGGCGGAGAGCCAGAGTCCCGCCGTGAACACCCGGAGCGCGCCCAGGCGATCGGCGAGGATCCCCGCCCCCAAGGCCGTCAGGGCATACGTGGCCACATAGCAGATGATCATCCAGCGCACCGCGGCCGGGCCGATCCCGAACGCGGCCGCCACGGCGGGAAGCGCGATGTTGAGGGACGCGTCGAGGGAAACGAGCAGAGCGCCAAAGGCCGCCAGCACGACGGGCGCGGGCATCCGTCGAGTATACTAGCGAGCTCCTGCTGTGGCCGTCCCGCTGAGACCTGGCAGCCGCGGATCGGTGGTCAGCGGCCCGCGAGGAAGTCGCGGAGGGCGGCGGTGGTGGACGGGAAGGCCAGATCCGCCCAGGGAATCGCGTCCGGCGCGACCCACTCCACCTGGTCGCACTCGTGGCAGACGGTGATCGTGCCGCCGAGCACGCGCGCGCGGTAGACGACGACCGCGACGGGCGCCGCGGGATACGAGTAGACGCCGATGAGGCCGCCGAGCTCCACCCTGAGGCCCGTCTCCTCGTACGTCTCGCGGATCGCCGCCGCATCCACCGGCTCGCCCCAGTCCACGTAGCCGCCGGGGAACGTCCACTTGCCGTAGGACGGATGGATGGCGCGCCGGGTGAGGAGGATGCGCCCGTCCTCGGCGGGGACGGTGCCGGCGACGACCTTCGGGCTCAGGTAGTAGATGAAATCACAGCCCGTGCAGACCATCTCGGGCTTGCCGTCGGGAGGGATGGCGCGCCGCTCGAGTCCCTGCCCACAGAGCGGGCAGAATCGGATGCGCCCGGGGGTGAGATGCGTCTTCTCGATGTCGTCGCTCATCGGCGGCGCACAGTCTAACACGCGCGCGATGGCGCTTCCGGAGCCCGCGCGACCTTGACACCCGGTCGGGAGTTCGGCGAGTCTGTGGGCCATGAACTGGGCGACCGCCACCAGCGGCTTCGACGAGGTCTTCGACGCCGCGGGCCTGCCGCGTCCCCACTATGCCGCCGCTCATCTCCATCCTCGAGTCCTTCACCCGCGAGGACGTGGACCGGCGCGAGCGCCTGCAGAAGCTCGCGCTCATGAACCAGGGCATCACCTTCACGGTGTACGGCGAAAAGGACGGCCTCGAGCGCATCTTCCCCTTCGACTTCGTGCCGCGCATCATCCCCGCCCCCGAGTGGAAGACGATCCAGGACGGCCTCGTCCAGCGCATCACGACGCTCAATCTCTTTCTGCTCGACGTGTACCAGCAGCAGCGATGCCTGAAGGACGGCATCATCCCGCCCGAGCTCGTCCTGTCACGCAAGGAGTACAAGCGCGAGCTGCTCGGGCTCGTCCCGCCGCGCAAGGTCTTCACCCACGTGGTGGGCACCGACCTGATCCGGAGCGAGACGGGCGAGTATCTCGTGCTGGAGGACAACTGCCGCTGCCCGAGCGGCGTGTCCTACGTGCTCGAGAACCGCACGCTGCTCAACCGCGTCTTCCCCGAGTTCTTCGCCTCCTACCCCGTGCGCCCGGTCAAGGAGTACCCGACGCTGCTCCTCGACAGCCTGCTCTACGTGGCGCCGCGGCCGAGCCAGAGCCCGGTGGTCGTCGTGCTGAGCCCGGGCATCCACAACTCCGCCTACTTCGAGCACTCCTTCCTCGCGCGCGAGATGGGCGTGCCGCTCGTCGAGGGGCGCGACCTCCTCGTCGAGGGCAATCACGTCTTCATGCGCCGGACGCACGGCAAGCGCCAGGTCGACGTGATCTACCGGCGCATCGACGACGACTTCCTCGACCCGCTCACCTTCCACCGCAACAGCCTGCTGGGCGTGCCCGGCCTCGTGAACGTCTACCGCGAGGGCAATGTCGCGCTCGCCAATGCGCCGGGCGCGGGCGTGGCCGACGACAAGGCGGTGTACGCCTTCATGCCCGAGCTGACCCGGTACTACCTCGGCGAGGAGCCGCTCCTCGGCCAGGTGGCGACGTACGTCGGCTTCCGGAAGGACGACTTCCGCTACATGACCGAGCACCTCGACGAGCTGGTGGTCAAGACCACCGGCGATGCGGGCGGCTACGGCATGCTGATGGGGCCCTTCGCCTCGAAGAAGGAGCGCGAGACCTACCTGGTGGGGATGAAGAAGAACCCCGGCAACTACATCGCCCAGCCGCTCGTGCACTTCTCCTCGCACCCGACCCACGGCGAGGGGCGCTTCGAGCCGCGGCGCATCGACCTGCGCCCCTTCATCCTCTACGGCGACCGCATCCGGGTCTTGCCCGGCGGCCTCACGCGCGTGGCGCTCCGGCCGGGCTCGTTCGTCGTCAACTCCTCCCAGGGCGGCGGCAGCAAGGACACCTGGGTGCTCGCCCCGCGCGAGCCATGATCCTCTCCCGGGTCGCCGACGCGCTCTACTGGATGGGGCGCTATCTCGAGCGGGCGGAGAACGTCACCCGCCTCCTGATCGTCACCGAGGAGATGGGCAGCGAGGTCATGGGCCTCGACGAGGAGGTCGCCCGGGCGGAGTGGAGCGAGCTGCGCGCGATCTTCCCCGACGGCGACGGCGGCGAGCCCCCCCGCAGCTTGCGGGCGCTCGTGCAGGCCGCGCTGTACGCGCTGTCGATCGATCCGGGCCATCCCCACTCGATCTTCTTCTCGCTCAAGAAGGCGCGCGACAATGCCCGCACCGTCCGCGAGGCCCTGACCATCGAGGTGTTCGTCGCGCTGAACGAGACGTACAAGGAGCTCGAGGCCTATAACCGGCGGCAGATGGCCGACCCGCCCACGTTCCGCAGCGCGCTCGCCGCGACGCAGCGCGGGATCCTGTCGACCGCGGGAGCCATCGAGCAGACCCTCGCCCGCGACCCGGGCTGGCTCTTTCTGAAGCTCGGGGAATCGATGGAGCGCGTCTTCCGCACCGCGGTGGTCCTGCGCGTCAAGCTGCCGACGCTCATGGCGCAGGAGCCCAAGGTCGACCTGCCCCTCTTCTACACGCGCTGGCGCGCGCTCCTGCGCGGCCTGTCGTCCCTCGAGAACTACCGCAAGGTGCACGGCGCGCGCATGGAGCCCGCGGATGCGCTCCAGTTCCTGCTCTTCGACCCGCACACGCCGCGGTCCGTGCGCTACGGGACCACCTCCGTCAAGGAGATCCTCGAGCGCATCTCGGGGGCCAACGATCTCTCGCTCCCCGCGCGCATCATGGGCAAGCTCGCCGCCGACCTCGCCTACCAGGGACAGGACGTGCTGCGCGACGGCCAGGCGCTCCCCTTCCTCGATCAGGTCCTGGGCGAGCTGGCGCGCTGCCACGACACCCTCTCGACCACCTACTTCGGGACGTAGCAGGCCATGTTTCTCGAGATCGAGCACCGGCTGTCGTTCGCCTATGACGCGTTCATCCGCGAGTCCTTCCTCGAGCTCCGGATGCAGCCGAAGACGACGGCGCACCAGGCGCTGTCGTCGTTCGTCCTCGCGGTGGGGCCGCCGACCAAGATCTCGCGCTACCGCGACTGGAACGACAATACGGTGCACCACTTCACCATCGTGAACTACCACGACCGCATCGAGGTGAGCGCCCGGTCATTCGTGAACACGACGCCCGGGGGGCCGGGTCTCGCCACCGCCACGGACGCCCGGCCCGCCGCCGAGCCGCCCTATCCGCTGCTCGACTTCCTCGACTTCGGCGGGCCGGTGCGCAATAGCGCCGCCCTCCGAAAGTTCGCCCAGGCCGTGTCGCTGCCATCATCCGCGCCCCTCGGCGAGCAGGTCGGCGCCTATGGCCGGCACATCCGCGAGCACTTCGCCTACCGCAAGAACGTCACGCGCTACGACTCGACGACGGACGACTTCCTGCAGGTCGAGGCGGGGGTCTGCCAGGACTTCACCCACCTGATGCTCGGGCTCTTGCGGCTGCGCCAGATTCCCTGCCGCTACGTGAGCGGCTATCTCCACGTCGAGGCGGACGAGGGCGAGGTCGCCCAGAGCCACGCCTGGATCGAGTTCTACTCGCCGGCGGCGGGCTGGATCCCCTTCGACCCCACGACCAATCGCGAGATCGACGAGCGGTACGTGGTCGTCGGGCACGGCCGCCACTATGACGACGTCCCGCCCAACAAGGGGATCTACCGCGGCAATGCCGACGAGGCGCTCGAGGCGCAGGTCGTCACGCGGCCCTCGGTCCCCAGGGCCATCTCCGCGCTGTACGAGGAGATGGAGCACATCGACGTGCCCGTCTACCCCGAGATCCCCGAGCGCCGGCGCGACCGCGGCATCCTCGTGATCGAGGACCCGACCGAGCAGCAGCAACAGCAGCAACAGCAACGGTGACCTCGCCGCCGACCGTTCCGCTGCGGGCGGTTGCCGCCCTCTTCCTGGAGCGCCAGCACCTGCGCCGCCCGCGCCGCCGCGCCTTCTCCCCCGCGCGCGTCGGGGCATGGCTGGCGGATACGGGGGGCCTGCAGCTCGATTCCATCAACGTCATCGATCGCGCCCACTACTTGACCGTGTGGAGCCGGTTCGGCGCCTACGACAGGGCCGCCCTCGACGAATTGGCCTACGGCCGGCGCACGCTCTTCGAGTACTGGGCGCACGCCGCCTGCCTCGTGCCCGCCGAGCATTTCCCCTCGTGGCGGCGCGCCATGCTCGACTATCACACGCGAAGCCGCGGCTGGGCGCGCTGGCTCAAGAAGAACCGCGGCACCCTCGCGGCCGTCAGCCAGGCCATCCGCGAGGGCGGCCCTCTCGGCAGCGCGGACTTCGCCCACCGCCGTCCGCCGCGCGCCGCCGCCGGCTGGTGGAACTGGAAGCCGACCACGCACGCGCTCGACTATCTGTGGATGAGCGGGACGACGCTCGTCCACTCGCGCCGGCACTTCCATAAGCGGTTCGATCTGGCGGAGCGCCTGATGCCCGACGCCCTGGCCCTCGAGCCACTCGCCGCCGCCGACTTCCAGCGCTGGCACCTGCGCCAGTCCCTCCACGCCATGGGCGCGGCGACGGAGATGGATCTGCAGGATGTATCTGAGCTTCCCGCGCGTGGGCGCCGCCGAGCGCCGCCGCTGGCTCGCCCGCCTGCTCGAAACCGGCGAGGTGCTCGAGATCGATGTGCAGGAGCCGGATCAGCGGACCCGGCCGCGGTGGTACGCCCTGGCCGAGGATCTGCCCGCCCTCGCGGCGGCGGGACGACGCCGGATCGCCTCCGAGGGCACCACCCTGCTCGCCCCCTTCGACTCCTTCCTGTGGCACCGCGAGCGCACCCACCGCCTCTTCGGCTTCCGCTACACGATCGAGGTCTACACGCCCGGCCACAAGCGCACCCACGGCTACTACACGCTGCCCATCTTCCACGACGGCCAGCTCATCGGCCGCATCGACCCGAAGATCCACCGCGCCGAGCGCCGCCTCGAGATCAAGGGCGTGCACTTCGAGCCCTGGTTCGCCCGCGGGGCCGAGCCCCCCGCCGCGGCCTGGGGCCCGCTCGACCGCGACGCCGCCCTCGCGGGCCTGGCCGATACGCTCCGCTCCCTCGCCACCTTCGTCGGCGCCGACCCGGAGGCGATCACCCTCGGCTCCGTCGCGCCCGCGTCGCTCCGAGCGCCGCTGAAGCGACGACTGTGACGGCAGCGCCGATGGCGCAGCCTTCGCTCGGAGGTTGGCCTAGGAGCCTGTCGGAGAAACCCGGCTAGAGCGAGGAGAAGGGTCCAGCTGCGAGGCGGCGCCCGACAGGCACGCCGCCGCGACGGCCGTCACTCTTCTGTACGTTCGTAGCCGGCTGTCGAGGGCGCCGTACCGCCGCAGATGGGCCCTTATCGTCGCTCTAGCGAGCGCGGGGTGGCCAGGCCGAGGCGCGCGACCACGGGCAAGTGATCGGACGCGACGCGGGCGAGGCGACTGCGGTGGACGTGGAAGCCCTCTGCGTGGAGCGCGCGGTCCCAGTAGATGCGGTCGAGGGCGAAGATGGGGAGCGGCGCCGGATGCGTGCGGCGGATGCGCGGGCCGTGCAGCTCGCGGCGGAGCGCGCGGCCCACGGCGCCGGGAAACCACTCGTTGAGATCGCCGATCACCACGCGAGGGCCGGAGAGATCGTGGTGGAGGACCTGCTCGCGAACGAGCGCCGCCACCTGGTGGGCGCGCTCGCGGATCTTGAGGCCGAAGTGCACGTTGAAGAGGTGGAGCAGACCGCCGCCCACGACGGCGTCGAGGCGGATGCCCCCGCGCGGCTCGCGGGGCGGCCGGCTCAGGTCGAACTGGTGGGAGCCGTGGACGGGGAATCGCGTGAAGACGGCATTGCCGTAGGGCACGCGGTCGTAATCCCGGGTGGCGCCCATCGCCATGCTCATCCCGAGCTCGGCGGCCAGCGCCTCCGCCTGGGGCAGGTAGATCTCCTGGACGCCGACGAGGTCGGCGTCGATCTCCCGCAACACCTCGGCGATGCGCGGCAGATCGACGCGCCGATCGAGGCCCTCGGCCTTGTGGATGTTGTAGCTGGCCACGGTCACGATCATTCGGATCCTCCCAAGAGCTCCGGCCCCAGTGGCTCAGGCCCCGTGGTTCAGGATACACGCTTGACGCCCGGGGGCCGCTCGCGCTTGCAATGCCCGCGGGAGTTTGTTAGGCTCGGGTCCATTCCGGCGTCGAGTCCACCCGCGAGGTCGTTCGTGATCCGAGGGTCCACCCCCATCCCGCACCCGATCGTCGCGGCGGTGCGCGCGTTCGTGGAGGCCGAGGTCGAGCCGGCGGCACCCGCGCTCGAGCACGCCGACGCCTATCCGCACGCGCTGGTCGCGCGGATGCGAGAGCTCGGCCTCTTCGGCGCCCTCGTGCCGCAGCGCCTATGGCGGGCTCGGCCTCGACGTCACGACCTATGCGCGGGTGATCGAGGAGATCTGCCGCGGGTTCATGTCGCTCGCCGGCGTCCTCAATAGCCACACCATGGCCGCGCTGATCGTGCTCCACCACGGGACGGACGAGCAGCGCGCGCGGCTCCTGCCGCGCTTCGCCCGCGGCCAGGCGCGCGGCGGCCTCTGCCTCACCGAGCCGCACGCGGGCTCCGACGTCCAGGCCCTGCGCACGGTGGCGCGGCGGGACGGCGACCGCTACCTCATCTCCGGCTCGAAGATGTTCGTCACCAATGGCCGCGAGGGCAATACGTTCGCGCTCCTCGCGCTGACCGATCCCGCCGCCTCGCCGCGGCACCGCGGCATGTCCTGCTTCATCGTGGAGAAGGGCGAGCCCGGGCTCGACGGTCGTCAAGTCCATCGCCAAGCTCGGCTACAAGGGCGTGGACACCGCGGAGCTGCTCTTCGACGCCTTCCCCTGCCCGGCGGCGAACCTGGTCGGCGGCGTGGAGGGCCGCGGGTTCAAGCACGTGATGTCGGGCCTCGAGACGGGCCGGATCAATATCGCGGCGCGCGCGGTGGGCGTGGCCCAGTCAGCACTCGAGCACGCGACGCGAGCGGCGGCTTCGGCGGGGCATGACGAGGCGCCGGCCCTGCTCGGCGACATCGCGGCCCGCGTGGAGGCGGCCCGGCTCGTGACGTACTGGGCGGCCGGCATGAAGGACCGGAGCGAGCGCTGCGACCTCGAGGCGGGCATCGCCAAGCTCTACGCCTCGGAGGCGGCCCAGGAGGCGGCCGCCGGCGCCATGCGCATCGCGGGGCCGGCCAGCCAGCGCGCCGAGCTCGGGTTCGAGCGCCTCTACCGCGACACGCCGCTCATGATCATCGGGGAAGGCACCAATGAGATCCAGCGCCTCATCATCACGCGGAGCCTGCTCGACCGCTACGGCGAGCGCCTCGGCGCGCTGACCTCGCGCGAGGGCGAGCCCGAGGAGCGGCGACAGATCGTCCTCGCCGTGCGCCAGCTCGTCGACAAGGACGTGATGCCCGCCGCCCAGGACGACGAGCGCGCGGGCCACTACCCGGCGGCGCTCATGGCGCGGGTGGCGGATCTGGGCGTCCTCGGCTGCCTCACCTCGCCCGGCCTGGGAGGCCTCGGCCTCGATCTGGCGACCTACGCCATGGTCCTGGAGGAGCTGGCGCGCGGGTGGAGCACGGTGGCGGGCATCGTCGCCGCCCAGGCCACGGCGGCGCACATCATCGAGCGCTTCGGGGAGCGCGTCGTCGAGCTAGGCGGCCGCGCGACAGCGGTCGCTGTCCGCGATGACCCGCGGTGAGCGGCGGGGCGCGGTCGCGCTCGGCCCCGGGGTCAGCGCGCGCGCCGACGGCGATGGCTGGGCGCTCGCCGGCACCGCGGCCCTCGTGGACCATGCCGAGCAGAGCGACGTGCTCGTGGTGCTCGCGCGCATGCCCGACGGCGAGCCCGCCGGCTTCCTGGTCGAGCGGAATGCCCCCCATCTGACCGTGGGCGCGACACCCGCGACACTCGGCGCGCGCGGGCTCGGCGCCGCCGACGTGGTCCTCGACGGCGTGCGGGTCGGCGGATCGGCGCGGCTCGGCGACGGAGCGGCGCGAGCCGCGGAGGTCCTGGCCCGGCTCGCGCTCGCCGCGACCGCGGTGGGCCTCGCCCAGGCGGCCTTCGAGGCGGCGCTTCGCTACTCCCAGCAGCGGTCCACCTTCGGCCAACCCATCTGCCAGCACCAGGCCGTGCAGCTCAAGCTGGCCGACATGGCCACGCGCATCACCGCCGCGCGGCTGCTGACGTATCGCGCCGCCGAGCGCCTCACCGCCGACCCGGACGACGACACCGGCGTGCGGATGGCCAAGGTCGAGGCCTCCGAGATGGCGGCCGACGTCACGCTCGAATCGATGCGCATCCACGGCGGCTACGGGTACACGAGCGAATTCCCCGTCGAGCGGCTCTACCGCGACGCCGCCCGCCTCGTGGTGACCCCGACGGACAACGACGCGGAGCGGCGACTCGTCGCCCGCCGCGCGATCGAGCGGGCAGTCGACCGGCGTGCCGTCATGAGCTACGGCCGCTACTTCGAGGAGTTCTCGGTGGGCCAGCTCTTCAAGCACTGGCCGGGGCGCACGATCGGCGAGGCGGACTGCACCTGGTTCGCGCTCCTCACGATGAACCAGCACCCGCTGCATTCGGACGCGCACTACGCCGAGACGTACACGCAGCACAAGCAGCGCGTGGTGCTGGGCCCCCTCGTCTTCAGCGTGGTCATCGGCATGACGGTGGCCGACGTCTCCGGCCGCGCCATCGCCAACCTCGAGGTCGACCGCCTCGTGCACGAGAAGCCCACGTTCATCGGCGATACGCTCTATGCGCGCAGCACGGTGCTCGCGCTGCGGGAGTCCAAGCGCGGCGATCGCGGGATCGTGACCGTCGAGACCATTGCCACCAACCAGCGAGGGGACCAGGTGTGCTCCTATACGCGCCACGTGCTCGTGCCGAAGAAGAGCCATCCCACGCTGGGCGAGGGCAAGCTGCCCTACTGACATGACCGAGCCCGGTTCGCCTGCCGCATCAGCGAAGCGGCGCCCGCCGCTCGACGGCGTTCGAATCCTCGCCGTCTCCCAGTTCGGCGCCGGGCCCTTCGGCACCCAGGTCCTCGCCGACCTCGGCGCCGAGGTCATCAAGATCGAGGACCCGGGCGTGGGCGGCGACGTCGCCCGCTATGTCCCGCCGTTCGCGGGCGAGGCCGATTCGCCGTACTTCCAGTCGTTCAACCGGGGCAAGCGCTCGATCACGCTCAACCTCCGTCACCCGGACGGGCAGGCCGTCTTCCACGACCTGGTCCGTGTCTCCGACGCCGTCTTCAACAATGCGCGCGGCGACCTGCCGGGCAAGCTCGGCCTGACCTACGAGGCGCTCAAGTCGGTCAACCCGCGCGTGGTCTGCTGCGCGCTCACGGGCTTCGGCACCACGGGACCGCGCGCCGCCGAGCCCGCCTACGACTACCTCATCCAGGGCTATGCCGGCTACATGGCGGTGACGGGTGAGCCCGACGGCCCGCCGGGCAAGTGCGGCGTGTCCATCATCGACTTCGCGGGGGGCTACGCGGCGATGATCGGCCTCATGGTCGGCCTCTTCGACGCGCGGGGCACGGGCATCGGCCGGGACGTCGACGTGTCGCTCCTCGACACCGCGGTGAGCATGCTGTCCTACTTCGCCATCTGGACGCTCAACCACGACTGGGTGGCCGACCGCACGCCGGACTCGGCGCACCAGACCCTCGTGCCCGCCCAGAACTTCCCCACCCGCGACGGCTGGATCGTCGTCTTCTGCAACAAGGACAAGTTCTGGCGCGACCTGGTCGAGGTGCTCGGCGCGCCCGAATTGGCGGACGACCCGCGCTTTGTCACCTTTCCCGCCCGCCTCGCCAACCGGGCGACGCTGGTGGCGACCCTCAAGGAGCGCTTCGGGACGCGCACCACCGCGGAGTGGCTCGAGCGGCTGCGCGGGCGCGTCCCGTGCGCGCCCGTCAACGACGTGCGCCAGGCGCTCGCCGACGAGCAGGTGCTGGCGCGCGAGATGATCGTCGAGGTCGACCATCCCGAGTTCGGCCGCCTGCGCGAGGTCAGAAGCCCCATCCGCACCGAGGGCGAGATCCGCGCCCCCGCGCGGGCGCCGAAGCTCGGCGAGCACACGGATGCGATCCTCTCGGAGATCCTCCAGTACAGTGCCAGCACCATCGCGCGCCTGCGGGCGGCGGGAGTGATCGGGTGAGGCGCTCTGGACCGCATCGACGATCCCGTCGAGGCGCCCGCCGTCGAGGAGATCGAGCGGACGGACGTCGCCGTCGCGCCGCCCTGGATGACCGTGCTGCACAACTGCGACTGCCACACGTTCGACGAGGTGGTCAAGCAGCTCATGAAGGCCATCGGCTGCTCGGAGGACAAGGGCTGGGAGCTGGCCTGGCAGGTCCACAATACGGGCCGGGCCGTGGTGAAGGTCGGCCCCGAGACCGAGTGCGTCCGCGTGGGCAATATCCTGGCCGCGATCGGCCTCGTCGTCACCGTCACCCAGTCGTAGGCCAACCGCGAGCGGAGGGAGACGAACATGCTGGTTCCATTCGGTACACGCGTCGTCGACAAGAACGGCAAGGGCGTCGGCACGGTCAGCCGCGTGGTCCTGCACTCGGGATCGCGCCAGGCCTCGGGCCTGGTCGTCCATCAGGGAGTGCTGGACCGGCGACAGATCGTGGTGCCCATCGCCAAGGTCGCGAGCTTCGGCGACGAGGTGCGCCTCACGCTGTCCGCCTCCGACCTCGCCGGCCTCGATCTGTACAATGCCGAGAGCCTGCAGCGCGATGCCCGACCAGTGGGAGATGCCGGCCGGCTTCGACCAGCGCGAGTTCTTCCTCGTCGGGGGCGACGGGTGGACGGAGGCGGTGCTGCCGTTCGAGCGGACGTCGTCGACGGTCTCCGGGACGCCGGCCTTCGTGAAGGACAGCGACACGCCGGCGGAGCCCCGGGAGCCCGTCGATCGCGGCGGAGGAAGAGGTCTTCGACAAGGCGGGGCAGAAGGTCGGCGAGGTCGACGGCGTGGAGCTGGATCCGGCCTCGGGCCGCATCGTGCGGATCATCGTCCGGCGGGGCACCCTCTTCCGCGGGGAGACGGCGATTCCCGCGAGCCTGATCGCCAAGGCCGGCGGGCGGATCACCCTCAGCGCGAGCGCCGACGAGGTGAAGAAGCTCGAGCGCGCTGAGCGCTGCGGACCTGTCGGAGAAACCCAGCTAGAGCGAGGAGAAGGGTCCAGCTGCGAGGCGGCGCCCGAAGGCAGCCGGCGAGGCGTACTTTCGTACGTTGAGCCGGCTGTCGAGGGCCCAACGAACAGTGGGCCCTTCCTCGTCAGCGCCGCAGCACGCCCAGCACGTCCCGGATCTGGGCGCCCATCGCCTTGTTCTCCGACCACGGCCGCCCGGCCGTGATGCCGCCGTCCACGACGATCGCCTGACCCGTCACGAAGGTCGACTCGTCCCCACCGAGCCAGAGGGCGGCGTGGGCGATGTCCTCGGCCAGCCCGGCCCGGCCGATCGGGTGGACGGCGGCCAGCGTGCCCTTCACGAGGCCTGCGGCCTGCTTCGGCGTCATCATGGGAGAGCCCGAGCGAGGTGCCGAAGATCGGCGTCGCGATCGCGCCGGGGCAGATGCAATTGACCCGGATCCCGCTCTCCGCCAGCTCCATCGCGATCGACCGCGTGAGCTGGATCACCGCGGCCTTGGCCGCGCTGTAGACGTGGGGGCCCCAGCCGCCGCGCAGGCCGGCGACGCTGGCGGTGCTGATGATGCTGCCGGAGCGCTGGCGGCGCATGATGGGAGCGGCGTGCTTCATCCCGAGCAGGACCGCGCGCACGAGCAGCGCCATGGTCGCGTCGAACCCCTCGACCGAGATGGCCTCGACCCCGCCCGTGACCCCGCCCGCGCCGGCATTGTTGAAGAGACAATCGAGGCGGCCCCAGCGGGTCACCGCCAGCTCGATGGCGGCCTCGATCGCGCGCTCCTCCCGCACGTCGGTGCGCGCGTAGGCCACGGCCGGGCCCAGCTCCTCCGCGAGCCGCCGCCCCCGCTCGTCTTGCACGTCGGCGATGACGACCTGCGCGCCGTGCGAGCTGAAGAGCCGGACCGTCGCCTCGCCGATCCCGCTCGCCCCGCCGGTGATCACCGCCACCTTGCCCTCGAGCCGCCCCATGGTCATCGTCCTCCTCGTGGCCGACACGTTATCGCACGGGCTGTGGCCGCACCAGCCCGCGCCGCCTGCCGTTTTTTGCGCGCTCGGAAACATTTTTCGGGGCGACCGCGATCGCCACTCATCATCGTCCGCCGAGACGGTCAGGCAGATCAACGAGTTACATTCTGCATTCCCTTGGCATCGCAGTTGCTCTGACACGACGCCATGTGGAAGCGGGCCCTCCGAGCGGTCACCGGCCATGTGCCGGCGTCGAGTGCGCCGTGGTACCGCCGCGCCGACGTCTGGCTGCTCCTGGGCGCGATCGTCCTGCCCTTCGGCTGGGTCCTCGCCCTGGGGCGCATCGCCTGGGCCACGGCCGCGGCTCGCCGCGAGCGGTAGCGGGCATCAGGAGCCTTCGCCTCCCGCCGACACGCGCCGCCCGAGCGCGCACTCGGCGCTCCATCGCGCACCCCGCGACGCCCCGCATCATTGACAAGGCCCGCCGTTCCCGGGTACTCTCGGGCACCTTCTCGACCTGTCTCGCACACGAGGGACGCCTCGGCGCCTTCTCACAGGAGAGGAGGATTCGGCGATGACCAAACACTGGCCCAGGCCCCGGCGGTCACTCTGCCCACTTCGCGGTGGCCTGCAGATCGTGAGGATTGCGCGTGACCCGACGCTACCGGATCGCCTCGCTGGTCGCTCGAGAAGCGATGACGCACCGCCGATGAGGCCATTCCGGGGGGTCTGACATGCGAAAATACATCATCCGGCGGCTCGGTTACTCCATGATCTCGCTCGTGCTGCTCTCGCTCACCATCTTCTTCTTCGTGCGCGTGACGGGCGATCCGGCGGTCCTCCTCGTCGAGCCCGGCGCGAGCAAGGCCGACCTCGAGCAGATCCGCCAGCAGTTCGGCCTCGACCGCCCCCTGTTCGTCCAGTACGGACACTTCGTCTCGGCGCTCGTGCGCGGCGACTTCGGCCAGTCCTTCTACTACCGGACGCCCGTCCTCGAGCTCTACCTCTCGCGGCTGCCCAACTCGCTCATGCTCGCCGCCGCCGCCATGACCCTGTCGCTCTTGATCGGGATTCCGTCCGGCATCCTGGCCGCCGTCCACGTCAACGGCTGGTGGGACCGGGTCGGGAAGATCTTCGCGCTGCTCGGGCTGTCGCTGCCCTCGTTCTGGGTCGGCCTGGTGATGATCCTGTTCTTCTCCGTCTACCTCGGGTGGCTGCCCTCCTCGGGGGCCGGCACGGTCTGGCATATGATCATGCCCGCCTTCGCGCTCGGCTGGTTCTTCGCGGCGGCCCACATGCGGATGACGCGATCGTCGATGCTCGAGGTGATGGGCAGCGAGTACGTGAAGCTCGCGCGGCTCAAGGGCCTGCCCGAGCGGCTGGTGATCACCAAGCATGCCTTCAAGAACGCCCTGATCCCGGTGCTGACGCTGGCCGGGATCAACCTCGTCATCATGGTCAACGTGGCCGTGATCGTGGAGACGGTCTTCGCCTGGCCGGGAATCGGCCGGCTCCTCTACGAGGGCGTCGCCTTCCGCGACTTTCCGGTGGTGCAGGCGACCGTGCTGCTCGGCGGCGTCATGATCGTGGTGGTCAATCTGCTGGTGGACATCCTCTACGCGGTCATCGACCCGAGGATCCGCCTGGAGCGCTGACATGGCAATCAATACCCGCACCGCGCCCTTCACTGTCCCCGGCCGTCTGGCACTCCTCCGGGTCAGCGGATTCCCGATCATCCCGGCGGCCATCCTCCTGGTCATCGGGCTGCTCGCGATCTTCGCCGAGGTGGTCACGCCCTACAACCCCGAGATCGGCACGCTCGGCGACCGCTTCCGCCCGCCGTTCTGGCAGGCCGGGGGAAGCGATGCCCATCTGCTCGGCACGGACCATCTCGGCCGCGACGTGCTCTCCCGGCTCATCTTCGGGGCGCGCGTCTCGATCATCGTGGGGATCACCGCGGTGCTGATCGCCGGCGTCATCGGCACCGTGCTCGGCATCATCTCGGGCTATCTCGGGGGCTGGGTCGACCAGGCCATCATGCGCCTGACCGACACGTGGCTGGCCCTGCCTGCCCTCACCTTCGCCATCTTCCTGGCCGCCATCGTCGGCCCCAGCGAGCTGAACATCATCGTCATCCTCGGGGCGGTGTACTGGACGCGCTATGCGCGCGTCATCCGGGGCGAGGTGCTCTCGCTCAAGGAGCGGGAGTTCGTGCGCCTCGCCATCGTCGCCGGCTGCTCCAAGCGGACGATCATGCTCAAGCACATCCTGCCCAACGTGGTGAACTCGGCCATCGTGCTCGCCACCCTCATGATCGGCGTGGTCATCATCTCCGAGGCGTCCCTGTCGTTCCTCGGCGTGGGCGTGCCGCCGCCGAAGCCGGCGTGGGGCCTCATGCTCGCCGACGGGAAGAAGGGCATGATGGCGGGCTACTGGTGGCTCACCGTGCTGCCGGGGTGCTGCATCATGCTGATGGTGCTCTCCGCCAACCTCCTGGGCGACTGGCTGCGCGTCAAGCTGGATCCCCAGCTCCGGCAGCTCTGATTCGGATCCCGACGGTGAGCGCGCTCGTGTCCCTCGTCCGCTCGACCCCGAACCAGTGACCACGACTCCGCTCCTCGAGATCAAGGACCTCTCGACGCATTTCGTGAGCGCGGCGGGGACCCGAGTGGTCCGCGCCGTCAACGACGTGTCGTTCACGCTCAACGCCGGCGAGACCCTCGGCATCGTCGGAGAATCCGGCTCGGGCAAGAGCACCCTCGCCCTGACGATTCTCCGGCTCCTTCCCCCCGCCGGCCGCATCGTGCAGGGGCAGATCAACTTCGAGGGGGAGAACCTCCTCGACAAGTCCGACTCCGAGATGCAGCACATTCGCGGCAAGCGCATCGCGATGATCCTGCAGGACCCCATGGCCTCGCTCAACCCGCTCTTCACCATCGGGGACCAGGTCGCGGAGCCCATGCGGGTGCACGAGCACATGGGGCGCGGTGGGGCGTGGGCGCGCGCCAAGGAACTGCTCGGCGCGGTCAGGATCTCGGCGCCGGAGACCCGCGTCCGCGAGTACCCTCACCAGATGTCCGGCGGCATGCGCCAGCGGATCGTGGGCGCCATCGCGATCTCCTGCGAGCCGGCGCTGCTCATCGCCGACGAGCCGACGACCAGCCTCGACCTCACCATCCAGGCCCAGTACCTGAGCCTCCTGAGCGACCTGCAGAAGCGCTATCACCTCGCCCTGATCTTCATCACCCACAACCTGGGCATCGTGGCCAAGATGTGCGACAAGGTGGCCGTCATGTACGCCGGCCGCATGGTCGAGTCGGGGCCGGTCCGGCAGATCTTCAACCGGCCCGCCCACCCGTACACCGAGGCGCTCTTGCGCTCGATCCCCCGCCTCACCGACAGGCGCGAGCGGCTCACCGCCATCGAGGGCCAACCGCCGGACATGACGTCGCCCCCTTCGGGATGCGCCTTCCATCCGCGCTGCCCGAAGGCCATCGAGCGCTGCCAGGAGCAGGATCCGCCGACCTTCGAGGTGGCCGAGGACCAGCGCACGCGGTGCTGGCTCGCGGACGGCCGATGAGCGAGGACATGCCCATCGTCGAGGCCGTCAAGCTCACCAAGCACTTTGCGCTGAAGCGCGGCCTCTTCTCGGGCGCGGACCGCGGGGCGGTGCGCGCGGTGGACGGCATCTCGTTCGCGATCCCCCCGGGGAAGACACTGGGCGTGGTCGGAGAATCGGGGTGCGGCAAGACGACGACGGCGAAGCTGGTGCTCTTGCTGGAGGAGCCCACGGGTGGCTCCATCCGGTTCCTGGGCAAGGAGCTCGGGGGGCTGGGCGGCGTCAACTTGCGCGACTACCGGAAGTCGGTCCAGGCCGTGTTCCAGGACCCGTTCGCCTCGCTGAATCCGCGCATGCGCGTGGGGACCATCATCGCCGAGCCGCTGATCACCAACGAGGCCCTCGAGGCGCCGGAGGTCAAGCGCCGCATCCGCAACCTGCTCGAGCTGGTCGGCCTGCCCGACCGCGCCGCCGACCTGTTCCCCCACGAGTTCTCGGGCGGCCAGCGCCAGCGCATCGCCATCGCCCGGTCGCTGGCCGTGTCTCCGAAGCTCATCGTGCTGGACGAGCCGGTCTCGGCGCTCGATGTCTCCATCCGGGCGCAGATCCTCAACCTGCTCCGCGACCTTCAAGCCCAGCTCGGCGTGTCCTACCTCTTCATCGCCCACGACCTCGCTGCCGTCGCGCACATGAGCCACGAGATCGCCGTGATGTACCTCGGGCAGATCGTGGAGATGGGCCTGGCGGAGACGGTGGCGCGTGATCCCAAGCATCCCTATACCCAGGCGCTCTTCTCGGCCGCGCTGCCCTCCCACCCCGAGGACATCCGGGACGACATCATCTTGCAGGGGGAGGTGCCGAGCCCGGTGAACCCACCCGGTGGGTGTCGCTTCCATCCCCGCTGCCCCTTCGCCATGCCCCGGTGCACGGACGAGCCACCGCAGCTCATGCTCGTCGAGGGGCGCCTGACCGCCTGCCACCTGTACGATCCGAAGGCGTAAGCGCCACATCTGCCCAAGATCGGCAGCGGCATCGCCCATCCTGGGCAGCCGGTGCCGCGCATCGCCACCCCGCGCCCTGGGGCGGAACCCCGACCCGCCTCTATTCGCCCATCAAACGTGGAACTCCTCCGAGTGGCATTGGTGTTGCTCTCTCAGGAGGACAGCATGGCACTCACGGGGGAGGGACGCATGGAGCAGCTCAGGTCGGCAATCTCGGGGTTCCTGAAGCGCGAGCCGGGACGTCGCCGGGACTGGATGCGGTCGCACGGGGCGAGCCGGGCCGGCTCGACGTGGCTTGACCGCCTCACCGATCTGCTGCTGATCTTCCGCCGCCCCGTGCCCGTCCCGGTGAGGACGCGGCGGCGCTTCTAGGCCTGCTCGCTCCTTCTAGGGCTGCCCGCGCTCAGGAGCGGCCGGACGAGGCGGCTCGCTCACCAGGGTCCAGTCGTCGATCCCCTCGACGGCGGGCGGTGAGGACGATCGGGTCGTGAGCGTGCGGCCATTGCTCGGCGAGAACCAGACGAAGTCGACAGGCGCGCCCGTGTCCGCTACCGGCATGGCCTCCGTCTCGGGACCGGACGCACCCGTCTCCTTGCGCTCCGCTCGGCGCGCGCGCTTGGCCTCCTGCTTGGCCTTGCGCTGATCCTCTTTCCGTCGCCGGTCTCCCCGATACATCCCTGGACGTCCCGCCATCAGCGTCTCCCTTCCGCCTGTCTCGTGAGCGTGTGCGTGGGCCCTACATCACCGGGCCGATGATCCACGGCGCGAACTCTTCTTCGCCGACCCCCGAGAGCTCGCTCTTGCTGCGCTTGCCGACTCTATCGTCCAGTCGTGCGTTTTGCAAGTCGCGCGCGCTTGACCCGCGGTGTCCGGCCCACTACACTTTCGGCAGGCATGAGCTTTCTCGACCGATCGGTCGACGTCAACGGCATCAACCTCCACTACGTCGAATGGGGCGATGCCGGCGCTCCGCCCCTCGTGCTCCTCCACGGCATCACCGGCCACGCCCGGACCTGGGACCGCCTCGCCTCGGGGCTCGTCTCGCGGTGGCACATCATCGCGCTCGACCAGCGCGGCCACGGAGACAGCGACGTCGCGCCCGACGGCGACTACGGCGTGGGGCCCATGGCCGACGACCTCGCGGTGGTCGCGGATCGCCTCGGCCTCGGGCGCTTCACGCTCCTCGGCCTGTCGATGGGCGGGCGCGTGGCGCTCGCGTACGCGGGCGCCTTTGCTGACCGGCTCGAGCGGCTCGTCATCGTGGACATCGGTCCCGACATCCACCTGCCCGGGCTCGAGCGCATTCGCGGGATGATGGCGGGAGCGCCGGAGCGCATCGAGTCGGAGGCGCAGGCGATCGAGCTCATCCGGCGCGCCAACCCGCTCTACGACGACGCCGAGCTGCGGCACCGCGTCGCCCACGCGCTCAAGCCGGCGGCCGACGGCGGGCTCACGTGGAAGTACGACAAGGCGCTCCGGGACATGATGCGGTCCGGGGGCCGGCGCGACACGATCGACCTCTGGGAGCCGCTGGCCCGCATCAGCTGCCCCACGCTGATCGTGCGCGGAGCGGCGAGCGACATCCTCTCCCCGGACATCGCCAAGCGGATGCTCGAGACGCTGCCCGATGGCCGCCTCGTCGAGGTGGCGGGCGCCGGCCACACGGTGCCCGGAGACCAGCCCGACGCCTTCGCCCGCGCGGTGCGCGCGTTCATCGAGGAGTAGGCGCGGATCTCTAGACTCGGAGCCTGTCGGAAAAACGCGGCGGCTGGGACGGGCTAGAGCGATGAGAAGGGTCCAGCTGCGAGGCGGCGCCCGATGGCCGCCCGCGAGGCGTACTCGCGTAGGGGGAGTGCGGGGCCATGTCTGGGCCCCGCAGACGAAAGTTCGTCGGCCCGATTGTCTCGCGCGTTGCGTGGCACGGCGGTCGAGGGCGCCAACGAAGCAGATGGGCCCTTATCATCGCTCTAGCGCGCGGAGCGCGCGGGCGGCCTCCGCGCGCATCTGCTGCATGGCGCGCGTCTCCTGATCGGCGTAGCGCTCTTCCTCCCACGGATTGCCGCGCATGTGGTAGCCGTTGACCTCCCAGAAGCCGGGCGGGTTCACGTCGAGGAATTCCAGGCCGCGCAGCCACTTGGCGCTCTTCCAGAAATAGAGCTTGGGCACGAGCAGCCTCAGCGGGCCCCCGTGATCGGGCGTCAAGTCCTGGCCATCGTGCTTGAGGGCGAGCAACACGTCGTCATCGACCAGCTCGTCGAGCGTCAGATTGGTCGTGTAGTCCGGATCGGCGTGGATCCGCACGGCGGTGGCCTCGGGCTTCGGGTGCACGCGCTCGATGATCTCGCGGATGGGCACGCCCTCGAACCGATTGTCCAGCCGTGACCAGTGCGTGACGCAGTGGATGTCGCAGACCACCTCGGTGCGCGGCAGCGCGAGCAGCTCCTCCCACGTCCAGCTCACCTCTTGCTCGACGAGGCCGAAGCAGCGGAAGCGCCAGCGCGCGGAGTCGAAGCGCGGCGTTCGCCCATAGGTCAAGACCGGCCACTTGGTCGTGAGCACCTGGCCGGGCGGCGTGCGCCGGGCGCGCTCCTGGGACGTCTCCTTCATGGTCGTGGCTCCTCCTCGACGTGGCCGGCGAAACGGTACCCCTGGCCATGCGCGGTCAGGATGTGGACGGGGCGCTCGGGATCGCGCTCGAATTTCTGGCGCAATCTCAGGATATGCGTGTCCACCGTCCGGGTCGTCGGAAACTGGTCATAGCCCCAGACCTCGTCGAGCAGGCGATCCCGCGTGATCACCTCCCCCTGGTGCTCCACGAGGTAGCGCAGGAGATCGAACTCCTTGCGGGTGAGCTTGATCTCCCGACCCGCCTTGTAGACCTGGCGCCCCCGCAGGCGCACCCGCACGTCGCCGAACGCGAACTCCTCGAACTTCTGCCGAGGCCCGGGGCGCCGCAGCACGGCGCGGATCCTCGCGAGCAGCTCGCGCAGGCCGAAGGGCTTGGTGACGTAGTCGTCCGCCCCCAGCTCGAGGCCGAGCACGCGGTCGGCCTCTTCCCCCGCGCCGTCAGCATGATCACGGGCACGTCGAGCCCCTTGCCGCGCATCTGGCGGCAGACGTCCCAGCCGCTCATGCCCGGCATCATGATGTCGAGCAGGACCAGATCCGGCGCCTCCGACAGCGCCAGCGCAAGGCCGCGCTGGCCGTCCGAGGCCGACAGGGTCTGGTAGCCCTCGAAGCGCAGGTTGTCCTCGAGGCCGCGCACCATCTCGGGCTCGTCGTCCACGATCAGGATTCGGGGCATGGCTCCCTCACCGGCAGGTGCAGGGTGAAGCGGCTCCCCTCGCCGACGCGGCTCTCCACGCTGACCCGCCCGCCATGGGCCTCGACGATGTGCTTCACCAGGGCCAATCCGACGCCGCTGCCCCGCCGTCCCTGCGTCTCACTCCGTCCGATGCGGTAGAACTTCTCGAAGATTCGCTGGGTCTCGGCGGGCGGGATCCCCAAGCCCTCGTCCGCGACCTCGACCAGCACCTCGTCCCTCGTGTGGCGGGCGGAGACGCGAAGGCGCCGGCGCTCACCCGAGTACTTGATGGCATTGTCCACCAGGTTGGCGAGCGCCTGCTTCATCGCCGGCGCATCGAGGGGCACATCCGGCAGGTCGGGCGCGATCTCCACGTCGACCTTGAACCCCTGCTGGGCCAGGGGGTAGCGGAACGCCTCCACCACCTCGTGGACGATGGGCTCGACGCCGCCTGGAACGATGTCGTACCGCTGGCGCCCGCCCTCGATCCGGGAGAAGTCGAGGACATTGTCGATGAGGCGGGTGAGCCGCTCGCTCTCGCGCGTGATCACGCCGTAGTACTCACGTCGGCTCGCCTCGTCGGGCACGCGGTTCATCTCGAGGGTCTCGGCGAACATGCGGATCAGCGACAGGGGGGTCTTGAGGTCGTGCGAGACATTCGCCACGAAGTCCGACTTGAGCCGGGCCATCTCCGACTCCCGCCGGACGACCCGGTACGTCGCGCCGAGGCCGAGGACGATCACGACGAGCAGCAGCGCGAAGGCGGCGAGGAAGATCATCCGCTGCCGCCGCATGGCATCTTGAGGTGCCGCGCCCGCCGGCTGGTAGAGCGCCACCCGCCACGCGGGCAGGGCCTCGCCGAGCGCCACCGTCAGCACGCGCTCGGCGCCCTCGAGGGGCCCCGAGGCGTACACGGGCTGCCCGGACTTGTCCACGATGGCGAGCATGCTCTTGCCCTCGAGCGCGCGAAAGGTCTTGTCCAGCACGTCGCGGCGGAGGGCGTCTTCATTGCGGCCGAGGGCGACCAGCACGGGCCCGCGCGCCGCGCCGGGAATCACGGCGGCGAGGACGACCTGGTTCCCCACCGCGAAATGGCGGCGCCCGCCGCGCTCCCAGAAGCCCTGGGAGATCTCGCCGAGGAGCGCGGCGAAGACCGGCGCATCGGCGCCCGTGAGCTCGCGGGGGTAGAGGAGATTCCCCTGCCGGTCGAAGAGGTAGACGCGATCGAAGAGCGCCGTCTTGGCCTTCCAGGTGTTCACCATCTCCGGAACCTGCTCGGGGCGAAAGCCCGGCTCGAGCACGAGGGCGAGCAGGGCGCTCACGTACTCCTCCTCGCTCTTGAGGACCGCCATCTCCACCTTCTCCGCGGCCATCGTCGCCATGTCCCGCGCCTGCTCGCGGAAGAGCAGCTCGGCGGACGCTCCCCATTGCCGCAGCGACACGTAGCCGAGCACGGCCAGGATGGCGGTGGCGACGATGACGGCGCCGAAGGTCAAGACGCCGAAGCGCTTCACGGGGGGCTATCCCTCAAGGCTCGGCCAGGAGCTTCCTGATGACGTCCTCCGTGTCCCGGTAGGCGCCCTCTCCGATATGCGTGTAGCGGACGACGCCCTTCTTGTCGACGATCACCGCGGAGGGCCACGCCCAGTTGCCGTAGCGCCGCCAGATGGCGAAGTCATTGTCCTGCACCACCGGGTACTTCACGCCCAGCTCTCGCGTCGCGGCCACCACCTTGTCGTAGGGCTTCTCCCAGAAGAACTCCGGGGAGTGGACCCCGACGATGGTCAGCCCCTCCTTCTCGTACTTCGCGTGCCAGTCCCGCAACTGCGGGATCACGTTCTTGCAGTTGTATCAGCCGTACGTCCAGAACTCCACGAAGACCACGCGCCCGCGCAGCGCGCCGAGCGACAGCGGCGCGCTATTGACCCACGGGCCGCCCGTGATCTCGGGCGCGGCCTGTCCGACGCGTATCCCCCGCTCAGCGCCCGCGGTGTGCGGCAGGGCGACGAGCCCCACCACGGCAGCCCCATCACCGCCAGGATGAAGCCCAGCGCCATTGCCACCCTCGATGTCATGTGCGCCTCCCCGTCCGGCGAGCGATGCGGGACCCACCGGCGAGGCCGAGTCTAGCAGCCAGCACAGCCCGCCCAGCGTGTCACCGCCCTGTGAAATGTCGGCTTATAATGGGCACCGGCGCTCCGGCAGGGGCGGGCATGGGCCTTCCTCGGAACGACCGCGCGCGCCGGGAGCCCAGGCGACGGGAAGGACGGCACGGATGAGCGATGACCGGAAGCTCGCGATGTTCATCGATTTCGAGAACATCGTCCGGGGTGTCAAGGAGGCGCAGTACAAGGCGTTCGAGATCAGGCTGGTGCTCGAGCGGCTCGTCGAGAAGGGCAAGATCATGGTGAAGCGGGCCTACGCCGATTGGAACCGCTACGCCGAGTACAAGCGCCCCTTCCACGAGCACGCCATCGAGCTGATCGACGTCCCGCAGAGCCGGTACAGCGGCAAGAACTCGGCGGACATCCGCATGGTGGTGGACGCCATGGACCTGGCCTACTCCAAGCAGCATGTCGACACGTTCGCCCTCGTCTCGGGCGACTCGGACTTCTCCCCGCTGGTGTCCAAGCTGCGCGAGAACGACCGCTACGTCATCGGGCTCGGCGTGAAGTCCTCGTCGTCCGAGCTCCTCGTCGGCAATTGCGACGAGTTCATCTTCTACGAGGACCTCATCCGCGAGTCGAAGAAGACCACGGCCCTCCGCGGCCTGCCCGAGAAGAAGGCCGAGGCCTTCGCCCAGCTCATCGACGCCGTGCAGGCGCTCCAGCGCGAGAACAAGGACACGCTGTGGGGCTCGATGGTCAAGCAGACGATGATCCGGAAGAATCCCGCCTTCAACGAGTCCTACTACGGCTACTCGACGTTCTCGAAGCTCCTCGAAGAGGCGGCCAAGCAGAAGATCCTCACCCTCGAGCGCGACGCCAAGAGCGGCACCTACATCATCACCTCGATCGTGGAAGGCCGCGCCGCGTAGCAGGCAGGATGCTGAAAAAGGCCCATCTGCTTCGGTCGGCGCCCTCGGCCGCACGCTCAACGTAGAGAGACTACGCCTCGCGTGCGGCCGTCGGGCGCCGCCTCGCATCTGGACCTTTTTGAGCATCCTGCAACTGCCCAGCCGCGGGATCAGGCTCAGCGGCGGCGCGTGATGAGGACGACCTTGCCGCTGTCGCTCACGAGGAGCGTGACCACCCAGCTCGCCACGCTCACGACGAGCGCGCCGAGCATCGCCGACCAGAACCCGTCCACGTGGAACCCCTTCACGAAGCCGGCCACCAGCCAGAAGCAGAGCCCGTTGAGCACGAACAGGAAGAGCCCGAGGGTGAGAAGGGTGATGGGGAGCGTGAGGATCAAGAGCACCGGGCGCACCACGGCATTCACGAGGCCGAGCAAGACGCCTGCCGCCACCGCGGACAGCACGCCGTCGAGCCGGATGCCCGGGACGATCGCGGCGGCCAGGATGATGGCCAGGATATTGACGAGAACGCGCACGAAGAAGCCCAAGCGCTCGACCCTCGTGCCCGAGTCTACTACATGGGGGAACCGCTCGAAGGAGGACCGATGAGAAGGCTCGCCACCCTGATCGCCGCCATCGCGCTCGTGACCGCGCCCGGCGCCTTCGCCCAGGATGGCGCGGGCACGGCCAAGTTCACCGTCAATCCCGTCATGTCGAAGGGGCCGGCCACCGCCCCCGTGACCATCGTGGAGTTTTCCGACTACCAGTGACCCCACTGCAAGCGCGCCCAGCAGGTGCTGGGTCGGGTGATGGCGGAATTCCCGGACAAGGTGCGGCTGGTCTTCAAGGACTTTCCCCTGGGCTTTCACGCAGGGCGCGCTGCCGGCGGCCGAGGCCGCGCGCTGTGCCGGCGAGCACGGGCGCTTCTGGGAGTACCACGATCTGCTCTTCGTCGCCCAGCCCGCCTTCTCGACGACCAATCTCCTGGGCTATGCCGCGCGCCTCGGGCTGCCCGCCGAGCCCTTCGCCGCGTGCCTCGAGAGCACCCGGCACCGCGATGCCGTGCTGGCGGACTTCGCGGAGGGTCGCGCGGCGGGCGTGCGGGGCACCCCCACGTTCTTCGTCAACGGCCGCCGGCTCGTCGGGGCCCAGCCGTTCCAGGTGTTCCGGAAGGCCGTGCAGGATGCGCTGGCCGACGGCGCGGGGAAGCAGCCGTGACGAGCGGTCCAGCCGTTCAATCCGGCTCTGAGGTGACGCGCACCATCCGCTTGCCGATATTGTCACCGTGGAGCAAGCCGACGAGCGCCTGAGGCGCGCGCTCGAGCCCCTCGACGATGTCCTCGCGGATCACGAGCCGCCCCTCGGCGATGAGGCGCGCGAGCGTGTCCTCGGCTTCCCGCCGGCGGGCGTAGAAGTCCATGACGATGAAGCCCTCCATGCGGAGGCGCTTGACCACGAGGAGCCCGGGGACGCCGCGCGGGCCGGCTCGGGGCTGCCGGTATCGTATTGCGAGACCGCCCCGCAGCACACGATGCGGCCGCCGCCGCGCATCTGGAACAGCGCCGCCTCGAGGATGGGACCGCCGACATTGTCGAAGTAGACGTCGATGCCCTTGGGGCAGGCATCGCGAATCGCCCGCCCCAGGTCGCCGCTCTTGTAGTTGATGGCCGCGTCGAGGCCGAGCTCTCCCGTGAGCCAGCGGCACTTGTCATCCGAGCCGGCCAGGCCGACCGCTCGACAGCCGTGGATCTTCGCGAGCTGCGCGGCCACCGACCCGACGGCGCCGGCCGCGGCCGACACCAGCACGGTCTCTCCGGCGACCGGACGCCCGACCTCCAGGAGGCCGAAGTAGGCCGTGAGGCTCGTGACCCCAAGTCCGCTCAAGATCATGGAAAGTGGCTTCCGCTTCTCGACGCGATTGAGCTGCTTGGCCGGCGCCACGGCGAAATCCTGCCAGCCCGCCATGCCCTCGACGATGTCGCCGGGAGCCAGCGCGGCGTCATTGGAGCGGACGACCTGCCCCAGCGTCATCGATCGCATCACGCCGCCGGGCTCGACGGGGTCGATGTAGGTGCGCACCGGGCTCATCCAGGCGCGGTTGGCGGCATCCACCGAGATGTAGAGCGTGCGCGTCAGCGCCTCACCCGGACCCGGCTCGGGCACCGGCGCGCGGCGCAGCTCAAAATCGCTTTCGGTGAGCTGACTTTTTGGGTCGGTCGCGCAGAATCCACTGGCGGTTCACGTCGCCTGGCATTCAACTCTCCTTCAAACTTCTTGCGGCCCCCCGCGCGCGTCCGGTAAGGTGAACGACGGTTCGAATTCTAGCACGGGCACCGGGGCGCTCTCGGTGCGCGGCAGCGGCCAACGCGTCGTCTCCAACGAGGTCGGGCATCCCCGCTTTGGACTGGCTCAGCTATCTGATTTGGCACGACGGCAAGCTGTTCGGGATTGATTGGAGCGTCTGGAAGGTCGTCGGCTGGGCCGGGAACGCGGTGTTCTTTTCGCGCTTCTTCGTGCAGTGGTATGCGACCGAGAAGCGGAAGCGTGTCGTCGTGCCCGTGGCGTTCTGGTGGCTGAGCCTTTCGGGCTCCTTCTTGCTTCTGATCTATTCCCTGCGCCAGCGGGACTCGGTCTTCATTTTTGCCTACGCCTTCACGTGGATTCCCTACATCCGAAACCTGATGATTCACTCCCGTCACGCAGAGGCGCACTTGGATTGCCCGGAGTGTGGGAAGTCCTGGGCGCCGCCATCGAATTTCTGCTCCGAGTGCGGCGCGCGGTTGGCGGTGCCTTCGCCGAAGGCCTCCCGCTGATACCTGTCGTCTCCCTGTGTGCGGGTGTTGACGAAAGTATCGATCGCGGGGGCACGACCTTGCTATAATCCCCGCTGATTCGCGATCAAACGGCGATCTCGTTGCGCAACCACTGGCAGTGGTGAACAGGCTATCGAACCCTTCCGTGCCGCCCAAAAGCGTGGCAGCCCCTTCAAAAGGAGTGTGATCATGGATCCGACCATCCGTTGGGGCGTGCCCCAGAGCCGTGCCGTTCTCATGATCCCCGGGCCCACCGAGCTGCCGTGGCCGGTGATCCAGGCGATGAACCAGCCGCCGTCGATCCAGTACGACCTGAACTTCGACACGAAGATCCTCGAGCCGGTCACGCTCGACCTGCGCGAGATCTTCCAGACGCCGCGGGGCGAGGTCATCGCGATGCCGGGCTCGGGCCGCACCGCGCTCGAGTCCGCCGCCGTCTCGGTGATCGAGCCGGGCGATCGGGTGCTCGTCATCGTGGCGGGTGTGTTCGGCTCGCTCATGCGCGAGATCATGGTCCGCGTCGGGGCCGAGGTGACGGAGCTCTCCGTCGAGTGGGGGCAGGCCCTCGACCTCGACCGCCTCGACAAGGAGATCGCCCGGGTCGGCCCCAAGGTCGTGACCATGGTCCACAACGAGACCTCGACCGGGACGACCTACCCCGCCGCGGACATCGCCCGCGTGGTCAAGCGCCACGGGGCGCTCTTCATGCTCGACACCGTCTCGTCCCTCGCGGGCATCGACGTCAGGACCGACGAGTGGGGCGTGGACTTCAACATGACCGGCTCCCAGAAGTGCCTCGCCGCCCCGCTCGGCATGGCCATCGTGTCCGTGAGCCCGGCGGCGTGGGAGGCCATGGAGCGCCGGAAGCACAAGTCGAGCTCGTGGTCCTATGACCTCCTGCGCTGGAAGGAAAACTGGGTCCCGGTGTCGCGCGGCGGCCATATTCCCGACGGCACGCCCCGCCGCCAGCCGGTCTCGATTCCGACCCACCTCACCCACGCCCTGGGTGTCGCCGCCCGCCTCATCCTCGAGGAGGGGCTCGACCATCGCTTCCGCCGCCACGCCGCGGCGGGTCGGGCCTTCCGCGCCGGCCTCGACGCGATGCGGATGGAGATGTTCCCGCATCACTCGCTCTTCTCGAACACGGTGTCGTGCTTCAAGACACCGGCGGGGATCGATCCCGCCGCCGTCGTCGCGCACATGCGCGACCACTACGGCATCCTGATCGGCACCGGCCTCGACAAGATGCGCACGTCCACGCTGCGCGTCGGCCACATGGGCATCACGTCGAGCCCCATGTACATCCTGCCGACGCTCTCCGCGCTCGAGCTGACGCTCCGCGACCTCGGGCACAAGACCGAGGCGGGGGCGGGCGTGGCGGCGGCCCAGGCGCGCTTCGCCGAGGCCGCGGCATGATCGTCGTCCCCGACGACTTTCCGTCCGTCTTCGCGGGCTCCGCCGCGGAGGAGCGCGCGAAGAAGCTGGGCGCCGTGCGCCTGTTCACCGAGCGGGGCGCCGACGACGAGAAAGAGCTCATCCGGCGCATCGACCGGGCGCAGGTCGCCATCAATATCCGGGCGCATGCCCGGTTCAGCGATTCGGTGTTCACCGCCTGCCCCGCGCTCAAGCTCGTGTCGGTGTGGGGCACGGGCACCGACAATATCGACCTGAACGCGGCGGGCATGCGGGGCGTCACCGTGTGCAATACGCCCGGCATCAACGCCTTCGCCGTCGCCGAGCATGCGCTCACGCTCATGCTCGCGGTGGCGCGCAAGATCACGCTGCTCGACGCCGAGATCCGAGCGGGCAAGTGGCCGCGCGAGATGCTCACCCAGCTCCTCGGCAAGACGCTGGGGGTGTTCGGGATGGGCACCATCGGTGCCCGGGTCGCCGCGCTCGGCCGCGGCATCGGCATGAACGTCCTCGGCTGGAGCGCCCAGGGCGACGACAAGCGCCTCCGCGCGGCGGGCGTCACGCCGGCCTCGAAGGAGGACATCTTGAAGACCGCCGACGTGGTGAGCCTGCACGTGCGGCTCAGCACGGAGACCCGCAGCTTCATCGGGCGGAAGGAGCTCGCCCTCATGAAGCCGACGGCCATCCTGGTCAATACGGGGCGCGGGGCGCTCGTGGAGCGCGACGCCTTGCTCGCCGCGCTGAAGGAGCGCCGGATCATGGGCGCCGGCCTCGACGTGTTCCATCAGGAGCCGCTCGCACCCGACGACGCGATCGCCGCGCTGCCCAACGTGATCTGCTCGCCCCACAATGCCGGGCAGACCCCCGAGGTCATCCGCGACGGCCTTCTCGCCGCCGTCGACAATGTCGAGCGCTTCCTCGCGGGCAAGCCCGGCAACCTCGTCGTCAGCCCCATCCGGTGACGGCGCGCCGATCCCGAGCCCGGCATGATGCGGCACCGGGCAGACGGCCGTAGGCGCCGCGCCACCGGACACCGCGGTGCCGATCAATACGGATGCCCGGCACATCGGGCGGGCGTGGATCACGCCGGCCGAGCCCGTCGTCGCGGGCGCGCTCGGCACGTGGACCATCACCTACGAGGTCGGCGCCTACGGCTACGACGAGCGGGCGCGCATCAAGATCGCCTCGCGCTTCGCCTCCGACTGGGGCAAGCCTCAGTTCACCGACCCGAGCGCCGCCGAATACTGCACGGTGCGGCTCGAGTCGACGTGCGAGACGGCGGTGCCCGCGCTCGCCTTCGAGCCGCGCGGCCAGGTGCGGCCGTGGTTCAAGTGCCTCGTGGTCTCGGTGGCCGACGGCTCGCTCTATCCCGGTGACCGCGTCCACGTGACCATCGGCGACCGGAGCGGCGGCGGCCCCGGCTCGCGCGCCCAGACGTTCCGCGAGCGGGGCTGTGAGTTCCGGCTCTTCGTGGATCCCTTCGGCACCGAGCTGTACTCGGTGCTCGACGCCTCGCCGGTGATCGACGTGGTCGGCGGCGACTGCCACCGGCTCGTCGTCGTGGCCCCCACGACAATCGCTCCTGGCGAGCCGTTCGACGCGCTCGTCAAGGCCGAGGACGCCTGGGGCAATCCCTGCGAGCGGTTCACGGGCGAGGTCCGGCTCGGCGCGGAGGGCGCGCCCGTGGCCGGCCTTCCCGCGCGCGTCGCGTGGAGGAGCGGCGAGCTGGCCGCGACCCGGCTCACGGGCCTCGCCCTCACCGCCGCGGGCGCCGAAGCGCGCATCACGGCGGCGCGGGGCGACCAGGTCGCGGCGTCCAATCTGATCCGCGCGGTCCTGCCGGGCGAGGCCAAGACCTTCTGGGGCGATCTGCACGGCCAGACCCGGGCGACGGTGGGCACCGGCACCATCGAGGAGTACTTCGCCTTCGGGCGCGACGTCGCGCTGCTCGACATGATGTGCCACCAGGCCAATGACTTCCAGGTGACCGAGCAGGAGTGGCAACGGCTCCGCCGCGAGATCGACCGCTTCCACGCCGACGGGCGCTGCGTCATCTTCGTCGGGTACGAGTGGTCGGGCATGACGCCGGGCGGGGGCGATCGGAACGTGATGTACCGGGGCGACGTGGCGTCGCTCCACCGCTCCTCCCACGCCGAGGTGGACGACATGGGCGATGCCGCCACCGACTGCTTTCCCGTGACCGAGCTGTTCGACCAGCTCCGGGGGCGGGATGACGTGATGCTCATCCCCCACATCGGCGGGCGCTACGCCGACATCGTGGGCTTCCACGAGCCGGCACTCGAGCCCGTGGTCGAGATCTACTCCGACTGGGGCCGCTTCGAGTGGCTCCTCGAGGACGCCCTCCGCCAGGGCTACCGGGTCGGCTTCGTCGCCAACTCCGACGGTCACAAGGGCCGGCCGGGGGCGAGCCATCCGGGCGCCTCCACGTTCGGGGCCTATGGCGGCCTCACCTGCGTGCTGTCGGAGACGCTCACGCGGGAGGCGATCTTCGATGCCATCAAGGCGCGGCGCTGCTATGCCGTGACGGCAGCCCAGCGCATCCACGTCGAGCTGGCGGTCAACGGCCTGCCCATGGGATCGGAAGGGCGGGCCCATGGCCCCGTCGCGATCGCCGGCCGCGTCGTGGGCACCGGCCCGATCGAGCGGGTGGACGTGTTCCGCGGGCTCGAGATCGTGCGGACGGTCTCGCCGTACGCGCCCGCGTCCTTCGAGGGATCACCCCGCTACCGAATCGCCTGGGCGGGCTCACGCGTGCGGGGCCGCGATCGGCTCACCACGTGGGATGGCCACCTCGAGCTGTCCGAGGGCCGCATCGTCGATGCGGTGACGTTCGCGATGGAGAACCCCGAGAAGGGCATCGTCGAGCGGACCGATGCGCGCGTGCGCTTCGTCTCCAATACGACGGGGGACGACGACGGGATCGACGTGACGGTCGACGCGCCGGCGGGCGCCGTCATCCGCTTCCGCAGCCCCGTGATCGACCTCGACGTCCCCCTGGCGGATCTGCACAGCGGCGCCACGCGCACCGTCCGCGCCGGCGGCATCGATCTCCGGGTCTTCATGCGCCGCCTGCCCGCTCGCGGCCTCTCGCGCGCGATCACCTTCGAGCACGTCGACCCATTGCCGCCGCCGGGCACCTGCCACGCGTACTGGATCCGCGCCACGCAGGAAGACGGCGCCCAGGCCTGGACCAGCCCCGTCTACCTCCAGGGCGGCGATAAGGGCCCATCTGCTTCGTTGGCGCCCTCGTCCGGGCGCTCAACGTAGAGAGACTACGCCTCGCGCCCGGCCTTCGGGCGCCGCCTCGCATCTGGACCCTTCTCGCCGCCCTGGCTCCCTGGGCGTCGGCAGCTCCGGCTCGCTCGGGACTGCTCGACGGCCTGGCTCCCTGGCGACGCTCGCAAAGATCCCGGCGCTTCCTCCCGAGGTCGCGGTATCCTCAAGTCCACAGAGCAGGCGCCGTGTTGGACGGCCGCGTGCGAGCAGTCTCCCCTGAAGGCTACGCGATGGCGATGGAGGACTAGATCCCATGGCAGACTTGGATCGGACATCGGCGTTTCCGACCGCGACGGCCGCCGCCGAGCGCGTCACCGCGTTCCTGCGCGCGGTCTATGGGTGGATGTGCGTCGGCCTCGCCATCACGGCGGCCGTGGCGTACGTCATCTCGAGCTCGGCCGCCATCACCGGAGCGCTGGCGGCAAATCACTTCCTCTTCCTGGTCCTCTTCCTCGCGCAGCTCGGGGTCGTGCTCTTCCTCTCCGCGCGGGTCGACCGGCTCGCGCCGGGAACGGCGACGCTCCTGTTCATCGCCTATGCCGCGCTGACGGGCGTCACCTTCTCGGTCATCCTGCTCGCCTATACCGGGGCGTCGATCGCCAATACGTTCATGGTGACGGCGGGGATGTTCGGCGCGCTCGCCGTCTACGGGACGACGACCTCGAGAAGCCTGGCCGGGGTCGGCCAGTTCCTCTTCATGGGGCTGATCGGACTGGTCCTGGCCTCGGTGGTGGGGATGTTCTGGCAGAACGACGCGCTGCAGTTCCTGATCTCCGTGGTCGGCGTCCTCGTGTTCACGGGCCTCACGGCCTGGGACGCCCAGCGGCTCAAGCAAATGGCCACCCAGATCCCCGAGGACAAGCTCGGCTCCTACGCGATCCTGGGCGCGCTGTCGCTGTATTTGAACTTCATCAACCTGTTCCTCTTCCTTCTCCGCTTCATGGGCGGCCGCCGCGACTAGCCAGGCCGCCGATAAGGGCCCATCTGCTTCGTTGGCGCCCTCGGTCCGGGCGCTCAACGTAGAGGGACTACGCCTCGCGCCCGGCCTTCGGGCGCCGCCTCGCATATGGACCCTTCTCGCCGCCCTGGCTCCCTGGGCGTCGGGTCGGCAGCTTGACCTTCCGACGGCCTGGCTCGCTGGGCGTGGGATCGGCAGATTGTCCCTTGGATGGGCCGTGCTCGCTGGGCGTGGGATCGGCTTCGATCCCACTACTCGGGGGGCCGTTTCGGCCCCCCGGACCCCCCTTTGTACCGAGGCCCTCGGAAACTGCCCTAGAGGCGGCGGAGGGTTTGGTGGTAGATCTTTAGGATCTCGGGGGGCATGCGGTCGCCGAGTTGGTCGTAGAAACTGCCGAGCTCTTCGAGGGCCTGGCGCCACTCGTCGTTGTTGACCGCGAGTGCGGCGTCGAGTTGGGCGGGTGAGACGTCGAGGCCCTTGAGGTCGATCGCGCCCTTCGCCGGGATCCAGCCGATCGGCGTCTCGACGGCCTGGGCCGTGCCGCGGATCCGCCCCACGATCCACTTCAAGATCCGGACGTTTTCGCCATACCCCGGCCACAGGAAGCGGCCCTGGTCGTCCTTGCGGAACCAGTTCACGCGGAAGATCTTGGGCGTCTGCTTGAGCCGCGACTGCATCCCGAGCCAGTGGCTGAAGTAGTCGCCCATGTTGTAGCCGCAGAACGGGAGCATGGCCATGGGGTCGCGCCGCACCACGCCCACCTGGCCGGTGATCGCCGCGGTGGTCTCCGTGCTCATGGCCGAGCCGAGGAAGACGCCGTGCGCCCAGTCGAACGCCTCGAAGACCAGCGGGATCACCCGCGTCCGCCGCGAGCCGAAGATGAATCCGGAGATCGGCACGCCCTCGGGATCCTCCCAGTTCGGGCGCGATGGACGGGCACTGTGAGGCCAGCACGGTGAAGCGCGAGTTGGGATGCGCGGCGGGGCCCGCTCCGGGCTGCCAGGGCTTGCCCTGCCAGTCGGTGAGGCCCGCGGGTGGAGTCGAGGTCAACCCTTCCCACCACGGCTCCCCGGACGGCGTCGTCGCGACATTGGTGAAGATCGTGTTCGAGCGGACCATGGCGATCGCGCTCGGATTGGTCTTGGGGCTGGTATTGGGGGCGACGCCGAAGAACCCGCGCTCCGGATTGATGGCGCGGAGCTGCCCGTGCTTGTCCACGTGGATCCAGGCGATGTCATCCCCCAGCGTCCACACGCGGTAGCCGGGGAGCTGGGAGACGACCATGGCCAGGTTCGTCTTGCCCGACGCGCTCGGCATGGCGGCGGCGAGATAGGTCACCTGCCCGTCCGGATCCTCCACGCCGAGGATCAGCATGTGCTCGGCGAGCCATCCCTCCTGCCGCGCCTGGAACGATCCGATGCGCAGGGCGTGGCACTTCTTGCCGAGAAGCGCATTGCCCCCGTAGCCCGACCCGACGCTCCAGATGAGCTTCTCCTCGGGGAAATGCAGGATGAGACGGCGGTCGGGCGAGAGGTCACCGAGGGAGTGCAGCCCCGCGATGAAGTCGTCGTCGCTCCGCATGTGCTGGATGGCCACCTGCCCCACCCGCGTCATGAGGTGCATGCTCGCGACGACGTAGGCGCTGTCGGTGACCATGACGCCGACGCGGCTCATCGGCGAGCCCGCCGGGCCCATGAGATACGGGATGACGTACATCGTGCGCCCGCGCATCGCCCCGTCGAAGTACGGACGGGCCTTCGCCTTGGCTTCGGCCGGCGCCATCCAGTTGTTCGTCGGACCCGCGTCGTCCTTGGCGGCGGAGCAGATGAAGGTGAGCTGCTCCGTGCGCGCCACGTCCGACGGGTGGCTGCGGTGCAGGTAGCAGCCCGGATACGTCGCCTGATTCATCCCGAGCAGCGTCCCGTCCCGGAGCATCAGCTCGACCAGCCCGTCGTACTCCGCCTTCGACCCGTCACACCACACCGTGCGGTCGGGCCGTGTGAGCCCGGCGACGGAGTCCACCCATTTCTCGACCACGCTCGTCACGGCCATGCGACGTCTCCTTCGCGCGATGGAAAACACCCTGCGCGCCGTCATCAGTGGGACATCAACACCGGAATGGTGATCTGCCGCAGGATGTGCCGCGTCGCTCCGCCGAGCACGAACTCGCCCAGCCGGGAGTGCCCGTAGGCGCCCATCACGATGAGGTCGGCGCCGACATCGAACGCGCGGGAGAGGAGGGCATCATCCACCCGCACGTCGTCGGCATTGATGGTCTCCGCCTCGACGCGGACGCCGTGGCGCGCCAGATGAAGCGAGATATCGGCGCCCGGGATCGCGCCATGCCCCCAGGAGGGGCCGTCCTCGGGATTCACCGAGACGATGCGCACGCTGGCCGCGCGCTCCAGGATCGGCAGCGCGTCATTGACCGCGCGCGTGGCCTCGCGGCTCGCGTTCCAGGCCACCATCACGCGCTGGCCTATCCTCTTGAACTTGCCCGCGTACGGCACCACGATGACGGGCCGCCCCGAGCCCAGGATGACCTGCTCGGGCAGGTCCGACGCGCCGATGGGATTGTCGGGATCGACCTGGCCCAGCACGGTCAGGTCCGCGTAACGCGCGTGGACGCTCGCAACCTCGCCTGTCTCGCCTTCGACCGCGCGCCACTCGGTGGAGACGCCGGCGTCCGCGGCGTGCAGTCGCGCGTCCCAGACGACCTTGACCCGGGCGGCATCCTCGCGCCCGACGCGCGACAGCATGTCGAGCACCTCGGGCGGAAACTGGGCGAGGACGGACGGCCGGAGCTCCGCGGCTTCGCTCACACACAATCCCGTCAGGTGCGCCCCGAACGCGCTCGCCATCTGCACCGCGAGGTCGATGCGCTGGGCCCCGCTCGGCGACTCGTCCACGACCACCAGCAGATCCTTGAATTCCATCGTCCTCTCCGGGGATGATGCTCGCCGCGGCAGCCTACGGGCGCCTCAGCATTGGGCTGACCCGCGACGTGGCGTGTGCGGCCGTTCGAGCGTTTCGACAGTGAGCGGCATGAAGCGGCGTCCGTGATTCAGGCAGCGTGTTTCAGGCCAGCGACTCCCTCAGCACTTCGGCGGGGTGCTTGGCGCGACGTCCGGCCAGGTGCTGAATCTGCTGGCGGCACGAGATACCCGGAGCGACGACCTCGGTGTCGGCAGGAAGCGCCTTGACCGCGGGCGCGAGCCGCCGGTTTCCCAGGCTGACCGAGATGTCGTAGTGCTCCTTTTCGAAGCCGAACGAGCCCGCCATGCCGCAGCAACCGGAGTCCACCTCGCTCACCTCGAAGCCCGCCCACCGGAGCGCGGCCACCGTCGGGGCCGTGCCGACCATCGCCTTCTGGTGGCAATGCCCGTGCAGCAGCGCGCGCCGCAGGGGCGTCCCGTTCTTCCAGGGCATCGACAGCCCGCGGCTCCGCTCGCGGAGCAGGAACTCCTCGAGGAGGAAGCTCGACCGGGCGACCTGGCGCGCCTCATCGCTGCGCACCAGCTCCACCCACTCGTCGCGCAGCGTGAGCAGGCAGGACGGCTCGAGCCCGACGATGGGGATCCCGCGCGCGACCAGCGGGGCGAGCCGGGCGACGTTCCATTCCGCGAGCGCCTTGGCCTCTGCGAGCATGCCCTTGGAGATCATCGGGCGGCCGCAGCATTTCTTGTCGGGGAGCTGGACGGCGTACCCCGCGGCTTCCAGCAGCTCCACCGCCGCCCGGCCCACCTCCGGCGTATTGTAGGTGACGAACGTGTCGGCGAAGAGCGCCACCGGGCCCCGCGGCGCGTCGCGCACGGGCTTGCGCCGGTCGAACCACGCGGTGAACGTCTCACCCGCGAAGGCGGGCAGCGGCCGCCGCCGATCGATGCCGAAGAGCTTCTCCATCAGGAGCCGATTCGGCAGCGACGACGCGATCCAGTTGGAGATCGGCGCGAGGCCCGAGCCCAGCCGGGACAGCTTGGCGATGTTGCCGAACAGCCGGTTGCGCAGGGGCAGGCCGTTCACCTGGTGGTAGTGATGCAGGAACTCGTACTTCATCTTCGCCATGTCGACGTTGGACGGGCACTCGGACTTGCAGCCCTTGCACTCGAGACAGAGATCCATGACCTCGTAGAGCCGCTTGCCCGCGAAGTCGGCCGCGGGCACCTTGCCCGACAGCACGGCGCGCAGCGCATTGGCCCGCCCGCGGGTCGAGTGCTCCTCGTCCTTCGTGGCCATGTACGAGGGGCACATCGTCCCCTCGAGCTTCTTGCGGCACTCGCCGACGCCATTGCACATCTCGACGGCCGCCGCGAAGCCACCCTGCGCCGAGAAGTCGAGGAGCGTCTTCGGCTCCCAGGTCTTGTAGGCGGTCCCGTAGCGCATGTGCTGGGTGACGCCGGGACTCGCCACGATATTGCCGGGGTTCAGCAGGTTCCTCGGGTCGAACGCCGCCTTGAGCTCACGGAAGGCCTGGAACACCGTGGGGCCGAAGACCCGCTCGAGGAAGGGGCTCCGCGCGCGGCCGTCGCCGTGCTCGCTCGAGATCGCCCCGCCGTACTCGAGCACGAGGTCGAAGATCTCCCCCGCCATGGCCTCGACCTGCTCGAGGCCGCGCTTGGTCTTCAGGTTGATGACGGGACGGATGTGCAGGCACCCCACCGAGCAGTGGCCGTAGTAGGCGCCGTCGCACCCGTGCTTGGCCATGATGTCGCGGAAGCGCGGCACGAACTCGGGCAGGTGCTTCGGGTCGACGGCGGTGTCCTCGATGAAGGCGATGGGCTTCGCCTCGCCATTGACCCCGAACAGGAGGCCGAGCCCGGCCTTGCGGAGCTTCCAGATCGACTGCTGCTCACCCGGGTCGTAGGCGATGTGCGAGGCATAGCCGAAGTGCTCCTGGGCCCGCCGAGCTTCCAGGGCCTCGATCCGGTCCTTCATCTCGGCGTCCGTATCCCCCGCGTACTCCACCATCAGGATGGCCGCGGGATCTCCCTGGATGAATCCCATCCGCGCGGCCTGCGTGATATTGCCCCGGGCGAGGTCCAGGATCATCTTGTCGGTCAGCTCGACGGCATAGGGCCCGGTCTCGAGGATGGCCTGAGAGGACTCGAGCGCCTCCTGGATGTCGTGATAGTGAATCACGTCGACCGCGGTCTTCTTGGGCCGCCGCACGAGGCGCATCTTGGCCTCGATCACGGTGAGGAGCGTGCCCTCGGACCCCACGACGAGGCGGGCCATGTTGAGCGGGCCCTCGCGCAGGAGCTGATCCAGGTTGTAGCCGCAGACGCGGCGCCAGTGCCGTGGATACCGGGCGGCGATGTCGGCCTTGTACGTGTCGCGGATCCGCGCCACTTCGCGATAGATCTGGCCCTCGAGGCCGGGCGCGCGCATCTTGGCTTCAAAGGCTTCGGGCGTCACCTCGCCGAAGACGGCTCGGCTGCCGTCGGCGAGAATCGCGTGGATCTCGATGACGTGCTCGATGGTGAGTCCATAGGCGATCGAGTGCGAGCCCCCGGAATTATTGCCGAGCATGCCGCCGATGGTGGCGCGGTTCGAGGTGGACGTGTCGGGCCCGAAGAGGAGCCCGCTCGATCGCACGTGCTGGTTCAGCTCGTCCTGCACCAGACCGGGCTGTACCCTCGCCCACAGCTCCTCGGTGTTCACCTCGAGGACCTGGTTCATGTAGCGGGAGAAGTCGATCACGACGGCGTGGTTCACCGTCTGGCCGGTCAGCGAGGTGCCGCCCCCTCGAGCCAGGATCGGGGCGCCCATGCGGTTGGCGACCTCGACGACCGCCTGGACATCGCCGGCGTGGCGCGGGATGACCACGCCCATGGGCTCCATCTGGTACATCGAGGCATCGGTCGAGTACAGCAGGCGCGAGAACTGGTCGAACCGGACATCCCCCTCGACGTGGCGGCGCAGCTCCTGCTCGAGATCGGACATGGCGGGATTATACTATGCGGATGCTTCGGCTCCTGGCGTTTACCCTCGTCCTGTGGGCGGCTCCCGCCCTGGCGGCGCCGTCGGCCCCCGCCTTCAGCGTCAAGCTTCTCCAGGACGGGCAGACCTTCGACTCGCGCTCGCTCATCGGCAAGAAGGTGCTCGTCGTGCGCTTTCAGGCCTCCTGGTGCAAGGTCTGTGTCGAGGAGGCGCCGGTCATCGAGCGCGTCTGGCAGAAGTACCGGCCGGCCGGCGTCGAGGTCGTGGGCCTCCAGGTCGAGGACACCCAGGCGGATGCCCGCCGGTTCCTCCGCGGTGCGACCTACCCGGCGGGGCTGGACCCGCAGCTCCTCATCGCCAACCGCTTCAAGGCCAAGGGCACGCCCTATACCATCGTGATCGACAAGCGCGGCGAGATCGCCGCGCGCATCGCCGGCCGCTCGGGCGAGGCCCGCCTCGCCCGCGTGCTCGATCCCCTGGTCAAGGAGCCGCCGAAGCGGAAGCCGCCTGCGCGCCTGCAGTGACGAGGTGGGACTCTCGGTCAGAAGCTGCCGAAGTGGGCGAGGCGGATGCCCGCGCGCTCGACCAGCTCGCGCGCGCGCGGATCGGTGAGGCCGGCCAGCTCCGTCTCGCGCTGCATTGCCATAGCGGCTATAGGCGAGGTCGTCGTCGAAGTACCCGGGGTGGGTCATGAACTCCGTCACTCCGGCGGGCAGCGTCCGCAGGTGCTCGAGCACGCGCTCGGCCGACCAGTAGGGCTCGGAATCGGCCTCCCCCATGAAATGGTCCGGCGTCCTGATCTTGAGCCCCCGCGCCGCCGCGCGTACCTGGCCGTCCTGCGTCCGCACCGGGACCTTGATCGCCCGCGCGAAATCGAACACCAGCTCCAGGATGGGCTCGTGGCGGCCGACGTGGTGATGGCTGTCGAGATGCGTGGGGAAGCGTCCCATGAGCGCGCGAAATGCGTCGATCTGATTGCCGAGCTCGATCCGCGCCTCGTCCTTGTCGGCGCGCGACGCGGCCTCGCGCGGGTCGCGGATGAAGCGGCCCTCGCCGTCCACGAGCGACGGCACGCGGCGGGGATCGGCGATGGGCGTGCCGAGCGTCAGGTTCAGGTGCAGGCCCGCGCCGAGCCCCGAAGCCTCGAGGCGCGCGATCAGCTCGGGATCGATGGGCCGATTGACCATCACGGTGGTGCTCGTGACGATGCCCGTGGCGCCGGCCTCGAGGATGCCGCGGCTCACGCCCGGGGTGAGGCCGAAGTCGTCGGCGTTGACGATCAGCGTCCGCGCCGCGGTCACGACTTCCCCATCACCCGCCGGAAGTACAGCCGCAGCGCCTCCTTGAGCTGGGCGCGAGGCCCGGCGATGGTCTGGGCGTCCTCGAGCTGCTCGAGGTCGAGCTGCAGCGGCACGCCCTCCTTCTTGACGCCGTCGAGCTCCGCGGTGAGCCCGCAGCGCTCGTCCGACTCCGTGAAGACGAGCTTGGCCCGCGTGAAGCTCTTGTCGTCCTGGGCGATCTGCTCGACGGTCTCGGTGATGAGGCGCTTGATCGCCTCCTGGTCAGGGCCGAGGACGGTGGAAAAGGCCGCGGTCAGCGTGATGTCAGCCATCGAGGTCTCCGTTCGGGATGGGTCTCGCCTCCGCCAAGGGGACTCGTGACGGGGCCATGTCTGGGCCCCGCAGATGAAAGTTCGTCGGTCCGACAATCTCGCGCGTTACGTGGCACGGCGGTCGAGGGCGCCAACGAAGCAGATGGGCCCTTATCATCGCTCTAGTCGTACTGGGGCTCGAGGCTGGAGACGCGGCGCACCATGCCGACCACTTCCTTGTCGTCGAAGAAGATGGCCCAGCCGTAGTAGACCCAGGCCTCGGTGGCGCGGCGCCCGAAATCGTCCCAGTGGCGCTCCGCCAGCACCGCCATGAGCGCGGGATCGATGGTCTGCTCCTGCGGCTCCTCGAGCAGCGCCTCGACCTCGCCGCGGGGGGCGCCGGGCGAGACCTGGCGCCAGAAGCGCACGTCCATGTACCGGGGGCTCTGCTCGAGCTCCGGATGATCGCGCAGGTACTTGGCGATCCGCATGTCGGCCCGGCTCTCCCAGATGCGCTTCTCGTCGAAGCTCGGGTCTCGGCCGTTCATCACCTGCGAGCGCGCGGTCAGCACGTCGAACCCCGTGGGCCCCTGAGACGTCTGGTCGACCTTCTCGAACCTGTCGCGGCGCAGCCCGCACAGGCCAGCGCGATCGCGACGAGGCCGACGAGGAGTCGCACGGGCCTCATCATATCAGGGCCGACTCCAGCACGATGCCGCGGTCGATCACGCGGGCGGCCTTGCCGAGGAGCGTCGCCTGCTCGGCGGGCACCTCGGGCGACTCGCCGAGCTGCCGCAGCACGTCGATGAGCCGGCGCAGCGCGCGGATCAGGTCGCCCTCGTGGCCGCCGAAGGACTCCTCCACGATGGCCGCCCAGTCGTTGTCGCCCGACGCCCACCGGAACACCGCGGGCATGAACCCCGTCGAGATGCCGGTGGGCATGGACAGATGCCGCTGGCGCTGCGCGGCCTCGACGGTCTCGGCGATGGCGCCCATCTCCTGGAGCGCGTGGCGGAGCTTGGGTCGCTTCTTGAGGAAGGTGCGCGCGACCGCGCCGTCGCCCGACCGCGACTCCTCGATCAGGCACGAGCAGAGGGTCGCCGCCTCGGCGAGCGTCGTGCCCGCGAGGAGGCCATGGTCGATGATCTCGGCCACGAGCAGCTCATTGTCGTGCCGGAGGCCGGCGATGAGCTGGCCCTTGCCGAGGAGCTTGCCGTCCTGCACCGCCCCGAAGTGCTCCAGGATATTGACCACGTTCAGGAACTCGTTCCAGTAGGCGTTCTTGCAGGCGTCGAGGGCTTCCGTCTTCTGCTGGAGCCGCCGCTCGAGCCCCTCGATGCCCTTGTATTCCTGCTCGCAGCGGTTCTGGAAGCCCCACGGGCAGCGATGGCACATGATGGCGGCGAGCGCCGCCTCGGGCCCCTGGTTCTTCTCGCGCTCCATCAGGTCGGCGACGGAGACGGCGGCCATCTGGTCGGTCAATCCGCGTGTGCGCCGCTCCCAGTCGCGCGGCACGTGGAGCGGCGGCGTCTGCCAGAACACGCGCTTGATATTGCCCTCCTTCATCTGGACGGTGCCGCCGTGGGGCAAGAGCACGGTCAGGAGCGTGCGGTGGCGGCGCCGGTCGGCGCCGAGCACGAGCCCGAGGGTCGCCCCGCTCTTGCGCCTGACCAGGGCCAGCCGCCCGGGCTCCGCCTCCGCCGCCGACCGCCCGTGGCGCCCGCCCCGCCCGCGCGCCATCCGCGCGGCCTCGACGGCGGCGCGCGCCGTCCGGTACCGGCCGATGCGCGAGAACTCGCCGCAGGGCGCACGGAAGGCGCGGGCGTCCTCCGCGGCCACCTCGAGGCTCCGCACCTCGGCCTCGAGCCCGCGGATCCGCTTCAGGTTCTGGTACTGGCCGAACGACGACTCGACGGTGCGCCGGATCGTCGCCATGTCCTTGCCCGTCGACAGGAGGAGCGCGACCGAGCCATACCCCAGCTTGAACTGGCTCGCGATGGGCTCGGGCGGGCCGTCGACGACCCGCCGCATGTCGTCGAGCCCGTCGCGCACGTCGAGGGCCATCACGCACTTGCCCTCGGGATCGATGCCGCGACGCCCCGCCCGGCCCGCCATCTGCGTCAGCTCATTGTGGGTCAGGCTGCGGAAGCCCCGATCGGTGCGCTTGGTGAGCGACTGCAGCGCGACGCTCTTCGCCGGCATGTGGATGCCGAGCGACATGGTCTCCGTCGCGAAGACCACCTTGCAGAGGCCGCGCTCGAAGAGCAGCTCGGTCAGCCGCTTCACGCTCGGCAGGATCCCCGCGTGGTGCAGGCCCACGCCCATGCCGAGCGACTGGAAGATGGTCTGGTTGAGGGGCGACTCCGCGATGGTGGGATTGTCGGTGATGGCGTCGCGGATGGTCACGTCGACCTGGCGCTGCTGGTCGCGGGAGAGGAGCGGCTTGCCCTCGGCGAGCACGGTCTCCATCGCGCGCTCGCACCCCGCGCGGCTGAAGATGAAGTACAGCGCGGGCAGCCACCCGCGGGCCTCGAGCTCGTCGAGCATCACCGTGGGGTCGACGACGCGCCGCGTGTACCACCGCCCGCGGTCGACGGCGGCGCCGTCGCGCTCCTCCCCGAGCAGGCGCACCTTGCCGCGGCGCACGGCCTCCCAGGCGTGGATCTCGCCCGACAGGTCGGCGACCATGTAGGACAGCGGCACCGGCCGGTGCGGATGGATGACGACCACGATGGGGCCGTGCACGAGCGTGATCCAGTCGGCGATCTCGTCGACGTTCTTGACGGTCGCGGACAGCGCCACCAGCGCGACGTTCCGCGGGCAGTTGACGATGATCTCTTCCCAGACCGTGCCGCGGCCCTCGTCGCCCATGTAGTGGCATTCGTCGAGGACGACGGTCTCGAGGCCGTCGAGGCCGCCGCGTGTAGAACATGTTGCGCAGGATCTCCGTGGTCATCACGACCACGGGCGCGCGCGCATTGACCTTGACGTCGCCGGTGAGGATCCCGACCTGGTCCGCGCCGAACTGACGGCAGAAGTCCGCGTACTTCTGGTTGGACAGCGCTTTCAGCGGCGTGGTGTAGGCAATGCGGCGCCCGCGGTGGAGCACGCGGTGGATGGCGAACTCGGCGACGAGGGTCTTGCCCGCGCCGGTGGGCGCGGAGACGATCACCGACTGTCGGGCGTCGATCGCCTCGATGGCGCGGAGCTGGAAGTCGTCGAGGGGGAACGCGTAGCGCGCCTTGAACGTCGACAGCAAGTCCGCGCTCACTGCTTGCCCCTCCTTCCTTGCTGCGCTCTCACCTTAACATGGCCTTGCGAGGCGGGGAAATCCCGCTTACGCTGTCCCGCATGAAGCTCACCGGCAAGGTCGCGCTCATCACCAATGCCACGCACTTCATGGGCCCGGCCATCACCGAGGAGTTCTGCCGCGAGGGCGCCTCGCTCGCGCTGCACGACCGCGACCAGGAGGCGCTCGCCCCGCTCCGCGCGCTGGTCGAGCGGCTCGGCCGCGACGTGGTCGCGCTCGGGGGCGACCTCACCCGATCATCCGAGGCCGACCGCGTGGTGCACGACGTCGTCGCCCGCTTCGGCCGGCTCGACATCCTCGTCAACAACAATGCCTTTCCTCCGACGGGCGGCCCGACCGAGCAGGTCAGCGACCTGATCTGGCACGAGATGACCGCACGGCTCCTCGACGAGCCCTTCTACTGCCTCCGGGCCGCGCTGCGCGTGATGCGCCCGGCGGGGCGCGGCAAGATCATCAACATGTCTTCCGCCGCGGCCTTTCAGGGCCTCGCGAACTACGCCGCCTATACGGCCGCGCGCGCCGGCGTCAACGGGCTCACCAAGGCGGTGGGTCGCGAGGTCGCCAAGGACGGCATTCAGGTCAATGCCATCGCCCAGAACTACGTCGAGAACCCGACGTACTTTCCGCCCGCGCTCACCGGCGATCCCGTCAAGCTCGCGCGCATGGTGAAGCACATTCCCGCCGGGCGCCTGGCGCGCGGCGAGGAATCGGCCCGCCTCGCCGTCTACCTCGCCTCCGAGGACGCGGACTTCTTCATCGGTCAGGTCATCCCCTTCGCGGGCGGCTGGGTGACGCCGTGACGGCCAATTGACCGACACGCGCGCCTGCGTGAGGCTCTCGCCGGAGGACGGACGGCGGCGTGATCGTCTACCACGTCGCCATCACCACCGCCGACGATTACCTGACCCGCCGCGAGCCCCACCGTCAGGCGAGCTTCGAGTATCTGATGGGGCTGCGCGCCCACGGCATGATCATCGCGGCCGGCCCTGCACCCGACGGCCGGTCCTGCGATCTGTTCTGCCGGGTGCAGCAGCCCGGCGACATCGAGAAGGTGGTCGAGACCAACCCCCTCTTCGTCGATGGCCTCTGGACGGGCTATTCGCCTCGCAGCTTCGCCGAGTTCCTCGAGCCGTGGGAGCTGCCCCCGCCGCGCCCGGACGAGACGCGCCTCGCAACCCTCGTCGAGGGGGCGACTCCCGACGCGGAGATGGCCTCGTTCGTCTTCATCGAGGAGCGGGGCGCCGGGCGCCTCCTCTTCGGGGGCTTCTTCCCGGATGGCTCGAGCCTCGCCTTCATGACGTCAGCCGACCCCGCCGCGGCGATCGCGCCCCTCGACGCCTCCGGCCTCTTCACCGCGGGCACCCTGCGCGCCCGGCCCCTCCTCCACATCCTCTAGCAGGATGCCGATAAAGGCCCATCTGCTTCGTTGGCGCCCTCGGCCGCCGTGCCACGTAACGGGCGAGATTATCGGACGGACGAACTTTCGTCTGCGGGGCCCAGACATGGCCCCGCACTCCCCTTACGAGACTACGCCTCGCGTGCGGCCTTCGGGCGCCGCCTCGCATCTGGACCTTTCTCGGCATCCTGCGGCTTTTCAGCAGCGTGAGACCCTTCTCGCGGAGGCATTGCTGCACATGACCGCGGCCGGCGGGCTCCTCATCGCGATCCCCACGTACAACGAGCGGGAGAACATCGGCGCCCTGCTCCCCACCTTGCTCGCCCTGCACCCCGACGCCCATGTGGTCGTCGTCGACGACAACTCCCCCGACGGGACGGGTGACATCGTCGCCGGCCTCGCCCGCGGCGACCGGCGGATCCACCTCATCCGCCGGGACCGAAAGCGCGGGCTCGGCAGCGCGTATCGCACCGCCTTCGCCTGGGCGCTCGAGCGCGAGTACGCGCGGGTCGTGGTGATGGACGCCGACCGCTCCCACGATCCCGCCGAGATCGGCCACCTGCTGGAGGCCGCCGACCGCGCGGACGTGGTGGTGGGCTCGCGCTACGTGCCGGGCGGCCGCATCGAGAACTGGCCGTGGTCGCGGCGGGCGCTCAGCGGCGGCGCCAATGCGCTCGCCCGGATCATGGTCGGGCGCGAGGTCCACGACTGGACCGCGGGCTTCAAGTGCTATGGCCGCGCCGCGCTCGCCTCCCTCGACCTCGACCGCATCCGCTCCGAGGGCTACTCGTTCCAGGTGGAGATCCTGTTCCACTGCCGCCGCGCGGGGTGGAAGATCCAGGAAGTCCCGATCACCTTCGTCGATCGCCGGCTCGGGCGCACCAAGATGTCGCGGCGCGAGGTCTATCAGGCGATGGTGACGCTCCTGCGCATCGCCTGGCGGCGCCTCGCCGGATGAGCCCGGGCGGCGCGGCCGCGGCGCCGGCTCCGCCACGCCGGTGGACGCCCGAGGCGGCCGTGGCGGCGCTGATCGCGGTGACCGCCGCGGCCCGCGTCCTCATCGCCTGGGCCACCGGTCTCTGCTTCGGCGAGTCCTACTACTTCTCCTGCGCGCTCCGCGGGGCTTCGCATTCTTCGACCGGTCGGAGCGCTACCTCGGCAAGGACGGCATCCTCGTCACCGCCAAGACCGCCGCCGAGGTGACGGGCGCCTTCGGACGCTACTTCGAGCGCATCACGCCGCTCGGCGGCGTCGAGGTGGGCCGCCGGGGCCGCGCGGAATACACGCTCTACCTCTACCGCGGCGAGCGCCTGAGAACCCCCTATCCCCAGCCGTACGGTTGAGCGCGGGGCCGGCCCGCTCCCACGCTTCGACGAGACGATTGACAGCGTCCACGTATTTAGGTAAACCTAACACGCATCAAGAGGCGAGGCTTACTCATGCGGGGAGGGGCTTCCTATGCACTGCGCGATGGCGGAGTCAGTGGCGCTCGAGCAGGTCCGGCTTTCCCGGCGCGCCGGCGGGCACCCGGCGCGGGACGGAGAGGGAGCGCCATGACCACGGGCGGCGGAGCCCCCGGACCGGACGCGCCGAGCGAGAAGGCCGCGGCACCGCCAGCCCGGCGGGCCGTCGCGAGCGACGACCTCTTCCAGGGCTTGCGGGAACTGGTCATCCTGCACCGAAACGACGAGTATCGCCTCCGGATCACGCGAGCCGGCAAGCTCATCCTGACGAAGTAGCGCCCTCCGCGCCCCCGCGCGGCTTTCGTCGCAATTTGGCCTCGGCACTGGGGCCGGCTGCGAGGCAGGCTGAGTCAATCTGGCGACGCAAATTGCCCCGTGCTTGCCCGTTGAGCCTCGGGCGACGCCACAGTAAGATGGCGCGGGCGTCCCGCAATCACGCGCCGGCGACCCGCCGCACTCACCGGAGAACCGAGCCTCATGACCGATCCGACCACCGGCCGGCCCGAGCGGCCGATCCGGGCGCCCCGTGGCACTGCGCTCTCCTGCAAGGGGTGGCCCCAGGAAGCGGCGCTGCGCATGCTGATGAACAACCTCGACCCCGACGTGGCCGAGCGCTGGGAAGACCTGGTCGTGTACGGCGGCTCGGGGAAGGCGGCGCGGAATTGGGAGGCCTATCACCGCATCGTGGCCTCGCTCCGATCGCTCGAGGCCGACGAGACGCTGCTCGTGCAATCGGGCAAGGCCGACTGGCCCATCCTGAACGCGCTCCTGAACACGGCGGCCGGCGCCACGTGGGTCAGCGTCCACCACGGCGGCGGCGTGGGCATCGGCTACTCGATCCACGCGGGGATGGTCGTGGTCGCCGACGGCACACCCGATGCGGCGCGCCGGCTCGAGCGCGTGCTCACCACGGATCCCGGCACCGGCATCATGCGCCACGCCGACGCGGGCTACCCGGAGGCGATCGACGCGGCCCGACGCCACGGCCTCAATCTGCCGGGCGTGACGCGCCCGTGACGAGCCGTTCCGCCCCGCTCGCCGACGGCCGGATCGCGGACTCGCCATGATGCGGTTGGCCCCCGACCTCGTCCTGATCGACGGGCGCTTCGAGCGCGGGCGCGCGATCGCCATCGCCGACGGCCGGATCGCGGACGTCGGGCCGGCGCCGGCGGCCGGCGGCGAGGCCGCGGACGTCGAGCGCCTGCCCGGCAAGGCGCTCCTGCCCGGCACCGTCAACGCGCATTGCCACACGTTTCAATCGCTCCTGCGCGGCCTCGGCGACGACCTCGACTTCATGGCCTGGCGCGATCGAGTGCTCTACCCGTACTCGACCCGCCTCGACCGCGAGGGCATCTACCTGGGCGCGGCCTTCGCCTTCGCGGAGATGCTGCTGCACGGCGCCACGACCTGCGTGGACTTCTTCTACCTCCAGGACGAGGGCAATGCCAATGCCGAGGCCGTCATCCAGGCGGCGCGCGACACGGGCATCCGGCTGGTGCTCGCGCGCACGATGTACGACTGGGACGGCGCGCCCGCCCGCTATCGCGAGGCGCCGCGCGACGCCGCGCGGCGGGTCCGCGATCTGATCGAGCATGCACGCGGGCGACCCCACCATTTCCGTCCAGCCCGCGCCGCACAGCCCCCACGGCGCCTCGCCCGCGATGATCCGGGCCGGATACGAGGTCGCGGCGGCGGCCGACACGCGCTTTCACATCCACGTGGCCGAGGGCCAGTACGAGGGACAGCGCACGCTGGCGGAGCACGGCGCGACCCCCATCCGCTATCTCGACCGGCTCGGGGTCCTCGGTCCGCGGATGATCGGCGTGCACTGCGTCTGGCTCGATGACCAGGAGGTGGGCCTGATGGCGGAGCGCGGCGCCGGCCTCGCCTACTGCCCGTCGTCCAATATGATCCTCGGCGACGGCATCACCCGCATCACCGAGATGCGGCGCCTCGGCGTCCGCATCGGCCTCGGCACCGACGGCGGCTGCACCAATAACCGGCTCTCCGTCTTCGAGGAGATGCGCATGGCCGCGCTGCTCCAGAAGGTCCGGCATCTCGACGGCACGCGCGTGGCCGCCGAGGAGGCCTTCGCGATGGGGACGGCCGAGGGCGCGGCGCTGCTCGGCGTCGACGCGGGCGCCATCGAGGTCGGGCGCGCCGCCGACCTCGTCGCCGTCGACCTCGGGCATCCGTCGCTGCATCCGCCGACGAATCTCCTGAAAAACGTCGTCTACGCCATGTCGCACCAGGCGGTGACGGACGTCTGGGTGCACGGCCGCCCGGTCGTCCGCGGCCAGCGCCTCGCCACCCTCGATCAGGCCGAGCTCATGGAGCGGGTGCGCGCGCTCACCCGCGACTGGAGGCTCGCGTGAGCGGATTGACGGTTCGCGGCGCGGGACCCGATGACCGCGACGCCATCCAGGCCGTCACCCTCGCCGCCTATCTGGAGTACGCCCCGACCATCCCCGCGCACTGGGAGGGCTACCGGCAGAACATCATCGCCACCCTCGCGGCCGCGGCCCCCGGCACCCAGATCGTCGCGCTCGACGATGACCGCGTGGTCGGCGCGGTCCTCCTCTACCCCGCGGGCGCCTCGATCGAGAACGCCGGGCGGCGCCGCCGTGACCCTCACGTGGCCGGAGGTGCGCTTGCTCGCCGTCGCGCCGTCGGCGCGGGGGCGTGGCGTCGGCGCCGCCCTCATGAACGAGTGCATTCACCGGGCGCGGAGCGCCGGGGCGACGGCGTTGACGCTGCACACCACCGATCTCATGCAGGCGGCCATGCGGCTGTACGAGCGGCTCGGCTTCGAGCGCGCCCATGATCTCGATCTCGAGCCGGCGCCCGGCATCATCGCCAAGGGGTATCGCCTGGATCTCCCGCTCTGACCGGACCACGCGTGCCCTGCCAAGGGAGGAGCCCGATGCAGCTACAGAACTTCTACCCGATCATCGTCACCGACAAGCTCGTCGAGTGCCGCGACTTCTACGTGCGGTTCTTCGATCTCGAGGTCGCCTTCGAGGCGAGCTGGTTCGTGTTGATGACGGCGGGGAATGGCGGGCCCGCGAGCCTCGCCTTCATGCGCCCGGAGCATCCGTCGGCGCCCCCCGGCCCCGAGCCCTTCAGCGGCAAGGGCATGTGCCTCGAGTTCCAGGTCGAGGACGCGGCGGCCGAGCACGAGCGGTTTCTGCGAGACGGCGCCCCGGTGAGCTATGCCCTGCGCGACGAGCCCTTCGGGCAGCGGCGCTTCGGCCTCTTCGATCCCGCGGGCGTGTGGATCGACGTCGTCCAGCAGATCGAGTCCGCGGCGGGCTTCTGGGAGCGGTACCCGCCCGCTCGCTGAGCGAGAACGGCGTCCCGCAATCGTCGCCTGATGCGCATCCTCGAGGTGGTGGGGCTCACCAAGCGCTTCGGCGGGCGCGTCGCGCTCGATGCGGTGTCGTTCACCGCCGAGGAGGGGCAGATCCTCGCCCTCGTCGGCCCCCGCGGCGCGGGCAAGACCACGTGCGGGGATTGCCTCTCCGGCGTCATCCCGCCCGACACCGGGCGCATCATCTTCGATGGCCGCGAGTTCACCGGCGGCGATCGCCATGACCTCGCCCGCGCCGGCCTCGCGCGCACCTTCCAGGTCGCCAAGGTCTTCCCGCGCCTCAGCGCGGCCGACAATGTCGCGGTAGGCCTCGGCCGTCACCGCTTCGCACGCCTGGCCGTGATGCTGCGCGCGTGGCGCCGCGCGTCCACGCGTCCGCAGGCGCTCGCCATCCTCACCCGGGCCGGTCTCGCCGATGCCGCCGACCAGCCGGCGGGCCTCCTCCCGCTCGGCATGCAGAAGCGCCTCGAGATCGCCCGCGCGCTCGCGGGCCGGCCGCGGCTCATCCTGCTCGACGAGCCCTTCGGCGGGCTCTCCGATGCCGAGACCGGCGCGATGACCGAGCTGATCGCGACCCTGCGCGGCGAGGGCCTCACCGTCGTCCTCATCGAGCACCGGATGGATGCGGCGATGGGCCTGGCCGACCGGGCGGTCGTCCTCGACCGCGGCATCGTCATCGCGTCGGGCGCGCCCGAGCGCGTGCGGAGCGACCCGAAGGTGATCGAGGCCTATCTCCGCGAGGACGCCCGGGCGTCGAGCCGCTGACCACGGCGCCGGCTCCGCGCGATCCGTGTGCGCTAGGAGCCTGTCGGAGAAACCCGGCTAGAGCGATGAGAAGGGTCCAGCTGCGAGGCGGCGCCCGATGGCAGGCAACGCGAGGCGTACTCGCGTAGGGGGAGTGCGGGGCCACGTCTGGGCCCCGCAGACGAAAGTTCGTCGGCCCGATCGTCTCGCGCGTTACGTAGCACGGCGGTCGAGGGCGCCGTACCTCCGCAGATGGGCCCTTATCATCGCTCTAGCCGGTACAGCGCCGCGGCGCTCTCCGACAAGACCTGCCGCGCGACCTCGAGCGCCTCGCTCTCGGTGAGCCCACCGCGCTCGACCAGCCAGCCGAGCGCCTCGCCCAGGGCCGCCCGTCCCCAGTCCGCGGACAGGGCGTAGAGCTCCGGCAGGGCGCTCACGTCCGAGCCGTACATGAGCTTGCTCGCGGGCGCGAGCGCGAGCATCTCGACGAGCGGCAGCGCCGCCGCGGGGCCGAGAAACGGCAGGGCCAGCGACAGATCGACGTAGACCTGCGGCCAGACCGCCGCCATGAACGCGGCCTCGCGGACATACGGATACGACATGTGCAGGACGACGATGCGGACGTCGGCCCAGCGCTCATCCTCGAGGATGGGCCGCAGCCAGAGCGGATTGGCCTGCAGCAGGTCCACGTCGGGATCGCCGAAGCCCGAGTGCACCTGGAGCGGGCGGCCCGATTCCCGGCAGACGCCGAGCGCGATCTCGAACAGCGTGTCGAGCAGCGGCTTCTCGGTGAGCCGCGCCGATCCGCCCGCCTCGACCCGCGCGACGACGTCGCCGTAGGCGCGCGCGGCGTCCGCGGCCTCCCAGGCGCGAACGGCCAGGCCCGAGCGGTACGCGATGATGCTCTTGAGCGCGACCGCCTGCGAAGCCGCCGCGCTCAGCGCCGCCCGGAAGGCGCCGAGGAACTCCTCGTAGGGCAAGCCGTGGGCGACGAGGCCCTGGGCGCAGGTCTCGATCCTGAACACCTCGTGCACCGCGCACGGCAGCGCGCGCCGCATCTCGGCGAGCGGCATCGCCCCGACCGCCGGGTAGCCGGTGTCCACGAGGAGCGCCGTGATGCGGCTGCCGGCGAAGCGCTGGCGCGCCGCCTCGGGGCCGCCCGCGCGGCGGCGCTCCAGCACGGCCTCCACGGTCGGCGCGCACCCGAGGCCATCGGCCAGGCCCCGGAGCGCGCGCTTGAGATAGCCCGTCTGCGCCACGTGCGCGCGCATCGTGCCCGCCCGTCCCTCGCTGAACAGGTCGAGGAAGCGCTCGCGCGAGACCTCCTCCGACTCGGCGACGAGCGGGTGGCAATGCCCGTCCACCGCGGGGATGCCGGAGAGATCGAGGGCGGCGGGCTGGCGCATGGGGGCTCCCCGCCGGTTCCAGGAGCGCGTCACCAGGCGTCGATCCACGCGTGCTTCTTCCCCGTCGAGGGCGCGGGCGGCGGGGCCGAGCGGAGGCCCGCCATGATCCATCGGCGCGTGTCCGCGGGGTCGATCACGTCGTCGATCTCGAAGAGCGCGGCGGCATTGAGCGCCTTGCCCTGCTCGTACATGGCCGCGACCTTCTCGTCGTACGTCCGCTTGCGCTCGACGGGATCGGCGATGGCCGCCAGCTCGTTGCGGTAGCCGAGCTTGACCGCGCCCTCCAGCCCCATGCCGCCGAACTCGCCGGTGGGCCAGGACACCGCGAAGAAGGGCGCGTGGAAGCCGCCGCCCGCCATGGCCTGCGCGCCGAGGCCATAGGCCTTGCGCAGCACCACGGTGAAGAACGGCACCGTGAGGTTCGCGCCGATGACGTAGAGCCGGCAGCAGTGCCGGACCAGCGCGGTCCGCTCGGCCTCGGGCCCGACCATGTTGCCCGGCGTGTCGCACAGGAAGAGCAGCGGGATGTCGTAGGCGTCGCAGAGCTGCATGAACCGCGCGGCCTTGTCGGCCCCGTCGCTGTCGATGGCGCCGCCGAGGTGCATCGGGTTGTTCGCGACGACGCCGACGGGCCGGCCCTCGATGCGGATCAGGGCCGTGATCATCCCCACGCCGAAGTCGCGGCGCAGCTCGAGCACCGAGTCCGTGTCGGCCAGCGTGGTCAGCACCGATCGCACGTCGTACACGCGCAGGCGGTTCTCCGGCACCGCGCGGCGCAGGAGCCGCTGGTCGGCCGCCGTCCAGTCGGGCGTCGCGCCCTGGAAGTAGGACAGGTACTGCCGGGCCGCGCGCACCGCCTCGGCCTCGTCGGCCACCGCGATGTCCACCACGCCGTTCCTGGTCTGCACGCTCATGGGCCCGACCTCTTCCGGCCGGAATACGCCGAGGCCGCCGCCCTCGATCATGGCCGGCCCGCCCATGCCGATATTCGCATTCGCCGTCGCGATGACGACGTCGCAGCATCCGAGGATCACGGCATTGCCCGCGAAGCACCGGCCCGAGGTGATGCCCACGAGCGGGACCAGCCCGCTCAGCTGGCCGAACATGTTGAACGCCGGCGTGTGCAGGTTGCCGGCGAAGACCTGGTCGGTATCGCCCGGGCGCCCCCCTCCGCCCTCCGTGAAGAAGACGATGGGCAGCCGCGCCCGCTCGGCCAGCTTGAACATCCGGTCCTTCTTCTGGTGATTCTTCTTGCCCTGGGTGCCCGCCAGCACCGTGTAGTCGTACGACATCACGACGCAGCGCGACGCGGTGTCCGGGAACAGGTGGCCGTTCACGCGGCCCACGCCCATGACCAGCCCGTCCGCCGGCGTGCTGTCGATCAGCTCCTCGACCGTGTTCCGCTGGCGGCGCGCCGCGATCACGAGTGAGCCGTACTCGACGAACGAGCCCTCGTCGCAGAGCTCGGCGATGTTCTCGCGCACCGTCCGCTGGCCCGTCTTCCGCCGCCGGGCCACCGCGCCGGGCCGGGCGGCATCGAGGGTCTTCGCCTGCCGCGCGACCACCTCGGCCAGGTCGGGACGGAGGGCATCGAGGTCGATCTCCTCGCCCGCGGACTCGGCCGCGCGCTCGAGCGACGTCTCCTCGATGAAGGCGAGGGCATGGCCCTCGAAGACCGTGTCGCCGCGGGTGACGGCGATCGCGCGGACGATCCCGCTGACGCGCGCCTGGATCACGTGCTCCATCTTCATCGCTTCCATGACCAGCACCTCGTCGCCGGCGCGCACCGTCTCCCCTTCCCGCACCGTCACGCTGACGATCGTGCCCTGCATGGGGGCCGCGGACCGGGATCGTGTTCTCGGGCGCTTTCATCTCTGCCGCGCCCTCGCCGGCGTCCGGCGCCTCCGGGGCGTCCGCCGCCACGTCGTCCGACGAGCCGGGCGCGCTCTTGCCCAGGGCGAGAACCGCGAGCGGGTCGTCTGGATCGACCCGGGCGCCGAGGCGCCGCGACGAGGCCGCCGGCTCGAAGAACAGGCGCCGGTGGGCCGACGCGTCCGGCCCGAGCAGCTCGCCCGCGCGCTCCTCGACGAAGCCCGTGTGAAGCCGACCGGCCAGGAGCTCCGGATGACGCAGCAGGCTCTGGAGGAACGGGGCATTGGTCGGCACGCCCGCGATCTTGAGCTCGCAGAGCGCGCGGTACGCCTTGGCGGCCACGGCCGTCAGGGTGGCCGAGGACGAGGAGACGATCAGCTTGGCGAGCAGCGAATCGAACCGCGGGCTGGTCCGGTAGCCGGCATATCCGAACGTGTCGACGCGGATGCCCGGCCCCGACGGCAGCTCGAAGGCGGTGAGCGTCCCGCCCGCCGGGCGCGCGGTCCCGTCGGACGCCATCGTCTCCATGTTGATGCGCACCTGCATCGCCATCCCGCGCGGCCTGGGCACCTCGCCCTGGCCCAGCCCGAGCGCGGCCAGCGTCTGCCCCGCGGCCAGCTCGAACTGCAGCCGGACGAGGTCGAGCCCGGTCACCTCCTCCGTCACCGTGTGCTCCACCTGCAGGCGAGGATTGGCCTCGATGAAGGCGAAGGCCGCGTCCTCGCCGCCGTCGGCGTCGACGAGGAATTCCACCGTGGCCAGATTGTCGAGGCCCGCCGCGCGGGCGAGCGCCACGGCCGCCTCGAAGATCCGCTCCCGCACGCGCACTGCCGAGCCCGGGCGCCGGCGCGATCTCGATCAGCTTCTGGCGCTGGCGCTGGATGCTGCACTCGCGCTCCCAGAAGTGGGTGACGCCGCCGGACCGATCGCCGGCGACCTGGACCTCGATGTGGCGGGCGCGCGGGAAGAGCCGCTCCGCGTAGACGTCGCCATTGCCGAACGATTGCAGCGCCTCCGACCGGCACCGCGCGTAAGCCGCCTCGAGGTCATCGGCGCCCTGCACGGGGCGCATCCCGCGCCCGCCGCCGCCGGCAATCGCCTTCAGCATGATCCCCGTCCCGGCGCCCTGCGCGGCGAGGAAGACCCGCGCCTCGTCCAGGCTGGTCGGGCCGGTCGTGCCCGCGAGCACGGGAACGCCCACGCGCTGGGCCAGCGCGCGCGTTCTCGTTTTGTCGCCGAAGACGTCGAGCGCCTGGGGAGCCGGCCCGACGAAGACCAGGCCCTCCGCGGCGCAGCGACGGGCGAACGCCGAGCTCTCGCTCAGAAACCCGTAGCCCGGATGGATCGCGTCGCATCCGGCCGCCCGGGCCACGGCGACGATCTGCTCGGCGTCGAGGTAGGCCGCCGGCCCCGAGCCCCGCAGGGCGCGCGTCTCATCCGACTTGCGCGTGTGCAGGGCCGCGGCGTCGTCCTCCGAATGGACGGTGACGGTCCGCAGCCCGTGCTCGGCCGCCGCCCGCACGATGCGGATGGCGATCTCCCCGCGATTGGCGATCAGCAGACTCGAGAGCCCCGTGCCCATGCCTCCCCCTCGCTCGATCGATGATGGCGGCCCCACGGCCGGCGGCCGAGCCGCTTGCTGATGCTGGCGCGCGCGGTCGAAAGACCGCCGCCTAGGATACTCGCGAGGGGGGCTCCGCCCCCCTTCCGATGCCTCCGCCCGAACAGCGGATTGCGCCGGCGAAGCCGGCGCTCGAACGGCGGTTACTCCGACACGCGCCTAGTATGCCAGGTCGCCCGTGCGCGCGTCCCGGACCATGCTGGGTCCCAGTCAGCGCGTGTACTCGGCTATGCTGGCGGTACCCTGATCTCCGGAGGACATCGATGACAGAGACCCTGAAGATCCGAGGCCTCCGCGCACGGCCGGTGCTGGTGCCGTTCAAGCGCCCCCCGGCGAGCGCGAGCGGCGCCATTCCGACGGCGGCCCTCGTGCTGATCGACCTCGAGACCAACGGCGGCGTCACCGGCCGCTCGTACGTGTTCGGATTTGCCGCCTGGACGCTCGGGCCCATCGTCGGGTGCCTGAAGGCGATGACGGAGATGGTCGCGGGCGACGCGCTGGCGCCGTTCGACATCGAGGCCAAGCTGCGCCGGCAGCTCACGCTGCTCGACACGCCCGGGCTGGTGGGCCTGGCCCTGGCGGGCATCGACATGGCCGCGTGGGACGCGCTGGCGCAGGCCCGCGGGGTGCCGCTGGTCACGCTCCTCGGCGGCGCGCCCAGGCCGGTGCCCGCCTACAACAGCACGGGGCTGTGGATACAGCCGGTGGAGAAGCTCGCCGACGAAGCCGAGGCCTTGCTGGCGGAGGGCTTCAAGGCGGTGAAGCTGCGGCTCGGGCGGGACGACTTCTCGCAGGACCTCGCGGCCGTGCGCGCGGTGAGGCAGCGCATCGGGGATCGCGCCACATTGATGTGCGACTTCAACCAGCGGCTGACGGTGAACGAAGCCGTGCAGCGGGGCCACGCGCTGGACGACGAGGGGCTGTACTGGATCGAGGAGCCGGTCCGGCACGACGACTACGCGGGGTACGCGCGCATCGCGGCCGAGGTGCAGACACCGATCCAGACCGGCGAGAACCTGGTGGACACGTTCGAGATGGCGGAGGCGATCGCGGCGCGGTCCGTCGAGCTCGTCATGCCCGACGTCCAGCGCATCGGTGGGGTCACGGGCTGGCTGCGCGCGGCGGCGCTGGCCCATGCGCATGGCATCGAGATGTCGAGCCATCTGTTCCCGGAGTTCAGCGTCCACCTGCTGGGCGTGACGCCGACGTGCCACTGGCTCGAGTTCATGGACTGGGCGGAGCCCGTGATCCAGGAGCCGATCCGGGTGGTGGACGGGCTCGCCCAGATCCCGGACCGGCCGGGCGCCGGGCTCGCCTGGAACGAAGACGCCGTGAGGCGCTACTCGGTCTGACGGCCGACGTGGTATGACTGCGGAACCGACAAGGAGGCCAACCATGGCGACGACCACCACCCCACTGCCGATCACCCGCGCCTATGCGGATCCCTCGTCGACCTCGGCGCGGCTCTTCCAGCAGGCGCAATCCGTGATGCCGGGCGGCAATTCGCGGACGTCGGTCTTCATGGCGCCGTACCCGCCCTATGCCGCCGAAGGCCAGGGCTGCTGGGTGGTGGACGTCGATGGCGACCGCCGGCTCGACCTGCTCAATAACTACACGTCCCTGATCCACGGCCACGCGCACCCGGCCATCACCGCGGCGGCGACACGCCGCCTCGCCCGCGGGGCCTCGTTCCCGATGCCGACACCCGAAGAGGTCGAGCTGGCCTCGCTCCTCGTCGAGCGGCTGCCCGCGGTGGACCAGGTGCGCTTCACCAATTCCGGGAGCGAGGCGGTGATGATGGCGATGAAGGCCGCGCGCGGCTTCACCGGGCGCCCGAAGATCGCCAAGTTCGAGGGCGCGTATCACGGCTCCTACGACTACGCCGAGGTGAGCCTCGGGTCGACCGCGGAGAACTGGGGCCCCCTCGCCGAGCCCGCCAGCGTGGCGTACTCGCGCGGCACCGCGCCGTCCGTCCTCGCGGACGTGGTCGTCCTGCCGTTCAATCGCCCCGAGCTCGCGGCAAGGCTGATCGAGCGGCACGCCCGAGAGCTGGCCGCCGTCATCATCGACCCGGTGCCGAACCGGGTGGGGCTCATGCCCGCGACCCCGGAGCTGCTCGAGACGCTGCGCGCCGTGACCGCGGCGCACGGCGTCCTGCTCATCTTCGACGAGGTGATCTCGTTCCGCATCGGCTACCACGGCGCCCAGGGCTACTTCGGCGCGCGTCCGGACCTCACCGCGCTCGGCAAGATCATCGGCGGCGGCTTCCCGGTCGGCGCCGTCGGCGGCCGCGCCGAGGTCATGGCGGTCTTCGACCCGCGAGGGGGCACGCCGATCGTCCCGCACGCGGGGACGTTCAACGCGAATCCGGTCACCATGGCGGCGGGGCTGGCCGGGATGCGGCTGCTCGACGCCGCGAGCTTTCAGAAGATGGACGACCTCGCGGGCCGGCTGCGCGACGGGCTCGCGGCCTGCTTCAAGGACGCGGGCGTCGAGGGGAGCGTCACCGGGGTGGGCTCGCTGTTCAAGATCCATCCCTCCAGCCACACGCTGGTGGACTATCGCAGCAGCCGGCCCGACGCCGAGGAGGCCGCGCGGCTCGATCGCCTCGTCAGATACCTGCTCGACCACGGCGTGCTGCTGTCGACCACCGGCCTCGGCTGCCTGTCGACGCCCATGGCGGAGCCCGAGGTCGAGGGCTTCCTCGAGGTCTTCACCGCCGCGCTCGGGAGCCTGTCGGAGAAACCCGGCTAGAGCGAGGAGAAGGGTCCAGCTGCGAGGCGGCGCCCGAAGGCTGCACGCGAGGCGTAGTCTCTCTACGTTGAGCGTGCAGCCGAGGGCGCCAACGAAGCAGATGGGCCCTTATCATCGCTCTAGCCTGGCCGAGGCCGGCCGTCATGCATGGCGGCGAGGGCCGCGTCGTGGAGCACGCCATTGCTGGCGAAGACCGTCGTGCCGTAGATCCCGTCCTTGCCCTCGAGGTCGGTGAGCCGGCCGCCCGCCTCCTCCACCAGGACCTTCAGCGCGGCGACGTCCCAGGCCTTCACCGTGGTGGACAACGCGATCTCGCCCTGGCCCTCGGCTACCCAGAGATAGGCCGAGAAGTCGCCGAAGCCGCGCTGCACCTGGGTGCGATCGGCCAGGCGCAGAAAGCCGTCCCAGTACCGGCTCTTGCGCAGGAAGTTGATCGACGAGTGGACGACGAGCGCGCGGTCGAGCGCGTCGACGGGCGACACGCGGATGCGCTCGCCGTCGCGCCACGCCCCCTGCCCGCGCCACGCCGTGTGGAGCACGCCCGTGACGGGCTGATAGACGACACCGGCCGTGACCTGGCCTCCCTCCTCGAGCCCGATGAGGACGCCCCAGGTCGGAATGCGCCGGATGAAGTTCCGCGTGCCGTCGATGGGGTCGACGATGAAGCGCCGCTCGCGCGGGCCCTCCTCGCCATGCTCTTCACCGAGGGACCCGTGATCGGGGTAACGCTGGCGCAGCACGTCGACGATCGCGCGCTCGGCCTCGCGATCGGCCTCGGTCACCGGCGACCGGTCGGCCTTGAGCGTGACGGAAAATCCCCGCCGGTAATGCTCGAGCGCCACCGCGCCGCCGGCGCGCGCCGCCTCCACCATCGCCTCGAGTCGCGCATCCACGCCGAGAGTGTACCCGACGAGCGGCAGCGACAGGCGGGCGGAACTCCGGCGCCGCGGAACGGCCGCGGTGGGTTAGGCTGTGGGCGAGTTATCTCTGACACCGCGCGCCCCAACCACTCACCCGGAGGTATGCCGAATGGATCGCCCCGAGACTCCGACCGACGACGGCCGCCGATTCACGCTGCTCACCGAGGCCACGATGACCTCGCGCCAGCGCGAGGCCTATGAGGGGATCGTGTCCGGGCCCCGCAAGGGCGCCGTCGGCCCCTTCAATGCGCTCCTGCGCAGCCCCGACGTGGCGGACCGAGTGCAGCGGGTCGGCGAGTACGTCCGCTTCCAGACCACGATCCCCGCGCCGCTCAACGAGCTGGCCATCCTGATCACCGGCCGCTTCTGGAGCGCCCAGTTCGAGTTCTGGGCGCACAGCCGGCTCGCCCGGACGGCGGGCCTTCCCGACGCCATCATCGACGCCGTCGCCGAGGGCCGCCGCCCGTCGCCGATGAGCGGCGACGAGCGCATCGTGTACGACTTCTGCACCGAGATGTTCCGCGACAAGGCCGTCTCGGACGCGGCGTTCAAGGCCGTGGTGGACCGCTTCGGCGAGCAGGGCGTCATCGACCTGATCGCCGCCTGCGGCTACTACTCCATCGTGTCGATGGTGCTGAACGTCGACCGCTACCCCCTGCCCGCGGGCGAGCAGCCACCGCTCAAGGCGCTCTGATGCCCCGGCCCGACCCCGGCGAGGAGACCGCAGTGGATAGGAAGGCGGCTTAGAGGTTGCGCGCCCAGCATGGGGGCTGGAGCGTGGTCCGGCATCACTTCAATCGGGATGGGGAGCGACGGGCCGGCGGCAACCCATCGCCCTCCGATACCACCACCTGAGACCCAGCACGACGACCGCGGCACCGACGAGCACCTCGGTCTCGCGGAGGCATTGCGGTGAGAGCGGGCTGATCAACCCAGTGACGGTCACGCTTCCGATTGTATGTAAACCGTTCCACATTCTGGGAGGGACGGTCCGCTCAGTACTTGTAGAAATGCTGCGCGAGCTCGAACGCGACGTCCTTCGCCCTCGAAGGCGCGGACCTCGGATCGCTTGACCAGCAGGTACTCCCTGGCGAGCACCTCGCCGAGCGCGGCGCGCAGGACCTCGTCGCGCTCGAGCGCGTCGAGCGCCTCGCCGAGCGTGGCGGGCAACCGGCGGATGCCGCGGCGCTGGCGCTCGGCCTCGGAGAGCGCGTCGGGGTCGGTCAGCGCGGGCTCGCCCGGGTCGAGCTTGCGCGCGATGCCGTCGAGGCCGGCGGCGAGAAGGCCGCCGAGGGCCAGGTAGGGATTGTTCGACGGATCGCTGGGCTTCAGCTCGAGATTGGTCGATTCCATCTCGAGCCCGCGGCGAACGGAGGGCACGCGGACGGCGGCCTCGCGGTTGTCCGGGCCCCACGCCGTATACGCGCTCGACCAGAAGCGCGGCTGCAAGCGCCGGTAGGAGTTCACGCTGGGCGCGGTCAGCGCCACGAGGGCCGGCAGGTGGGCGAGGACCCCGCCGATGAAGCCATAGCCCGCGTCGGAGAGCCCGTAGCGTCCCTTGGGATCGTGGAAGTGGTTCCGGCCGTCTTTGGCGCGCCACAGGCTGAAATGGATATGGCTGCCATTGCCCGCCTCGTCCGGAAACGGCTTCGGCGCGAACGAGGCGATGAGGCCGTGCTTGAGCGCCACGCCGCGGCCCGTCTCCCGCACCGTGATCTGGTTGTCGGCGGCGCGGAGCGCATCGGCGTACCGCACCGGCACCTCCTGCTGGCCGGGACCCAGCTCGGGGTAGTACTGCTCGGGAAATACGCCCTGGGCGACGAGCGCCTCGATCATCTCGATCATCACCGGGCCCGCCGAGTCCATCCCGATGGTCGAGAAGCACGGGCTCCGGTCGAGGGGCACGTACTGGTCCCCTTCGCGGCGCGCCAGCGTGAACTCGTTCTCGAAGGAGGCCTGAAATGTCAGGCCGGCCTCGCGCGCGCGCCCGATCATGCGCTTCAAGAAGCTGCGCGGGCAGGCGTCCCAGGGCGCGCCGTCCAGCGTGTGCATGTCGCAGAGGAGCCGGGCGGAGCGCTCTGCATAGGGCAGGACGGCGAAGCTCTCGGGGTCGGGCATGAGCCGGATCTCGCCGACCGGGCCGAACGAGGCGCCGGGCACGAGCTGGTCCAGCATATTGAACGACTGCATGGCCACGGTGAGGCCGATGCCCGAGCGCATGAACGAGTTGAGAAACCGCGTGTGGCTGGCCTTGCCGCGGATCACGCTGTCATTGCCGCAGTACAGGAAGCGGACCAGGTCGACGTTGGCCTCGCGGCAGCGTGCGGGAATATCCCGGGCGCGCGGACGCGCCGCCGCCTGCTCCACCGACCGCTTTCCGCCGCGTGTAGGCATCGTCCGTCGGCCCACGAGGAGCCTATGGGAGGCGCGCAAAGGCTGTCAAGGCTGGGTTGACACGTCAACGGGGCCGCCGCATAGTGAGCCCCGATGGCGACGGCGCGGGCGGAAGGAGAGCGTCAGCACAGCGAGGATCGAGGCGCGATTGCCGTCACCGTGACGCTCTTCGCCGACCTCCGGCGGTACCTGCCGCCCGGGGTCGATGGGCCGCACCGGCGCACCGTCCCGGCCGGGTCCACTGTCGCTGATCTGCTCGACGCCATCGGCATATCTGCCAACACCGACGTCACGGTGGGGGTCGACGGCGAGCTGGCGGACCGCACCGACCCCCTGCACGACGGCGCCGACGTGATGCTGCTGAGCCCGATGGAAGGCGGATAACCCACTCGCGGAGCGGGAGGAGAACCGATGGGACAGTTCGGCTACTGGAACAAGATCCTGCACGTGAACCTCGGCGACCGCAGCACGTGGGTCGAGGAGCCGGGCGACGCCTTCTTTCGCCGCTACGTGGGCGGGCGCGGCCTCATCGCGCACTATCTCCTCGAGTACGTCCCCAAGGGCGCCGATCCCCTGGGCCCCGACAATATCCTGGTCATCGCGCCGGGCGTCGTCACCGGCGCCCCCGTCCCGGGGGCCGGCCGCCACAGCGTGGGCGCCAAGTCGCCGCTCAACGGCAGGTTCGGCGAGTCCGAGTCGGGTGGCTACTGGGGCGCCGAGCTGAAGCGCGCGGGCTGGGACGCCATCGTCTTCCACGGCGTCTCGCCCACGCCCGTCTATCTGTGGATCAATGACGGCGCGGTGGAGTTCCGGGACGCCACCCACCTCTGGGGACGCATCACCGGCGATGTCGAGGAGGCGATCCTCGAGGAGCTGGGCGACCGGCACATCAAGGTGGCCCAGATCGGCCCCGCCGGCGAGAATCTCGTGCGCTACGCCTGCATCGCCAATGACCTGAAGGAGGTGGCGGGGCGCACGGGCATGGGCGCGGTGATGGGCAGCAAGCGCCTCAAGGCCATCGCGGTGCGCGGCAAGATCCCCGTGAAGATCGCCGACCAGAAGGGGCTGACCGCCATCGCCAAGTGGGTGTCCTCCACCATGGACCAGAACCACCGCGCCTTCCACGAGTTCGGCACGGGCGCGGCCATGCAGGGCAAGAACCTCGAGGGCGGCATGCCCACGCTCAACTATCGCCTCGGCGCCTTCGACCAGGTCGCCAAGGTCGACGCCATCGCGGTGCGCGACCAGGTGCGCGTCCACATGGATGCCTGCTTCGCCTGCTCGGTGCGGTGCAAGAAGGTGGTGCACATCGAAAAGAAGGAAGCGGCCGCCCGGGAGGCCTCGGAGACCCGGTACAAGGGCAAGGTCCGCGTGGCCTTCGATCCCCTCAACCGCTACAGCGTCGATCCCAAGTACGGCGGGCCCGAGTACGAGTCGCTCGCCTCGCTCGGCGTCAACCTCGGCCTCGAGGACCTCATCGCCATCTGCAAGTCGAACGAGATGTGCAACTACCTCGGCCTGGACACCGTCTCGCTCGGGGCCACGCTCGCCTGGGCGATGGAGTGCTTCGAGCGCGGCCTGCTCACGCTGGAAGACACCGGCGGCATGCCCCTGCGCTTTCACGACGCCGATGGCGTGGTGAAGCTCGTCGAGATGATCGCCTATCGCCAGGGCGTCGGCGATCTCCTCGCCGAGGGCTCGCTCCGCGCGGCGCAGCGGCTCGGGCGCGGGTCGGAGGCGTATCTGACGACCATCAAGGGCATGGAGATGGCGATGCACGACCCGCGTCACATGCCGGTGATGCGCGCCTCGTATCTCCTCGCGCCGACCGGCGGCGATCACATGCGCCAGACCAGCAACCGGAACGGCCACCGGAACCAGGTCGGCCTCTGCCACTTCCTCGCCTACGACGACCAGCAGTCGCTCGACATCCTGAACGCGGTGACGGGCTGGGGCGTCACGCCCGAGGAGATGGTGACCCAGGCCCATCGCGGCCTCACGCTGGCCCGGCTCTACAACCTGCGCGAGGGCATGAGCCGCGCCGACGACCGGCTGCCCGCGCGCTTCGCCGAAGCGCTCCCCAAGCACGGCGGCCTCACCGGGGACCAGCTCGAGGCGATCGTGACCGACTACTACGTCGAGCAGGGCTGGGACGCCGCGACCGGCGTGCCAACCGACGCAACCATCCGCGAGCTCGAGCTGACCGAGGACGCGGCGCGGGCCCACTAACAATCGGAGGGACCTCAGGCTGCTCCGAACCTCCTGCGAACCGGGTTGCGCCGGCAAGCCGGCGCTCGAACAGCGTACTCCATCACGCTCTAGGCTAGGAATCTGCAGCACCTGCAGGAGGTCGTCATGGCGAAGAAGTCGGTGGACATGACCACGAAGTACCTGCTCTCCGAGAAGGAGATGCCGACCAAGTGGTACAACATCCAGGCGGACTTCAAGACGCCGCTCCCGCCGCCGCTTCATCCCGGCACCGGCCAGCCCATCGGCCCCCAGGACCTGGCGCCGCTCTTCCCGATGGAGCTGATCAAGCAGGAGGTGAGCCAGCAGCGGTGGATCGAGATCCCCGACGAGGTGCGGGACATCCTGCGCCTCTGGCGGCCCACGCCGCTCTATCGCGCGCACCGGCTCGAGAAGGCGCTCGATACGCCGGCGCACATCTACTACAAGTACGAGGGCGTGAGCCCGGCGGGCAGCCACAAGCCCAATACGGCCATCGCGCAGGCCTACTACAACAAGCAGGAGGGCGTCGCGCGCCTGTCGACCGAGACCGGCGCCGGCCAGTGGGGCTCGGCCCTGTCCCAGGCCTGCAGCTTCTTCGGCTTGCAGTGCAAGGTCTACATGGTCAAGGTCTCCTATCAGCAGAAGCCGTATCGGCGCATCCTGATGGAGACCTTCGGCGCCCAGGTCGTGCCGAGCCCGAGCCCGGACACCCAGGCCGGCAAGAAGATCCTCGAGCAGGATCCGGACTCGCCGGGCAGCCTCGGCATCGCGATCAGCGAGGCGGTCGAGGACGCGGCGATGCGGGATGACACCAAGTACTCCCTCGGCAGCGTGCTGAACCACGTGCTGATGCACCAGACCGTGATCGGCCTCGAGACCAGGAAGCAGCTCGAGAAGGCGGATGCCGAGGCCGACGTCATCGTGGGCTGCATCGGCGGCGGGTCGAACTTCGCGGGCTTCTCCTTCCCCTTCGCCGCGGACAAGCTCGGCGGCAAGAAGAAGAAGCTGCGCATCGTGGCCGTCGAGCCCAGCGCCTGCCCGAGCCTGACCAAGGGGAAGTACGTCTACGATTTCGGCGATACCGTCGGGCTCACGCCGCTCGTCAAGATGCACACGCTCGGCCACACCTTCATCCCCGCGCCCATGCACGCGGGCGGGCTCCGTTATCACGGCATGGCCCCGCTCATCTGCAAGCTCTACGACGAGGGCGTGATCGAGGCCCGCGCCGTGCCGCAGACGGCGACCTTCCAGGCGGCCATCCAGTTCGCGCGCGCGGAGGGCATCCTCCCCGCCCCCGAGGCCGCGCATGCCGTGCGCGGGGCCATCGACGAGGCGCTGCGGTGCAAGCAGGAGGGCAAGCGCCAGACCATCGTCTTCAATCTCTGCGGGCATGGCTACCTCGACCTCTCCGCGTACGAGGCGTACCTGGCGGGCAAGCTCGTGGACTACGAGTACCCCACCGAGAAGGTCGAGGAGGCGCTGCGGCACCTTCCGAAGGTGAACGGGTAGCGCGCGATCCTCCTGGCGCATTCCCGATGATCAAGCCCTACACCGCCGTGGGACTCATCCCGACCGTGCGCGGCATCAGGAAGCGTGCGGACATCAAGATCAACCTCGACCACCTCTCGCACCTGGTGAAGGCCGCCTCGTGGCTGTCGAGCCTCGACCTGCCCGTGCGCCTCATCGCGTTTCCGGAGGGCGCGCTCCAGGCCTTCAACGACGAGGTGCTCGATCTGGATCACGCGACCTTCGCGCGCGAGTGCGCCATCGACATCCCGGGGGAAGAGACAGAGGCGCTGGGGGTGATCGCGAAGGAGTACAACGCCTTCGTCATGGCCCAGGCCAAGGCGCGCCATCCCGATTGGCCGGACCGCTACTTCAACGTGGGCTTCATCCTGAACCCGCGGGGCAAGGTCATCCTCAAGCACTACAAGGTCTCGCCGCTCTTCCCCGTCGAGCACTCGATGTGCCCCCACGACGTCTACGACTGGTGGGTGGAGAAGTACGGGCGGAACCTCCAGGCCTTCTGGCCCGTGGTCGACACGGAGATCGGCCGCCTCGGCATCATGATGGCCAACGAGGGCTCGTACCCGGAGAACGCCCGCGCGCTGGCGCTCAACGGCGCCGAGGTGGTCTACCGCGCCTCCTATCCCCATCCCGCCACCGGCAACGAGATCTTCGAGATCCAGAGCCGCGCCCGCGCCCTCGACAACAACCTGTACGTCGTCGCGCCCAACATGGGCACCTACTACCTCTTCCCCGAGGAGGCCACGCCCATCGACACCTTCGGCGGGCGGTCCTTCGTCATCGACTACAAGGGCCGCATCGTCGGCCGCCAGGACTACGGCGCGGGGTCCACCTACGTGGGCGGCGTCATCGACATCGAGGCCCTGCGCGACCACCGGGCCCGCGCCCAGTGGGACAACTGGATGAAGGACCTGCGCACGGAGCTGTACCAGCTCCTCTACGAAAAGCCGATCTACCCCAAGAACCTCTATCTCAAGCGGGCCCCGATGAAGCACAAGGAGTACCGCGACAAGGTCATCAAGCGGCAGATCAAGCTGATGCACGACCGCGACATCTGGAAAAAGCCAGAGCGCTAGAGCGATGATAAGGGCCCATCTGCTTCGTTGGCGCCCTCGACAGCCGGCTCAACGTACAGAAAGTACGCCTCGCCGGCTGCCTTCGGGCGCCGCCTCGCAGCTGGACCCTTCTCATCGCTCTAGCTGCGTTTCTCCGACAGGCTCCCGAACTAGGGAGCTCGGAGGGGCTTCGGCCGCTTCCGAAGCGCTCGGCGCGCTTCGCTACCCCTGGCGGCGCTTCAGCATTTGCTGGAAGCTTTGCCGGCTGAGCCCGAGGCGCTCGGCCGCACGCGTCTTCGTGCCGCAGTCCCGGAGCGCGTCCTCGATCATTCGTTGTTTGAGCTGCTCGATCGCCTCGGCGAGCGTGCCGGGCCGCGACATGCCCCGCTCGGCCCGCATGCGATCGGAGAGATGCTCGGGCCCGATCGGTCGGCCATCCTCGGCCAGGGCCACCGCCCGCTCGATCTCGTTTTCGAGCTCCCGGACATTGCCTGGAAACGGGTAGGCCTGGAGCAGCGCCATGGCCTCCGGCGAGATCGACGGGACCGCCCTCCGCGCGCGGCGACAGGCCGGTCGGAGGAAGGTCTCGGCAAGGACCGGGATGTCCTCGGTACGCTCACGCAACGGGGGCAGCGGGATCGGGAACACGTTGAGCCGGTAGTAGAGGTCGCGCCGGAAGCGCCCCGCATCGACGTCGGCCTCGAGGTCGGCGTTGGTGGCGGCGATGACCCGAACGTTCACCTTGCGCACTCCCGGAGCACCGAGACGGCGCACCTCCCCCTCCTGCAGGACGCGCAGCAGGCGGAGCTGCATCGCGGGACTCATTTCACCGACCTCGTCGAGGAAGACCGTGCTGCCGTCGGCCTCTTCGAAGAGGCCTCGCCGCTCTCCCGTGGCCCCGGTGAAGGCCCCTCGGGCGTGGCCGAAGAGCTCCGATTCCAGCAGGGCCTCGGGGAGCGCACCGCAGTTCTGCGCGACGAAGCGGGCGGCCCGGCGAGGGCCATTGTCGTGGAGGAGCCGCGCGAAGAGCTCCTTCCCCGTGCCGGTCTCCCCGAGCAGCAGCACCGTGGTGTCGCCGTCGAGCACCTTGCGCGCAAGCCCCACCGCGCGGCGTAGCCCCGTCTGCTGCCCCACCAGCCGGTCGAAGGAGATGGGTCGCTCACGCGCCTCGGCCGCCTCGCGACGAAGGGCGTTGTAGGCCAGCTCCAGCTCGTCGCGCAGCCGGGCGTTCTCCCGCTCGAGCCGCCAGCGCTCGGCGGCCCGCCGCACGACCAATAGCAGGTCGCCGGGATCCCACGGCTTGGGCACGAAGTGCCAGATGTGGCCGGTATTGATGGCCTCCATCAGGTTGTCGACGTCGGTGTAGGCGGTGAGGATGATGCGCAAGGTCTCGGGCGCCACCTCCTGGCCGCGACGGCACAGCTCCACGCCGGTCATGCCGGGCATCCGGTAGTCGGTGATCATCACCGCCACGTCCTCGGAGGCGAGGAGGGGGAGCGCGGCGGCGCCGCCCTCCGCTCTCAGAATTCGAAACTCCGCGGCGAGGATGGCTTCGAGGGCGTCGAGAACGCGCGGCTCGTCATCGACGACGAGGACCGTCGCGATCGCCTCCCCTGCGCTCGGAGCGAGATCTCATGCCTATGGTGCCGTGGACGCCGGCTCGCGCATCCCGAGGATCTCGTAGAGCGTCTCGCGATCCTTCAACCCTTTGAGCTTCGGCGAGCCCAGCTCGCGGTGCCGGACGAGGGCCTCGACGTCCCGGAAGGTGCTCTCGGCGGCGATTATATGCGCCTCGAACAGCCGTGTCATGCGCTGGATGCGGGCGGCGGCGATCATGGGCCGCCCCACCACGATCAGCTCGCGGCGCTCGGCCGAGCCGATCGTGCCCGCCATCACCGGTCCCGAGGCGATCCCCACGCCGATGTCGAACCGGGGCAGCCCGTCGGCGGCCCACCGCTTCGAGAGCCCCCTGACCGCCGCCACCATGTCGATGGCCGCGCGCACGGCCCGTCCCGGCGCGTCCGCGGCGTCCTCGGTGACGCCGAAGAGCACCACGATCTCGTCGCCGATGAGCTGCTCGACCGTGCCCTGGTGCCGGAAGATCACCTCGATCATCTCGTTGAGGTATCCGTCGAGCAGGCGGATGACCACGGGCCCCGGCGTGGTCTCGATGAGGCGCGTGTAGCCGCGGATGTCGGCGAAGAGCACCGTGGCCTCGCGCCAGTCCCCGGGCCCGTCGAGGAGGCCCGGGTTGCCGAGCGCCATCTCCGCGAGCCGCGGCGAGACGTAGCGCTGGAGCTGGGCCCGCACGGCGGCCTCGCGCAGAACGCGGTCCTGGGTCAGGCGCAGGTCGACGAGCGTCGCCTCGAGGTCGGTGTTCTTCGCCGCCAGGTCGCGCACGAGCTGCTCCCGCTCGGCGGCAAGCCGATGCCGCTCCACGCCGCGGCGGACGGTGTGGACCAGCTCGGTGGGGTCCCACGGCTTGAGGATGAAGTGGTAGATATTCGCCGCGTTGATCGACTCCATGAGGGCGTCGGCGTCGGTGAAGGCGGTCAGCAGCACGCGGACCGCCTCGGGCGAGACCTCCCGGCACCGCGCCAGGAACTCGGTCCCCGTCATCCCGGGCATCCGCTGGTCGCTGATCACGAGGGCGACGGGCTCGGCGGCGAGCAGGTCGAGCGCCGCCTCGGGCCGCTCCGCGCGGAGCACGCGGTAGTCCATGGCGAGCAGCGCCTCGAGCGAATCGAGGACCCGCACCTCGTCGTCCACGAGGAGGACCGTCGCCTCGGCCGTCACGCCTGAGCCTTGCGGGCGATGGGGAGGCGCACCGTGAAGACCGCGCCGCCGCGCGGCGGGGCTCTCGGCCAGGATCTCCCCGCCGTGCTTCTTGACGATCTCGTAGCTGATGCTGAGACCGAGCCCCGTCCCCTCGCCCACGGTCTTGGTGGTGAAGAAGGGGTCGAAGACCCGGCCGATGACGTCGGGGGCGATGCCGGGGCCGGTGTCGGCGATCGAGATGACTGCCATGTCGTCCTCGCGCCGCGTCTCGATGGTGATCGCGCCGGGCCCCTCGATGGCCTGGGCGGCATTGGCCAGGAGGTTCAGGAAGACCTGGTCGATGGACGAGCGGATGCACTCGACGTGCGGCAGCTCCCCGAGCTTCCGGTGCACGGTCACGCGGTCCTTGAGGAGGTGGTTGAGCAGGGTGAGGCTCGACTCGATCTCCTCGTGGAGGTCCACCGGCTGCCAGACGTCGTCCTGGCTGCGCGCGAACACACGCAGATCGCGCACGATCTTCCGCGCGCGCTCCGCCCCCTCGCGGATGCCCTGGGTCATGGAGTCGAGATACCGGAGCGCGTAGTCGATCTTGCGGCGCTCCCACTCGGCCTGGACCTGAGCCTGGTCTGCCGGGGACAGCGGACAGTCCCCGGTAGACCTCCAGCATGCCGCGGAGCCGCTTGACGAAGTCCTCGAGCGTCGTGACGTTGGAGTAGACGAACCCGATGGGGTTGTTGAGCTCGTGGGCGACCCCGGCCACGAGCTGCCCCATCGACGCCATCTTCTCGCGCTGGATGAGCTGCATCTGGGTCGCCTGTAGATCTCGATAGGCCGCCTGCAGCTCGGCCACCCGCTGCTCGAGCGTCCGGTTCAGCTCGGTGAGCTGGCGCGCCTGCGCCTGCACCGTGTCGTAGAGCGCCTTGATCCGGAGCAGGGTGCGGACGCGCGCCAGCAGCTCGGGCTGGTTGATCGGCTTGCTCAGGAAGTCGTCGGCGCCCGCCTCCAACCCCTTGATGCGTTCCTGGGCTGGATCGAGGGCCGTGACCATGACCACGGGGAGAATCTCGGTGTCGGGATGGGCGCGGATCTTCTGACAGACCTCGTAGCCGCTCATCCCGGGCATGACCACGTCGAGAAGGACGAGGTCCGGGACCGCCGACTCGATGAGGCGGAGCGCTTCGGGTCCCGACGAAGCGGTGACGACCGTGTAGCCTTTGCCGGTGAGAAGCGCCTCGAGCAGGAGAACGTTTTGAGGGGTGTCGTCCACGACGAGAATGGTGCCCCCTTCGGTCATGGCGTGTTCTCGCGGCATGGCTGATCGAGCAATACTCGCACGGCCTCGAGCAGCTCCCGCACGCTGATGGGCTTGGTCTGGTAGCCGTCGAAGCCGGCGGCGAGGATGGCGGGCCGATCGTGCGTCATGGCCGACGCGGTGACCGCCATGACCGGGATGCTTTGTGTGGCCGGGTCGCCGCGCAAGTGCCGGAGGGCCTCGATACCGTTCATGCCCGGGAGATGGATGTCCATGAGGATGAGCGCGGGTCGCGACGCCTTGGCCAGGCGGATGCCATCTTCGGCCGTCGCGGCTTCCGCCGTCCGATAGCCCGTCGCCTCGAGCACGTCGCGTACGAGCATGCGGCTCGGCTCGTTGTCCTCGACGATCAGGATCAGATCGGCGGTGGTCATCGCCGCGGGATGGTGAAGGTGAAGGTCGAGCCACGGCCGACCTTGCTCTCGACCCAGATGCGGCCGCCGTGAAGCTCGACGAAGCGCTTGGCGAGCGGGAGGCCCAGGCCCGTCCCTTCGCGCGCGCGGCCCTCGCTCGCGCCCACTTGCCGGAATTCCTCGAAGATCGCCGCTTGATCCTCCTCCGCGATCCCGATGCCGGTGTCGGTCACGGAGATCTCGACATGGCCGTCGCCGGGGCAGGCAACGACCTCGACACGGCCTCCCTCGGGAGTGAACTTGATGGCATTCGCGAGGAGGTTGAGCAGGATCTGCTTGAGCTTGCGCTCGTCAGCGGTAAGGGCTCCGAGGCGCTCGTCGAGGGCCGTGGCCAGGGTGATGCCCTGGCGGGCGGCGCGGTCGCTCACGAGGGTGAGGGCATTCTGAATGGCGAGAAGGAGATCGAAGGTGGCCAGCTCCAGTTCCATGCGCCCGGCCTCGATCTTCGAGAGATCGAGGATGTCGTTGATGAGGGAGAGCAGGTGACGACCCGAGGATTCGGATCACCCCGACGTACTGCGCTTGCTTGGGGTTCAGGTCGCCGAACATGCGGTCGCGCAGCACCTCGGAGAAGCCGATGACGGAGTTGAGCGGAGTCCGTAGCTCGTGGGACATGTTGGCGAGGAACTCGCTCTTGTGCCGGCTGGCCGCCTCCAGCTCCCGGCTCTTCTGAGCGAGCTCCTGGGTGCGCTCGACGATCCGCTGCTCGAGGGTCGCATACGACTCCTGGAGCTTGGCCGCCATGCGATTGAACTCCTCGGCCAGCTCCTGTAGCTCGTCACCGGTTTTCACCTCGAGCCGGTACTCGAGGTCCCCACTCCCGATCCGAGCCGCCCCTCGACGGAGTGCCTGCACGGGCCGGACGACTCGACGACCGATGAGCAGGCTGGCCAGGACCGCCATGCCGAGGCCGACCAAGACCAGGATGGAGGTGCGCAGGATCGAGCCGTAGAGGGGCGCGTAGGCCTCGGCGAGGGGGCGCTCGACCACCACGGCCCAGCCGAGGCCGGGAATCGGCGCGAAGGCGGGCAGGATTTGCTGACCTGTGAGGCTCGGCTGAGGCGGCAGCACGCCCGGCGTGCCAGCCAGGGCCGCCTGGACCTGACCGAAATCGCGCACGTTGCGCTTCTCGAGGACGAAGCTGAGGTCGGGATGGGCGATGAGGTCCCCGGCGGGCGAGACGACGTACGCGTACCCGGCCTTCCCCACCGTGATGCCCAGGACGACATCCCGGACATAGGTCAGATTGACCTCGGCGATCAGCGCGCCGACAATCTCCCCGGCAAGCGGTTCCATGGGCACGGCCATCGTCATGTACGGCTCGGACTCGCGGACGAAGTACACAGGTCCGAGAAAGCTCTTCCCGGTGTCGGCGCCCAGGAAGGCGGCATCGCGGCTCCGGTCCGCCAGATCCGCCGGGAGAATCGGCCGCAGCCGTGAGACTCGCAGGCGTTCGCGACCGTCCTTGCCCACGGCGGCCACCTCGGTGATGGCCGGCGACGTCTTGAGGAGCTTGATCAGCTCGAAGCGGTACGCCTCGGTGAGCCCGCCGACCACGAGGTCGCGCCCCTGAGCCGCAGCGCGCATCGTCCGCTCGATGTCGCCGACGAACTGCTGAATCTTGGCGGCCGCGCCGCGGGCCATCTCCGCCTGCAGGATCTCGATGGCGGCGACGCTCTCGCGGTAGCGGAAGAAGAGCTCCAGTGCGCCGCTGGTGAGGAGCCCGCCGCTCACCAGCACCACCGCGATGACCAGGGTCCGCCGAAGCAAGCGGCCGGGCGGTGCGGTCATCGGATGATCCGGTCGGCCTGGTACAAGACCTCCCGCGGGATGCGGAGCCCGAGCGCCCGCGCCGTCTTGAGATTGATGACGAACTCGATCTTGGAGCTCACCTCGATGGGGATGGTCGCGGGCTTGCCACCTCTCATAATCTTGTCGACCAGGCGCGCCGCTTGACGACCCGAGGCAGTCAAGTCGGCACCGTAGCTGACAAGAGCACCTTCCTCTACGAAGAACCTGGGGAACATCGACGGGAGGCCCAGCCTCGAGGCCGCTTCGAGACCGAGGCCGGGAATGTTCGACGTGGAGTTGAGCGACCCGAGGATGCCGTCCATCTCACCGCGCTTCAGCTGGGAGAACAGCGCTTCGGCGGCAGCCCTCCCACGGACCGGGCGCTCGACCAGCGTCAAACCGAGGCCAGGGGCCGCGCCTCGATAGGCCAAGGCCTCGGCGACAAAATGTCCGTCGGCTGAGTCGTAGACGAAGAGAACCCGGCGGAGCCCAGGGACGATCTCCCGGAACATCTCGAGGCGCTTGGCGGCAAGCTCGAGATCGAGGTCGGTGACGCCGGTGAGATTGCCGCCAGGGCGGGCGTAGCTTTGGGCCAACCCTCGTCGCACCGGATCGCCGCCGGTGATCATGACGATGGGGATCTGAGTGGTGGCGGCGAGGGCGACCACGGCGGCATCGCCCTCGCTCACGAGGAGGATGTCCGCGCCCTGGGCAACGAGGTCGCGGGCCGCGGCCTCCAACCCGGCAACGTCACCTCGGGTGAAGCGGACCCCGATGACGAAGTCCTCGCCCTCGCGGTACCCGAGCTCGAGCAAGCCTTCTCGCAGTCCGACAAACCCTGGCACCCAGCCCCAGGACACCGTGAGCGCCCCGATCCGCACCGGTCGCGCCCGTACCTGGGCGAGCGCGGCCGGCAGCTCGCAGGTGAGCGCGATCAGCAGCGCGGTAGCGAGGGCGCGCCAGTTCAACGCTTCAGTTTTTCGCGACGACCTCGCGCGCCGCCTTCAGGAGCACCTCGTTCGGGAAAACGGACATATCCTCGCCGATCCACCGTGCCCGAACGATGCCTTGCCGGTCGATGAGAAAGAACGCTCGTTTGGGAATCAGCCCCACGGCCTCCGGATAGTCGGTCTTCCCGGACGTCTTGCCGTAGACGACACCGTAAGCGCGGGTCGTTTTGAGACCCAGGTCGCTCAGCAGCGGGTAGGGCAGCTTCAGCGAATCGGCGAGCGCCTTCTGTGAGAACGGGTTATCCGCGCTGATCCCGAGGATCTGGATGCCGAGCCCGGCAAACTTCTCGTAGTCGGCCTTCCTGGCCGTCAGATTGTCCATTCAGACGGGAGCGAAATCGGCTCCGTAGAACTCGATCAGGACGGCCTTCTTGCCCAGGAACGAGCTCAGGCTGATCTTTTCGCCCGTGGTGCTGGGCAGGGCGAAGTCGGGCGCCTTCTTCCCAACCTCGAGAGCGGCGGCCAGATCAGGCCGGGCTCCGCTGGCTGCAGCTAGGACGAGGGCGCTCAGAAAAAGCGCGCGAACCGAACCTTTCGGATCAATCCTCATGGGGTTCTCCTCCTGGGCCTCCGGGGGCCTCTTCCGATGAGAGAGCGCATGCCTTACTTACCCTGTGTGAACCGCCAAGGCAAGCGCGCGCCGCGACGGACGAATCGACCGTCACGCCTGAGCCTTGCGGGCGATGGGGAGGCGCACCGTGAAGACCGCGCCGCCGCCGGCGGGGCTCTCGGCCAGGATCTCCCCGCCGTGCTTCTTGACGATCTCGTAGCTGATGCTGAGGCCGAGCCCCGTCCCCTCGCCCACGGTCTTGGTGGTGAAGAAGGGGTCGAAGATCCGGCCGATGACGTCGGGGGCGATGCCGGGTCCGGTGTCGGCGATCGAGACGACCGCCATGCCGTCCTCGCGCCGCGTCTCGATGGTGATCGCGCCGCGCCCCTCGATGGCCTGGGCGGCATTGGCCAGGAGGTTCAGGAAGACCTGGTCGATGGACGAGCGGATGCACTCGACGTGCGGGAGGTCCCCGAGCTTCCTGTGCACGACCACGCGGTCCTTGAGGAGGTGGTTGAGCAGGGTGAGGCTCGACTCGATCTCCTCGTGGAGGTCCACCGGCTGCCAGACGTCGTCCTGGCTGCGCGCGAACACGCGCAGATCGCGCACGATCTTCCGCGCGCGCTCCGCCCCCTCGCGGATGCCCTGGGTCATGGAGTCGAGATACCGGAGCGCGTAGTCGATCTTGCGGCGCTCCCACTCGGCCTGGACCTGAGCGCGGGTCTCCGGGGGCAGCGGACAGTCCCCGGTAGACCTCCAGCATGCCGCGGAGCCGCTTGACGAAGTCCTCGAGCGTCGTGACGTTGGAGTAGACGAAGCCGATGGGGTTGTTGAGCTCGTGGGCGACCCCGGCCACGAGCTGCCCCATCGACGCCATCTTCTCGCGCTGGATGAGCTGCATCTGGGTCGCCTGCAGATCGCGATAGGCCGCCTGCAGCTCCTCGTTCGCGCTGCCGAGCTGCTCGGTCCGCACCCGGACCTTATCCTCCAGGCCCCGGGACAGCTCCTCGATGGTCTGGAAGCTCTCGGCCCGGTCCACCGCGAGGGCGACGTGGTTGGCGACGGCGGAGAGCAGCTCCATGTCCGCGGTCCCGACGCGGCCCGGCTCGCTCGATGCGACCGAGAGGACACCGAACACCTCGCCCTTCACCCGGAGCGGCACCATGACCACGGACCGAAGGCCGAGGGCGCGGACGCTGGGCGCGTCAATGGGCTGGTCGGGCATCTCCGCGTCGTCGACCACAAGCGGGAGGCCGGTGACGGCGACCCGGGCCGAGCCGGCTCGGGGATCGTCGAGCGCGAACTCCATGGCTCGGAACCGCGCCTCCTGTTCGACGCTCCCCGCCATCCGGTGACCGCGGACGACGCGGCGGCCCGGGTCCACGACGAACAGATAGGCGCCCTGGTAGCCCATGCCGTGGACCAGGCGCTCCAGCGTCTGCTCGTAGATCTTCTCGACGTCCAGCGTCGCGCTGACGGCGGCGGCCAGCTCGCTCAGCAGGGAGAGCTGCTCGATCGTCGTCTCGAGGTCGCGGAACTTCTTCTCGAGCTCGTTGTTCGAGTACAGGATCTCCTCGGACTGCAGATCCAGCATCCGCCGCGTGTGCTTGCCGTCGCTGCGCGCTGGACTAGCGCGTAGCCGACCGCCCCCCCGAGAAGCAGGGGCAGGGGCGCGACGACCGCCTCCGCAGTCCACGGCACCGCATGGCTCGCGGCGAACCCCGCCGTCAGGGCGCCGGCGGCGCCGGCGCCGAGCAGCGTCGGGACCCAGAACCGCCGGCCCAGGGACGGGTTCCGCCAGCGCACCTCGATGACGCACGAGTCCGCGCCGCGTGCGGCGCACTGTCGCTCGACGACGGTGGCGCGCGGCAGCCCCCAGTTGGTCGGGTACCGCTCCCACTTGACGGTCTCCCAGATGCAGAACCACCGGGGCATGATGTACCCGGCGGCCGGCGTCCGCCGGAAGGTGGCCTGGCGGCGCTTGACCAGCGCCTCGAACCGGCAGAAGCGCTCATATCGCGGGCTCGAGCACGACGTGCCGCTCGTACAGCTCGCGCGGGTTCCCGATCCCCATCGTGTAGGTGCCGAGGTAGTGGCGGTACTCGCGCGAGGGCTTCCAGTCCATCATGTCGTCGGCGAAGCGGCGGGCCCAGCGCTCGACGTCCGTCTCGCCCGTGAGCTCCATCGCCACCCGGACCAGCTCATTGGCGACCGACAGCGGCAGCCAGTTGTGGTCCGCCATGAGGTAGTCGCGCGGCCGCCCGGCGGCGCGGCAGAGCGCGGCCACCCCCTCGGGGCCGCTCTCCTTCTCGACGAAGGGGATCAGCCCCTTGGTGAAGAGGCAGTTGATCTCGCCCGGCATGCCGCCTACTTGCGCGCCTCGAGGATGAGGTTGAACGGGGTCTCGGTGGCCCGCCGGAAGCGGCTGAAGCCGGCCGTGGCGAACACCTCGCGCAGCCGGGCCTCTCCCGCCTGGGCGCCCAGGCCCAGGCCGACCTCCTGGGAGAGCGAGTTCGGCGTGCACACCATGGTCGACGCCGCATAGTACAGGCGCCCCACCGGGTTCGAGTTCTGGGCAAGGCTGTCCCCCGCGAACGGCTCGACGAGCAGCACCGAGCCGTCGTCCGCGAGGGCCTGCCGGGCGTACCGGGCCGCCCCCACCGGATCGCCCATGTCGTGCAGACAGTCGAAGAAGCAGATCAGGTCGAACTCCCGCTCGGCGTAGTCCTTGGCCGCGGCGGTCGCGAAGGTCACGCGGGAGCCCACCCCGGCGTCCGCCGCGCGCTTGCCGGCGATCTCGACCGAGGGGGCATGGAAGTCGAAGCCGAAGAAGCGCGACTTCGGGTAGGCCTTGGCCATGACGATGGTGGAGGCGCCGTGCCCGCAGCCGATGTCGGCCACCTTGGCGCCGGCCTCGAGCTTGGCGACCACGCCCTCCATCGCGGGCAGCCACGACGCGGTGAGGTGTGCCTGGTAGCCCGGGCGGAAGAACTTCTCCACCCCGTGGAACATCCGGTGATGATGCTCGCTCCAGGGGAAGGCGCCATTGCCCCGGAACGCCGCCATGACCTTGTCGAGGTCCAGGAAGCACGAGGCCACCACGCTCTGCCCCGGCGCCACGAACACCGGGGAGTCCTCGTTGGCGAGGGCCATCGCCTGCTCCGGCGGCAAGCGGTAGCTCCCGTTCATCGCCTCCAGGTAGCCGGCCGCCGCGTTCGCATCGAGCCACTCGCGCACCAGGCGCGCATTGCAGCCCGTGCGTCTGGCCACCTCCTCCGCGGGAACGGGCTGGTTATCGGCCATCGCCTTGTAGAGGCCCAGCTCGTCGCCGATCAGCACCATCGCCATCATCCAGGCCCCGCCCATGTCGGTCACGATCTTGCCCATGAACTCGTGGAGCTTCGCCTCGTCCATGATTCCCTCCCTGCCGCCGCTGGCGGCCCGGCTACAGTGAGCGATCAGGTCTTACTCACTCGCTCGCTGCTCGGCGCGGCGCTCAGCTCTGCTTGTAGACGAGCTCGGAGGTGATGTTCACGGGATTGGCCAGCGTGTCCCGGATGGGAGACTTCCGGTCGATGGTCTCCTTGCACTTGCGGACCTTCTCTTCGGACGCGGGGCTCTGGATCGTCACCGTGTAGCGGATGTCGGTGATGCCGTTGCGGACGGACTTGTCGTGCCCCAGCATCCCGCGGACGTCGATGTCCGCCTCCATGTCGATGCCCATCGCGTCGAGCGGGACGTCGAAGAGGGCGGCATTGGTCGCGATGCCGCTCGTCACGCAGCCGGCGAGCGCGGCCAGCAACGAGCTCCGGCGGGAAGGGCGCCGAGTCCACGCCGCCGAGCGGCGCCGGGTCGTCGCTCGTGATCACGAAGCGTCGCGTCCGCGGGAAGAGGTTCTGGCCGAGGGCGTGGACGGGCGCCGACGGTGACCACGGCCTTCGTCCCTCGCTCCCACGTGGACTGCACCTTCACGGTCATCTTTCCCATGCGCGGGGTTGTCCCGCACCATCTTGTCCAGGTGCTTGACGCCGTCCAGGTTCACGTCGTTCGTGTGCTCGGCCATGGTGTGTCCTCCTGCGCCGATCGTGCCGGCGCTGTCAGAGCAGGTTCGCGATCATGCGGGCGGCGCGCTCGGTGCCCCCGGTGGGCACTTCCCGGCCCTGGGCGGGCTTGCCCAGGTGGTCGAGGATGGCGGCTCCCAGCTCCTCCGGGCTGATCATGTCGTAGTCCATGCGGACGCCGGCGCCCAGGCGGTCGAGCCGGCGGGCCACGTGGAAGTTCTGCTCGAAATGATTGCGCAGCGGGAAGTAGAGGAACGGCGTCTGGAAGGCCGCCAGCTCCATCGTGGTGGTGAGGCCACCTTGCACGATGGCGAGATGGGCGGCGGCGTGATGACGGAACAGATGCGGCACGTACGGGCGCACGTCGATGCGCGGCCCGCCCGGCAGCTCCGCCGGGTCCAGCCGGGGACCGGCGACGAGCAGCATGCGGGCGTCGGGGATCTGGTGGGCCACGAGGGAGAACGCCGGCGGCGCACTTGCGCAGCAGGTTGCGTCCCACGCTGGTGCCGCCCGCGGACACGAGGATGACCCGCTCATCATCGCGATAGCCCAGCTCGTGCCGCAACGCGGCCTTGTCCGCGTACGTGGCGGGGTCGAAGTGATACGTGTATCCGGAGAAGCGGAAGTGCTCGCGCCCCCACTGCCGCATGTTCGGCAGGTCGGGCCCGAACTCGCGGTCGAGGACGTCGTCTTCATCGCCCACCATGATGGACAGGTCGCGCACGTCGGGGTGCAGGCGGAGGTGGTCGATGTTCTCGGCGTTCTTGTCCCAGGCGCGCCGGAACTCCACCGAGCCCTTGTCGTCCCGCATGGGCAGGACGCCGATGAAGTCGGTGAGAAACGCATACGGCGCGCGCTTCAGCTCCGGGTTCTCGTGCAGGAAGTAGTCGAGGTCCCAGCCCTCGTCCCCCACCCAGAGGTCGTAGTCCTCGCGCTCCACGACGTCCGCGAAGGTCATGAAGTTGGCCGCCATGATCTCGTCCATGTCCCACAGCGCGTTCTGCGCGTGCAGCTCGTGGTCGCGGGCCCACGCCTCGAAGTGCCCGCTCTCGTCGTGGAGCAGCCGGCTGGCGGGGTGCAGGCGCGCGCCCCAGGCCTCCACGGCCCGGTCGGAGGGGGAAGCGGCCAGGAAATCCACGGTGGCGTCGGGGTGGATCTCCTGCAGCCGCCGCGCGATGGCGAGGTCCCGCTGGATGTGGCCGAGGCCGATCGGGCTCGACAGCCAGAGGATGCGGCGCGCCGCGGTGCGGCGCGGGCGCGCGGGTGGGGCCTTCCGCTCCGTCGTCGGCAGGAACGGCCCGCGCCTCCACGGGGCGGTCCAGGACGAAGTCGCGGATCAGGTGGTTCACCTTGACCGCGTGGCGGCCGTGCAGGCTGTGGCCGGCGCCCTCGAACGTCACGAGGCGCGCGCCGGGGATGGCGGCGACCATCTTCGTCAGCATGCGTGTAGGGCACGATCTTGTCGAGGGTGCCGTGGAGCGCGAGGGTCGGCACCGAGATGCGCGGGAGGAGGTCGTGGACATTGGCGCCGTCGATGGCCCGGAGGGACTCGATGAGCACGTCCGGCGTGGTCTCGCCCGCCCACGCCACGCAGTCCTCGATCCCCTTGAGCGAGTGGGGCTCCGGGAAGGACGCGGGCGAAGAGGCGCTGCCGGTAGGCGGCGAAGTCGCCGCGCATCACGCGTGCGACTTTCTCCTCGAAGGGCTGGGGCATCGACTCCGCGTACTGCCCGCTGAGCAGGATCAGGTGCGACACATGGCCGGGGTGGTCGACCACATACCGGAAGGCGATCAGGGCCGCGCAGGAGTAGGCGGCGAGCGCGAAGGGCGGCCGCACCGCCTCCTCCAGCACCGCCAGCAGGTCGCCGTAGCGGCTATCGAGGTCGTAGCCCGTCGCCGGCCGGTCGGAGCGGCCATTGCCTCGCGAGTCGGTGGTGACGACGCGGAAGTAGCGCGAGAGGTACGGGATCTGGGCCTTGAACTGCCGGCTGTAGATCACGGGCTGGCACTGGGGGAGGAGCACGAGGTCGCGGCTGCCCCCGCCCGTGGCCTGCCAGAAGAGCTTGACTCCGCCATTGCTCACATACACGGGCTCAACCCTCCGCGGCGGTGGGGGCATCGGCCGATCCTCCCATCAGGTGGGGCCACATTCGCTGATTGACGCGCGGGGCGCCCGGCGCTCACCGAGGACCGCTCGCCGCGCGCGCTCGTACAGCACGAGGGCGGCGCCGCCGCGGACGGTCTGGTTCTTGTAGCCGGGGACGAAGTGAATCCGCGCGTCGGCGAGGGTGGCGGCGAAGCCATACTCCGCCGCGTGCTCGAGGATCCGGTCCTCGTAGCGCGCGAGGGACTTGACGATCCCGCCCGTGATCACGATGACGTCGGGATTGAGCCCGTTGGCGATCCCGCCGATGGCGGCGCCGACCGCCTGGCAGGCCTCCCGGACCACGTGCTCGCGCGTCCGCGTTTCCGGCGTCGGCCGCACGAAAAACGGTCTCGGCGTCCGAGAGCGCCTCGTCGTAGCTCGGCTCGGCGGACTTCCCCGCCGCGTCGCCGTGGGTGCGGCGGTCGAACTCCATCGCCATGCCGACGCCGGCCGCGTAGG
>CAWIZN010000077.1:0-58504 GCA_963840495.1 uncultured Candidatus Rokubacteria bacterium
GCGCAATGGCTAATCCAGAGCTCGATCAGCTCGCGATCAATACGATGCGGACGCTGGCCATGGACGCGGTCCAGCAGGCCAATTCGGGGCATCCGGGGACGCCGATGGCGATGGCGCCCGTCGCCTACTGCCTGTGGCAGCGCTTTCTGCGCTTCGATCCCGAGGATCCGATCTGGCCCAATCGCGACCGCTTCGTGCTCTCCGCCGGGCACGCGTCGATGCTGCTCTACTCGCTCCTGTACCTGACCGGCGTCAAGGCGGTCAATCCGCAGTACGAGCGGCTCGGGACGCCGTCCGTCACGCTGGACGACATCAAGCACTTCCGCCAGCTCGACTCGAAGTGTCCGGGCCACCCCGAGTACCGCTGGACCTCGGGCGTCGAGACCACCACGGGCCCGCTCGGCCAGGGCCTCGCCACGAGCGTGGGCATGGCGATCGCGGGCCGCTGGCTCGGCCAGCACCTGAACCGGCCCGACTTTCCGATGTTCGACTACGACGTCTACTCCCTCGGCGGCGACGGCTGCATGATGGAGGGCATCTCGAACGAAGCCGCCTCCCTCGCCGGGCATCTCAAGCTGTCGAACCTGTGCTGGATCTACGACAACAACCACATCACGATCGAGGGACACACCGCGCTCGCCTTCAGCGACGACGTGGCGGTGCGCTTTCTCGGCTATGGCTGGAACGTGACGCGGGTCGGCGACGCCAATGACCTCGACATGCTGGAGCGCGCCTTCCGCGTGTTCAAGGACACGACCGACCGGCCCACGCTGATCATCGTCGACAGTCACATCGCCTACGGCGCGCCCAACAAGCAGGACACCTCCGCCGCCCACGGCGAGCCCCTCGGCGAGGAAGAGATCCGGCTCACCAAGAAGAACTACGGCTGGCCGGAGGACGCCAAGTTCCTCGTCCCCGACGGCGTGCGCGAGCATTTCCAGTCCCAGCTCGGCCAGCGCGGCGCCGCCGCCCGCGCGGCCTGGATGGCGAAGTTCGACGAGTACAAGAAGAAGTACCCGGAGTCCGCCGATCACATCCTGATGATGCAGCACCGCGAGCTGCCCGCGGGCTGGGACAAGGCGCTCGAGCCCTTCCCCGCCGATCCCAAGGGACTGGCCACGCGCGACTCCTCGGGCAAGGTGCTCAATGCCGTGGCCCAGGCCGTGCCCTGGCTGATCGGGGGCGCGGCCGACCTCTTCCCCTCGACGAAGACGCGGCTCACCTTCGAGGGCGCGGGCGATTTCGAGGCCGGCTCGTACGCCGGGCGCAATTTCCACTTCGGCATCCGCGAGCACGCGATGACCGCCATCTGCAACGGCATGTCGCTGTCGAAGGTGCGGCCCTTCGGCGCGGGCTTCTTCATCTTCAGCGACTATGCGCGCGGCTCCATCCGGCTGTCCGCGCTCATGGAGCTGCCGGTCATCCACATCTTCACCCACGACTCGATCGGCCTCGGCGAGGACGGGCCCACGCACCAGCCCGTCGAGCAGCTCGCCTCGCTGCGCGCGATGCCCCACCTGATGGTCATGCGTCCCGCGGACGCCAATGAAGTGGTCGAGGCGTGGCGCGTGATCCTGCCGCTGCAGCATCAGCCGGTGGCGCTCATCCTGAGCCGCCAGGCGCTGCCCACCGTCGACCGCACGCGCTACGCCGCAGCGGCGGGCGTGGCCCAGGGCGCCTACGTCCTGGCCGACGCGCCCGGCGGCGGCGCCCGAGGTGCTGCTGCTCGCGACGGGCAGCGAGGTGGCGCTCTGCGTCGAGGCCTACGAGCAGCTCGTCGCGGCGGGCGTCAAGGCGCGCGTGGTCAGCATGCCGTCATGGGACCTCTTCGAGCGGCAGCCCCAGGAGTACCGCGACCGCGTCATCCCGCCCGGCGTCCGGGCGCGCGTCTCGGTGGAGCAGGCCGCGACGTTCGGCTGGGAGCGCTATACGGGCATCGACGGCGCCCGCCTCGGCATGGAGACCTTCGGCGCCTCGGCGCCGCTGAAGGCGCTCACCCAGAAGTTCGGCTTCACCGTCGATCACGTCGTCGCCGCGGCCCAGGCCCAGATCGCTCGCGCGCGGCGTAGCGCGGCGCGGCCACTGAAGGTAGACGGAGGCCCGAGACTGTGCTTGAATTGAACGCGCCGCGAGAGCCGCGACATTCACCGATTCGTCACGCGAGGGGACGTCATCCCTCACGAGCAAGGAGCCACCCATGACACTGTCACCAACGCTCACGCTCCGCGAGGCCGGCCAGAGCCTGTGGCTCGACAACATCACCCGCAAGCTCCTCACCAGCGGCACGCTCAAGCGCTACATCGACGAGCTCGGCATCAGCGGGCTCACCTCGAACCCCACCATCTTCGACCAGGCCATCAGCAAGAGCGCGGACTACGACGCGGGCATCAAGCAGAAGATCGCCGCGGGCAAGTCGGGCGAGCAGCTCTTCTTCGAGCTGGCCGTCGAGGACCTGACCCAGGCCGCCGACCTCTTCCGCCCCGTCCATGACGCGACCGACGGCGTGGACGGCTTCGTGTCGCTCGAGGTCTCTCCGCTCCTCGCGTACGACACCGCGAGCACCCTCGCCCAGGCCAAGGAGCTCCACGCGCGCGCGGGGCGGCCGAACCTCTTCATCAAGATCCCCGGCACGCGCGAGGGCCTGCCCGCCATCGAGGAGGCCATCTTCGCGGGGGTGCCCATCAACGTGACGCTGCTCTTCTCGCGCGAGCACTATGTCGCCGCCGCGGATGCCTACATGCGCGGCATCGAGCGGCGCATCGCCGCCGGGCTCAATCCCGACGTGCGCTCGGTGGCCTCGGTCTTCATCAGCCGCTGGGACCGCGCCGTGGCCGGCAAGGTGCCCGCGGAGCTGCACGCCCAGCTCGGCATCGCGATCGCCAAGCGCACCTACCACGCGTATCGCAACCTCCTCGACTCGGACCGCGCGCAGCGCCTCGCTGAACAACGGGGCGCGCCCGCAGCGGCTCCTGTGGGCGAGCACCGGCACCAAGGACCCGCAGGACTCCGACATCCTCTACGTCAGCGCGCTCGCCTCGCCGCACACCGTGAACACCATGCCGGAGGGCACGCTCACCGCCTTCGCGCAGCACGGCGTGATCGGCCCGCTGCTCACGCCGGACGGGGGCAATGCCGAGGAGGTGCTCGCCCGATTCGGCCGCGCCGGGGTGGACGTCCTGGGGCTCGCCGCCGATCTGCAGACCGAGGGCGCCAAGGCCTTCGTCACCTCGTGGAACGAGCTGATGGCGGCCATCGCGTCCAAGAGCGACGCGCTGAAGAAGGCGAGCTGATCGTGCCGGCGAGCGCGCCGCTCCTCACGCGCCGCCCGGAGTGGACGGCGCTCGCCGAGCACTACGCCAAGATCAAGGACGTGCACCTCCGCACGCTCTTCGCCGAGGACCCGCGGCGGGGAGAGCGGCTCACCGCGGAGGGGGCCGGCCTCTACCTCGACTACTCGAAGCACCGGATCACCGACGAGACGCTCCGGCTCCTCCTGGCGTTGGCCGAGGCGGTGGATCTCCGCGGGCGGATCGACGCCATGTTCCGGGGCGACAAGATCAACGTCACGGAAGAACCGCGCCGTGCTCCACGTGGCCCTGCGCGCGCCCAGCGGTCAGTCCATCGTGGTGGACGGTGTGAACGTCGTCCCCGAAGTCCACGCCGTCCTCGACAAGATGTCGGCCTTCGCCGAGCGAGTGCGGAGCGGCGCGTGGACCGGCCACACCGGCAAGCGCATCCGGAACGTGATCAATATCGGCATCGGCGGCTCGGACCTCGGCCCCGTCATGGCCTACGAGGCGCTCCGCCACTACTCCGAGCGGAGCATGACGTTCCGCTTCGTGTCGAACGTGGACGGCACCGACTTCGCGGAGGCCACGCGCGACCTGGACCCCGCCGAGACCCTGTTCATCATCTCGTCGAAGACGTTCACCACGCTCGAGACGATGACCAACGCGCACACGGCGCGCGACTGGACGCTCAAGGCCCTCGGCGACGACAAGGCCGTCGCGAAGCACTTCGTCGCGGTCTCGACCAATGCCAAAGAGGTCGCCGCGTTCGGCATCGACACCGCGAACATGTTCGGCTTCTGGGACTGGGTGGGCGGCCGCTATTCGATGGACTCCGCCATCGGGCTCTCCACCATGGTCGCCATCGGGCCGGCGCAGCTTCCGCGCGATGCTCGCGGGCTTCCACGCCATGGACGAGCACTTCCGCACCACGCCCTTCGAGCGCAACCTGCCCGTGCTCATGGGGCTCCTGTCCGTCTGGTACAACGACTTCTTCGGGGCGCAGACCGTGGCGGTGCTGCCCTACGCGCAGTACCTGAAGCGCTTCCCCGCCTACCTGCAGCAGCTCACGATGGAGTCGAACGGCAAGCACGTGACGCTCGAGGGCGCCCGCGTGGAGTACGAGACGGGGCCCATCTTCTGGGGCGAGCCGGGGACGAATGGGCAGCACTCGTTCTACCAGCTCATCCACCAGGGCACCAAGGTCATCCCCTGCGACTTCATCGGCTTCTGCCAGACGCTCAACCCGCTGGGCCGGCACCACGACCTCCTGATGGCGAACGTCTTCGCCCAGACCGAGGCGCTCGCCTTCGGCAAGACGCCCGAGGAGGTGAAGGCCGAGGGCACGCCGGACTGGCTGGTGCCCCACCGCGTCTTCGAGGGCAACCGGCCGTCGAACACCATCCTCGCCGAGCGGCTGACCCCGGAGACCCTCGGCAAGCTCGTCGCGCTCTACGAGCACAGCGTGTTCACCCAGGGCGCCGTCTGGCACATCGACTCGTTCGACCAGTGGGGCGTCGAGCTCGGCAAGGTCCTGGCCGGCCGCGTCGCGGGCGAGCTCGAGAGCGCGGCCGAGCCCGCCCTCGAGCACGACAGCTCGACGAATGCGCTGATCCGCCGCTACCGAAAGCTGCGGGGTTAACCAAAAGGAGAACACTATGCAGCTCGGCATGATCGGCCTCGGACGGATGGGCGCCAACATGGTACGCCGTCTCATGAAGAACGGGCACGAGTGCGTGGTCTACGATCACGACCCGAAGGCGGTTGAAGCCCTGGCCGAGGAGAAGGCGACGGGCTCCTCCTCGCTCGACGACTTCGTCGCCCGCCTGAAGCCGCCCCGCGCCGTCTGGCTCATGGTGCCGGCCGCCGTGGTCGACCAGACGCTCGATCTGCTCGCGCCCAAGCTCGCCAAGGGCGACGCCATCATCGACGGCGGCAACTCCTACTACATCGACGACATCCGCCGCGCGAAGGCGCTTGCTGCCACCGGCATCGACTACATCGACACGGGCACCAGCGGCGGTGTCTGGGGCCTCGAGCGCGGCTATTGCCTGATGATCGGCGGCCCCAAGGCCGCGGTGCAGCGCCTCGACCCGATCTTCAAGACGCTGGCGCCCGGCCGCGGGTCCGTCGATCGCACGCCGGGCCGGGAGAAGGCGGGCGGCACCGCGGAGGAAGGGTATCTGCACTGCGGCGAGAGCGGCGCCGGACACTTCGTCAAGATGGTCCACAACGGGATCGAGTACGGCATCATGGCGGCGTACGCCGAGGGCTTCAATATCCTGCGCCACGCCGACGTGGGCCGGCGCGAGCGCACGGTCGACGCCGAGACGACGCCGCTGCGCAATCCCGAGCACTACCAGTACGAGCTGAACCTGCCCGACGTCGCCGAGGTCTGGCGGCGCGGCAGCGTGGTGGCCTCCTGGCTGCTGGATCTCGCCGCCATCGCGCTGCTCGAGCAGCCCGATCTGAAGACCTACTCGGGCCGGGTCTCGGACTCCGGCGAGGGCCGCTGGACCATCACCGCCGCCATCGAGGAGGGCGCGCCCGCGCCGGTCCTGAGCAGCGCGCTCTTCGAGCGCTTCACCTCGCGCGGCGAGGCCGATTTCGCCAGCAAGGTGCTCTCGGCCATGCGCTACCAGTTCGGCGGCCACCTCGAGCGCCCCGCGGGGGGCTAGCGCCCATGCCCGCCCCGCGGTCGGACGCGCTGGTCTTCTTCGGCGCGACGGGCGACCTCGCCCACAAGAAGATCTTCCCGGCCCTCATGTCCATGGTCCGGCGCGGTCACCTGAACGTGCCGGTGGTCGGGGTGGCGAAGGCGGGCTGGAACCTGGAGCAGCTCCGCGCCCGGGCCCGCGACAGCCTCGTGCACTACGGCGGCGGCGTCGACGAGGCGCAGTTCGCCAAGCTGCTGGCGCTCCTCCGCTACGTGGACGGCGACTACAACGACCCCGCGACCTTCCGGGCGCTCCAGAAGGAGCTCGGCGCCGCCACGCGTCCCGTGCACTACCTGGCGATTCCCCCGAGCCTCTTCGGCGTCGTCGTCCAGGCGCTCGGGGCATCGGGCTGCGCCAAGAACGCGCGCGTCATCATCGAGAAGCCCTTCGGCCACGACGCGGCCTCGGCGCGCGCGCTCAACGAGACGCTCCACAGCGTCTTCCCCGAGTCGTCGATCTTCCGCATCGACCACTACCTCGGCAAGGGCGCGGTGCAGCAGCTGCTCCTGTTCCGCTTCGCCAATGTCTTCCTCGAGCCGATCTGGAACCGCAACTACGTCGAGAGCGTGCAGATCACGATGGCGGAGGCCTTCGGCGTCCAGGGGCGCGGCGCCTTCTACGACGAGACCGGCGCCATCCGCGACGTCATCGAGAACCACATGCTCCAGGTCGTGGGCTTCCTCGCGATGGAGCCGCCGACGAACACCTACCACGAGTCGATCCGCGACGAGCAGGTGAAGGTCTTCCGCATGATCCGCCCGCTCGACCCCGATCACCTGGTGCGCGGCCAGTTCAAGGGCTATCTGCAAGAGCCGGGCGTGAAGGCGGGCTCCCAGGTCGAGACGTTCGGGGCCGTGCAGCTTCACGTCGACTCCTGGCGCTGGGAGGGCGTGCCCTTCCTGATCCGCGCGGGGAAAAACCTGCCCGTGACGACCACCGAGGTGCTGGTCACGCTCAAGCGGCCGCCGCTCACGCACCTGGCGCCCGGCGCGGGGAATCACTTCCGCTTCCGGCTGAGCCCCGAGGTCGAGATCGCGCTGGGGGCCCGCGTCAAGCATCCGGGCGGCGCCTTCCTCACCGACACCGCGGAGCTGCGCATGGTCCATCAGCCGAGCGGCGACGACATGGACGCCTACGAGCGCCTCCTCGGCGACGCCATGGACGGCGACGCCATGCTGTTCGCGCGCGAGGACTCGGTGGAGGCGGCGTGGCAGGTCGTCGAGCCGATCTTGAAGACGCCGACGCCCGTGTACGCGTACGAGCCTGGGACATGGGGGCCGCCCGAGGCGGATCGCCTCGCGGCGGACATCGGCGGCTGGCACGCGCCGGAGCCTCATGCCTGACCCGCATCCCGATCGTTCATGAGCAGCCTTCTGCTGGCGGGGGATATCGGGGGGACCTCGACTCGGCTCGGGTTGTTCGAGGTGGTCGGTGGAAAGCCTCGCGTGGTGGTGCGGGAGCGGTATGGGAGTCGGGAGCATCCCGGGCTGGACGCGATCGTGCGGCGCGTTTCGGCAGGTGCATGGGCAGGCGATCGTCGGCGCATGCTTCGGGGTGGCGGGGCCGGTGGTCGGCGGGCAGCACGTGGCGACACCGAACCTGGCGTGGGACGTGGATGCGAGCGTGATCGCGCGCGAGCTCGATCAGCCGCAGGTGGGGTTGATCAATGATCTCGAGGCCAATGCCCACGGGATCTTCACGCTCGAGGACAAGGACTTCGCGGTGCTCAATGCGGGGGCCGCCGGGGCCACGGGGAATATCGCGGTGATCTCCGCGGGGACCGGGCTCGGGGAGGCCGGCATGTACTGGGACGGGGCGCAGCACCATCCGTTCGCCGGCGAGGGAGGGCATTGCGACTATGCGCCGCATGCCGACCTCGAGGTGGATCTCCTGCGCTACCTCCAGGGCAAGTTCGGCGCGCACGTGAGCTGGGAGCGCGTGCTGTCGGGGCCGGGGCTCGCGAACATCTACGCGTTCCTGCGGGACACGGGCCGCGGGACCGAGCCCGACTGGCTCGCCGCGGCGATCCGCACCGGCGACGGCCCGGCCGTCATCTCGCGCGCCGCGCTCGAGGGCAAGAGCGAGCTCTGCGTGAAGGCGCTGGACGTCTTCGTGGCGGCGTACGGCGACGAGGCGTCCAACCTCGCGCTCAAGCTGATGGCCTCCGGCGGCGTCTACCTGGGCGGCGGCATCGCGCCGCAGATCGTGGACAAGCTCAAGGGCCCCGCGTTCATGGAGGCCTTCACCGCCAAGGGACGGCTCGGGCCGCTGCTCGCGACGATCCCGGTGCGGGTGATCATGAACGACGATACCGCCCTCCTCGGCGCCGCCCGCTGTGCGGCATTGCGCGCCGCGCTGATAGCGCGCGGGGGCTGAAGGACGTGATGCCGTCGAACTGGCTCGTGATCGACGGGCAGCTCCAGTGGCTCGGCATGGCCACCGACCAGGCGCATGGTGGTGAGGAATGACATGAGCCGGTATCGCCTCTGTCTGGACGCGCGGCAGTACGCGCCCCGCTCCGGCGGGCAGACGCAGGCTCTGGCCGCTCACGGCACAGGCGATGCTGGCGCGCCACGAGACCTACATCCGGGAGCACCTCCGAGCACATGCCCGAGGTCCGCGACTAACGTGGACGGCACCCTGACCGCGCGGGAGGCGAGATGATCATCCACACGTTCCCCGACACGCTGGCCGCCGCCCGCGCCGCCGCCGTGCGCATGGCCGCCCTCGCGGTGGAGGCCGTGCAGGCGCGCGGCCGGTTCACGGTGGCGCTCAGCGGCGGCCACAGCCCCTGGCGCATGCTCGAGGCCCTGGCGGCCCTCGACGTTCCCTGGTCCGGCGTTCACGTGTTCCAGGTGGACGAGCGCGTGGCGCCGGCGGGCGATCCCGACCGCAACGCCACGCACATCGCGGAGAGCCTCCTGAGCCGCGCGCCGATCGGCCGCGAGCAGGTTCACCTGATGCCGGTCGAGGCGCCCGACCTCGCCGCCGCCGCGGGCCGCTACGCCGAGACGCTCGCCGGCATCGCGGGCACGCCGCCCGTCCTCGACCTGGTCCACCTGGGCCTCGGCCCCGACGGCCACACCGCCTCCCTCGTGCCGGGCGACCCCGTGCTCGACGTCACCGACGCCGACGTCGCCCTCACCGGCGCGTACCAGAGCCATCGCCGGATGACGCTCACCTACCCGGCGCTGAACCGCGCGCGGCGGGTGCTGTGGCTCGTCACCGGCGACGACAAGCCCGCCATGCTGGCGCGGCTGCGCGCGGGCGACCGCGCCATTCCCGCCGGGCGCATCCGCGCGGACCAGGCCGAGGTCTTCGCCGACGCCGCCGCGGCCCGCGATCTCTGACAGGCCTCCGGAGGACACGCCGATGGACCTCGAGTTCCTGATGGTGCCGGGCGGGCCACCGCCGCCGCCCACGGCCGCCTACAGCCACGCGGTGCGCGCGGGCGATCTGCTCTTCGTCACGGGCCAGCTCGGCGTCGATCCGCTGACGGGCGCGCTCGTCGAGGGCGGCGTCACCGCCCAGACGCGCCAGGTCATGGACAATCTCAAGGCCGTGCTCGCCGGCGCGGGCACGAGCCTCGACCGCGCGGTGATGGTGCGCGTGTACCTCGTGAACTTCGGCGACTACGCGGCGATGAACGCGGAGTACGCGAGCCACTTCGCGCCCGGCCGCTTGCCCGCGCGCACCACCGTCGGCGTCACGGGCCTGGCTCTCGGCGGCGCCGTGGAGATCGACCTCATCGTCCGTCCCTAGAGCGATGATAAGGGCCCATCTGCTTCGTTGGCGCCCTCGACAGCCGGCTCAACGTACAGAAAGTACGCCTCGCCGGCTGCCTTCGGGCGCCGCCTCGCAGCTGGACCCTTCTCATCGCTCTAGCCGGGTCTCTCCGACAGGCTCCTAGCGCGACCCGAAGCGGGAGAGCGATGAGCACGCGGCGGAAGATGCACCTCGTGGCCTTTCTCAAGACCGGGCCGACCTGCCACCACCACGGCATGTGGCGCCACCCGGAAAGCGACAACGACTTCCTCGATCCGGCGTGGTACGAGCACGTCGCGCGCGTGCTGGAGAAGGGGAAGTTCGATTGCCTGTTCTTCGCCGACACGCTCGGCATCTTCGACCTCTACAGGGGCGGCTTCGACACGATGCTGGGGCGCGGCGGCCAGATGGGCCTGCTCGATCCGATGCCGGTGCTGGCGATCATGGCGCGCGCGACCCGCCACATCGGCCTCGGCGCGACGATGTCGACGACGTATTTCAACCCGTACCACATCGCCCGCCTGCTCGCGCACGCTCGACCATCTGAGCGAGGGGCGCATGGCGTGGAACGTGATCCTCACCCCCACGGTGTTCCCCGGCACCTGGGAGCAGTTCGTTCGCTCGGTCGTCCCCGAATTGCAGCGCCGCGGCGTGTTCCGCACCGAGTATCGCGGCCGCACCCTGCGCGAGAACCTGCGCGACTGAGGCGGTTCGACGCGCGCCCTCGGGCGGAGGCGGGCTTCCGCCGGCTCCTGGGCTAGAATGGCGGCCGGGCGGGGAGGCCCGATCGATGATCAAGCGCATCGGCGTTCTCGGAGCGGGAGCCATCGGCAGCGTGGTCGGCGGCATGATGGCGCGGGCGGGACACGACGTCACCCTGATCGACCAGTGGCCCGAGCACGTCGAGGCCATCCGGGCCAAGGGGCTCCGGCTCTCGGGGACGATGGGGGATCTCGTGGTGCCGGTGAAGGCGCTGCACATGCACGAGCTGCAGCACGTCGGCGAGCCGTTCGACGCGGTGTTCGTCGCGGTGAAGTCCTATGACACCGAGTGGGCCGTGGCGATGGCCCTGCCGTATCTGCGCGAGCCGGACGGCGTCGTGGTCGACTTCCAGAACGGGATCAACGACGAGCGCGTGGCCAAGGTGGCGGGCCGGCACCGGTCGCTCGGCTGCGTCATCACGATCAGCGCGGGCATGTACGAGCCGGGCCACGCGATGCGCACGGACACCGCGGCGATCGGGTTCAAGATCGGCGAGCACGACGGGGCGGACACGCCGCGCGCGCGCGAGCTGGCCACGCTCATCAGCGCGGTGGCGGAGGCCAAGGTCACGACCAATCTCTGGGGCGAGCGCTGGTCGAAGCTCGCCATCAACTGCATGGCCAATCCGCTCGCCGGCCTCACCGGCCTCGGCACGCTGGACGTGCGGACCATTCCGGAGATCGCCGCCGTCGGCGTGCATCTCGGCGCGGAGGCGATCGCCGTGGGCCGCGGCGTCGGCCACGAGGTGGAGCCCATCTACGGCATCCCCACCCAGCGCTACCTGGACGCCTACGCGGGACAGGGGCTCGCCGAGCTGCTCGCCGACATCGCGGCGGTGGCCCGCGCGCGCGGCGGCGGCCAGCCGAGCCTCTTGCAGGACGTGCTGAAGCGCCGGCGCACCGAGATCGACCACCTGAACGGCTACGTCTGCCGCGAGGGCGCCCGCGTCGGCGTGAAGACCCCATTCAACGACGCGGTGGTGGCCATCGTCCGCGGCCTCGGCGTGGGCTTTCAGCCGGACCGCGCGCACCTCGATCCGGTGATCCGGATGCTGCCCGGCTAGAGCGATGAGTAGGGCCCATCTGCTTCGTTGGCGCCCTCGGCAGCAGGCTCAACGTAGAGAAGTACGCCTCGCTGCTGCCTTCGGGCGCCGCCTCGCAGCTGGACCCTTCCATCGCTCAGCCGGTTTCTCCGACAGGCTCCAGCTGCCCAGTGCGCGGCAGACGGGCGGGCGCCGCTCCTCGTCGTGCTGGCCGCGGATAGCGCGACGCCCGCGCCGGCGCCGCTGACGCGGCGGTGAGCGGGCAGCCCCGGGACGCCGCGATCTTCGTGGGCGGGATGCCGCGCAGCGGCACGTCCCTGATGCGCGACATCCTCGGCTCGCATCCCGACGTGGCCATGTTCTTCGGCGAGCTGCCGCTGTGGCGCGAGCTCGCCATCGGCCCACGCGGGCCGAAGCCTGGCGCGCGCGGCAGACCGCGACGCGCTCATCCGCGATCTCGTGACACACCCGCGCATGCAGCGCGCGCGGATGACGCTCGATGGCGACGAGCTCGCGGCGGCGCTCGCCCGGGAGCCCACGGTGAGCCTGGGCACGGTGTTCGCCCACGCCCTGCGCCAGTACGCGCGCCGAGAGGGCAAGCCGCGCTGGGGCGTGAAGGATCCGCGCAACGAATTCCACGCCGACCAGATCCTCGCCGAGCTGCCCGCTGCTCGCGTCGTCCACATGCTCCGCGATCCCCGCGACGTCCTCGCCTCGCAGCGGGCGATGTGGGGTTCCCGCGCCCAGCACATCGTGTCGACCACTCACGACTGGCGGCGCTCGGCGGCGCTGGCGCGGCGCCACCAGGCGGTGCACCGAGGCTCGTACGCGGTGGTCCGCTACGAGGACCTCGTCATCGATCCGGCGGGGGTCGTCCGGGACCTCTGCCGGACGCTCGACCTCGACTACCGCCCCGCCATGCTCGACCTCGCCGGCAAGCCGCTGGCTGGTCGGCGGGGCGACGACTCGCGGCCCGCCGGGCCCAGCATCGCCATCTCGGCGGGCCGCGTCGGTCGTCACCTTCGCGACCTCGCCCCCGGCGAGGCCAGGTACGTCGAGTGGCGGGCCCGCCGCGAGATGGACGACTGGGGCTACGCGCGGGCCACGCCCGCCGCATCCGGCGGCCGGGCTCGCATCGCGCGGTGCCTCGCGGAGGAAGGTGCTTGGCACCTCCTGCGCTCCTTGCAGCTCTGGGCGCCCATCGCCCGCGCCCTCGGGCGCCTTCCGCGGGAGCGCGGATGAGCCGGAAGACGGGCGGCCGAGGCCGACCCCTGAGCCCACACATCGCAGCGGCTTGACTCGGGTGCGGCTTCGCGCTATTGCATGTCAACCGACCGTCCGGGGAGCACCGCGCCTTCCCGCCCGCGCCGCCGGCATCCAAGGCCGGAGAAGGAGCCATCCATGGACGAGCCGACGCTCCGAGGACTGATCGACCAGGTCAAGTGCGGGCACCTCAGCCGCCGCCTGTTCCTTCAGACGATGGCTGCGCTCGGGATCGGCGCGCCCCTCGCCGCCCAGATGCTCGCCTCGGCCGGCGTCGCCGCGGCCCAGCCGCAGCCCTATCTCGTGCCGCTCCGGCGCGGCGGCGGCGGGGACCTGCGCATCCTCATGTGGGACGCCCCGACCATGCTCCATCCGCACTTCGGGCGCGGGCTGCGAGACATGACGGCCTCCCGCCTCTTCTACGAGACCCTGGCCGCCCCTGCGCCCGACGGCACGTTCGTCCCCGTGCTCGCCGAGAGCATCCCGACCGTCAAGAACGGCGGCCTCGCCAAGGACGGGCAATCGGTGATCTGGCGGCTCAAGAAGAACGTCGTCTGGCACGACGGCGCGCCCTTCACCGCCGACGACGTGATCTTCAACTGGACCTTCTCCATCGACCCCGCCAATGCCACGAGCTCGCGCCCGGCGTTCGAGGAAGTGTCCCGCATCGACAAGCTGGACAGCCACACCGTCAAGGTCGTCTACAAGAAGCCCCAGCCCTTCTGGGGCGCGGTCTTCACGAGCGGCGGCCTCCTGCCCCGCCACGTCTTCGAGCCCCTCAAGGGGGCCAGCTCGCGCGACGCCATCGGCATGGTCAAGCCGGTCGGGACCGGGCCGTACAAGCTCGTCGAGTTCAAGCCCGGCGACTGGATCCGGGCCGAGATCAACCCCACCTACCACGTGACGAACCGGCCCTACTTCGATCGCCTCGACATCAAGTGCGGCGGCGACTCGCCGAGCGCGGTCCGGGCCGTGATGCAGACCGGCGAGTACGACTTCGCCTACTACGTCCTGATGGAAGAGGACGTCCTGCGCCGCCTCGAGCAGGGCGCCACCAAGGGCCGCATCCTCACGATCCCGTCGCCCGCCGTGAGCTTCATCCAGCTCAACCACAGCGACCCGTGGACCGAGGTGGACGGGGAGCGATCGAGCCCGCGGTCCACGCACCCCTTCCTGTCCGACCCCGCGGTGCGGACCGCGCTCGGCCTCCTCGTCGACCGGGCGTCGATCCAGGAGCACCTGGTCGGCCGCACCGGTCAGATCACGGCCAACTTCCTCAATGCGCCGGACCGGTTCCGCTCGCAGTCCCTGTCGTGGGAGTTCAACGTCGACAAGGCCAACCAGATCCTCGACCAGGCGGGATGGGCGCGCGGGGCGGACGGCATCCGCGCCAAGGACGGCAAGCGCCTCAAGATGCTCTACCAGGCCGCCGCCAATTCCACCGTGCAGAAGGTGCAGATGGTGGTCAAGCAGGCGGCCGCCCGCGCGGGCATCGAGATCGAGGTCAAGGCCGTCCAGGCCAGCGTCTTCTTCGCGTCGGACGTGAACAACCCCGACACCAATGTCCGCTTCCTCGCGGATCTGCAGACCTACACCACCTTCACCGGCCTCGACCCCCAGATGTTCATGGCCCAGTTCGTCTCCTGGGAGCTGCCGTCGCGGGAGAACAAGTGGACCGGCCGGAACATCGCCCGCTGGCGGAACGCGCACTTCGACCGGCTCTGGCGCCAGGCCGACGTCGAGATGGATCCCGTCAAGCGCGCGGCGCTCTTCATCCGCATGAACGACCTGGTGGTGCAGAAGGGCGTGGTGATCCCCATCACGTGGCGCAGCGTGCTGCACGCCGCCGGCACCTCGCTCGCGGGGATCGAGTCCAATGGCTGGGACTCGATCTTCGGCCGCATCGCCTACTGGTACCGCCAGGCGTAGCGGCCGGCTCGCTCCGCGCCTGCTACGCTGCGAAGGTCGAGGTCACCCGCGGGTGGCCGACGCCCTCGTCAGAGTTGAAGCAGCTCCTCGGCGCGGTCCGGTTGGACGTGGACATCCCGCGGTCACGGCGTCGCCCGCGCCGCCGATCATGATCTGTGTCGACACTTCGGTGTGGGTGTCGGCCTTCCGGGACAGGGCGGGACCGGAGGGTCGGCATCTCGAGGCTCTCCTCGATGCCGACGAGGTGGCGCTGCCGGCGCCGGTGCGGATCGAGATTCTCGCTGGAGCCTCCCGCGCCGATCGACTCCGCCTCCGGCGTGTACTGTCGGCGCTCCCCGTCCTCTACCCGGAGGTCGGCGTGCGTGATGATCCCCGTCACGTAGCCAGCGCGCTGCACGCCGCTCGCTCGCCGGGATCGAGTCCTCGAGCGTCTCTTTGGCGCCCGCCGCGACGGGCCCAGCTCAGGGCCAGGCCTCGAGGCCCTTCTTGAACTGATCGAGCTGGAGCAGGCGGACCCGGCCGCTCGCGGCGTCGCCGCCCGCGTCTCGGGGGTGTTGTAGCCCCAGGCGGCGAGGAACAGGCTCACGTCCTCGAGGTCGGGATGCGTGGTGACGTGCTCGAGCGTCTCGAGTCGGTCTTCCACGAAGGTCAGGCGCGGGCGGCGGCCATGGGCCGTCTGGTACGCCGCGATCAGGGCACGCAGGTTGTCGCACTTGTGGCTGCCCGCCTCCTTGCCCTGCACGTCGGCCATCCGCACCTGCCAGTCATCGAGGACCAGACGCGTGAACTCGCCTTCCTTGGTGGTCACGACCACCGCGCGCTCGGGCTCGGCCACGAGGCGGCGCACCTCGTCGAGCCCGCAGTACGGGACGTTCAGCCCGAGCCAGCCGCGGCGGTCGCCGGCGATCCAGTCACGCCTCACCTGATCGAGCGCGGTCTTGAGGAATTCGATGAGCGCGTCGCCGTGACGCGGGCTCGAGGCCGCGACCTCGTCGCGCACCGCGGCCCAGTCGGCGAGGATCGCCGCCTCGGGACGCTCGAGGATGATGGCCCGGACGAGGAGCGGCATCTCCCAGCCCGAGAGGATCACCGGCCGGAGCCGGCGAAACGCGGGCAGGAGATCCTCGCCCGGCGCGGGCTCCTCGGGCCAGGCCTTGGCGTAGGTTCGCCGGCTGGTCTCGAAGTACTCGCGCATGCCGTCACAGAGAACACCGTCGAAGTCGAGCGCCAGGACGTCGGGAATGATCATGGCGATATTCTCGTCGAGATCGCCCGAGAACGGAAATCCACGACTTCGCCGCCGAAGCCCCACGCCACCCGGTGTTCGAGCTGCTCGCCGGCTGACCATCACCGAGGCTCTTCGAGCCGGGTGAGCGGCGACAGGATCGTGAGCCCGCCGTCGAGCACGATCGTCTGACCCGTGAGAAAGCCCGCGCCGTCGGAGGCGATCCAGGCCACGCAGTCGGCCACGTCGTCGACGGTGCCGACCCGCCGCACCGGGGTGGCCGCCTCGAGCCGGGCGACGGCCGCCTCGTAGTCGCTGCCGAGGCCCTGCTCGACGTACAGGCGCGAGGAGTCCGTCCCGATGAAGCCCGGGTTCACGCCGTTCACCGTGATGCCCTCGGGCCCGAGCTCGAGGGCGAAGGCGCGCACGAGGCTTTCCATCGCCGCCTTGGCGCTGCCGAGCACGCCGTGGCCGGTCATCGCCTGGAAGCTGTCGATGCCCGAGATGGCCACGACGCGGCCGGGCCGGCCGCGCATGAGGGGCACCGCGGCCTGGACGAGGGCGATGAACGACTCGACCGTGATGGCGAAGGTCAGCCGGACATTGTGCGCCTTCTGCTCGAGCATGGGCCGGAAGGCGGTGGCCGCGGCGCTCGCCACGAGGACGTCGAGCCGGCCGAAGGCCTCGCCGATCCGGTCCATGAAGGGCGCCGCCGCCGCGGGCTCGGCCAGTTCCAGCGGCAGCGCCAGCCCCTTCACGCCCAGGCGCTCGACCGCCTCCACGACCTCATGCGCCGCGTCGGCCTGGCGGCGATAGGTGATCACGCAGTGGGCGCCGTCCCGCGCGAGCCTCAGCGCGATGCCCCGCCCGATGCCGCGCGAGCCGCCCGTGACGACGGCCACGCGGCCCGAGAGCGGCCGCTCCTCCGACGAGCGCCGCGCCACGCCCGCTCAGGCCAGGAAGTCGCGGCAGAGCGCTTCCCACATGGTCGCCGAGAGCCGCAGCGTCTCGGTGTCCACGCGCTCGTTGTTGCCGTGGAACATCAGCGGGTACTCCGTGTAGGGGATGCGGCGCGAGTGCAGCGCGAATCCGTACGAGGGGACGCCTTTCCAGCGGAAGTAGCGCGCGTCGGTGCCGCCGCCGGTGAGCCGCGGGATGATCTTGCTGCCGGGCACGAGCGCCTGGGTCACGCGCGCCAGCGCGTCGGCGAGCGGCGTGTCGAACGGCGTGCGCGAGCCCTCCTGGCCGCGCGGGGCCTCGATCTCGACGCGCGAGGCCATGTCGCCGAGGGCCTCCTTCAGCATCGCGTCGACGTCGAGCGGCGCGACGCCGGGCAGCGCCCGCACGTCGACGTCGATGGCGATGCGGTCGGGGATGACGTTGATCTTCGACCCGCCCTGCACCACGTTGGGGGAGAACGTCGTGTGGGTGCAGGCATGCGCCAGGCGCGCGAACCCCAGCGGCTCGAGGTGGCGCACCGCCTCCAGCACGCGGTCGGGATCGACCAGCGCCGCCTCGAGCTCCGGAGCCAGCTCGAGCTCGGCGACGTAGCGGCGCCACTCGTCGAGGATGCGCGCCTTGGGCTGGTACTCCGCCACGCGCCGCACCACCTCGGCCGCGGTCACCAATGCGTTGTCGGTGCGGAACGGCATCGAGCCATGCCCCGGCGTGCCTCTGACCACGAGCCGCCGCCAGTTGATCCCCTTCTCGCCCACCGTCACCGGCAGCTTCACGCCGGACTTGGTGGGGATCGGCACGCCGCCGCTCTCCGTGATCACGTAGTCCGCCTTGACCGCGTCGAACTTCTCGTCGGTGAGATACTTCGCGCCGTAGGTGCCGCCGGCCTCCTCGTCGGCCACCGCGAGGTAGATCAGCGTGCCCCGGGGCGTGAAGCCACCCTTGGCGAGCCGCCGCATGGCCACCGCCATCGTCGACGTGATGTTCAGCATGTCGGTGGCCCCGCGGCCCCAGACGACACCGTCCACCACCTCGCCTCCGAAGGGATCGCGCTCCCAGCCCGACGCATTGGCGGGCACGACGTCCGTATGGCCCATGAGCAGGAGCGTGGGCGCCTTCTTGTCGCTGCCCTCGATGCGCGTGATGAGGCTGATGCGGCCGGGCCCCGCCGAGTAGCGCTCGCAGCGGAGGCCCGAGCCCGCGAAGTAGGCCTCGATGGCATCGCAGTTGCGGTCCTCGTGACCCGAGGCGGGCGTGCCGTCGTTGACGCAGGCGTTGCGGATGAGCGTGCGCAGCAGCTCGGTCGCTTCGGTTTCCAGAGACGTATCGTCGCTCACGAATTCTCCTTCACGTCGATCCAGCCCTTGACCTGGTCGGTGAACTGCTCGACCTCGTCGCCGGCCGCGCGGATGGTCGCGAAGAGCACGTCGACGCCGAATGGCCGGTCCGTCGCGTCGCGCACGCGCCGGATCTCCTCGCGCAGGTACTCCGGACTGCCGTGCGCCGCGGCGATGACGCCGAGCCCGCCGGCCTCGGACACGGCGGCGGCGAGCCCCGAGCGCGCGACCCAGCCCATGCCCGCCTGGCAGATGGGATAGCGGATCCCGAGGAGGTCGCAGAGCGGCGTGTGCAGGGCGCTCTTCGTGTCCGTGGCCAAGGGTTCCCTCCTCATCCGGGATGTGCGCGCCGCGGAAGGGCCCGCGACGGTCACTATCGCACGCGCCCGCGGCCCGCGGCAAGCTCGCTAAGAGCCTGTCAGAGAAACCCAGCTAGAGCGATGAGAAGGGTCCAGCTGCGAGGGGCGCCCTGCGCAGCGAGCGCGGCCTGACGTTAGCAGGCGGTCGCGGGCGCTACGCAGATGGGCCCTATCATCGCTCTAGCGGCGTGATCTCGCGCGTCACCGGCCGGGTCTGGCGACCGAACGTCGGCTGCCAGCTCGAGTGCTTCCCCGCGCCCCCGACGACGATGATGCTGATCGCCTCGGGCGACTCGACGATGGGCACCATGCTGGCGGGATCGTCGACCACCCGGTACCGCGTCACCTGCTGCTTCCGGTATTCGTCCCCGAGCCGCCCGAGCGGGAAGCGCGCATGCTCGAAGATGAACTGTCTGATCGCCGGCTTGTCGTAGCCGTCGCGGGCGATCGTCGCCGCGTGCTCGGGGCCGAGCGACAGGAGCGGCCAGCCCCGATCGAGCAGGTTGTTGCTGCCGGCCTGCGCCATCGCGCCGGCGATGGTGAGGAGGATCCCGAGGCCGGTATTGCTGAAGTGATCCTGGATATTGTGCGGGCCCTCGCACGGGAATGCCGTCACCGTGCTCGTGTTCCGGTCGAATCCCAGATCGGCGGACAGCGGCGTCCACGGATTCTCCGCCTCGTTCTCGGCGACGCAGTAGGCGATCTTCGCGGGATTGCCCTGCGTCGATCGGTCGCCGCTGCCGGGCAGCCCGCCGCCCACGTTCATCAGCACCAGGCGAAGCGCGCGGCCGATGGTCATGTTCGGGCGGAAGCCCTGGCCGAAGGCGTTGTAGCTGCCGTTGAGCCCGATCTCCTTCGCGATGGGGCCGTTGACGATCAGGAGCGGCGTGACGGGATGCGTGGTGGCCTGGACGGCGTCCAGGTTGAACGGCGGCTGCGACACCGCTTCGACCGCGGCGAGCAGCACCGGGAAGTATTCCGGCCGGCAGCCCGCCATGACGGCATTGATGGCGAGCTTCTCGATCGTGGCCTCCCCCTGCCGCGGCGGCAGGACGGCGACCACCTCGCGCCGGTCGCGGCTCGTCTGCCGCAGGAACTCGGCCACGCGGCCCTCCGTCGGCGGGATGATCGGCAGGCCGTCCGTCCAGCCCCGCTCGACATAGAGCTCGTTGATGGCCGGGTAGTCGTCGTCGACCTCGAGCGTCCGGGCCGCCGGACCCCGGGCCGTCATGACGTCTTGCCCGTGGGCGCGTCAGTCGCCCTGATCAGCTCGCGCACCACGGCCTCGAGGGCCGTGTCCACCTTGAGCAGCGCCTCGGCCTCGCTGATGCCACCCAGCGGATGCTTCACGACGGCCAGCGGCAGGCCGGGCACGCCGCGGTTCTTCGATTCCAGATGCGCCAGCTCGATGAACTCGTCGGTCGCGAGGACGATCGTGGGAACGCCCCGCTCTTCCAGCAGGATTGCGCCGTGGATACTCCACGACGTGCACGACCCTCAGTCAGAGCTGCCGACCAGGGCGAAGTCGCAGCGCGCGAGGTCTTCCAGCGCCTGGGGCGACGGCGGTCCCGCCACCGGCTTCTCGCGCTTGACGATCTCCGTGACGCCGTAGGAGGCGCGCAGGCGCTCGGCCACCGCGAGCATCAGGAAGCCGGCATTGGGCTTGCCGTTGTCGAGGATGCCCGCGCGCTTGCCCTTGAAGGTGTCGAGCCGCGGGGCGAGCGTCACCCCGGTCGATTTCGGATCGGCGGTGGGGTCGTAGACGGTCACCTTGCGGGCTGGGCTCATGGCGTCTCCTCTCGTCGTTGTTGGATGTGCTTCGGGATGCTGCTTCCGGATGTGCGTCAGATCGCCGCGGCGCGGATCACCACGCCCATCGCGTGGCGCTCACCCGGGCCGAGCTTCACGGCATCGTCCATCGCGTTGGCCGCCTCCACGCACAGCATGCCCGGCCACTGGTCGGCGCCGAGATCGGCCATGCGGGCGGCCTTGTCGCTCCAGGGATTCCACACCACGGTGGTCGCGGAGCCCGTCTTGTCGACGATCAGCCGCCGCCCGAGCACGGGATCCGCCACCGTGCACGCGGCGGTGGCTGCCGGGAAAGACCCGGTCCGTCTCGCCGCTGGGGCGAAACGGGCCGGCGGCGAGCGTCTTTCGCTTCATGCCGTCGGTCTTGTCGATGTAGGCGCGGCCCTCGAGCCCGATCACCGACGCCTCGCGGACGTCGCCGACGGCGAGGTAGGTGTGCAGCGCCTCTTCGAAGCTGAACGGCGCCTTCGAGCGGTTCTCGACCTCCAGGGTCAGCTCGAGCGCCGCCTGGACCAGCACGCGGTAGGTCAGCCGGAACTCGGAAGGCCAGAGCGCGCGCGTGGCCTCGCTGGCCTCGAGCCCGAGGGTGACCGCCACGCCGTCACCGGCGCGCTCGACGGACTCGACGGTCCATTCGCAGATGCGCGCGAAGCCGTGATCGGGCGCCGCGGGATGGCCCGCGCGCGCGCCGAACCAGGGAAAGACCAGCGGCACCCCGCCGCGGATGGCCGCGCCGGGGGCGAACCGGCTCCGCGCGCTGAGAAAGAGCACGGGCTGCGCTCCCGCCGGCCGATGATGCGTGACGTGCGCGCCATGCAGATAGATGGTCGCTTCGGCCGCGGGCGCCGTCACCCGGATGCTGGGGAGACCGCCCGTCCCGCCCTCGAATCCCACGAGACCCGGGACGCCGAAGCGCGCATTGAGGCCGTCGAGTGTTTGCGGATCGCGCATCGCGCCCTCATGGTACCCGGGAACCGCGGGCGCGCGCGAGTCATTCGGGGACCGCGCTCCGCGCGAGGGCGCGCACGAAGCCAAAGCGCCAGTCCGCGTTCCACGGGCCTTCGAATCCCTCGAGCCCGAGCTCGCGGCGCCCGGCATTGCACCACAGCGAGATGACGTCCCGCCGGCCGAAGAAGCCGAACCAGGGGTCGTGGAGGAACACCACCGGGCGCTCGATCTGCACGGCCGGGTACGCGGCGCCGAACGCGAGCGCGTCCTCGTAGATCGGCCGTTCCAGGCCGAGCCGGGTCGCCTCGGCGACGGCTTCTTCAGACGTGACGCCACGCGCGAACTCGAGCAGCACGACCTCCCGCATCGAGAACGGTGTCGGGCCGCCTCACGGGAAAGTTGTCGGAGGTGACGCACGAATGCGCGTACCCGTAGTCGCCCGCCGCGACGAGAGCTTCAGTCGATCGACCGTCCCCGATCGTGATCCGATAGCGCGCTATTCGACGATGTCCTTCTTGAGGCTCTGGACCAACGCGACCACCTCGCGCTGTTCGGCCTCCGGCACCTGGAACTTCGCCAGGGTCGCGGCGGCATGACCGAGGAACACGTTCCAATCGCCCTCGCTGATGCGCATGCCTCGATGGCAGAGCGCCATGTCCCGTCCGCGGTAGTACATCGGCCCGCCCGCGCTGGCGCAGAGGAAGTCGATCAGGAGCTGCTTCTCACGATTGATGCCGTCTTCCCCCCGATGCGCCCAGAAGCGGCCGAGCTGCGGATCGGTCCGGAGTCGGGGCAGCAGATCATTCGCCACCGCCGCCATCGCATCGTAACCACCAAGCCGCTCGTAGAGGGTCTTCTTCTCGTCGCTCATAAGTGTCCTCCTCTGGTCTCGGGCAAGCCCGGGAGCGGGCATCCTACCACCGGTGAAGCCCGTGCTGCAGTTCTCACCACTGGCCCCCTCTCGCGAAGGGGTACGCCGTACAATGCGGCCATGGTCCGGAAAGCGCTGGAGCGCCTGATCGTCAAGACACGGGACATCCTCTACGACGTCCGTCATCGGGTCCGGACGCGGGGCGTGGTCCCGGTCGCCGAGCTCGGGTTGACCCGCGACTCCATCCAGTACGAGGGGATCGCGCCGAAGACACTCCGCAAGACCCTAGCCGCTCTGGGCCCGGTGGACGGCTACACGTTCGTCGATCTCGGCTCGGGCATGGGCCGCGCAGTCCTTGTCGCTTCCGAGTTTCCGTTCCGGCGGATCGTCGGCGTCGAGATCGCTCCCGAGCTCCACGCCATCGCCTGTCGCAACGTCCGCCGGTATCGCGGGCGGCAACAATGCCGCGACATCCACCTGGTGCAATTGGATGCGCTGCGCTACGAGCCTGCCCGCGAGGAGACCGTGTTCTTCTTCAACTTCCCGTTTCGCGAAGCCTTCATGACGAGGGTGGTCGGCAACATCGAGCGCTCTCTCGAGACGCATCCGCGGCGGGCGTTCCTCGTATTCGTGAACCCGGAAACGGCCCACGTCGTCGATCGCAGCCCCGCCTTCGCGCCGTTCATCACCGACAAATACTTCCGCATCTGGCGAAGTTGAGAGCGGGCGGAGCCGCCCGACCTACCGGCACACGCCCGGCGCCGTCCGAAGATACGCCTCCGACGCAAGCTGGTCCAGCATGAAGTCCGCGACGTCCGCACGGGATATGCGCACCGTCAGGAGAAAGCTCCCGACACGGCGACCTTGACGAGGCCGACCCCGCTTGGCGCCGTTGGTCAGCGCCCCCGGTCGCACGATCACCCACTCCACGTGGCTCCCCGCGATCAGCCTTTCCTGCCGAGTCTTGTCCCAGAAGTAAAAGGGCAGAATCACCGGAATGACAAGGAGCGTGTAGTACCAGCCCCATGCGACCAGCACTGTCTCCGATGCCGAGAGAGGTCTCGCAGACCAGGCGATGGACACCGTGAGTCTCCATGGCACGCAGGATGTCTTCGCGTTCCCTTCCGAGGAGAATGCGAGTCGGGATAGAAGTACCGCTTATGGCCAAGGGCGGACAGCACCGCCTCCTGACCGCGCATCGCCGCCGCGACGGAACCCTCGTCGAGCACATCGCCCTGCATGACCGTCAGTTTCGGATGGTCGACCTGAAGCCGTGACGGATCTCGTACGAGTGCCGTGACCGCGTAACCACGCTCCAGGGCTTGCGTGACGAGCTGACGACCAGTCCACCCGTCGCTCCGACGACCAAGATCCGCGAGGGCTGGTGGCGAGGCGCTCCACTCGAGGGCAGCGTCTGCGAGCGGTGCCCGGCGAGCGCCAGCGCAACTGAAAGAAGGATCGCGTACGAGATGAACAACAGCAGAAGCGTCATGCTCCCACGGGCTCACTTGTCCTTCGATGCGCGCGCGTCCCAGAGGCGAATCGAGTATCCGTCGGGATCGGCGAGCTCGGCTCCCGTAGCCCCAGTAGGACTTCCGCGGAGCCGTGAGCGAACTCGAGCTCCCCGTGCGGACCAGCTCCGTAAACGTGGCGTCGACGTCGGCAACTTGAAACCACAGAGCGCACTGGTTCGGCACCACGGGAGAGCGTACCGCCTGGAGGAAGATCGTGAAGTCGTCGGTGTCTTGAAGGCGCGACCGTTTGCCGGTCCGGGACCTCGAACTCAACCTTCAGGCCGAGCGTGCGAATGTACCAGTCTCGCGAGCGAGCCAGGTCAGTCACCGGGATCCTGAGGTGGTCGAACTTGATCATGGCTCGTTGCCTCCGACCTTGTCCGTGCTGGCCAACGCTCGCGTTCAGCGGCGGGCGCAGCCACTTCGAAGAGCGCTATGTGATGACGCATCGGATGACGGCCTAACGCGGCAGCGCACGGGCTGGAGCGGCCGCGCTCAGGCGGAGGCGGCCGGGACACTTGCCGGCGCGGGGCCCAGCAGCGGACAGTCGGGCGCCGCCACCGCCTTCTTCTTCTCGATGATGCTCCCCGCGTACCGCTCCAGATAGTGCGCGATCGTCTCGACGCGGATCTTCACCGAGCCCGCGGGCTTGGTGGAGTCGAGGTCCTGGAACGAGAAGAAGAGCGTGCCCGAGCGCTCGACGATCTGCTGCACCGGCGTGTACGTCGGCTGGTCCATGCCGCACTCGTAGCTGGCGAAGCGCACCACGCAGGCCACCCACGGCACGCGCGCGGCCACCTTGGCGCCCCACAGGATCTCGTTGGTGTTCGAGCTATAGGACGACGGCCACACGTCGCGGATGTCGAACGGCGAGCGGATGTGGCCGGCGCGGATGTCGGCGCCGAACACCCACTCCATCAGGTCGGGGTCGGTCGGGAAGTACTGGGCCCACAGGATCGGATAGCCGTAGGCCTGCAGATCCACCTCGATCTCGTGCCCGATGCCGGGATCCATGTGATACGGCCGGGCGAGGACGAGGAGGCACGCCCGGTTCTCGGTGGCGCACCACTCGAGCACCTCGCGCGACTTCCGCCGCAGCCGCTCGTTGAACTCGCGGAGCGCGCGGTAGGCGGCGTCGACCGCGCGGGCCGTCTCCTCGGCGGTCAGCCCGGGCAGGACGTCGGCAAGCCCCTCGAAGAGCTGCTTGGGCGCCAGCTTCGGCTCATCCAGCGACACGAACGGCGCGGCGTAGCGGATCCCCTGCTCGGCGAAGACGTCGCGCTCCTTCACGAAGCCCGCGCGGATGTTCTCGGGCGCCGCCATCACGCGGGGACACGTCAGCGTGCGCGCCACGTGCCCGCTCATGAACGACGGCAGGTTGTAGATCATGGGCGAGAACAGGATGTCGAGCTTGTCGCGCTGCCCGAAGATCAGCTCGCCGTAGTGGCCGGCGATGCTCTTCACCGGGTAGCAGCAGTCCACGGTGCCGCGGCCCTTGCCGTACTGCCGCCCCTGCTCTTCCGACGTGTCGGAGGAGAAGATCAGGTTGCGCTGGTCCACGCCCAGCGCGCCGAAGAACGCCACCCAGAACTGGTGGGTGGACCACAGGTTCAGGACGCGCGGGATGCCGATCCGAAGCTTAGCCCGCGACGGCCCCGGACTCGGCGCGGGGGCGGCGGAACGCGTCCTTCCGAACCATCTCGGCAACGTTAGGGTACTCACGCTTGACCTCCTCGAGCTTGGCCTTGACCTCGCGCAGCTCGTTGGCGTCCTCGACCAGGCCCTTGGGACAGGAATTGCCGCTGATGACGCGCTCCCAGCCCGGGGCCAGCGGGATCTTGCTCCACGCGCGGCCGCGGGCGTCGGGAAGCTGCACGTCGATGAAGGTGCGCGTGCAGTTGATCGGGCACCACTTGCAGACGGTCTCGGGGCTGGTCGTGCTCGTGTACGTCAGCGCCTCGACGGTGTCGAAGCCGCGGAACCGGCTGGGCGCGCCGCGCTGGCGCCAGTCGGCGGCACAGAGCGCCGCGCCGATGGCGCCCGCCTCCCCCGAATACGGATGGACGACGACGTCGGCGTCGGGGACCTTGCCGCGGATGAAGTCCACCTGGGCCTTGACCACGGCCATGTTGCGATGCGTCCCGCCCTGCAGGATGAACTTCCGTCCCGCCGCGCGCAGGTTCTGGAGCTGGCCCGCGTAGATCCACACGTTGACGGGCAGGACGGCGGCCAGCGCCGCCATGATCTCGTCCGCCGACCAGCCCTTGCGCTGCTGGTTCACGATGTCGGACTGGAGAAACACGCCGCAGCCCATGGCCAGCGCCGGCATGGCCTTGGCCTCGAAGGCGTGCTCGGCATACTGCTCGAGGGGAATGTTGTAGCGCTCGGCCACCCCTTGCAGGAACGCGCCGTTGCCGGACGAGCACTGCGAGTTCAGCCGGAAGTCCGCCACCGTCCCCTGGCGCAAGATCATGATCTTGACGTCGGTGCCGCCCACGTCGCAGATCACGTCGGCGTCGGGGAAGAAGTGCAGCGCCGCGGTGGCGTGCGCCACCGTCTCGACGATGCCCATGTCCGCCCCGAGGACGTCCTTGAGCAGGTCCTTGCCGTACCCGGTGAGGGCGAGCCCGCCCACCTCGGTGAAGCCCGCGGCCCGCACCTGGCGGAACAGCGACTGCGCGTCCTCGATCGGATTGCCCTTGGACAGCGCGTAGCAGCTAAAGAGCAGCTCGCGCTCGGGCGACAGCACGACGGCCTTGGCGGTGGTGCTGCCGAAGTCGCAGCCGATCAGGACGGGCGCGGCCTCGGGCGACGGCTCGGCGCCGGCCCCGCACGCCGCCGCGGGAGCGCGCCACGCCTCCCACTGACTCTTGAACGCCACCAGGTCCGCGGCGCCGGCCACGAGCGCCTTGCCGCCGTCCTTGGCCTTCTGCTCGTGCTGGCCCTCGTCGATCCACCAGCGCAGCTTGTCGCTTCCTGCGTAGACGCCGACCGTCTCGGCCTCGTCCCGGCCCACCTCGACGCAGCCGAGGCACGCATAGTAGAGCGCCTCGGTCGGCACGAGGATGAGCGAGGCGGGGTCGCGGCCCTCGGGCAGCGCGATCTTCCGCTCGGCCCAGAGCTTCATCAGGTGGTGCCGCCACGCCTGCTGCAGCCCCGCGAAGAACAGGTTGGGGCCGCCGAGCAAGAGCACCTCGGGCATCGGCGTATTGCCCTTGGTGAGCGTGGCCAGGTTCTGGTAGACGACGGCCTCGAAGAGGCTCGCGATGATCTCCTCGACGGGCACGCCGGTCTTCACCAGGGTATTGGCGTCGGTCTCGGCGAAGATCCCGCACTTGCTGCTCACCTTGTGGAGGCTCTTGCCGTCGTACGGCATGTCGGCCAGCCGCTCGCTCGGCACCTGCAGCTTGCGCGCCGTCTTCTCGACGAAGGTGCCCGTGCCGCCGCTGCACGCCGACTGCATGAAGACCTGCTTGGACTTGGCCACGTCCGTCCCGGCCGGTCCCGTGCCCGTGGCGGTGAAGAAGATGGTCTTCATGTCCTCGCCGCCGATCTCGGAGACGAAGCGCACGTCGGGGTGCAGCTTCTCCACGCACGCCGCGACGGCGACGACCTCCTGGACCAGCTTGCCGCCGGCGAGCGGCGCCAGGAACCCCGCGCCCGAGCCGGTGAAGAAGATGCGATCGCGCCCGGCGGCGATGCCGCCCTCGCGCTCCATCCGCTCGAGGAACTCGAACACCTTCTCGGCCTGGCGGGTATTGTGGCGCTGGTAGTCCTGCCAGGTGACGCGGCCGTCCTCCACCACCACCGCCTTCACGGTGGTGGAGCCGACGTCCATCCCGATCAGCTTCATCAGGCCGCCGCCCGGCGTCCGGTCCTGGCCGCGACGTGCAGCACGAGGTTGGCCGCGACACCCGCGGCATCGGCGTGGGGTACTCGGTACGTCGCGCGCTTCATCTCCGGGTGGGCGTCCAGGTGGGCGCGCACGTCGCCCACCGTCAGGCCGGTGCGGGCCAGGACGTCGTCGAACTCCCGCTGGGCGCGCTTCTTGGCCTCGGTCAGGATCATCTGGCAGCGCGACAGCGCGTGCACCTCGGCGTCGCCCTTGATCTCGAGCGGCGCGTACAGGATGTCGGGATGCTTGCCGAGCACGCCGGCCATGGCGCCGATGCTCATGGTGTTCGGCATGCACGAGTACGGCGACAGCTCGCAGATCATGTGCGCCTTCTTCTTCTGGTGCGCCCAGATCGCCTTGCCGACCAGCATGTCGCCCTCGCCGCCGTCGAGCCGGCTGTGGAAGTAGGGCGCGGCCAGGCGCCGCAGCTCGAGCTGCTGCGGCAGCTCGTGGGTCAGGTCGCCGAGCGCGTGCCGCAGGCCGTCGAACGCGCGGCGGTAGATCCACTGCACCGCGCGCCCCGCGCCCAGCTTGAGCCGCGCCGTCTTCTCGATGCCGGAGTAGTCCTCGAAGCGCTGCAGTCCCAGGCGCAGCAGGTAGTCCATCCACACGGCGACGCCCGCCGGATAGACCTGCGCGCCCTCGGCCTCGAGCCAGCGGTGGATATTGTAGTTGGGGTCGCCCTCGACGGTCTGTAGATAGAACTCGCCGGTGATCTTCACCTTGGGCTTGACGCGCAGCCGGTCCACCTCGATCGACGAGAACTTGCCGTGGATGGCCCGCATGATCCGCGTGAAGTACGAGGTCGTCAGATGCCAGGCCACGGACGCGTACGGCCCGCGGCGCGGCCGCTCCCGAAAGGCCTCGTAGAGCAGCTCGACGCTCTCCTTGACCACGGCGTTCGTCTGCCCGGGCACGACCTCGTAGGGCCGCACCTGGTACTCGAGGTCCTGCACGAGGTCGGTGCAGAAGATGCCCCAGAGACAGCCGAGCGTCATCGGCAGGTTCAGGTCGATGCCGTCGCCCATGGCCGCCTTCTGGTCCATCTGGTCCTGGGCCATCAGGAACATGCGGAAGGCGTCGAGGCCGGAGTTGCGCAGGGCCAGCTCGTAGCTCTGGTGGTACTGGCCGAAGCGGCAGGCGCCGCAGGAGCCCGCCGTCAGGTAGACGTACTTCTTCGACACCTCGGCGGCGCCGATCTCGCCCGACTTCTTCTTGAGGAAGTTGACGAGGTTGCCCGTGGTGAAGCTCGTCGGGCAGCACTGGCCGATGTCGGCGACCTCGCGCCCGGTGAGGAGATCCTCGCGGGTGGCCACGGGCAGCACCTGCGCGTGATGGCCGCCGTTCTCCAGCACGGCCTGCAGGATGCGCTCGAGCCGCCAGTGCAGCCCGCCGAACAGGATCGTCGTCGAGTCGCGCTCGGCGCGCGTGAACGGCTTTGGCGTATAGGCGCGGTAGTGCTCAGCGGTCGCGGTCGCCATGCGATCCTCCATTCGAGCGGGGGCTCACCTCGACGAAACGGTCCATCCAGGCTTCCAGAAGTCGCACGGTGGCGAATCCCGGCAGGCGCCGGATGGTGTCATCGACCTTGCGCGCGGCGGCGCGGCCATCCGCGCCGCCGAAGAGATAGGCGCCGAGGAAGCACAATTCCTCGTGGGGCTGCACGCCGCTGCCCACGGGCCCCCAGAAGCGGTCCACGAGAAAACGCGTCACCCGGGCCACCGCCGGTCGCACGAGGCGCATCTCGGCCTGGCGATAGTAGAAGAAGAAGTGCCGCGACTCGTCGCCGGCGATGCGATCGAGCAATTCCGACAGCACCGGGTGACCGGCGACGGCGGCCAGGCGCCGATAGCCGGTCAGCGCCGTCAGCTCGTTGATCGCCCCCCACGTCATGTGCACGGCGCAGAAATCGGGCCATGCCTTGGACACGGTGGCCGTCGCCGCCGCCTCGAGCCGCTTGGCCCAGGGCTCCTGACCCCTCGGCTGCGCGCGCGGCGGCGTCGGATGGCCGGCGGCCTCGAGGAAGCGGCGCAGGGCGATGCCGTGGAACGTCTCCTCGTGAAGCCAGCAGGCGAGGAACGTGGCCACGTCGGGATCGTCGACGGCGCGGGTGGCCAGGAGCGAGCGCAGGTAGATGATCGTGTGGCTCTCGATGTCCTGCATGAAGCGCATCGTCCGCGCCGCCTGGGGCGGCAGGGGGTGGCGCGGCACCTCGTCCCAGGCGATCGCGTCCAGGTCGACGGCACCCGATCGGGCCACGTAGGCATCGATGTCGAATGTGGGCATTCGGCTCTTGCCAAGCGTTATAGTCGCCGGCGCCCAGTTCCTCAAGAGAAAAGTCCCGCGGGCCCGGCTCCACCCTCATAATACGGCCGGCCATGGGCCGGCGGATGGCGATTGCCCGCCCCGCATCGATTGCCCGCCGCCCGTCAATTGGGCTTGCCCCGACGCCGGGCGGGCCTCATCATCGGCCCGCCCGGGAAGGCCGGGGAATATGCCCCGGCGGCGCCGGGACCGGGAGACCCGTCCATGCGCATCCACAGCGTCGAGGCCATCGCCGTCGATATCCCGCTCACGAAGAACTTCGGCGGGAGCACCTATGCCGTCCTCAAGCGCTCCACGGTCATCACCCGGATGCGCACCGACGGGGGCCTCGTCAGCGAGGTCTACAACGGCGACAACCGCGAGCACGGCCTCGAGATCGTCCGCCTGATCCACGACGAGCTGGCCCCGCGCCTGCGCGGCGAGCGCATCTTCGAGGGCGAGCGCATCTGGGAGGGGCTCTTCGCCGGCAGTCACCAGAGCCGCGACAAGAAGACCTTCATGGAGGCCGTCGCCTGCGTGGACACGGCGCTCTGGGACCTGGTCGGCAAGGCCCTGGGCCAGAGCGTCTCGGCGCTCCTCGGCGGCTACCGGCGGCGGCTGCCCATCATCAGCATCGGGGGCTACTACATGCCGGGCAAGACGCTCGGCGACATCGGCCGCGAGATGGAAGGCTATCGCCGCGCGGGCATGGCCGGCTGCAAGTTCAAGGTGGGCGGACTCACGCCCGAGGCGGATGCCGAGCGGGTCGAGGCGGCGCGCCGGGCGGCGGGACCGGATTTCGTCCTCGCGGTCGACGCCAACCGCGGCTGGTCCGTCGCGGACGCGGTGCGCTTCGCCCGGCTGATCGAGCCGCTCGACATCGCGTGGTTCGAGGAGCCATGCCACTGGCACGACGACGTGGCCATGATGGCGCGCGTCCGGCAGGCGACGCGGATCCCGGTCACCGCGGGCCAGAGCGAGATCACGAGCCACGCCGTGCGGCGGCTCCTCGACGCGGGCGCGGTCGACCTCGTCAACTTCGACGCCTCCGAGGGCGGCGGCGTCACCGAGTGGCGCCGCGCGGCCGCGCTCTGCGGCGCCGCGGGCGTCCGGATGGCGCATCACGAGGAGCCGCAGATCGCCCAGCACCTGCTCGCCGCGGTCTCCCACGGCACCTACGTCGAGTGCTTCGCCGATCCCGAGCGCGACCCGGTCTGGCAGGCCATGTGGGCCAATCGTCCCGCCATCACCGACGGGTCGATCGAGCTGTCACCCGACCCCGGCTTCGGACTGGTGCTCGACGAGGCGATGGTGCGCCGCTACCGCGTCAACTGACCCGCCCGGCCCCAGCCGCTAGTCTAGGAGCCTGTCGGAGAAACCCGGCTAGAGCGATGAGAAGGGTCCAGCTGCGAGGCGGCGCCCGAAGGCCGGGCGCGAGGCGTAGTCTCTCTCGCACGTTGAGCGCCGCGGATCGAGGGCGCCAACGAAGCAGATGGGCCCTTATCATCGCTCTAGCCCGCTCAGGCGGGCAGGCCCTCGTACATTCCGCGGACGTCGGCGGCGTGGAAGCGCGCCACGTGGTTGGTCGGCGGCAGGGCCTCGGTGTAGAAGAACTCGGGCAGCTCGTCGTCCTTCTCCGTGAAGCCGGCCTGGCGGTTGAACTCGTGCTCGAGCCGCAGCGCGTCGCGGCCCAGCGCGTCGAAGAACGCCGGGGTCAGGCTCGTGCCGTGCGCGGCATTGATGGCATTGGTGATGAACTCGTAGTTGGGCGTGGTCACGCTCATGCCGAAGATGCAGAGCCCCAGCGAGTCGTTGGCGGCGATGCGCGCCTGGTGGGCCACGCTCTGCGCGACGATGGCGGGCGCCTCCATCTCGCGCGTCTTGAGCCGGGGCAGGTTGCCCGCGGTGTGGTCCGCGCCCTGGGCCGTCGCCATCATCGTGATGCCCGGTGGCCTCGACCACCCGCGGGTCATAGGCGCTGATCGCCTGCTTCTTGATGACGGGGATGCGCTTGACGCCATAGTGCTCGCCCGCCCGCCAGGTGCCCTGCGCCCAGATGCGGCCATTGGGGGTCCCCTGCTTGATCTCCGCCAGGCACTCGGCCATGAACTTCACGTCGCCGAACACGCCGAGCCCCGCCTCCATCAGCACGCCCAGCATGGCGCCCGTCTCGATCGTGTCGACGCCGAGGTCATTGGCGATGTAGTTGAGCTGGGCCAGATCGTCCGGATCGCCGATGCCGCAGTTCGTGCCGAGCAGCCCCAGCGTCTCGTACTCGACCGGCGAGACCACTTCCTTGCCGCTCGCATCCGCGTAGACATTGCTGCACTGGATCACGCAGCCGGGCATGCAGGCATGCGTGTGCTCGCCGCCGCGCGAGACGTTGAGCTGGCTGATGTACTCCCCGCCCATCTTGAACTTCTCGCCCGTCGACACGTCGGCCATCTGCCCCGCGCTGAAATTGCGCACGGGGAGGCCGCCGAAGGCGTTCTGAATATCGGCCATGCCCATGGTGCCGATCTTCTGATAGAAGTTCGACACCATGGAGTCGGCCAGGAGCATCTTGGAGTAGTCCTTGATGGCGGCATTGACCTTCTTGGGGTCGGAAAACGGCGGGATCTTGTCGAGGTCGACCACGATGGCCTTGACCTTCTTCGACCCCATCACCGCGCCGACGCCACCGCGCGCCGACAGCCGCGCCGGCCGGCCGTCCTTGTCGCTGAAGGCGATGCCCGCGATGAGCCCCTGGTACTCGCCGACGGGGCCGCAGAGGGCGATGGTCACCTTCTTGCCGTACTGCTTGTGGAGCATGGCCTGGGCCTCGAAGTTGCCCTTGCCCATGTAGGGCTCGGCCGAGTCGAACTCGATCGTCCCGTCCTTCTTGAAGTGGATGACCACCCAGTCCGGGGACGCGCCGTGCAGCGTGAACCCGGCGATCTTCTGCTGGCCGAGGCCATAGCTGAAGCTGCCGCCGCCATTGGCTTCCTTGATGCCGCCGGTCAGCGGGCTCTTGCAGCCCACGCTGGTGCGGTTGGCATTGGAGAAGCTGGTGCCCGCGAACGGTCCGGCCGAGAAGATCAGCGGGTTCTCCGGCGACAGCGGATCCACCGTGGCGGCGCCCAGCTCGAGCAGCGTCTTGGCGATGAAGTACCGCCCGGCCTTGACGATCTCCTCGCCGTGCATCTCGCGCTTGTCGATGGTGCGGTCGCCGAGCCGGAAATCGTAGTAGTAGCGCATTCGCTCGCTCCTCGGGGTATCGGAAGTTGGGTCGACCCACGCCCTCGCCCGACTTCGGGCGCGCTTGGCCTGGTGGGTCAGACTCTAGTCCCGTGTCGAGGGAGCGTCAAGCCCAGCGCGTGCCCCCGCGCTGGGGCCCGGTCACACGGTGAGGCGGATGCCGCGGCGGAAGAGCGGCCACATGACCGCGAGCCACAGCAGCACATTGGCGGCCGCCCAGGCGAGCGAGGCGATCTCCGGTGGCCCCCAGGGGGCGAAATAGGCATCGAAGAGCACGGCCTGGAGCGGCTGCAATCGGCCATCGGGCGCCGCGACCCTGATGGAGATCAAGAGCTTCGCCAGGAGCGTCGAGAGGAAGAAGACAGCGAGCGCATTGACGCCCAGGACCTCGAATGGGCGCGTCCACCACCGCGACCCCCGCACCTCGATCAGCCAGTAGCCGACGGCCAGGGCCATCCATGCCGCACCCGCGGTGAACACCGCGTACGAGCCCGTCCACAGCGCCTTGTTGATCGGCAGCCAGGGCTCCCAGGCGAGGCCGAGGCCGATTCCCACCGCTCCCCCGACGAAGAGCCCGGTCGCGGTGTCGGCCGTCCCGAGCCCGCTGCGGACGAGCCGGCCGGCCAGGACACCGAAGAGCGTCGTGGCGATGGCGGGCACCGTGCTGAGAATCCCCTCGGGGTCGTAGACGCGCCCGACGCGCCAGATGTGGGGACCGAGGACGAGCCGGTCGAGCCACGCGGCCACATTCCCCTCCCTGTCCAGATTGCCCGCGCCGAGGCCCGGTACCGGCACGAGCTCGAGCGCCGCCCAGTAGCCGAGGACGGCGGCGGCGGCGACCACGACCTCCGTTCGCCAGCCCGAGACCAGGAAGAGGAGCGCCGCCGCGAGATAGCACACCGCGATGCGCTGGAGCACCCCGGGAATCCGGATCGTGGCCAGGTCGAAGCTCGGCACGGCGTGCAGAAACAGCCCGAGCGCGAAGATGACGGCGGACCGCCGGAGGATGCGCAGCGCCAGGCCTCCGCGGGAGGCGCCCTCCTCGAGGCGGCGGCCGAGGCCGAGCGGGATCGCGACGCCGACGATGAACAGAAAGAACGGGAAGACCAGGTCCGTCGGCGTCCACCCATGCCACTCGGCATGCAGGAGCGGCCAGTAGACATGGCGCCAGCTCCCGGGAGTATTGACGAGGACCATCGCGGCCACGGTGAGCCCGCGGAACACGTCGAGGGAGAGGACCCGGCCGGCCGCCACCCCAAGAGCCTAGCGCCGTCCTCGATCAGCCACGACGAAAATCGGATCAAAATCGGCTATCATGCCGGGCATGAGCCAGAACACGAACGGCCCGCTCTCTCCGTACTCCGTCCTGGACCTGACCCGCGCGCGCTCCGGCCCCACCTGCGTGCGCCAGCTCGCCGACCTGGGCGCCAGCGTCATCCAGGTCGCCGCCCGCGAGGGGGAAGACGGCGACTTCTCCCGCCACGGCTTCGACGCGCAGAACCTGCACCGGAACAAGCGCTCGATCACCCTCGATTTGAAGGCCCCCGAGGGCATCGACGATCTTGAAGAAGCTCGCGGCGAAGAGCGACATCCTCGTCGAGAACTTCCGCCCCGACGTGAAGGCGCGCCTCGGCATCGACTACGAGACCCTGAGCGCGATCAATCCGCGGCTGATCTACGGCAGCATCTCGGGCTTCGGCCAGACCGGCCCGTACCGCGACCGCCCGGGCTATGACCAGATCGCGCAGGGCCTGGGCGGGCTCATGTCGATCACGGGCCTGCCGGGCCAGGGGCCGGTGCGCGTCGGCATCCCCGTGGCCGACCTCACCGCCGGCATCTTCCTGGCCCAGGGCATCCTGGCCGCCATCATCGAGCGCGAGCGCTCGGGGCGCGGGCAGTGGGTGCACACCTCGCTGCTGCAGGCCATGGTGACCATGCTCGACTTCCAGGCCGCGCGGTGGCTCATCGGCAACGAGATCCCGCCCCAGGCCGGCAATGACCACCCGACCGGCATCCCCACCGGCGTCTTCACGACCAAGGACGGGCACATCAATATCGCCGCCGCGGGGCAGCAGATGTACCGCCGTCTCTGCGAGGCGCTCGGGATCGAGGCGCTGATCGACGACCCGCGCTTCCGCTCGTCCAAGGACCGGTCGAAGAACCGCGCGGTCCTGAACGCCGAGCTCGACCGCGTGCTCGCGAGCAAGACGAGCGCCGACTGGGTCGAGCTGCTCAATGCCAAGGGCGTGCCCTCGGGCCCGATCCTGAACGTCCAGCAGGTCTACGAGAACGAGCAGATCGTGCACCTGAACATGGCCGTGCCGGTGAAGCACCCGGCCCTCGGCGAGCTCCGGCTCCAGGCGCCGCCGTCCACGCTGTCGCGCACACCCGCCTCGGTCAGGACCCCCGCGCCCGACGTGGGTGAGCACACCGACGAGGTCCTGGGCGAGCTCGGCTTCTCGGCCGACGACGTCGCGCGCCTGCGCCGCGACAAAGTCGTCTAGCAGATCGGAGGGGGCCTCGACGGCCCGCCTCATGTCGCGCCGGCGCATAGGCGCGGGCGCCGTCCCCTCGTGACGGCCAACCCGCGCCTGCTCGTCGCGCTCGCCGCGCTGCAGTTCACGCTGTTCCCGATCCCGATCATCACGCTGTACTGGAAGGATCAGATCGGGCTGTCGCTCGCGGACATCTTCCTGCTCCAGGCCGTGTTCGGCCTCGCGGTGGTCCTCCTCGAGCTCCCCTCCGGCTACGTCGCTGATCGCGTCGGCTACCGCCGGTCGCTCCTCGTGGGCGCCGCCCTCTGGAGCGCGGGCTGGCTCATCTCAGACCGTGCGGATGAAGAGGGTGCGGCCACATGACCGCGAGCCACAGCAGCACATTGGCGGCCGCCCAGGCGAGCGAGGCGATCTCCGGTGGCCCCCAGGGGGCGAAATAGGCATCGAAGAGCACGGCCTGGAGCGGCTGCAATCGGCCATCGGGCCCCGCGATCCTGATCGAGATCAAGAGCTTCGCCAGGAGCGTCGAGAGGAAGAAGACGGCGAGCGCATTGACGCCCAGGATCTCGAACGGGCGCGTCCACCACCGCGACCCCCGCACCTCGATCAGCCAGTAGCCCGCGGCCAGGGCCATCCATGCCGCCCCCGCGGTGAAGACCGCATACGAGCCCGTCCACAGCGCCTTGTTGATCGGCAGCCAGGGCTCCCAGGCGAGGCCGAGGCCGATTCCCACCGCTCCCCCGACGAAGAGCCCGGTCGCGGTGTCGGCCGTCCCGAGCCCGCTGCGGACGAGCCGGCCGGCCAGGACACCGAAGAGCGTCGTGGCGATGGCGGGCACCGTGCTGAGAATCCCTTCGGGGTCGTAGACGCGCCCGACGCGCCAGATGTGGGGACCGAGGACGAGCCGGTCGAGCCACGCGGCCACATTGCCTTCCCTGTCCAGATTGCCCGCGCCGAGGCCCGGGACCGGCACGAGCTCGAGCGCCGCCCAGTAGCCGAGGACGGCGGCGGCGGCGACCACGACCTCCGTTCGCCAGCCCGAGACCAGGAAGAGGAGCGCCGCCACGAGATAGCACACCGCGATGCGCTGGAGCACCCCGGGAATCCGGATCGTGGCCAGGTCGAAGCTCGGCACGGCGTGCAGAAACAAGCCGAGCGCGAAGATGACGGCGGACCGCCGGAGGATGCGCAGCGCCAGGCCTCCGCGGGAGGCGCCCTCCTCGAGGCGGCGGCCGAGGCCGAGCGGGATCGCGACGCCGACGATGAACAGAAAGAACGGGAAGACCAGGTCCGTCGGCGTCCACCCGTGCCACTCGGCATGCAGGAGCGGCCAGTAGACGTGCCGCCAGCTCCCGGGATTGTTGACGAGGACCATCGCGGCCACGGTGAGCCCGCGGAACACGTCGAGGGAGAGGACCCGGCCGGTCTCCACCCCAAGAGCCTAGCGCCGTCCTCGATCAGCCACGACGAAAATCGGATCAAAATCGGCTATCATGCCGGGCATGAGCCAGAACACGAACGGCCCGCTCTCTCCGTACTCCGTCCTGGACCTGACCCGCGCGCGCTCCGGCCCCACCTGCGTGCGCCAGCTCGCCGACCTGGGCGCCAGCGTCATCCAGGTCGCCGCCCGCGAGGGGGAAGACGGCGACTTCTCCCGCCACGGCTTCGACGCGCAGAACCTGCACCGGAACAAGCGCTCGATCACCCTCGATTTGAAGGCCCCCGAGGGCATCGACATCTTGAAGAAGCTCGCGGCGAAGAGCGACATCCTCGTCGAGAACTTCCGCCCCGACGTGAAGACACGCCTCGGCATCGACTACGAGACCCTGAGCGCGATCAATCCGCGGCTGATCTACGGCAGCATCTCGGGCTTCGGCCAGACCGGCCCGTACCGCGACCGCCCGGGCTATGACCAGATCGCGCAGGGCCTGGGCGGGCTCATGTCGATCACGGGCCTGCCGGGCCAGGGGCCGGTGCGCGTCGGCATCCCCGTGGCCGACCTCACCGCCGGCATCTTCCTGGCCCAGGGCATCCTGGCCGCCATCATCGAGCGCGAGCGCTCGGGGCGCGGGCAGTGGGTGCACACCTCGCTGCTGCAGGCCATGGTGACCATGCTCGACTTCCAGGCCGCGCGGTGGCTCATCGGCAACGAGATCCCGCCCCAGGCCGGCAATGACCACCCGACCGGCATCCCCACCGGCGTCTTCAAGACCAAGGACGGGCACATCAATATCGCCGCCGCGGGGCAGCAGATGTACCGCCGTCTCTGCGAGGCGCTCGGGATCGAGGCGCTGATCGACGACCCGCGCTTCCGCTCGTCCAAGGACCGGTCGAAGAACCGCGCGGTGCTGAACGCCGAGCTCGACCGCGTGCTCGCGGGCAAGACGAGCGCCGACTGGGTCGAGCTGCTCAATGCCAAGGGCGTGCCCTCGGGCCCGATCCTGAACGTCCAGCAGGTCTACGAGAACGAGCAGATCGTGCACCTGAACATGGCCGTGCCGGTGAAGCACCCGGCCCTCGGCGAGCTCCGGCTCCAGGCGCCGCCGTCCACGCTGTCGCGCACACCCGCCTCGGTCAGGACCCCCGCGCCCGACGTGGGTGAGCACACCGACGAGGTCCTGGGCGAGCTCGGCTTCTCGGCCGACGACGTCGCGCGCCTGCGCCGCGACAAAGTCGTCTAGAAGATCGGAGGGGGCCTCGACGGCCCCCTCCGAGGCCTCCCCCAACGAACAGGATTGCGCCGGCAAAGCCGGCGCTCGAATGGGCCTTCTTCCATGGCTTCCTCCGACGGCTCCCAGTTTGGTTGCCGTCCCGCGCCACGTCGCGCCGTCGATAGCGCGGGCGCCGTCCCCTCGTGACGGCCAACCCGCGCCTGCTCGTCGCGCTCGCCGCGCTGCAGTTCACGCTGTTCCCGATCCCGATCGTCACGCTGTTCTGGAAGGATCAGATCGGGCTGTCGCTCGCGGACATCTTCCTGCTCCAGGCCGTGTTCGGCCTCTCGGTGGTCCTCCTCGAGCTCCCCTCCGGCTACGTCGCCGATCGCGTCGGCTACCGCCGGTCGCTCCTCGTGGGCGCCGCGCTCTGGATGCGCGGGCTGGCTGATCTACACGGCCGCGACGAGCTTCGCCGGGGTCATGGTCGCCGAGGTCGTGCTCGGCGGCGGCAGCGCCTTCATCTCCGGCGCCGACCGCGCCCTGCTGTGGGTGTCGCTCGAGGCCGAGGGCCGGCAGTCCCAGTACACGCGCTGGGACGGCCGGGTGCGGGCCGCCGCCCAGGTCGGCGAGGCGGGCAGCGCGGCCATCGGCGGATGGCTCTACTCGCTCGCGCCCCGCCTGCCCTTCTGGCTCCAGGTGCCCGTCTCCCTGCTCGCGGCGGGGATCATGGGGGCGCTGCGCGAGGTCCCGCGGCGAGACGGCCCCACGCGCGCACCGCTCGCACCTCGCGCGCGCGCTGCACGTCGTGCGCTTCACCCTGTGGCATCACCGGCGGCTGCAGGCCGCGATGGCCCTCAGCGTGGCGCTCGGGCTGTCGACCTTCGTCGTGATCTGGCTGATCCAGCCCGCCGCGCAGGCCCGCGGCGTGCCGCCCGGCGTGGTTCGGCCCCCTCTGGGCGGGCGCGCACGCCTGGCTCGCCGCGGTGTCGCTCGCGAGCGCCCGGGTGGTCGGCGCCCTCGGCGTGCGCGCGACGCTCCTCGGCTGCTGCCTCCTCGTGCCGCTCGGCTACGTGGGCCTCGCCGCGAGCGCCTCGGCCTGGGGGCTCGGCTTCTACCTCTGCTTCATGACGATCCGCGGGCTGCAGGCCCCGATCCTCACCCGCATCATGCAGGAACACGCGCCGGGCGAGGATCGCGCGAGCGTGCTGTCGCTGGCCGCGCTGCTCTTCCGCCTGGCCTTCGTGGTCGTCGGCCCGCCCGTCGGCCTGCTCGTCGACCGCGCGGGCATGCCGGCGGCCCTCGCCGTGCTCGCCGTCGTCTTCACGGCCGCGACGCTCGCCGCGCTCGGCGCCTTCACCCGGGCGCACCGGGGTGCCGCGGTTGCCCTCGCCGGGGACATCCGCTTGGGTCCGAAGACATGACCGCCGCCATGCCCGGGCCCCGCGTCGCACACGTCCGTTCCCAGACCGGGGCGATCACGACACGCCACCGCGGCACCCGTTTCGGCGGGCCCGACATCCTCAGACCGTGCGGATGATGAGGGTCACGCCTGTGATGAACAGCACGCCGCCGATGATGCGTGCGATCACCGCGGGCGCCAGGCGCACGTGCACGCGATTGCCGGCCCACACCCCTGCCCACGCGACCGGGAGGAGGATCGCCACCGCGACCCAGAGCGCGCGGGGGGCGAGCAGGCCCGCGAGGGCGAACGCCCCCACACGCAAGCCGACGTTCAGGATCACCATTTGAGCGATCGTCGCGCGCTGTGCGGCCGGCTCGGCGATGCGGCCCGTGATGTACATGACGTACGGCGGGCCCCCCATGCCGAACAGAGCGCCGACGACGCCCCCGGTGATGCCCGCGGGCGCCGCCCACCCCCGGCTGAGTCGTCGCATGCCATCACGGCGGAACACCACGTGGAGCGCGAAGAGGCACACGAACAGCCCCAGCGCGAACAGCGTCGTGTTCCGGGGCAGGTGGACGAGCAGGGTCACGCCCAACGCGAGACCGACGAGGGTGAACGGCACGAGCGTCGCGACCTCGCGCGCGTCCGCCTGCCGGCGCGTGTGGAACCCGAGGACCAGTGCTGCGCTGAGGTCAAGGATCGCGGCCAACGCCAGAACGAACGTGAGGGGGAGGAGGTGGACGAGGACGGGAATGGTGATCGGCGACGCCCCGAAGCCCGTAACGCCGAACGCCATGTAGCCGGCAAACACCACGAACCCTACGAGGATCAGCACCGACACAGGGACTGGCACGTCCCCAGACGCTAGCCCGACGACGCCTGTTCGTCAAGCGCGCCAATCGACAACCTCAACAACCGCGGCGCCGCGGTTGCCCTCGATGGGGACATCCGCTATCGTCCGAAGACATGACCGACGGCATGCCGGGCCCCGCGTCGCACACGTACTTCTCCCAGCGCCTCCGGCTGCACTACGTCGACTGGGGCAACCCCGACAAGCCGGCGCTGCTCATGCTCCACGGCGGGCGCGACCACTGCCGGAACTGGGACTGGACCGCCGCGGCGCTCCGCGACGAGTGGCACATCATCGCGCCCGACCTGCGCGGGCATGGCGACAGCCAGTGGTCGCCCGACGGCAGCTACACGATGGCCGGCTACATCTACGATCTGGCCCAGCTCATTCACCAGCAGCGGCTCGCCCCCGTCACCATCCTCGCGCACTCCCTCGGCGGCGTCATCGCGCTCCGCTATGCCGGCATCTATCCCGAGACGGTGACGAAGCTCATCGCCATCGAAGGGCTCGGCCCCGGGCCGGACCGGCTCGCCGAGCGCCGGAGCCGGACGATCGCCGAGCGGATGGACGAGTGGATCCGCGAGCAGCGCGGCTTCGCCGGCCGCCTGCCCCGGCGCTACGCCTCGATCGAGGACGCCTTCCGCCGCATGCAGGAGGAGAACCCGCATCTGTCCGCGGAACAGGCGCGCCACCTCACCGTCCACGGCGTCAACCAGAACGAGGACGGCACCTATAGCTGGAAGTTCGACAACTACGTGCGCGCGTTCTCGCCCTACGACATGAGCGGGCGCGACATCAAGCTCCTGTGGTCGCGGATCACCGCCCCCACGCTGCTCCTCTACGGCAAGGAGAGCTGGTCGGGCGACCCCGGGGCGGACGGGCGCGCCGCGCTCTTCAATCACGCTCGCGTCGTCGGCTTCGAGGGGGCGGGCCACTGGCTCCATCACGACCGTCTGGACGAGTTCCTCCGCGTCCTTCGCGAATTCTTCCAGGCGCCGGCGTCCCCGGCCCGGAACGAGAGGATCCCATGAATCTCCTGCGCCCCGTCGACCGATATCTCCGCGTCAAGGACCTCTGGCTTCACTGCCTCGACTGGGGAGGCGAGGGCCGGACGCCGCTCCTGCTCCTGCACGGCTTCACCGGGCACGCCCACGCGTGGGACACGCTCAGCATCGCGCTCCAGCCCCACTTCCACGTCTATGCCCTCGACCAGCGCGGGCACGGCGACAGCGAGCCGGCCACCGTCTACAACCCGATCGTCGCGTTCGACGACATCAGCGGCGTGCTCGATCAGCTCGGCCTCACCTCGCTCGTGATGGTGGGCCTGTCGATGGGCGGCCGGAACGCCATGTACTTCGCGGCCAAGCGGCCGGAAGCGGTGGAGAAGCTGGTCATCGTCGACATCGGCCCGGAGATCAGCAAGCGCGCGGGGCAGCCCTCGGCCGGGCCGCCCGAGCCCGACACCTGGGAGAGCATCGAGCAGGCGGCGCAGCACCTCTACCGCTCGAACCCGTACCCGGGCATCCACTACTACCGCTGGGTCGTGTCGCACAGCCTCAAGCCGGGCCCCGACGGCGCGCTCGTGTGGACCTGGCACCCGAGCGTCAAGCTCCTGCGCTCGCAGGCGGACATCGACTGGTGGGCGCTGCTCAAGACGATCGTGCCGCCGACCCTGGTGCTGCGCGGCGCGGAGAGCACGGTGCTCGACCGCGACGTGGCCGAGCGGATGGGCCGGGATCTGCCGCACGGCAAGTTCGTCGAGATCCCGCGCGCGGTCCACACGCTGCACGAGGACAATCCCGAGGCCGTCCTCGCCGCGCTCAAGGACTTCCTCGGCTTCTGAGCAAGGAGGGTGACGCCATGGGAACCGATCGCCGGACGTTTCTCTCGAGCATGGCCGCCGGGCTCGCCGGCGCCGCACTGGCCCAGGCCGCCGGACGCGCCTGGGCCCAGGGCACGAAGATCAAGCCGGGGCCGCAGGACGTGCTGCTCGTCATCGACGTCCAGAACTGCTTCACCCCGGGCGGCTCGCTGGCCGTCAAGGACGGTGACGCGATCGTGCCGCTCATCAACCGCCTCGCCGGGGGCTTCCAGCACGTGGTGCTGACCCAGGACTGGCACACGCCGGGACACGTGTCCTTCGCGTCGAGCCACCCGGGCAAGAAGCCGTTCGAGACGACGAGCCTGCCCTACGGCACGCAGGTGCTCTGGCCCGATCACTGTGTCCAGGGCACCGACGGCGCGAACCTGCACAAGGACCTCAAGATCCCGCACGCGTCCCTCATCATCCGAAAAGGGCACCGCCAGCACATGGATTCCTACTCGGCCTTCTACGAGGCGGACGGCAAGACGCCGACCGGGCTCACCGGCTATCTGCGCGACCGCGGCCTCACCCAGGTCTATCTGTGCGGGCTCGCCACCGACTTCTGCGTCGGATGGTCGGCGGTCGACGCGCGGAAGGCGGGCTTCGGCGCGGCGGTCATCGAGGACGCCTGCCGCGGGATCGACGTCGGCGGCTCGCTGGCCAAGGCGTGGACCGACATGCAGGCCGCGGGCGTTCGCCGGCTGCAGTCGTCCGACCTCGACGTCTAAGCTGGATGCGAGCTTTTCCGCATCCTGCTAGGCGCGCCGTCGTGCGGGGCCCGTTCGAGGAGCGCGGCGCCTTCGACTACGGGCTCGGAAGCGCGTGGGCGCCGAGAGCGGGCCAATGGGTGAGATCGTCAGGGGGCGCTTTCTCGTCAGGCGCTGGGGCCCGCCGGTGGACGTGGTCGAGGACGGCGCCGTCTACGTCGAGGACGGCCAGGTTCTGGCCGCCGATGACTACGCGGTCCTCCGGCGGCACTATCCCGGTGCGCCGACGCTGGGCGACGGCACGCACCTGCTCATGCCGGGCCTCGTCAACTCCCACTCGCACGGCCGCGGCATCACCACGCTGCGGCTCGGCATTCCCGACGAGCCCGGCGAGATCCGCTCCGTCGGCCTGCGCCGCGGGCTGAGCGTCGATCCCTACGCGGACGTGCTCCTCGGCTGCGTGCGCCAGCTCGAGGCCGGGATCACCGCCACGATGCACCTGGACTCGAACTACGGCGGGCCGCCCGAGCTGTACGAGCAGCGGCTCAGCAAGATCATCCGCGCCTACCGGACCAGCGGGATCCGGTTCAGCGTGGGCGTGGGCATCCGCGACCAGAACACGTTCGGTCCCTACGTCGGCGACGAGGTGTTCTTCGCCCGGCTCCCTCCGGAGGCGCAGGCCGAGGTCGCCCAGTGGTCGAACCCGGTGATGCCGATCGCGGACTACCTGGCGCTCTGCGGGCGTCTTCACGACGCGTTTCCCGGGGTCGACCTCCAGTTCGCCCCGGTCAATCCGGACGGCTGCACCGAGGATCTGCTGCGGGCGCTCAGGGAGCAGGCGACGGCGCGCCGGGTCCGGATCAACATCCACCTGCTCGAGACGCCGTACCAGAGGGCGCACGCCGTCGAGCGGTGGGGCCAGACGGGAGTCGAGTGGCTGGCCCGCACCGGCTTCCTCGGTCCCGACGTGATCTGCGCTCACTGCGTATGGCTGACCGGCCGCGACGTCGAGCTGATGCGGGAGACGGGCGCGGTCGTGGCCCACAATCCGAGCTCGAATCTGCGCCTCCGGAGCGGCGTGGCCCCGGTGCGTCACATGGCCGACCGCGGCGTGGCGCTCGCGCTGGGCACCGACAACCTCGGGATGAATGACGACGAGGATCTGCTGCAGGAGGCGCGGCTCGCGCAGCTGCTGCACTCGCCTCCCGGCCTCGACCTGCCGGCGCTCCCGGCGGAGACGGTCCTCGGCTGGGCGACCGAGTGCGGCGCCGAGGTCCTTGGGGCAGGCGGTCTCGGCCGCCTCGAGCCCGGATCGCCCGCCGACCTCGTGCTCGCCCGGCTCGGGCCCATCGCGCGGTCGATCGACGGCCCGGAGTCGATCGCGGCCGCCGTCGTCCAGTGGCTCCGGCCGCCGGCGGTGGACGTGGTGATGGTGGCGGGCCGGGTGGTGGTCCGCGACGGCCGCTACGCCCTCGCCGACCGGGACGAGATCGAACGGGCGGCGTACGAGACGGTCAAGCGCTGGGCACAGGGACCGGCCGTGCGCATGCTCAAGGACGCGGTGACGGACCTCTACCGTGCCTGGCCCGAGGGCGCCGCGCCCTCTCGCGGGCTCCGCTCGCGCAACTGCTCAGGCGTGCTGGTGCCGGTGGCCGCGCTCGTAGTGGGCGCGGAGGAGATCGGCGCCGAAGTCGTTCCGGGGATCGTGCCACACGGAGTGGATGTGGTTGGCGTCGTTCTGCGTATTGTCGAGCTCGATCAGCACGGTCGGCCCGTGGATGCGGTAGTAGTGGGCATGCCCCGGATCGATCGGTCCGGCCCACGCGAAGTGAATGCGCTCGACGCCCGCCTCCCGGATCCGCCGGAGGTGCTCATCGGCCAGGTCGGGGCGCATGTTGCGCGCGTACTCCTCGACGAGCTGCATCAAGAGCTCCCGCTGGGGCGGCGCCAGATCGACCGCGGGCAGGCCCACCTGGGACGCGAGGCTCTCCCCGCGCCCGGGCCCCGCGACGATGTCGCCGAGCGACTGGGCCGAGATGGTCATGCGCCGGCGCTGGGCCGCGTCCATGCCCTGGGCCAGCGCTCGACCCAGGTCCTGCTCGCGCGCGAGGGTGCGCAGGCCCTTGAGGGGTCCCGAGCGCACCTCCGCCGGATTGGCGCCGAAGAAGGCCGGCGTGACCGCGACGGGCTTGCCGGGCACGAGGGTGAAGTTGAGCGACAGATGATGGCCTTCGAGGCGCCAGCCCCACGGCGCCGCGGTTGAATCCGGCGCGCCGAACACGGTGACCGAGTAGTTCTCGGCATCGCGCAGGAGCCCGCCAAACGTCTCGAGCTGGCGCAGCACGCCCTCGAGGCGGATCACGTTGACCGCCTTGGCATAGCCGACCGCCGAGAGGCTCGCCTTCATCAGCTCGTGGGCCGCCGCCCGCGCGGGCGCGGGCATCGCCTTGAAGGGCAACCCCTCGCGCCCGCGCGGGACGTAGTGCCAGTTGAAGCGCTCCTTGTCGCCGAAGGCGATGACCGCGCGCCGCCGCGCGTCGTCGGGCAGCGCGGCGAGAAACGCCGTCGCCGCGCCCGCCATCGCCGCGCGCCCGGCATCGGTGACCTGGGCCAGGGCGGGCCGCGGCGACGCTGCCGCGGCCGCCATCGCCGCCGCGCCGTGCAGGAGGCGGCGGCGCGAGATCACGCGTACTTCACGGTGCAGCCGTAGGCACGCGTGACGGGCGTCTTCACCGGCTGGCCCGCCGCCACCGACGCGAGCGCCGCGCGCACGTAGTTCTGGGCGCCGGGCACGTCGCTCTTCCGCGTGTTCGGCTTGTCGTCGATGGCGCCCGCGTACTGGAGCACGCCCGCCTTGTCGATCACGTACATGTGCGGGGTATTGGTGGCGCCGTACATCTTGCCGACCACGCCCGTCGGATCGAAGAGCACGGCCGTCGGCGCGGCGCCGCGCGTCTTGGTCAGCTCGTCGGCCTGGCCCGCGCTCACGTACCCCTGCTCGTTCGGCGCCGAGGAGATGATCGTGAGCCAGATCACCCCCTGGCCGGTGGCCTCCTTCTGAATCGCCTGCATATTGCTCGTCTCGTAGTGCTTCTTCACGTACGGGCAGTCATGGTTCGTCCACTCCAGCACGACGATCTTGCCGGCATAGTCGGCGAGGCTCACGGTCTTCCCCGTCGTGGCGACGGCGGAGAACGCGGGCGCGGCGGCGCCCACCTTGGCGGCGGCCGCCGCCCACGCGGCCCGGGATCGGGCGAGGCTCGGTCCCGCGAATGCGGCGAGACCGGTGGATGCGAGGAATGCGCGACGACTCAGGCTGGGCTCGGACATGGCTCCTCCTTTTCGGGTTGGTCGATTGTCGGTCAGATCTTGTTCACCGCGTCGATCACCGCCCCCTCGCTCAGGATCTGCGGGAGCACGGCGGGCTCGCTCCCGGCGGCGCGGCCGGGCGCGGCGGGCGGATACAGCAGGTAGAGCGGGACGCCGCTGCGCCCGAACGACCCGAGCATCTCGGTGATGCCGGCGTCGCGGTTCGTCCAGTCGGCCTTGAGCACGACCACGCCCTTCCGGGCGAACGCCTCGGCCACGGCGGCGGACCGGAGCGCCACGCGCTCATTCACGAGACAGGTGATGCACCAGGCGGCGGTGACGTTCACGAACACGGGCCGGCCCTGCGCGCGCAGCTCGGCGAGGCGCCGAGGGCTGAAGGCCTCGTCCCGACCGCCCGCCGCCTGCGCGGGACCCGGGGCCGGTGCGGTGCCCGCGAGCGGGCCGAGGGCCACCGCGCCCACCACCAGCGCGGCCACCGCGGCCAGGCCCGCGCGGCGCCACGTCACGCTCGCGTCCCGCGAGGCCTGGAAGAGCCACGCCGCGAGCCCGATCAGGACGAGGCCGCCGAGCGCCACGGCCACGCCCGTCGGCCCGGCCTGCTGGCTCAGCACCCAGACGAGCCACGCCACCGAGGCATAGAGCGGGAAGGCCAGGAGCTCCTCGAGCCGCTTCATCCAGGCCCCGGGCCGCGGCAGGAAGCGCCGCCAGGCGGGGATCAGCGTCAGCAGCAGATACGGCAGCGCGAGCCCCAGGCCGAGCGCCTCGAAGACGAGGAGGCCCGTGGCCCAGGGCTGGGTCACGGCGAAGCCGACCGCCGCGCCCATGAACGGCGCCGTGCACGGCGTGGCCGCGACGGCGGCGAGCGCGCCCGTGAAGAAGGATCCGCCATAGCCGGGCCGCGCCGCCAGCGCCTGCCCCGCGCCGGCGAGCCGGCCGCCGATGACGAAGACGCCGGACAGCGCCAGCGCCATGGCGAAGAGCAGGTAGGCGAGGAGCGTCACGACGAGCGGCGACTGGAGCTGAAAGCCCCAGCCGATCTGCTCGCCTCCCGCGCGGAGCGCGAGCAGTGTCCCCGCCACCGCGGCGAACGAGAGGAGCACGCCCGCGGTGTAGGCCAGGCCGTGTCGCCGCATCGCCGCCGCCGACCCCGCCGCGTGCTGGACCAGGCCGAGGGCCTTCACCGACAAGACCGGGAGCACGCAGGGCATCAGGTTCAGCAGAAGGCCGCCGGCCAGCGCGAGGGCCACCGCCTGCAGCAGCGCCACGCCCGACGTCGCGGTGGCGCCGGGCGTGGCCCGGAGCGTGAAGGCCTGGCGCGCGGTGCCGCCGTCGAGCCGCTCGGTCAGCACGAGCACGCCGTCGATGGGCGCGGCCGTCGCCCCGGGGAGCTGTCCCCGCGCCACCTCGACCGTGATGCCGCGGGCGTCGACCCGCGCCTGCTGGGGCGCCGCGTGGTCGATGGCGCCCCAGCGAGCGGGATAGAACCACACCTCGCCGATGCGCTCGGGGGCGAGGCCGCGCGCGGCGACGGTGAAGGTGACCGTCTCCGGCGTCGCCGTGAAGGACGCGGGCCACGGGCTCGGCGAGGGCAAGGCCTGTCGCGCCCGCGCGATGAGCGGCGCCCCGGTCGGATGCGGCCCCGGCTCCCCCGCGGCGACGGCCAGCGTGAGCGAGACCGGCGCCTCCTCGGGGATGCACTCCTTCTCGCAGACCAGCCAGCTCGCCCGGCCGGACAAGGTCACCCGCGCGCCCGGGACGAGGTCGGCCGGCGCCGTCACCGGGATGGGGAGCACGACTTCATTCGAGTAGCCGTAGCTCATGGCCGGCCCGACACGGATGCGCTCCGGATGCGGCCAGGCGATGTCGCCCGCCGAGAAGCCCGCGGGCAGCGCCCAGTCGATCTGCGGCGGCTCCCCCGAATCGCCGGGATTGATCCAGTAGGTGTGCCACCCCGGGGCGATCGTCTGGCGGAGCCCGATCCAGAACGTCTTGCCCGGCGCGATGGCGTCGCCCTCGCTCACGAGCTCGACCGTGACCCTCGGACTGCCGGTCCACGCCGCCCCGGCCCCGCGCGGGCGCCGCCGCGAGGCAGGCCGCGAGAAGTGCCATCATCAGGAGCCGACTCATGGGGCCCATTGTGCCCATTGCCGCTTGCCGGCGCCACCGCCTCGCGCCGCAACGCAAGTTGGCTCCGTCCCGCCGAGCCGCGTATAGTGACCAACGACCATCCTCGGAGGATCGCCACATGGATGACCTGCACTTCAATCCCATGGATCCCGCGTTCGTCGCGGACCCCTATCCGACCTACCGGCGCCTGCGCGCCGAGGATCCCGTTCACCAGAGCCCGCTCGGCTTCTGGGTCCTCACCCGCTACGAGGACGTCGCCGCGGCGCTCCGCGATCCGCGCCTCGCCAAGGAGGCCATCCCCGCCTTCGTGGCCGCGCGCTTCGGCCTTCCCGTGGCGGGGCCGGGCCTGTCGATGCTCGATCGGGATCCCCCCGACCACACGCGCCTGCGCGGCCTCGTCAGCAAGGCCTTCACCCCGCGCGTGGTGGACGTCCTGCGCCCCCACATCCAGCAGATCGTCGACGGCCTGCTCGACCGCGTCGAGAACCAGGGGGGGATGGACCTCATCGAGGACTTCGCCTACCCCCTGCCCGTCACCGTCATCTGCGAGATGCTCGGCGTGCCGCTCGAGGACCGCGAGCGGTTCAAGACGTGGGGGCTCGACATCGCGCGGGGTCTCGACGCCATCTGGCTGCCGCCGGACTCCGACGTGGCCAAGCGGAGCCTCGCCGCTCGCCACGAGCTCGGCGACTACTTCCGCGACCTCATCGCGCGGCGCCGCGCCCACCCGAGGTCCGACATGCTGTCCGGGCTCATCGCCGCGGAGGAGGCGGGCGACAAGCTGAACGAGGAGGAATTGCTCGCCACGTGCATCCTCCTCCTCGTCGCCGGTCACGAGACGACGGTGAACCTGATCGGCAACGGCACGCTCGCGCTCCTCCGGCATCCCGGGCAGCTCCACCGACTGCAGGAGGATCCCGGGCTGATGGTGACCGCGGTGGAGGAGCTGCTGCGCTTCGACGGGCCCGTGCAGCGCACGGCGCGCATCCCGAGCGAGGACGTGACGATCGGCGGCCGGATCATTCCCAAGGGCGAGATGGTGATGCCCTTCATCGGGGCGGCCGACCGCGACCCCGCGCAGTTCCCGGATCCGGAGCGACTCGACATCACGCGCACCGACAACCGCCACATCGCGTTCGGCTGGGGCATCCACTTCTGCCTCGGGGCGCCGCTGGCGCGCGTCGAGGGGCAGATCGCCATCGGGACGCTCGTCCGGCGGCTGCCCAATCTCCGGCTGGCCACGGAGGCGCCGGCGTTCCGGCAGAGCCTCACGCTGCGCGGACTGTCCGCGCCTGCCCGTCACCTTCTGAGCATCCGTAATCCCTCCTCGGTGCGATTCCACTGTAAGCTGTCGGCCGGGAAGCAGCCAAACAACGGCACCGGGAGGCGGCCATGGACTTCGGGGCGGCGATCTTCTTCACGGACTATTCGATGGGGCCGGTGGAGCTGGGCCGGGCACTCGAGGAGCGCGGCTTCGAGTCGCTCTGGGCGCCCGAGCACTCCCATATCCCGCTGTCGCGCCGGTCCCCGTTTCCGCAGGGCGGCGACCTGCCCAAGAAGTACTACGACGTGATGGACCCCTTCGTCACGCTGTCCGCCGCCGCCGCGGCCACGACGCGGCTCCGCGTCGGGACGGGCATCTGCCTCGTCGTCCAGCGCGATCCCATCCAGACGGCCAAGGAGGTCGCCTCGCTCGACCAGGTCTCCGGCGGCCGGTTCCTCTTCGGCATCGGCGCGGGCTGGAACGCCGAGGAGATGGCCGATCACGGCACCGAGTTCGGGTCGAGATTCAAGGTGATGCAGGAGCGGGTGGAGGCGATGCGGGCGATCTGGACCAAGTCGAAGCCGGAGTACAGCGGCGAGCACGTGCGCTTCCCGCCGATGATGACGTGGCCCAAGCCCGCACAGAAGCCGCACCCGCCGGTGATCGTCGGCGGGGCCTATCCCCACGGCGCGCGCCGCGCCATCGCCTACGGCGACGGCTGGCTGCCCCATGCCCGCCGGCCCGCCTACGGCGACGTGCTGGGCCTCCTGCCCGACTTCCGCAAGATGGCGGTCGAGGCCGGGCGCGATCCCGCGAGCCTGCCGATCACCGTCTTCGGCGTCGCCGAGGACCTCGACCTGATCAAGCGCTATCGCGACGCCGGCGTCGCCCGGCTCATCTTCAACGTGCCGCCGGCGAAGGCGGACGAGGTGCTGCCGCTGCTCGACCGCTGCGCCGCGCTGATGCGGCAGGCGAGCGCCTGACGGGACGAGGAGAATCCCGATGAGCCCGTCTTCTGTACGCCCGACGCAATTCGGCCGCATCTACGCGCCCGACGAGGCCTGGCTCGCCAAGCAGCCGCCGGAGCCGATCCTCGAGCCCGACCTGCCCATCATCGACACGCATCACCACCTGTGGGAGCGGCCCGACCACCGCTATCTCCTGCACGAGTTCCTCGACGACGTCCGCACCGGCCACAACGTCGTCGCCACCGTCTTCGTCGAGTGCCATGCGATGTATCGCGCCGCGGGTCCCGAGGAGATGCGGCCCGTGGGCCAGACCGAGTTCGTCACCGGCATGGCGGCGATGAGCGAGAGCGGCGCCTATGGGCCGACGCGCGTCGCCGCGGGCATCGTGGGCTTCGCCGACCTCACGCTCGGCGACCGCGTGGAGCCGGTGCTGGAGGCGCATGTCCGGGCCGGCGGCGGGCGCTTCCGCGGCGTGCGCCACTCGGGCGCGTGGGACGCGAGCCCGGTCATCGGCAATAGCCAGACCGCGCACGGCCTGCATCTCTTCAGGCAGTCGGACTTCCGCGCGGGCCTGCGCCGCCTGGCCGCGCTCGGCCTGACCTTCGACGCGTGGACGTTTCATCCCCAGCTCGGCGACATCGTGGAGCTGGCCCGCGCCGTGCCCGAGGCCTCCATCGTCGTGGGCCATTGCGGCGGGCCGCTCGGCTACGGCCCCTATGCGGGCAAGCGCGACGAGGTCTTCGCGGCCTGGAAGCCCGCGATCGCCGAGCTGGCCCGCTGCCCGAACGTGGTCATGAAGCTCGGCGGCATGATGATGCGGCTCGCCGCGAGCGACTACCGCACCCTGCCCGCGCCCCCGACCTCGGCCGAGCTGGCGGCGCACTGGCGGCCCTATATCGAGACGTGCATCGAGCTGTTCGGGGCGACGCGCTGCACGTACGAGAGCAACTTCCCCGTGGAGAAGATGGGGATCGGCTGGGCGCCCTTGTGGAACGCGCTCAAGCTCACCGCCGCGGGCGCGTCCGCGGAGGAGAAGCTCGCGATGTTCAGCGGCACGGCCCGGCGGGTGTACCGGCTCGACTGAACGCCCGGCGCCGGCATCAGTCCGCGCTCTGCGCGGTGTCGCGACAGTGCCGAAGCGCACGACCTCGCCGTCACCGCCCTCGAGATCTCGCGGTGCACGGCAACCTCCTCGCCGAAGTGGGCGATGCAGCGCTCGATCAGCCCTGGGCCAGGTCGGCCAGTCGGCGCCGCGCCGATAGATCATCTGCAGCCGGCGGTCATCGAGCCGCCGGCACTCGAACACGGGAAACTGGGCATCGGGTAGAGCTACTGGAGCGCGCCGTGACGTAGGTGACGATGTCGGCCAGGAACGCCAAGGCCGACTCCGCGCCGGCGAAGAACACCGGATACAGCGCCGTGAAGTGGCGGAAGAGCGCGCGGCCGAAGCGGCGCAGGAGGTCGGCGCGGCTGAAGCCGACCGATACGGCCAGGCGCTCCGCAGCTCGAGCAGCTCGGCGTGGTCGTACTGGCCGGCTGGCTGGTAGCGTTCGATGGCCGGACGGCCGCTCGGCCGCTAACAGCCGTGAAGAGGCCGGCACCAACCCGATTGGAGAACTCGAGGAACCGTGAAGAGGAGCCCTTCATTCGAGCCTCCACGTGAAGGGGAACCGCGGGTCCGGCGTGTACGAGCCGAAATTGACCGGTCTTGATCGTCCGGCCAGGTAGCGCGCAGCGACGGATTGGCCTCGGCGATGGTCCTGAGCGCGAGCGTCACCGCCTTGGTGGCGACCGCCACGCGCGCGCGCTCCGCGTTCGAATGAATCTTGCGGGCGCGATTGCCGAGCCCGACCGCCCCGGCGAGCTGCTGCATCAACACCTCGATCTCCTCGCGAGCGCGCTCGGCGCGGCGGAGGTCGTTGAGCGCGGTGGCCTCTTCGACCTCGGCGCGCATCTGCGCGAGGCGCTCGCGGTAGGCCGCCTTGGCGGCCGGGTCCAGCATGGCGCCGGCGTCGTCCCGGGCGCTTGCGTGTCGTCTCGTCGCCGGCGTCACGCGGTGGCGGGTTGCGAGGTCGAGCGTGTGGAGCTCGCGGTCGGGATGGCGCAAGAGCTCGGCGAGATACGCCAGGCCGCGGCTGTGCTTCAGGCGCGACTCCGACCCGTCGAACGCCACCGTCCAGTACTGGGCGTCCTTGCGGAAGACGGCCGGCATCGCCGCGCCGGTGGCTTGCGCTGCCGGCGTCATCGCATCGCGATCCGGGGCGTGAAGGGCTTCGACTGGCGGCGAGACGCGCGGTGCCGAGCCGCTGGGCTCCGCTCCGGCCGCGGCGTGCAGAGCGGCCGTCCGCGGTGAGCCAGGGGCGGTGACGCAACACGACGCCAGCGCGCACTGCGCGTAGGCGACAAGCAATGCGCCGATGACGGCCTCGGCGGCGTGGAGGGCGTCGTCGAGGTGCCCGCCGCGTGGGAGCGCTGGTCTGAAGCCGCCAGCAGGTCGAGGTAGTAGGCCACCGCGCCGAGGCAGGCGTGCGCCTGGGCGACCACCACACGCGGCCGCGTACGGGAGCAGCTGGTCGTACAACTGGCAGCGCGGGCGCGATCGGCGACGGCGACGCAGATCTGGGCGAGCACGACATCGCGGGCAGCTAGTTGCCGTCGACGGGGAGAGACGCGAAGTCCTCGGCGGCCAGGGGCTCGAGCGCGAGACCCGCGTCCTCGGTGCGCCCGGTCTCCGCGTAGAGCAGCGCGAGCCCGCAGCGCAGACCGGCAGCGGAAACCGCTCCGCCAGCGCGTGCAGATCGCGATGCAGCTCGGCAGGCGGCTTGCTCGTGGCGGATCAGAACACGTGGACCCCGAATGCCTGGCGCGGGTCTCGAGACCGGCGCGCTCCCCGTAGAGGAGCGCGCGTGATGGACCTGCTCCGCCTCGGCCAGTCGGCCGTCCGCGAGGGCGCGCATCGCCGATGCAGCTCCGCATGCCAGCGATAGATGGGATGGCGCACCGCACCGGCGGCGCGGGCGAACGCGTCGATCTCGCGCGAGACCGCCTCGCCGTCCCGCGCTCAGCTCCGCGACGAGCCGCCAGAGCAGCCCCTCGAGCACGATCTCGGGCTCGCGTGCGAGGTCGCCGAGATGGAGGATCTGTGCCGCCACACGCGCGCGCTCGTGGAGGTGGTCGGGTCGCCAGAGCGCGAAATGCCGCGCCACGAGGCAGCGGAGCTCGGTGGCGACGTCGCCGGTGGCGCGAGCCAGCTGGAGGGCCTCCAGGCTGAGCGCCTCGCCGCGCGCGGAGTCGGGCGAGAAGTAGAGCGCCATCGCCTGGCGCGCGAGCAGGCGCGCGCGCAGGACGGGCTCCGTGTCGCCGAGCGCGTCGAGGGCCTCGCGCAGCATGTCGAGCAGCGGCTCGTCGACGTTCCCGGTCTCGCTGGAACTGCCGGAGCCGAGGGCCGCGCCGGCGAGCAGGCGAGCGGCCTCGGCGGCGCGCGGCATGCCCATCACGGCGCGGGCCGCCGCGGCGGCACGCCGGTACGTCGGTCGCCACACCGCCTGCGTCACGCTGCGGCGCTGGCATGGCCGAGCGCCAGGAGGAGCTCGCACCGGGTGCTGGTCCCGATCACCTTCGAGGGCAAGGTCGAGAAGAAGGTGCTGTCGGCTCAGCTCACTCCCGCGGGCATCGGCACCTGTTCGATCATCGCCGCAGCAGTGGGTTTCCTGCTCTTTCGGGCTCCTGAACCCCGGGGATGCCGCCGCCGTGGTCGTCGAGGTCAAGGTGATCAAGCTCCTGGGAGGCCTGTCACAAGCCCCTCACCGCGAAGGCCTCGATCAAGGCCAATGAGCCCGACAGCAAGCCGCAGAACAACCAGGACAAGGAGACGACGCTGATCAAGAAGTAGGTCAGAAGGCCAGCGCAGCAGCGGCTGGCGACGCCGAGGGAGCCGCGACGCGCGCGGCCCCTCGGCGTCGCCATCACTTCAAATCGGCAAGACCTCGTCGGTCCAGACTCTGAAGCTGGAAAGGACCGCGGGCCCGAACGTCGTACTGATGGCGACGTCTGCCGCATCGCGGCCGCGCGCGATCAATACGCGACCGATACGCGGCTGGTTGTTGCGAGGGTCGAATGTGTACCAGTTGCCGCCGATATAGGCTTCGAACCAGCCCGCGAAATCCATGGGGGCATCCACCGGGGGCACGCCGATATCCCCCAGATACCCGGTGCAATACCGCGCCGGGATATTGAGGCAACGACACAACGTGATGGCCAAGTGCGCGAAGTCTCGACACACGCCTTGTCGCTCGTTGAAGGCTTCCCACGCCGTCTTGGTGGGCCGCGCATACTGGTAGCCGAATGTGATGCGCTGATGCACGAAATCGCAGACGGCCTGGACCCGCTGCCACCCGAGCCCCGTCTTGCCGAACAGATCCCAGGCGATCGTGGACAGATGATCCGTGTCACAGTACCGGCTGCCGAGCAGGTACACGAGGGTGTCCTCGGGAAGAGATTCGACCGCGTGTTGCTCGGCGTGACGCGGCACGGACTCGGGTTCGCCGCGATCGTTGATGAGCGCGTCGGTCGTCAACCGAAAGCGGCCAGGCGGTGCGACGATACGGCTGCACCAGTTACCAAAGCCGTCCCGATACATCTTCACCGGCACGGGCGGATCGGTGACCAAGTAGTCGGGTCGCACCAAATCCGATGCGCGCGTGTAGTGCACGTTCAACGTCAAGATCATCGGCGTGAACTGCTGGCACTCATAGATCAATTCGTACCCCAGTCGTATCTGCACGTCTTCCTCTCCGCTCTCTTGCACGTGGGCCGCGCCCATGCGGCGTGTGTTCGCCGTCGATGTCCCCGCCTGTCCCCCGCCGGCTCTGCGTCATCGCCACCGTCCAGAATTCCCTTGCCGTGCAGGCCATCCTCGCCAACCGGGCCGGCTGAGCCTCCAGGCCCGGACCCAACCGCCCCGGCCGCGATGACGTAGCCCTGCCGCTCGAGACGCTCCCGGACGCCTCCCCGGCCCGGCGACGCTGCAGGATCACTCCGGTCCCGAGGGGGAGATCGGGATCAGGGCGAGTGTTCGCCGTGGCAGGAGACGGAGGGAGCCGACGGAAGGTCCGGCCTATGCGCCACGGCCACGTGCCAGTACCGTACCGCACGTGGCCGCCCCACACCAGCAGTGCCAGCACGGCGAAGCGGTTCAGCTCGAGCACGAGCCAGGCCTGGCCCACGCTCTGCACCGCATGCCGATCCGCGAGACATGATCTCTCGCCCGCTCCCGGGCGCGGCCCCGGGTCCGGGTATCTCGGCCCGAAACCGTCGATTTCATGCCAAATGGGCCGCGCGCCGCCACTCCTGGCCACAGCATCGCTGAGCATCTCGAAGGCGATCGCCGCCTCGAGACAACCCACCGCTGCGCCGCGTCTTCGTGTAAGTTAAGTGCGCCAAGGACACCGGAGGCGACGATCCGGAGGCCTTGGCTCGAGGCTGAATACGCACTGGGGGATGATCGATGAACACGCTAGGGTCCGTGCATCGCGCAATGACGTTCCTGCTCTTGACGGGCGCACTCTTGCTTGTCTCGACGGGGCCCGCGGCGGGCCAGCTTGCCCAGACGCCCTGGCCGATGTTCCAGCACGATGTCCGGCACACCGGACGAAGCTCGCTTCTTGGCCCGCTGTTCCCTTCGGGAGCGCCGGCGTCCACCGACGTGACCTTCTGGCAGAGCTTCGGCATGATCGCGAGCTCTCCGACCATCGCGTCGGATGGCACGATCTACGTCGGCGTCGACGTGCCGAGGCCCCCCACGTCCGCTCAGGGATATCTCTGCGCCATCAATCCGGACATGACCCTGAAGTGGGGGGACGATTGTGTTCAGACGCGCGCCTCCGCCTCGCGGTCGGCGGCCGCAATCAGCATCGACGGCACCATCTACCTCGGTGATCGCGACAATACGCTGACGGCCTTCGATCCGAGCAACGGCGCCAAGAAATGCCTGTACAACCACGGGTTCGAGGGCGACATCCACGACTCGGCCACCATCGGCCTGGACGGGACCGTCTACTTCGCCTTCTCGCAGAACCTCTACGGTAACGGAGTCTTCACCGCGCTCAACCCGGACTGCACGCTGAAGTGGAAGTACGTGCTCGGCAGCTTCATGGACACCTCCTCGCCGGCGATCGACCAGAGTGGCTTCCTCTACCTGGGTGACGTCACCGGCATGCTGCACAAGTTCCAGGAGACAGAACGTCCAGGACAACACCACCTTCCGACCCGGCATCTGGAAGATCCCGATCGGCACCAAGATCACCGCGTCCCCGGTGATCGGGTCCGACGGCACGGTCTACATGGGTTCGACGAATGGCCTCTCGGCGGTCCAGACGACGACCGATGGCAAGCGGCAAGATCCTGTGGAACTTTCCGGCAGGGATCGTGGATCAGACTCCCGCGCTGGGGAGCGACGGCACGGTCTACTTCGGCGTGAAGTCGGGGGTGTCCAGGGCAATCTACGCCGTCGCGCGCGACGGAACGCTGCGGTGGCAATATGGCCCGTCCATCCGCGTCGCCGTACGGAGGGTTTCCCACCGTCGGAGCGGACGGAATCGTGTACGTCGGGTTCGGCACCAGCGTCTACGCGTTCTCGCCGGATGGCGTGTCGCTCTGGATCTACGATACCGGCAACGTCGTCACCTCGTTCCCGGTCATCGCGGGAACGGCGAGCACGCAAACGGGTCGCAACGCCGTGCTCTACGTCGCCTCCATCGATTGGAAGCTCCACGCGATCTCGAGCCCGCGGCACGGGAGCGACTCCAACGATCCGCCCACTGTGAGCGCCGGGCCCGACCAGACATCCGTCGTCGGTCACGTGGTGAGTTCAACGGGGTCCGCGAGTGACCCGAACGAGTCCTGCGTCGCCTGGGACTTCGGAGACGGAAATCGGCCTTCGGGCCGACGGCGTACCACGCGTATGTCGCGGCGGGGACCTATGCCGTGACCTTGACCGTCAGTGACGGACTCGCCGCCGTGACCGACGCACTCACCGTGACGGTGATCCGATGCCGGGGACCGTCGCGTTCAGCGACCCCTTCGACCGCGCCTGATTCGACCGCGCCGGGCAATGGCTGGCAGGAGGCGCGAGGCGATCTCGGCATCAAGGGCAACGAGCTCAGAAACGCGCCCCTGAAGGACACCCACATCGCGATCCAGCCCGCGCTCAGCGGCCTCAATCACGCTGCCGCCGCGTCGTTCGCCTCGGTCGAGGACAACACGGCGCCCCGGCTCGGCGTCGTGCTGCGCTTCCTGGATCCGAACAACTACTACCTGCTGTACGGCAGATAGGCGGTCGAGTCTGCGCGCATCTCGAAGATCACGAACGGGATCGAGACCATCCTGGCCAGTGCCGGCACACCCCACCCTACTGTCAACACGTTCTTCCGGATCAGCGCGGAGGCGACGGGCAACAAGCTGACACTCAAGCTCTGTCCCGCGACCGACAAGTCGACGGGAACCACGTGCAGAAGATCGCGCAGACGCTGACCGCCACGGATCCATGCTGGCCGGCGGAAGTGTTGGGGGCCTGATCGGCACCGGGAACGGGCTCGACGCAGCAGTATCGCGTGGACAAG
>CAWIZN010000078.1:0-53908 GCA_963840495.1 uncultured Candidatus Rokubacteria bacterium
CGGCGCCAGCATGTCGAGGTAGAGTTGCACGGCCTCGCGGGTGACGAGGTGGACGGGAATGGCGTCGGAGGAGAAGGCGTCCACCACGATGAGGTCGTAGCGCTCGCCGGGCCGCTCCCGCTTGACCCGGTCGAGCCGCACGCGCGCATCGCCCAGCTCCACGCGCTGGCTGACGCCGCGGGCGGTGGCGTCCGTCGTGTAGGTGAAGTACGCGCGGTCGAACGCGATGTCGCGGACCAGCCGATCGATCTCGTAGAAGGTGATCGCGTCGCCCGGCCGCGCGTAGGCGGCCAGCGTGCCCGTGCCGAGGCCGATCACCGCGATGCGCAGGGACGGGGAGCGGTGTTGCAGCTCGGCGAAGAGATGTCCGATCGGTCCCTCGCGATGGTAGTAGGACAAGGGCTCGCCCTGGCGCTTGCGGTCATTGGCTTGGCGGCCGTGCAGCGTCGTGCCGTGGCGCAGCTCCGTATAGCCCTTTGGGTCGCGGTCGCGCGTGACGCGGAGCACGCCGAAGAAGCTCCGCGCCCGCCGGATCTCGTCGCTGTTCCGCGCGTCAACGAAACCCGCCACGACGAGCACGCCCGCCAGGGCCGCGCCGAGGGCGAGCGGCCGGCGCCACAGCAGGGCGCACGCCAGCGAGCGGCACGCCGTAGGTCAAGAGCTTGTTCATGAGCCGCTCGGTCGGGTTGATCCACGTCGTCACCACGTGGGAGCCGGGGTCGAACACGCGGATGAGAAAGGCGGGGTCGACCTGAAGGCTGAGGGTCTCCGAGTAGAGCACGAGCGAGAGGAAGATGACCCCGAGCGGCAGCGCCACGGACAGCAGGCGGGCGCGCGCGCCGGTCGGCGCCGCGTGGGCCCCGGCCACGAGCACGCACGCGAGGACCATCGCGAGCGGGTACTCCAGCAGCGAGTTGAAGACCAGGGGCGCAATCAGCGCATTGGCGAGGCCGCCGAGCACGCCGCCCACGGAGATGAGGAGGTAGAACTCGGTGAGGTGCCGCGGTGAGGGCCGGCCGATCGCCAGCTCGCCATGGCACGCGAGGGAGACGACGAAGAGCAGGAGGAAGTGCCAGAGCACCGTCACCCAGCTCCGCGGCTGGTAGTGCGAGATCATGAAGAACATCACGAGGAGGACGAGGGGCAATGTCGCTGCGCATGCCACTCGGTGGAGCGCCGCCGGCCAGCGGCCGAACGCGATGATGAAGCTCAGGAGATAGATGGCGAGCGGAAGCACCCAGAGCAGTGGAAGAGCGGCGATGTCCGTGGTGACGTAGGTGGTGGTGCCGAGGAGCAGGCTCGACGGGGCGAAGGCGAGCGCCACCCAGTAGAGGCGCCGGCGGATGGTCGGCCCGGGTTCGCTTCGCTCGGCGGCCCGGCCGACGGCGGGGGCGCAGGCGTCATGCCGCCCGCGTCGGGTGCGGCCGCGGTCCGCGCGGCCCTCCGCCTCACGGCAACGGCGCAGAGGGCGATCAGGACGGCAAGCAGCAGATAGCCGAGGGTCCACAGCCGTGTCTGGGCGAGCCACCCGGCATCTCTGAGTGTCAGGCGCGGCTCGATCAGCGCAGGGTAGCTGAGCAGCGCGAGCATGCTTCCGAGATTGCTCGCGGCGTAGAGGAAGTAGGGGTCACGCGCCGCCCGGTGACCGGTGTGCGTGAACCAGTGCTGCAGGAGCGGCGCCGTCGCGCTCACCACGAAGAAGGGCAGGCCCACCGAGAGCGAGAGCAGGACGAGCACGCCGAGCACGGGGTTGGCCTCGCCGCCGGGCAGGCGGCTCGCGTCGACGCCGAGCGGCAGGACGGCGAGCGGCCCGGCGAGCAGCGCCAGGTGCAGGATCGTCTGCCGGCGGATGCCGAGCCACGCCGTGGTGGCGTGAGCATAGGCGTATCCTCCGAGGAGCGCGGCCTGGAAGAACACCATGCACGTGCTCCAGACGGCGGGCGTGCCGCCGAGGAGCGGCAGGATCATCTTCCCCACCATCGGCTGCACCACGAACAGGAGCGTGGCTCCGACGAACAGCGTGGCCGCGTAGAGCAGCAGGATGAGCGTCAGGCGGAGATCCTCCAGCCGCCGATTGTAGCTGCCCCGGCCGCCTTCTCCTACCGTGTCCGATCCGCTACAATGCGCTCCGGCCCGCGCGGCCTCCCTCTGGCAGCTTCGCGTGTCGCTGGGCATCGTGCTCTTGCTGGCCAGCCTCGCCCTGCGGCCGCGGCGCCGCGCCTTGCCGAGGCCGCGGCGCCGCGCCGCGATCAGTCGGCGGCGAGGCGGTAGCCGATCCCGGGCTCGGTGAGCAGGTGGCGGGGCCGCGCGGGATCGGCTTCGATCTTGCGGCGGAGCTGGGCCATGTAGACGTGGAGGTAATGCGCCTGGTCCGCATAGGGTGGGCCCCAGACCTCGCGCAGGAGCTGACGGTGGGTCAGCACCTTGCCCGCGTGCTTGACCATCGTGGCGAGGAGCCGGTACTCGGTCGGCGTGAGGTGGATCTCCTTCCCGCTGACGAGGACCCGGCGCTCGCCCGGGTTTACCTCGAGGTCTCCGGCGGAGAACACCGGTTCGCCCGCCTCGCGGACGGTGCGCTCGGCGTGCCGGAGCGACACGCGGAGCCGGGCGAGCAGCTCGCCGACGCCGAACGGCTTGGCGATGTAGTCGTCGGCGCCCGCGTCGAGCGCCGCGATCTTGTCGGGCTCCTGGCCGCGCGCCGAGAGCACGATGATCGGCACCGCCGTCCATTCGCGCAGTCGCCGGATCACCTCGAGCCCGTCGAGGTCGGGCAGGCCCAGGTCCAGGACGACCACGTCGGGCTGTCGCGACTCGGCTTCGCGCAGCCCATCGCGCGCCGTCGCCGCCTCGAACAGTCGATAGCCGTGGCCCGTGAGCGAGGCGCGCAGGAAGCGCCGGATCTCCGGCTCGTCCTCGATGAGGACGACGACGGGCTTCTTGCTGAGGGCGGCGGCTCCGGCTCGTCGGCGGGCCGGGCGGGTGCCTCGCTTCATCCATCGGCGGGAGGTGCCTCGGGTGGAGCGTCGCCGATCGGCAGCGTGAAGTGGAAGACGGCGCCGCCGCCGGGCCGCGGCTCGGCCCAGATCTTTCCACCGTGGGTGTCGATGATGGCGCGGGAGATCGCGAGGCCGAGCCCGACACCGCGGCCCGTCGCGCCCGGGCTCCGGTAGAACTTGTCGAACACGCGCTCCTCCTCGCCGGTCGCGAAGCCTGGGCCGCGGTCCGCGATGTCGACCCGCACCGCTCCGCCGACGGTCGCCGCCGAGATGTCGATCGCGCTTCCGGCGGGCGTGTACTTGGCGGCATTCTCGAGGATGTTGATCAGGACCTGCTCGACCAGCATCGCGTCGAACGGGACGAGCGGCAGATCGCCGGGGAGGTCGATCTGCACCTCGCGATCGCGCAGGCGCCCGTCCAGCCGCTTGAGGACGGCGCCAAGCACGCCTTCGAGCGGCTGCCACTCGTTGCGGATGACGACGCCGCCGGCCTCGAGGCGCGTCATCTCGAGGAGGTTGTTGACGAGCCGATCGAGCCGCTCGGCCTCCTGATGGATGGATGAGAGGAGCTCGTTCGCGTCGCGTCGCCCAGCTCGTCTCCGGCCTCGAGGAGGCTGCTCGCGGCCCCGGTGATGGAGGCCAGCGGCGTGCGCAGGTCGTGGGAGACCGAGCTGAGCAGCGAGTTGCGCAGCCGCTCGGCCTCCGCCCGCACCTCGGCGCGCCGGGCGTCCTCGCTCGCCTGCGCGCGCTCGATGGCCAGCGCCATCTGATTGGCGAAGGTCTCGAGCTGGTGGAGCTGCTCCGGGCTCTCGAGCAGCGTGTGCGTCTGCCGGGCTCATGCCCAGCACGCCGACGGCGCCGCGCGACCCGACGAGAGGCAGGTACAGGGCGCGCGCGCCCGGCAGGGTGGCCGTTCCCAGCCCGGCGAGCTGCCGGTGCTCGTACACCCAGTGCGCGACGGCCAGCTCGCTCGCGTCCATCGAGAACTCGGCGGGATGCATGCGTCTCGGCGCGACCCGGCCGTCATCGCCCGGCAAGAGCACGGCGAGCTGGCCGGGGAACACGTCGGCGATATGTCGCACCGCGGTGTCGAGCAGGCCGTCGACGTCGCGCGTGGTGGCCAGGTCGCGGCTCAAGGCATAGAGGGTGGCGATGCGCCGCTCCCGGTCTCTCGCCCGATCGGCCTGGGCGCGGATCCGCACGGTGAGCCCGCTGATGACGAGGGCCACGATCAGCATGACGGTGAAGGTGATGAGGTGTTCGGTGTCCGAGACGGCGAAGGACAGGTACGGCGGCACGAAGAAGAAGTCGAACACCGCGACGCTCAGCACGGAGGCCAGCGCCGTCGGGCCGCGCCCCGCCCGGGTGGCCACCACGACGACGCCGAGGAGGTAGACCATGATCAGGTTCGACAACCCGACGTGGGGGAACATGAGCCAGGCGAGGCCGGTGCACACGCCCACCGTGCCGAGGGCCAGGGCGTATTCGCGCCAGTCGAGGCGGCTGCGGCCGGATCCGCGGCGCCTTCATGGGCTCGGCCTCGCGGTCGCCGCTCACGACGTAGATGTCGATCTCTCCGCTGCCCCGGACCAGCGCGTCGACGATCGGACCCGAGCAGGATCCGCCGCCACAGGGACCGGCCGGGCTTGCCGATGACGATCTTGCTGACGTTCCGATCCCGCGCATAGGCGAGGATCTCGTCGCTCATCGTGGCGCCGGACAGCGTGACGGTCTCGGCGCCGAGCTGCTCGGCGAGCCGGAGCGTCTGGACGACGCGGTCGCGCGCGGCCTGGGGCAGGCGGACGCTGGCGGGCGTCTCGACGTAGGCGACGATCCACTCGGCGCCCATGCGCGTGGCCAGGCGCCGGCCCGCGCGCACGAGCTGGGCGGAGAGCGGGCTCGGGCTCACGCAGACGAGGATGCGCTCGCTCACCGGCCAGGTCCGCGCGACGGCGTGGTCGCGCATGTACGCCTGCATCTCCGCGTCCACGCGCTCGGCGGTGCGCCGGAGGGCGAGCTCGCGCAGGGCCATCAGGTTGCCCTTGCGGAAGAAGTTCTGGATGGCCGCCTTCGCCTGCTCGGGGAGATAGACCTTGCCTTCCTGCAGGCGCTGGAGCAGCTCGTCGGGCGGGAGGTCCACCAGCTCGATCTGGTCGGCGCGCTCGAGCACGGAGTCGGGCACCGTCTCGCGCACGATGACGCCGGTGATCTTGGCCACGATGTCGTTGAGGCTCTCGACGTGCTGGACGTTCATCGTCGTGTACACGTTGATGCCCGCGTCGAGCAGCTCGAGCACGTCCTGCCAGCGCTTGGCGTGCCGGGAGCCCGGCGCATTGGTGTGGGCGAGCTCGTCGACGAGGATCACCGCGGGCCGGCGCGCGAGCGCGGCGTCGAGGTCGAATTCCCTCAGCGTCGTTCCGCGGTAGGCGACCATGCGCGCGGGCAGGATCTCGAGGCCCTCGAGCAGCGCTTCCGTCTCGACCCGCCCGTGCGTCTCGATGTAGCCGACGACGACGTCGACCCCTTCGGCCTTGAGCGCGCGGGCGGCCTCGAGCATGGCGTAGGTCTTGCCCACCCCGGCGGCGGCGCCGAAGAAGAGCATGAGGTGCCCGCTGCGCTTGCGAGCTTCCTCCGCCTTCACGCGCGCGAGCAGGGCCTCGGGATCCGGGCGGTGCTCGGTCATGGTGAGTTGAGCGTCATGGCCGACACGACCGCGGTGACGACGGCGGCGGAGCGCCCGCCCAGCTCGGCGATGGCGATCGTGAAGGCCAGGAAGACGAAGGCGAGGTTCGACGCCGAGGTGAGCGAGCGCAGCGGGATCAGCACGAAGCCGAGCCCGAGGCCGCCGAGCGCTCCGATCACGATCCACAGCCGCCGATCATTGCCGGGCCTCATGACGTCTCCTCGCGATCGCGGTCGGCTTGGCCGTCCAGCGCCAGGTTGAGCGCAGGACGTTGACCGCGGCTCACCGAAGATGCCCGCAGCGCCCTCGGTGTCCGGTCGACGAGCTGCTGCACCGCCTGTGGCTCCATCTTGCGGGCCTTGGCGACCCGAGACACCTGGTAGAGCGCGGCCGCCGGGCTGATGTGGGGGTCGAGCCCGCTGCCCGACGCCGTGACGAGATCCACGGGGACGGCCGCCGTATTGCCGGGGTCGGCGGCCCGCAGCGCATCCACCCGGTCCTGCACCGCCTTGACGAGCGCCGGATTCGTCGGGCTCAGGTTCGAGCCCGACGAGGCGACGGCATTGTCGCTGAAACGGCGAGGTGGCCGACGGCCGCCCCCAGAAGTACTTCGGATCGTCGAAGGGCTGCCCGATCAGGCTCGACCCGACCGGGCTTGCCGTCCTTGACGATCAGGCTGCCGTTGGCCTGGGACGGGAAGACCACCTGGGCGATGCCCGTGACGATCAGCGGATAGACGATGCCCGTGATCGACCGTGAAGACGATCAGGGAGACGATCGCTGCGCGAACATGAGCACGCATGATGATCTCCTTCGCGGCCTAGACCCAGCCCAGGGCGACCAGGATCATGTCGATGATCTTGATGCCGGGGAACGGGATGAGCACGCCGCCGACCCCGTAGATCCAGAGGTTGCGCCGCAGCACGGCGGCCGCGCCGAGCGGCCGGTAGCGGACGCCCTTCAGCGCCAGCGGAATGAGCGCGACGATGACCAGCGCGTTGAAGATGACCGCCGAGAGGATCGCGCTGTGCGGGGTGGCCAGGTGCATGATATTGAGCGCCTCGAGCGCCGGGTACGTGGTGGCGAAGGCCGCCGGGATGATCGCGAAGTACTTGGCGACGTCGTTGGCGATGCTGAACGTCGTGAGCGCGCCGCGCGTCATGAGCATCTGCTTGCCCGTCTCCACGACCTCGAGCAGCTTCGTCGGATTCGAGTCGAGGTCGATCATGTTCCCGGCTTCCTTCGCCGCCTGGGTGCCGGTGTTCATGGCCACCGCCACGTCGGCCTGGGCGAGCGCCGGGGCGTCGTTGGTGCCGTCTCCGGTCATGGCCACCAGGCGGCCTTCGCCCTGGATGTCCCGGATCAGCTTCAGCTTGGCTTCGGGCGTGGCCTGGGCGAGGAAATCGTCCACGCCCGCCTCGGCGCTGATGGCCGCCGCGGTCAGCGGGTTGTCGCCGGTGATCATGATGGTCTTGATGCCCATGCGCCGGAGCTCGGCGAAGCGCTCCCGGATCCCGCCCTTGACGATGTCCTTGAGCTGGATGACGCCGAGCACCTTGGCGCCATCGGCGACCACGAGCGGCGTCGCGCCGGCCTTGGCGACGGTGTCGACGGTGCTGCGGATGTCGGCGGGGACCGCGCCGCCCTGCTGCTTGATGTAGACCTCGATCGCGTCGGCGGCGCCCTTCCTGACCTCGCGGCCGTTCAGGTTGACGCCGCTCATCCGCGTCTGCGCGGTGAACGCGACGAACGTCGCGCCGAGCTTCTCGATGTCGCGCTCCCGTATCCCGTACTTTTCCTTGGCGAGGACGACGATGCTCCGGCCTTCGGGCGTCTCGTCGGCGAGGGAGGCGAGCTGGGCGGCATCGGCCAGCTCGCGCTCGGTGACGCCCGGCGCCGGAAAGAACTGCGTGGCCTGCCGATTGCCCAGCGTGATCGTGCCGGTCTTGTCGAGGAGCAGCACGTCCACGTCGCCGGCCGCTTCCACGGCCCGGCCGGACATGGCGATGACGTTCTTCTGGATCATCCGGTCCATGCCGGCGATGCCGATGGCGGACAGGAGCGCGCCGATCGTCGTCGGGATCAGGCACACGAGCAAGGCCACGAGCACGGTGACGGTGACCGGCAGGCCCTGGCCCGCCGCGCCGACGCTGTAGATCGAGTACGGCAGCAGCGTCGCCGTCGCGAGGAGGAAGATGATGGTCAGCCCCGCGAGCAGGATGTCGAGCGCGATCTCGTTCGGGGTCTTCTGCCGCTTGGCCCCCTCGACGAGCGCGATCATCCGGTCGAGGAACGCCTCGCCCGGGTTGGCGATGACCTCGACGACGATCCAGTCCGACAGGACCTGCGTCCCGCCCGTCACGGAGCTGCGGTCGCCGCCGGCCTCGCGGATCACCGGCGCGCTCTCTCCCGTGATGGCCGCCTCGTTCACCGAGGCGATGCCTTCGACGACCGTGCCGTCGGCGGGGATGAGCTCGCCGGCCTCGACGAGAAAGACGTCGCCCTTGCGGAGCTGCGATGCCGGAGACGATCTCGCACGTCGGCGCCGCGCCTCGGCTGGCGGAGGCGCTTGGCCTGGAGATCGCGCCGGGCCTTCCGGAGCGACGCCGCCTGCGCCTTGCCGCGCCCTTCCGCCATGGCCTCGGCGAAGTTGGCGAACAGCACGGTGAACCAGAGCCAGACCGACACCCAGAAGATGAACCAGGCGGGTGCCTCTCCCTTGCCCACCAGCGCCTGGAGCCAGCAGGAGCGTCGTGAGCATGGAGCCGACATAGACCACGAACATGACCGGGTTTCGCACCTGACGCTGGGGCGTCAGCTTGCGGAAGGAATCGATCACCGCCTGCCGGAGGATCGATGGATCGAAGAGCGAGCGAGCCGTCACGGTGCCTGCCATGAGATCTCCCTATTTCGCCGCGATGAGCGTGAGGTGCTCGACGATGGGCCCGAGCGCGAGCGCCGGGACATAGGTCAATGCCCCGACCAGGATCACGACGCCGACCAGGAGCGCGACGAACAGCGGCGTGTGCGTGGGCAAGGTCCCCGGTCCGCTGGGGACGATCTTCTTCCTGGCGAGTGAGCCCGCGATGGCGAGCACGGGAACGGCGAGCCAGTAGCGGCCGAAGAGCATGGCCAGACCGAGGGCGGTATTGTAGAACGGCGTGTTCGCGCTGAGCCCCGCGAAGGCGCTGCCGTTGTTGTTGGACGCCGAGGAGAAGGCGTAGAGCACCTCGCTGAAGCCGTGGGCTCCGGGATTCAGCATCCCGGCCTTGCCGCGCCGAGACGACCACGCCCACCGCGGTGCCGATCAGCACCAGCGCCGGCGTGATCAGGATGACGAGGGAGGACATCTTCATCTCGTACGCCTCGATCTTCTTGCCGAGGTACTCCGGGGTCCGCCCGACCATGAGCCCGGCCACGAACACGGCGATGATGGCGAACATCAGCATTCCGTAGAGCCCGGAGCCGACGCCGCCGTAGACGACTTCCCCGAGCTGGATGGCCACATCGGCACCAGGCCGCCGATCGGCGTGTAGGAGTCGTGCATCGAGTTGACCGAGCCGTTCGACGCCACCGTGGTGGCGGTCGCCCAGAGCGCCGAGCTGGCGATGCCGAAGCGGACCTCCTTGCCCTCCATGTTGCCGCCCGACTGCAAGGCGCTGGCGGTGTGGTCGACCCCCTGCTTGGCGAAGACGGCGCCCTGCTGCTCGGCCACCACGCACGTCGCGAGGAGCGCGACGAAGATGACGGTCATCGCGGCCAGGACCGTCCAGCCTTGTCGCGTGTCCCCGACCATGACGCCGAACGTGTAGCAGAGGGCCGCGGGGATCATGAGGATGGCGAGCACCTCGAAGAAGTTCGACAGCGGTGTCGGGTTCTCGAAGGGATGTGCCGAGTTGGCGTTGAAGAAGCCGCCCCCGTTCGTCCCGAGCTGCTTGATGGCGATCTGCGAGGCGGCGGGACCCACCGCGATCACCTGCTCGGTCAGCGTCGACTTCTTCGTCTTGGGCTGACCTTTGTCGTCGAGGACGGGCTTGCCGTCCTTGTCGGTGTCGGGCTCCTCGTAGGTCGTGGGCTGGACCACCGTCACCTTCGGATAGGGGCCGAACGTCTGGACCACGCCCTGCGAGACGAGGACGAGCGACCAGATCAGGGACAGCGGAAGCAGGATGTAGAGGGTCGTCCGCGTGAGATCCACCCAGAAGTTCCCGATGGTCTGCGACGAGCGGCGGGCGAACCCGCGGATGAGCGCCACCACGACGGCCATCCCGCTGGCCGCGGAGACGAAGTTCTGGGTGGTGAGCGCGAGCATCTGGGTGAGATAGCTCATCGTCGACTCGCCGCCATAGCCCTGCCAGTTGGTATTGCTGGCGAAGCTCACCGCGGTGTTGAACGAGGAGTCGGGCGAGACGGCGCCGAATCCCGCCGGATTCAAGGGGAGGACACCCTGCACGCGTTGCACCGAGATAGACGACCAGGAGGCCCGCCACGTTGAAGAGCAGCATGGTGAGGGCGTAGACCTTCCAGCCCATCTCCTGATCGGCCCGGACTCCGCACAGCCGATAGATGAGCCGCTCGAGCCAGCCGAGCGCGCGATCGAGCCCGATGGGGCGCCCGTCATAGACACGCGCCATGTAGGCCCCGAGCGGCTTGGCCAGGAGCAGGAGGACGACCAGGTACAGCAGGAGCTGCAGCACGCCGTTCGCCGTCATTGGAAGAGCTCCGGCTTGAGCAATGCGAGCGTCAGATACACCAGCAACCCGAGAGACACGATGCCGCCGACGACATAGAGGAATGGCATGTGCGCCTCCCTACAGCCCGTCACACAGCTTGACGAAGAGCCACGTGAGATAGAAGAACGCCGCGGTCACCGCCACGTACACGATGTCAGCCATCACCCGACCTCCATTCACCGACTCGCTGGTTCACTGCCGCCTCCTGTCCGTAAGACGGCGGCGCGGCCTCAAAGTAGCCACGGGGGCGCTCAAGAATCCCTCAAGATTCACCCGCGCGGCGCGTACAGCCTCCATTTCCGCGGAGTTAGCCCTCGAGGCCATGGCGCGGGCGATAGGGGGCGCCGGGCGCCGACAGCGCCCCGGGCGCGGGCCAACCGGGGTGGCGCGACGAGGTCGCGGTATACTGCGATGCATGCGCGCGGCACTCATCGTGATCGGGGTCATCGTCCTCATCCTCGTCGGCCTCTTCGTCTGGGGGATCGGGGTCAACAACCAGCTCGTGCAGGCCGAGCAGGGCGTCAACGAGAAGTGGGCGCAGGTGCAGAACGTCTACCAGCGCCGCGCCGACCTCATCCCGAACCTGGTCGAGACGGTGAAGGGCTTCGCGGCCCAGGAGCGCACCGTGCTCGAGGAAGTGATCAAGGCCCGGGCGAGCGCGACGCAGATCAAGGTCACGCCGGAGCTGATCAATGACCCGGCGGCGCTCAAGAAGTTCCAGCAGGCACAGGGCGAGCTGAGCGGGGCGCTGAGCCGCCTGCTCGTCACCGTCGAGCGCTACCCCGAGCTGAAGTCCAACCAGAACTTCCTGGCGCTGCAAAGCCAGCTCGAGGGCACGGAAAACCGCATCGCCGTCGAGCGCCGGCGCTACAACGAGGCGGTGCGCGAGTACAATACGCGGCTCCGGCTCTTCCCGGGCAGCCTCGTGGCCTCCCTGCGCGGCTTTCGGGAGAAGGCCTACTTCGAGGCGACGCCGGGCAGCGAGACGCCGCCGAAGGTGAAGTTCTAACGCGCGTCCCGCGCGGAACTGACTGGCCGGCCATGCGCCTCGTCGCGCATCCTCGCCGCGGCATTCCTCCTGCTCGTCCTCGCCGCCGCCGTGGCCACGGCGGACCTGCGCATCCCGCCGGCTCCCGATCGCCGGATCAACGACTACGCGGGGGTGCTGACTCCGACACAGCGCGATCGGCTCGAGCAGCAGCTCGTCGAGCGCGAGCGGGGCAGTGGCAACCAGGTCGTCGTCGCCATCTTCCGATCGCTCGACGGGGAGAGCCTCGAGGACTTCTCGATCCGGCTCGCCCAGGCCTGGCGCATCGGCAGGAAAGACCTCGACAACGGCGTGATCTTCCTGGTCTTCCTCGACGACCGGAAGATGCGCATCGAGGTCGGCTACGGGCTCGAGCCGACGCTGACGGATGCGGTGTCGTCATCGATTCTCCGCGACGTGGTCGCCCCCCGCTTCCGCGAGGGCAAGGTCGCCGAGGGCATCGGCGCCGGCCTCGACGCGATCGAAGCAGCCATCAAGGGCACGTACCGCGCCCCCGCGGCCCGCCACGCACCGGCGTCCGGATCATTGAGCTTCGCGCAGCTCCTCCTCTTGCTCGTGGTCCTGGGCGGCATCGGCGTCGCGGTGGTCCCGTCACTCTTCTTCGATCGCGGCGCCCGCCGCAACGGATGGACCGGCCACGGCACCGGCTGGGGCGGCCCGTTCATGGGCGGCGGCGGCTTCGGAGGCGGCGGCGGGTCCGGGAGCAGCAGCGGCGGGTTCAGCAGCGGCGGCGGCAGCTTCGGCGGCGGCGGAGCAAGCGGAAGCTGGTGAGGGCCCTGGCGCGCATGGCCCCGGCCGGTTCCGTCAGAAGCGGCGAGCTCCTTGGCCCCGAAGGCGCGAGGGACGCGAGCGGGTGGCCGGGGCGGCGAGAAGGGTCCAGCTGCGAGGCGGCGCCCGAAGGCCGGGCGCGAGGCGTACTCCCCGTACGTTGAGCGCCCGAGCCGAGGGCGCCGTACCGCCGCAGATGGGCCCTTATCGGCGGCCCGCGCACCCCGCTGTGTCAGCCGCCCGCCGGCGACTCGCGCAGGAGCTTTTCCGCGCGGACACCGATCAGACGGATCTTCCGGCGCCTGGGGTTCTCGCGCTCGTCGAAGAACGGCAGCAGCAGATCATGCGCGAGCGCCTCGAGCGTGTCCTGGGTGACGATCGGGATCTCCGCCGTCCGGGAGCGGGTCAGGGTCACGAAGTTTTCGAACCGGACGGTGACGGTGACCGTCCGGAAGCCGCCGAAGCCATCGGCCCGCAGACGCTTGAACACGCCCGCGGCGAGCGCCTGGGCGCGCGCCAGGATGAGGGCCGGCTCGAGCGTGTCGCGCTCGAACGTCTCCTGCTCGCCGGCCGACTTGCGCTCCCACTCGTTGCTGACGGGGCTCCCGGAGATGCCGCGCGCCCGCTCGGCCATCTCCATCCCTCCTTTGCCGAACCATGCCGCGAGCTGCGTCTGCTCGACGGCGCGCAGCTCGGCGATCGTCCGGATGCCCCGCTCATGGAGGGAGGCCTCGCTCTTCGGGCCGATGCCCGGAATCCGCCGGATCGGGAGCGGGTCGAGAAACGCCTGGACCGCCTCCGGTTGCACGACCGTCAGCCCGTCGGGCTTCTGGAAGTCCGAGGCGATCTTGGCGACGAGCTTGTTCGGCCCGATGCCGATCGAGCAGGTGAGGCCCTCGCGCTCGACGACCTCGGCCTTCACCGCCCGCGCGTGGACGGCCGCGCGCTCGAAGTCGCCGAGGGAGGAGAGGTCGAGGAAGGCCTCGTCGATGCTCGCCTCCTCGAAGGCATCGGCGCCCCGCGCGGCGATGGCCATGATCCGGTCCGACACCTCGCGATAGACCGCACGGTCGCCGCGGAGGAACACGGCTTCCGGCTCTCCGCGGCGCCGCGCCGCCTCCGCCAGGCGCCACGCGCGCGTGATCGGCATCGCCGACCGGATGCCGTACTTCCGGGCCGCGTAGCTGGCCGTGGTGACGACGCCCCGGCCCGCGCCCGCCTTCGGATCGGCCCCAACGACGATGGGGCGGCCGCGAAGATCAGGGTTCAGGCGCTCTTCCACCGCGGCATAGAAGGCGTCCATGTCGAGATGGGCGACGATCCGGATCGCCGCGGGGGCGTCTGACGCGCTCACCTCGCCAGTGGATCCGGACGCAACTGGAACTTCACGACCTTGCTCGTCGTCCCCTTGCCGCCTTCCATGTGGAACGGCGTTCTCGTGGACACGGTTGCCCACAAGCCTTTGCCCTTCCAGCCGGCATTCGGATCGTCGACGCGCCCGTCCATCCACTTCGTGTAAAAGCCGAGCGGATACGGGACGCGCAGGTTGACGAACTGGCCGTTCACGAGGGCCAGCAGCGACTCGTTGGCGTTCCCGGTGGCGATCGGCACGTCCTTGCCGAGCCCGAACGTGTCGAACTGATCCACCCACGTGTAGTAGCTCGCCTCGGCGCTGCCGGACTCCCTCACGTTCGCGAGCTGCGGGCCGGGGAAGGGATGGAGCGTCCAGCCCTCGGGACAGTGCTTGCCCGTCGCGTTCGGTCCGTTCAGCGGCCCCGTGCATTTGCGGCGGTCGAAGCTCGCCATGTGGCCGCTCGAGAGCGGGGTCCACACGACGCCGCTCCGGTCGATATCCATGCCGCGCGGCCCGTAGCCCGGCAACGGCGGCTCGAAGACTTCCGCGAGGGCGGTCGCCGGAGGATTCGATCCGGGATTGAGCCGGATCACATATCCGGGGAAGCCCAGCACCGAGCCCCAGATGGTGCCGTCGGCCGGATTCACCGCGACGCCGTAGAACGCCGCCGTGATCCGCTTGTCCTTGGTCGGCTCGACGGGCTGGTTCGGCTCGACGTACTCGTCCCGCTTGCCGTTGCCATTGGTATCGAGGACGAGCGCGGTCCACCCCTGGGACTTCACCTCGTCGCCGGTCTCCTCGAACATCTTCCGGTTCAGCCAGCCGATGACACCGCTGCCGGGACCGCCCGCGCTCGTCCACAGCGTGTTGTTCGCGTCCTCCGCGAACACGAGATGGTGCGTGGGGAAGCACGTGCTGACCAGCGTGATCTTCCCGGTCTTCGGGTCGTACATGGAGAGATGGCGGTTGGCCGTGTCGATCGGCGTGAGCTTCGCGGAGGGATGGTCCGACCCTCGCTTGCAAAAGTCCGGATTGGCGGGCGGACGGACGCGCGAGGTGAACCAGACCCGGCCTTTCTCGTCGAGCATCGGGTTGTGCATGCTGGTCTGGCTGTCCCAGATGCGCTCGTCGCCCCAGAACGGGGACGGCAGCATCGGATTGTTCTTCGACGACGGCGTCGCGGGATCGCGAACCAGCATCTTCACCTGCGTCGCTTTGTGCTGCACGGGGTCGAGCACCGGGAAGAGGTCCGTGCTCTCCTCCGTCGCCCCGTAGATCAGACCGTTGGCATTGACGCGCGGGTTGCGCTTGTCGGTCGAGACTTCGTCGTGCAGATAGTCCTTGGGACCCGCCCAGTCCCACAGCGTGAGCACGACGTTGCGCTCGACGCCCTGCGGTCGCGACGGCTTCGCGGACGGCAGCTCGCCGGCGGCGATCCGGTCGGTCCACTCCGCGAAGAGCTTCAGGGCGCGTGCGCTGCCCATGCGCTCGAGGTTGGTGGTCATCTGGACCAGGGCTTGTCCGGCCTGGATCCGGCGCTGCCACGCCTCGACCGAGGACTTGAAGTCACCGAGCTCCTTCGGGATCGTGCGGCATCGCCTTGGTGCCGAGTGGCGTGACACGTGTAGCAGCCGTTGGTCTTCACGATGTCGAGCCATTGCTCCTGGGCCTTCAGCGCCGCGTTGATGCCGTTGCCATCGGGCCCCGTGCCGGGGAACTCGCTCTTCTCCGGGACCTTCAGCATCGAATACCAGTAGATCGCCGGGTAGTATTCCGCCGCCGCCGCGGCGCTTGGCGCCACGACTGCTGTCAGGTTGAGGAGCTTTCCGGGCGCCGTCTGCGTCTTCGGCGAGTCGACGAGGCCATAGCCGCGCACCCACACGCGATAGCTCGCCTTCGGGAGATCGGGGATGAGGTAGCGCCCACGCTCGTCGGTCACGACGATCTTGGCGAGCTTCGTCGGGAGGTCATTCGTCTCCGCGATCACCCACACGCCCGCTTCCGGCCCGTTCGCGCTCGTCACGACACCGCCCAGATCGGAGGCGCCGACTCGGAGCGAGGGATCGGCGCCTTGCTGCGCGCTCGGCGATCCCTGAAACGCGATGGTGAGAAGGACGATGCCGAGGCCGACCGTCCGACCGTGCAGGAGCGCTCGCGTGCTCATATGCCCCCTCCTGTCGTCACGATGCCCCCCGGCGGCGCGCCGGGCGCGATCGCGACATGCACTGGATTTGGGGGGAATTGTAGCCGGAGAACCCCCGCGTTGTGCGTCGTGTGGGATAATTCGCCGCATGCCGGCCCGACATCCCCGCTGGGTGCGGACGTTCATGAGCGAGGAGGACCTCGACGCCGTCACGCGGGCCATCGCGCTCGCCGAGGCGAGCACCTCGGCGGAGATCCGCGTCCACCTGGATCACCGCTGTCCCGGCGATCCGGTGGCCCGCGCCATTGCCGTCTTCGAGCGGCTCGGCATGCACCGGACGGACGGGAGAAACGGAGTCCTCGTCTACGCGGCCATCGCCGACAGGAAGCTCGCCGTCATCGGCGACGTGGAGATCCACGGGAGGGTGGGGGACGCGTACTGGCAGGAGGTGGTGGACGGGATGACGCGCCACCTGGCCGGAGAGCGCCCGCGTGACGGCTTCGTGCACGCCATCGGCGAGCTGGGCTCGGTCTTGAGCCGCCATTTCCCGCGTCGGCCCGACGATCGCGAGGAGCTCAGCAACCGGGTGAGTGTCGAATAGCGGGACCGTGCAATAGCTACATTGTAGAAGTTACACGGACAGTGAAAGCCCGCGCGTCCCACCACTCATCCCGGGCACCCAAGCCCCCGATGTTCCCGCCCATTCCCCATCAGCGCGGCCGGGGCGCGCCTGGCACGTCGGTTGCCCCTCAGGCCGGACCTACAAGGGAGGCTGGGATGATGTGGTCATTCTTCGTGGCATCGCTCGTCCTGTGGGCGTTCGGCGTGGTCAGCTCGCATACGTTCGGCGGCCGCATTCACCTCTTGCTCGGGGTCGCCATCGGCGTGGTCGTGGTCCGGATGATCCAGGGCCACCGAGACCCGCTCGTCTGACCCCGCGCCGCGCGTGGCGCCCCGGTCTCGCCGGTCGCGGCCGGCGCTACCCCGGCGTCACGCGCGGATCCACGTTTCCGAAAACGCCAGGAACGCGGTGCTGCTCCGGCGGCCGGCGAAGTCGCGCGGGACGGGACGACCGCGAAGCTCGCGCCCATTGACCCGGGCGCTGACGCGGCCGGCCTCCACGAACAGGCTCCACAGCTCGTGGCGCCCCGTGGCCGACTGCTGCGCCGGCAGCCTGATCATGAACGGCTGGCCGAGGTCTTCCCACGACAGCGTCACCTCCACGCCCTCCCCCTTCACCCACTCCATGTAGCTCTCGCGCGGGTCGCCCGAGGCCTGGGATCCGGTGAGCGGCACGTAGCGCATGGACTCGAGCGCGGTGGCGCCGCGGAACGCGCCGAAGTGCGACAAGAACTCCGCGACGAGCCAGTGGGCGAGGGCGTCGTTGTCGGTGACGCAGACATTGAGCGCCTCGGGCAAGCTCGTGTCGAGGAGCGGCGATTCCAGCAGCACGAGAGCCTGGCCGCGCCCGTACGGTGAGACCACGACGCGGAAGAAGCTCACGAGCGTGACGAAGGGCCCGTCGGGCTTGTCCTTCAAGTACATCCCGGGGTTCTCGCCCGACCAATCGACTGCGCCCGGGTGGATCGGCGTCTCGGCCGTCATGGCTCGTCATGATACACCGGGCGCGCGGCGGGGGACCGGCGCTTGGCGGTAGAGCGTTCCTCGTGGGCCGTGCTATCCTCCGGAGCCATGACTCGAAACGAGCTCCCCACGCCCGCGCTCCTGCTCGACCTCGACCGCTTCGAGCGCAATGTCGAGAAGATGGCCGCCTTTGTCAAGGCCACCGGCAAGAAGCTGCGCCCGCACGCCAAGACCCACAAGTGCCCGGAGATCGCGCGGCGCCAGGTCGCCGCCGGCGCCGTCGGCGTCTGCGTGGCCAAGGTCGGCGAGGCCGACGTGATGGCCGCGGCCGGCGTGCGCAATATCCTCATCACGACGGAGGTGGTCGGGCCCGAGAAGATCGGCCGGCTCCTGAGCGTGCTCGAGCGGCAGCCCGAGACCATGGTCGTCGTCGACCATCCCGACAACGTGCGCGAGCTGGGGGAGGCGATGACGCGCGCCCGGCGCGTGCTGAACGTGCTCGTGGATGTGGACGTGCTGGGCCGCCGCACCGGTGTCCAGCCGCTCGAGCCCGCGCTCGCCCTGGGCCGCGCCGTGGTGCACGAGCCGGCGCTGAACCTGCGCGGCCTGCAGGGCTATGCCGGCCACTGCGCCCACGTGATGGGCTGGGAGGAGCGGAGGCGGACGTCGCGCCGGTGCATGGGACGGCTCATGAAGACGCGCGACCTGTTCGAGAAGAACGGCCTGCCCGTCGACGTGGTGAGCGGCGGATCGAGCGGCACCTACAATATCGACACCGAGCTCGAGGGGCTCACCGAGCTGCAGAGCGGCTCGTACTGCGTGATGGACCTCGACTATCGCCGGATCGGCGGCAAGGGGGGCGGCGCCTACGGCGACTTCGAGATGGCGCTCACGGTGCTGACCACGGTGATCAGCGTGCCGAGCGGCGAGATCGCGATGATCGACGCGGGGCTCAAGGCGTTCTCCACCGACAAGCCCTTCGTGCCGGAGGCCGTCGAGTGGCCGGGGGTCGAGTACACGTGGGCGGGCGACGAGCATGGCCGGCTCACGGTGACGCAGCAGGGCCGGCTCCCCAGCCTCGGCCAGCGCATCGAGTTCTTCCCGCCGCACTGCGATCCCACCATCAACCTCTACGACAAGATCCACGTGATGCGGGGGGAGACGGTGGAGGCGGTGTGGGACATCGCGGGCCGCGGGCGCGGCCAGTAGGCTGGGCTCGCGCCGATAAGGCCTCAGCTGCTTCGTTGGCGCCCTCGCTCCTCGCTCAGCGTACGGGCAGTACGCCTCGCTCGTCGCTTCTGGCGCCGCCTCGCATCTGAGGCCTTCTCTCCGCTCGGCCGCGCGCGCGGCCAAGGGGGGTCGCTGCGCGTCATTCGCGACCCACCCAATGGGTTGGACGCGGCGTGAGATTCATGACCACCAATCCGGATGGCGTCTGGCTTGATCTTGTAGGGAAGCGCACCAGGGTGCCGGTCAAAAGTGTGTCGGCCGAACGTCCCGCATTACCGGCGCGCGCCGCTCTTGCGCGCGTCCGGGTACATGCGGCTGTTAGGTGGCGCCCTTTGAAGGGCAGCGGGGCCAACGAATGAGCGGATGCCGAGTGATTGCCCATATCAGAAGAGGAAGGCCAACGATGCTCGGAAGGACCCAGTGTGCCAAAGGTGGCAGTGAACGCCAAATGGGCAGATGTGGTCCGTTGTCCACATAGAACGCCGTAAGTAGGAGGATGTACGAAAGCCCCATACCAGCCACGTGAATGCGCAGGCGCACCGGCACGAGCCGGCGCTGCGCCATTCGCCCCACCACGCCAGCACTGAAGGACAGTACGCCGAGGACAAAGAGATGCGTATTCGCTGGCCATCGCAGAATAGAAAGAGCAGCCATGGAAAAGAAGACCCCGACCAGACTCCAGTAATAGACGGTGCCAGCAGACGGGTGCCGGCCACTGCGCTTAGGAGCCAGCATCGCCACAATCCCGGCGACCGTGCAGGTGAGGCCCGCAGCCACATGCACCGCCACGATGCTGAGAAATAGTGGGGAGGATGATGGAATGGGAATGCCAAGGACAACAACCCCTTCATCTGTCATTGGGCGGTCATCTCATTCGCTGCATGTTCCAGCGCCACCTAACGTTGGAGTTCAGCGCCGAGCGAAGCGAGTCCGCTGCAACGACGGGTTAGGCGGCACGAATTCGCATACCAAGTGCAACACCGCCAAGTCACCGCTGGAGGCCATATAGAAGGAATGGCTGGCTACCTTCTCGGCTCATACCGCATCGCCACCGCCCCCGAGCCGAACTCCAGCCGGCTTACGAGCTTCAAGTCGAGATGCTTCGATAGCCCGGCGAACAACGTCGGCCCATGGCCCGCTAGCCTGGGCTGTACCACGAACTCGTACTCATCGATCAATCCCAGCTCCGCCAACGCCAGCGGGAGCTTCACGCCTCCCAGGAACAGTCCCTTACCCGATTCCTGCTTGAGCTGCTGAACGGCTTTCCTCAGATCCCCGCGCACGAGCTCCGCGTTCCAATCGACCCGGTTCAAGGTGCTCGACACGACGTACTTCTTTGCCGCGTCGATCGTCCGGGCGAAGGGTTCCATCCAGTCGGGCCTCGCTCCCGTCCGCGCCGGCGACCGAAACGCTGCCTCCATCATCTCGTAAGTCACCCGGCCAAAAAGGAGGGCATCGGCCCGGTTGAGGTTCTCGACCGCGTGGCGATGCAAGTCTTCGTCCGCGAACATTGCACGGTGATCGCAGCACCCGTCCAATGTGACGTTGATGGAATACCGAAGGGCTCGCATCACGTAAGAGTACCGATCGCCATAGGGCGGCCTAACTAGAAGTAGACAGACCTGCGTATCCTGGTGCGTAACTCGAAGGAGGCTGCGGAACGTCGCTGGATATCGCCACCCTCGGCCTCCGTTCGGATGTCGGACATCTCCCTGACGCCATTGCGCGTTGCAGCGAGTCCAGGTCGTACCTCGGAGGGAGATAGGCAGCGCGGATCCCGTCCGCGTATCCCGTCTGCCATAAACTTTCGCGCTGCGGGCGTCACGGGTTGAACATCCGGTCCGCGGGGCTGCGGACGCCGGCCGGCCCCCGGTTGAGTACATGCGTGTAGATCATCGTCGTCGATACGTCGCGGTGGCCCAGGAGTTCCTGCACGGTGCGGATGTCCTGGCCGTCCTCCAGCAAGTGGGTCGCGAACGAGTGACGGAGCGTGTGGGGGCTGGCCCGCTTGGCGATGCCCGCCGCCGTTACGGCGCGCTTCAGCTCACGCTGCAGGACGGTCTCGTGCAAGTGGTGACGCCGACGCTGGCCGGTCTCCCGGTCCAGGTAGATGCGCGTGGCCGGGAATACCCACTGCCACACCCATTGGCGGCCCCCGTGCGGGTATTTCCGGGCCAGGGCGGTGGGCAACTCCACCCAGCCAGAACCGGCGGCTAGGTCTTGCTGATGTTGCGCGCGGACGGCGGACAGATGCCCCACCAGTTCGGCTTTGGCCATGGCCGGCAGCATGGTCGTCCGGTCCTTGTCGCCCTTGCCGCCGCGGACGACGATCTGGTTGGTCCCGAAGTCGACGTCCTGGACGCGCAGGCGGCAGCACTCCATGACCCGAAGCCCCGCCCCATAGAGGAGGTACGCCATGAGCCGCGGGGGTCCGTCGAGCCGCTGGATGAGGGCGCGCACCTCGTCGCGGCTCAGGACGACGGGCAGACGTTCCGGCCGTTTGGCGCGCACGATGTCGTCCAGCCACGGCAGTTCCACGCCGAGCACGTCGCGGTACAGGAACAGCAGTGCGCTCAACGCTTGATTCTGGGTAGAGGCGGCCACGTGCCTCTCAACCGCCAGGGCACTCAGAAATCGGGTGACGTCAGGGCCGCTCAGCTCGGCTGGATGCCGTTTGCCGTGGAAGAAGACATACCGCCGGATCCAGGCGACATACGCCTCTTCCGTTCGTCGGCTATAGTGCCGGACGCGGAGGGCCTCGCGGACGCGATCGAGCAACCTCGGCTTGGGCAGCACGGGCGGCACCGACTCGCGGACGGTGCGCGTGCTCGCGTTGCCGGCCTCGACGGGATACACCAGCGTCCCTACCGCTCGTGACTGACCCATCACGCTCCGCTTCGCTGGATGGAAAGGCGCGCTGACTATAGCGTGTCTCTGAGGGCCGAACAAGACACATGGCGTGTGTATCCCCCGAGATACAGCGACGGAGTAAGGACAGCGCGGGGCGTTGTCATCTGACCCTCCAGCTCATCTGGTTTTCGGGATGAGGCGAAGGCCGACCGCGACGACCTGCACTTCCCAGCCGAGCCGCTCGTGTCGAGGCCGACCGGCTCCGAGCCGAGCTGGTGCGTCTCGGGCGGTGCGACGTCCAAGGCCCGATCGATCGCGAGCCCGAACACGGCGAGGCCCCGCGCGAGGAGGTCGAGCTGGCCCGCGGCGCGCCAGCTGTGGAGCACGGCGAGAGCCCGGGGCGTGTCGAAGTCGTCGTCGAGCGCGTCCGCGCAAAGCTCTCCCAGGTGAGCTCGCTCGGGCGCGTCGCGGCGACGCGGAAGGCCTGGCGGAAGTCGTCGGCCTGGGCGCGCGCCGCCTGCCCGTCGGCGGACGCTCGGGGTGGACGGCATTCCCACTCGGACGGCGCCAGCGCTCGGGCTCCGGTAGTGGGCGCCGAGGAAGGAGGAAGGTCGACGTCGCCATCACTGTGCCTACGGCTCCTGGGGCGGGCGGCGTCCGAGTCTGGTAGGTTACGTCACGGTGACGGGGGCTGTGCCATCGGTCCCTGGGGAGGGCGGCGTCCGAGAATGGGAGGTTACGTCACGGTGACGGGGGCCAAGGAAGGCGCGACCGCCGCCGGATGTCGTTCATGTTGCCCATCCTCCACCTCCACGGTGGACGGGGGAGCGATGGCCTAGGTGCAGGTCTACGTCGCGCGCCGGCTCCTGCTCTTCATCCCCACGCTCTTCGGCGCCTCGCTGATGATCTTCGTCCTCATGCGCCTGGTGCCCGGCGACATCGCGCAGATCCTCGTCTACCAGACGGGCTCGGAGCAGAGCTCCATCCAGGAAAAGCAGATCGCCAAGATCCGCGCCGAGCTGGGGCTGGATCGACCGGTGCTCGTGCAGTTCCTCGTGTGGCTCAAGAACGCGGCGCGGCTCGACTTCGGCGAGTCCTTCAGCCAGCGTCGCCCCGTGCGCGACATCCTCATCGAGCGCTTTCCCCGGTCGCTGGAGCTCGCCGTGCTCACGATGGCCATCGCGATGATCTGGGCGATCCCGCTCGGCGTGATCTCGGCCGTGCGGCAGAACACGTGGCTCGACTACCTGGTGCGGGTGGTCTCGATCAGCGGTCTCAGCCTGCCCATCTTCTTCACCGGCGTCCTGATCCTCTACCTCCTCGTGCGCTTCTTCCGCTATCTGCCGCCGCTCGAGTACTCGGCCCTGACCGAGAACCCGGCGGAGAACCTCAAGCAGATGATCTGGCCCGCGCTCGCCCAGGCGTACTACATCGCGGCGCCGATCATGCGGCTCACGCGCTCGCAGATGCTGGAGGTCGTGCGCCAGGACTACGTGCGCACCGCGTTCGCGAAGGGGCTCTCCGACCGCGCGGTCATCTACCGCCACGCGCTGCGCAACTCGCTGCTGCCGGTGGTGACGTTCATCGGCTGGTGGGGCGGGCGGCTGCTCGGCGGGGTCGTGATCATGGAGATCATCTTCGCGGTGCCGGGGATGGGGACCGCGCTCGTGCAGGCGGTGAGCTTCCGCGACTATCCGACCGTGCAGGCGATCGTGTTCGTGATGGCGCTGATCTTCCTCACGCTCAACCTCATGGTCGACCTGCTGTACGCGTGGCTCGACCCGCGGATCCGGCTCGCGTGAGCGACGCCGGCGTGCAGGCGCGCCGACTGCTGCGCCGCCAGCCGCTCGGCGTGGCGGGGGCGGTGGTCGTGCTGGGGCTGGTGATCGCGGCCATCTTCGCGCCGGTGCTGGCGCCGCACGGCCCGAAGGACGCCGCCTTCGGCCAGTTCGTGCCGCCCGGGCGCGAGTTTCCGATGGGCACCGACAACCTCGGGCGCGACGTGCTGAGCCGGGTGATCTGGGGCGCGCGGCTCTCGCTCTACGTGGGCCTGGCGTCGGTGCTCGTGGGGATCACCATCGGGTCCCTGTGGGGCATCTTCACCGGCTACTACGGCGGCATCGCGGACGCGTCGAGCCAGCGCATCGTCGACTGCGTGATGGCGCTGCCGCCGATCATCCTGGCGCTGTCGCTCATGGCCGCGGTGGGACAATCGGTCAACAACGTGATCCTCGCGCTCACGATCCTGCTCACGCCGACGGCGGCACGGACCCTGCGCGCGGTCGCGCTGGGCGTCTCGGCCAGCCCCTTCATCGAGGCCGCGCGCGCGGCGGGCACCTCGCACCTGCGGATCGTGCTGCGTCACATCTTGCCCAACTGCCTGGCGACCTATATCGTCCTCGTCACGACCAACATCTCGTACGCGATCGTCGTCGAAGCCTCGCTCAGCTTCCTCGGGGTGGGGGCGCCGCCCGACGAGCCCTCGTGGGGCGGTATGCTGACGGCCGGGACGCAGGCCATGGAGACGGCGCCCTGGCTCATCTTCTTCCCCGGCGTGGCGATCAGCCTCGCCGTGTTCGCGCTGAACCTGCTCGGCGACGCGATCCGGGACATCGCCGACCCAAGACTGAGGGGCGACCTGGGATGACGGGCCGCCAGGTGATCGATCAACACCAAGCAACACCATAAGGAGACGCGTATGAAGTCACGCATCGTCACGATCGCGGTGGTCGCCCTGCTCGTCGGCGTGTCGGCCGCAAGCTTCGGTCAGCAGGACACGCCCCGGTACGGCGGCATCCTCAACTGGTTCGACTACGGCGACCCCGCGCGGCTCGACGTGCACGCCGAGTCGCCGCTCGTCGTCCAGCAGGCGACGGCCGGCGTCTACAGCGGGCTGCTCCACAAGGACCCGGACGACCCCACCAAGATCGCGCCCGACCTCGCGGAGCGCTACACCGCCTCCGCGGACGGCCGGACCTACACGTTCTATCTCCGCAAGGGCGTGAAGTGGCACGACGGCCAGCCGTTCACCGCGACCGACGTGAAGGCGACGTTCGACCGCGTGCTGAACCCGGAGTTCAAGAGCCCGAAGTGCGGCGCGACCCTCAAGCCGCTCGTCGCGGGCACCGAGATCGTCGATCCGCACACGTTCCAGGTCAGGCTCAAGTTTCCCGCGCCCGACCCGTTCCTCAGCGCGGTGTCGTCGGCGTGGTGCCGCATCGCGGCGAAGCACGTGCTCGACAAGTTCGGCGACCTGAACAAGCCGGAGGCCCAGATCGGCACCGGGCCGTTCAAGTTCAAGAAGTACGAGCGCGGCAGCGTGATCGAGTGGGAGAAGAACAAGGACTACTTCATCCCGGGCCTGCCCTACCTCGACGGCGTCAAGCAGTTCATCCTCGTGGGCGGCCCCACGCAGCTTGCCGCGGCCAAGGCCGGGCGCATCATGCTCTGGGACACGTGGCCGCCGATGGGCAAGGCGGCCTCCGAGGAGCTCAAGGCCGCGCGCGGCAACGAGATCGACGTCTACCGCTGGCCGATCAACACGATCTGGATCGTCTTCCTCAACACGACCAAGCCGCCCTTCAACGAGCCGGACATGCGCCGGGCCGTGCACCTGGCGCTCAACCGGCAGGAGCTGATCAACAAGGCGCTCGACGGCGCCGGCGTGCCGTGCGCGATGCTCGACCCGAAGCTGGTGGGCGAGGCCGCACTGCCGCTCGCGGAAGTCGAGAAGATCCCCGGCTGCCGCCCGAACAAGGACCAGGACATCGCGGAGGCCGAGAAGCTCGTGAAGAAGCACCACCCGAACGGGATCGACATCGAGATGGCGTTCCGGCAGGTGGGCAACTACTCGGACCGCTCGCAGCTCGTGGCCGCGCAGCTCCGCCGGATCGGCATCCGCGGCACGCTGAAGACCCACGAGAGCGCGGCGGGATTCGCGGCGTTCGGCAAGGGCGACTTCACGCTGATCACCGCGCAGGACCGCGCGATGGACGGCACCGACCCGTCGGATCCGTTCTCGCTGATCTGGACCACCCAGGGCGGCAGCAACTACGGCAAGTGGTCGGATCCGAAGTTCGACGAGCTGGCGGAACGCGGGCTGAAGGCGACGAGCAAGGCCGAGCGCGCGAAGCTGTATCACGAGGCCCAGCGGCACTTCCTGAACGGCGCCCCGAGCGCGATCCCGGTGGGCTGGGTGGAAGGCTGGTTCTTCACCGACAAGAACCTGCGCAACTACAGGCAATCGCCGTCCGCGTACGACAACATCACGTTCATGAAGGTGTGGCTGGCGAAGTGATCCGATCTCGTCCGAGCCGAGCCCTGACGCATCCGATGCTCACCGAAACCAGCGCCCAACCAGGCTGGGAAGCAACACGATCGCGAGCCAGATAGTCGAGCCAAATACCAAGACCAAGGGGAAGCTCCACTGCTGCCGAAAGCCGAACCAGCATGCCAACAGGAAAACGAAGCTCGCGACGACGCCGACGAACATGGAAGCGGCAAAATCAGCGGTTTGGCGGTGATCGCCCTGGGTCGCCGAGAACACGATCCACATCGCCAGTGGCGCAGTGAGCGGCATGGTGGCAATGATTGCGGCCAGATGGCGAGAGCGCTCTTGCACCACCGCGACGAGAACGATGATCAGAACAGAAAGCACGACCGGCACCACTCGTTCTCGAGTCACGGCCAGCCTCATGCGGTGCGCTGATCCCATCACGCTCCGCTTCGCTGGATGGAAAAGCGCGCTGACTATAGCGTGTCTCGGAGGGTCGAACAAGACACGTGGCGAAGTCGTCGTCGAGCGCGTCCGCAAGGCTCTCTCCCAGGTGAGCTCGCTCGGCCGGGTCGATATTTTTTGGTTTAACCGGTGGACGGACCGGGCGATAATGTGCCCGCGTCTCCAAAGGACGCGGGTCCCGGAACTCCTCGCTGCTGTGGAGGGCTCCACCCAAATGGGTGACGCGGAAGCTAGCCCGGTTCGCCCCTCGTTCACGCCAAACTTCGCATCGAGCCTAGCTCCATGAAGAAAGCGGTGCGCCTCGCCCTTTGCGGCGGGGTGCTTCTTGCCGCTTGCCACCTCGAGGTCGGCCTCATGGCCCGCGCCGCGTCGCGCGACGTGATCGTCGTGCCGATACAGGGGACGGTCGACGACGGGATGGCGCATCTGGTCGCGCGTGCCGTCGACGATGCCAACGCGTCGCAAGCCGCGGGGCTGGTCCTCGATATCAACACGACCGGGGGCCTCGTCAGTTCGGCGTTCGAGATCCGCGACGCGCTGTTCCGCGCCCAGGTGCCGACCGTCGCCTATGTTGCGCAGCGTGCCTTCTCGGCCGGGGCGCTGATCACGCTGTCCGCGCAGAAGATCGTGATGGCCCCCGGTGCCAGCCTCGGTGCGGCCGAGCCGATTCCCAAGACGGTCAAGACGGTCGCGGCGTTGCGCTCGGAGTTCGCGTCGACCGCGCAGCGGAACCATCGCGATCCGACGCTTGCGTCGGCCATGGTCGACGCGACCGTCGATGTGCCGGCCTACAAGCAGCCCGGCGCCATCCTGTCGCTGACCGCCGAGGAGGCGAAGCGCGCGGGATACGCCGATGCGATCGAGCCGACGCTTCCAGATGCCCTGCGCTTTGCCGGCCTCGATCGGTTGCCGCTGCGCACGGCGCAATACACGTTCGCCGAACAGGTGGCACGCTTCGCGACGAGCCCCGCGATCAGCGGTCTCCTCCTGATGGTGGGCTTCATGGGCATCACGATCGAGATGCTCACGCTGCACGGCATCGCCGGATCCATCGGCGTCGGCTCGCTGGCGCTGTTCTTCGGAACGCATCTCTACTCCGGCTTTTCGAACTCACTCGTGATCGTGCTGGCGATCCTCGGCATCGTCGGAATCCTGTTGGAGCTGCACGTCATCCCCGGGCATTTCGTCGCAGGCGCCATCGGAACAATCGCGCTCCTGGTGGCGGTGGTGCTGGCCTTCGGCTACGGGTTCCTGACGGTCGCGTTGCAGTCGCTCGCCGTTGCGGCCGTGCTCTCTGCGCTGATGATCGGGCTGTCGTGGCGGATTTTGCCCCGGAGCGCGTTCGCGCGGCGCCTTGTCTTCAAGCCTGCTCAAGGCCCCGAGTACGTGACCAGTGCCGACTACTCCCGATTCCTCGATCATACCGGTCACGCGACGTCCTATCTGCGCCCAGCCGGCGTGGCGACCGTCGATGGTGAGCGGCTCGACGTCCTCACCGAGGGCGACTTCATTCAAGCGGGAACCCCGATTCGCGTCAGCCGGGTCGAAGGCGCCCGTATCTTCGTGCGTTCTCTCCCCGTGGAGAAGTGAGGAGCGACTGATGACCGCTGTCGGTTTCTTCAGCGCGGTGGTGATCGTGGCGGTCATCGTCGGGTTCCTGGCCTCCTTGTACTACTTTGTGCTGGGGATGTGGATCCGCACGATCGCGGCCGGAGTTCCACTGTCGATCGTCGCGATCGTTCGCATGCGGCTGATGGGTATTCAACCGAGCGTCATCGTGACGAACCTCGTGCGCGCACGCAAAGCCGGCTTGGCGTTGACCGTCGACGAGATGCAGTCGCATTATCTGGCGGGCGGCCGCGTCGAGAAGGTGACGCTGGCCATGATCGCGGCCCAGCGTGCGCAGATTCCGCTGGAATGGCGGAGGGCGGCGGCCATCGACCTGGCGGGCCGTGACGTGCTCGAAGCGCTCCAGACGTCGGTCACTCCCCGGGTCATCGAGACGCCGGTCTTCCAGGGCGTCGCGCAGAACGGCATCCAGCTCAACGTGAAGGCGCGCATCACCGTGCGCTCGAACCTCGATCGATACGTGGGCGGCGCGGGTGAGTCGACGATCCTCGCACGCGTGGGAGAGGGGGTCGTCTCGGCGGTCGGCGCAGCCATCGATCACAAGGAGGTGCTCGAGTTTCCCGACCGGATCTCCAAGCAAGTGCTGGCGAAAGGCTTGGATGCGGGGACGGCGTTCGAGATCGTGTCGATCGACATCGCCGATGTGGACGTGGGCAAGAATATCGGGGCCGAGCTGCAGATGAGCCAGGCCGAGGCCGACCGCCGCATCGCGCAGGCAAAAGCGGCGGAACGACAGTACGCCGCACTCGCCGCCGAACAGGAACAGAAAGCTGAGACGCAGGCCATGCGGGCCAAGGTGGTTGCGGCGGAGGCGCAGATCCCGCAGGCGATCGCCGAGGCCTTCCGGAGCGGTAGGTTGGGGGTGATGGACTACTACCGGCTCAACAACATCAAGGCGGACACGGAAATGCGCGGCGCGATCAGCCAGGGCGTCGCACCCGAGCAGCCGCAGGCGTCGCAGGCATTGACGGCTCCGGCGCCTGCCCCGCCGAAGTCGAGCTGACGTGGCCGACTTCCCCTGGGCCCCGCGGCGTCTGGCCCCCGCCCCGACGCCCGATCCGCCACGCGCCACCGGTCACGCCCGTCGAGAACGACGCCGTGTCTCCGACGAGCCTCCTCGCGGGGCTGCGTGCGGGGCCGTCGCTACTGGCATCGCTGATCGCCCACGAAGTCCTCGGCCCGCCGCTGGCGCTGCGTCCGAGTGAGGAGTCGCCGCGCGGGGTGTCCGACGTTCTCTAGGCCGCCCGATACTCGCAGAAGCCGCCCATGAGGTCGTCGGGGTGCCACACGCCGCGATGTCGCTCGCACTCGGCCTTGAGCTCGTCCTGGGAGTAGGTCGGCGCGATGGGCGCGCTGCTGCAACCGGCCTGGACGGTCACGGCGCCGATCAAGAGGAGTGCGGCCGCCCGCGTCTGCGCGAGGGTGCGCATCAGCGGATGATGGGACCGGCGTCCGGGCGATCGCTCTTCAGCGGGGGCAGCACATCGCGCGGATCGAGGTCCAATTCCAGCATGCCGAGGCTCGCCAGGCAAAAGTCCCGCGGCGGGAACTGTACCGGGGCGACGGCACCGTCGCGAAACAGCCGCTCGAGCGGCGAGGTCTTGAACAGCGCATGGGCGCCGCCGAGGGTCATGGCCGTGCGCGTGATCCGGGTCACGGCTTCGCCGACGAAGTACTTGGCGCGATAGAACGCCGCCAGGGTCGCGGGCGTCGGCCCCTGGGTATCGCTGAGCCATGCCGAGTGATACGTCAGGAGCCGGGCGGCCTCCAGATCGACGCTCATCTCCGCCACGTGCCGGCGCACGTCCGGATGATAGGCCAGGGACTGGGCGAAGCCGGGCGGCGTTCGCCGCCGTACGGTCTCGATGAGGGCCTTGTACGCCGCGACGGCGACGCCGAGATAGACCGCGGTGTAGGAGGCCCACGACCAATTGGCGCCATCACGGCGAAACGGGACGATATCGTCCGCCCGCACCATGAGGGCGTCGTCCGCCACCCAGCACTCATCCAGCACCATGGAGTCGCTCCGGGTCGCCCGCATCCCCAGCGTGTCCCAGACCTCTTCGACGCGTCGTCCCTCGGCCTGTCGAGGCACGAGCAGGATCATCGCCGCGGTCGGCGCGGTCGCCTCGTCCGGATAGGCCATCACCGCGCAATAGTCGGCGGCCTCCAGCATCGACGCAAAGGCCTTGCGCCCGGTGATGCGATAGCCGCCGTCCACGCGCCGGGCGCGCGTCAGCGGCACGGGCGTCCCGACCAGCCCCGACGTGGTGGGCTCCGAGTAGTTGCCGGCGATGAGCGTCTTGTCGTGCACCACCATGTGGGCCAGTCGCTTCTTGGTGCCGCTCGACACGAGCGGGCTCTCCATGAGCGGCCCGATAATCGACAGGTGCATGTTGAACGACAGGGCGGTCGAGGCGCAGCCCTGGGCCAGCTCCTCGGCGGCGAGCGAGTAACCGAGCAGGCCCACCCCGGCGCCTCCGAGCTCGGTGGGGATGTTGAGCGCGTAGAGCCCGGCGTCGCAGAGCGCCGCGTAGTTCTCCAGGGGATGGCTCGCCTCGCGGTCATGCTGGGCCGCGCGCGACGCGAAGTCGGCCGCGAGCGACCGACACCGCTCCTGGAGGCGACGCTGGTCCTCGGTGATGTGAAACTCCATGCGCTGCTCCTTCCAGAACGCTCAGCACGACGTCACCTGACCCCCGTGACGCCTTCGTGGGCATTCTAGTAGGAAAGCATGGTGAGCGCTCTCGTCACTTCGCCTGTGGATTGACCAGGCGCCCGGCGAAGAGGAGGGTGCCGGTCCCGTTGTCGCGGATGACGAAGAAGAACGGATGGTCGGCGCGGAACACATGCCTCGGCTCGGGTGCGCGGAAGGACGTGGCGCGCATTGTCGCCGCGGTGGCCGCGGCGGCCTCGGTCCCTTTCTCGTTCACGTCGACGTATGCCTTGTGGACCACGGCCGAGAGGGAGAGTGGCTCGCCCGTCGCGATGCCCGAGAAGTCGGCCTTGCGGGGGAGAACGCGAGCGGCATGCCCAGGTCGGTCAGCGCGTCCTTGAGCTGAAACTCCGCGGTGACCTTGAACCGCGGGAGTGTGACGTCCACCTCCTGCACGGCCAACTGGGCCAGCCAGTCCGCCAGGCGGGCGGCCGTCAGCGTCTTCTCGAGCTCGGCCAGCCCATCCGCCCGCTTCGGCAGGAACACGATCATCGACTGCTGGTCCGCATCGTACGGAAGCTCCAGCGCCTGAAAGCTGCCGCCGTCCAGGTAGCGGAACGGTCGCTGCTGGCTCATGAGGGGCACGTCACCGATGGCCTTGCCCGTCGACAGCGTGAACTTGTCGTTTCGTGTGGCCGCCGTCGGGAAACGCGTGCTTCCACTTGCCCTTGAAGTAGATGGCGTTGGTCAGGACCACCCGCGTGTCCGAGCTTGAGCACGCCTTCGGGGATGAGGTCCTTGATCCGGTCCCGCGTCTGCTGTTCGACCCAGGCATTGATCGTCATCCGCGCCTTCTCGGGCGCCCGCTTGAAATCGAGGGGCGTGAGGCCCGCCCCGTAGAGATTCTTGACGGTCGCCTGGAAGGCGGGGAGCGTCGCCAGGCCCGTCTGGGTCCAGAGCGCGTTGGCGACCTGCAGCTCGGCCCCGCCTTTGGCGCCGGCGCCGTTCACGTCGCGGTTGACCTTGGCGAAGCTTTGATGCAGGCGGTCCCCGTCCATCGGGAACCGCAGCGCCGCGGCCATCTGGGTTGCCGTCTGGCCGCGAGCGCCGGCGTAGGTCATCGCGAGCGCGTTCGAGATGCTGTACGAGGAGAAGAAGACATTGCCGTCCCGGGCGCGCAGCCGGGCATAGAGGTCGAGGGCAAACTCGCTGTTGCCCTTGACCAGCGCCGCCTCGTCGGGCTCAGCCGGCTTGCCGCCGCCCGCCCCTGCGGCCGAGGCGCCCACCGCCAGCACTCCCGCCAGCACCACCGCGAGCCATCTCGTCGTCGCCATCGTTCCCCTCCAATCGTGAGGTCGCTCGATCTCGATCGCTTAGACCGCCCCGGGGCGCGGAAGTTCCCGGCGGAGGCCCGGTCGGATCAGCCGGCCCGCGGGGGAAGTATCGGAAGGACGCCGGTGACGCGGGCGAAGTGCCTGGCGAGAATGTCCCCGAACGCTGAGGCGTCGAGGGGACTCGCCGCCGAGCTCGCCCGCCGCCGGCGATGCTCGCCGGTGCGCACCAGACCGCGCATCGCGCTCGCCGCCTCGTAGTAGGCCAGCACCGCCGGGTCGAGCGGTCGGCGCCGCCGAATGCCGGCAAGGTAGCGCTTGACGAGCATGAGGCGCACGAAGCTCGCCACCCACCGGAGCGCGGCCGGCACTCCCGACAGCGCGATCGGCGTCAGAGCGAGGATGATCCGCGTGGACGCCACGTCGTACGCCGGATCGGCGACGAGGGCATTGGGCCAGTCGAGCACGCCGGTGACGACGCCGCCCTCGGACAGGATGTTCTGGGGATGGAAGTCGCCGTGGCAGATCGCGCGGCGTCCCGGCTCCGGCGGGCGGCGCTCCCGGAGCCAGCTCATCGCGCGCTGCAGCCCCTCGAGGCCGCCGTCCGCGATCCGGGCCTCCATCTGTCCGAGGTACGCGTCGAAGCTCATCACCTCACGGGAGAGCGGCGGACCTTCACGGTCCAGGGCTCGAAGCAGGACCTCGGCGTCGAGATCGTGGAGCCGTGCCTGCACGTCGACGAGCACGGAGCCGAGGTTGAAGAAGCGCTCCTCGAGGAGCGGCCGCCCGCGCAGGCGCTCCATGACGACGAAGGCCCCGCCGAGCAGGCTCGCGTCCGCGCTGACCCACCGCGCGCGCGGCGCGGGATAGTTGAGATCCGCGAGCGCGTTCTGGATGACGCGCTCGCGGAGGGCCCGCACGGGATCGTGGTGAGGTGCGAGCAGCCGCAGAATCAACGGGCCCGAGCAGGCGGGTGGTGCGCCGTCCAGGCGGAAGGCGAAGATCCGGGTGTCGAAGCCCCCGCTGACGGGCGCCGGCGCCTCGGCGAAGCGGAGCGCCGGCTCGCCAAGCTCTCCTCGCAGGTACTCGAGGAGCCCCGCCGCGAGATCCGCCGTCACCGCCGGCCGCGCGCCGTCTCGCTAGCCCAGGCTAGGAGCCCGGGGCTTCCCAGTAGGCTTGGAAGACTTGCCAGACTTCGTCTGGCGTGCGGGTCTGGAAGATCTCGGCGCGGCAGCGGGCGGCGTGGCCCAGGCCTTCCGTGTACCAGGCCAGGTGCTTCTTCATCTGGATGAGGGCGTATTTCTCGCGGTAGTGGGTGCGGATCAGCTCGCAGTGCCGGGCGATGATGCGGGCCTTGTAGGCGCGCTGATCCTCGGGCGATAGGGCGTCGAAGGCCTCGTCGAAGATCCACGGGCTGCCGAGCGCGCCGCGGCCGATCATCACGGAGACGCAGCCCGTCGCGGCGACCATCTGGCGGGCCTCGGCCATCGAGCGCACGTCGCCATTGCCGGTGACGGGGATGCGCACCGCCTCCACCACGTCCTTGATGATCGTCCACGGGGCTTTGCCCGTGAACCGCTGCGAGCGCGTGCGCGGGTGCACGGTGATGGCGTCGACGCCCTCGGCCTCGGCCATCTGGGCGACCTCGACCGCGTTCAGATGCTCGTCGTCCCAGCCGCCGCGGATCTTGACGGTGAACGGCACGGAGAGCGCCTTCTTCAGCGCACGCAGGATCAGCGCCGTGCCCGTCACGTCGCGCATCAGCGCCGCGCCCTTGCCCTTGCCGGTGATCTTGGGCATGGGGCACCCCATGTTGAGGTCCACGATGTCGGCGCCGAGGACCTGGCAGCGCTCGGCCGCGCGCGCGAGCAGGTCGGCGTCCTTGCCGAGGAGCTGCATCGCGAGCGGCCGCTCCTCCGGATAGTAGGCGGCGATGGCATCGGCATGGGGATGGTTCGTGAGGAGCGCCGAGGCGTCCATCTCTTCCGTGGTGGTGAGGCCGCTGCCGCATTCCCGCACGATCAACCGGAACGGCGCATTGGTGATGCCCGCCATGGGCGCCATGCGCCCGAGCGCGCTCATCTCGACGGAACCGATCTTCATGGGCCGGAGTATACGCCACGGCCCGAGCCGATGCGCCCGCGGCCGGCCGACGCCAGCGAGCCTGCCTGCGGGAACCGATACCGGAGGCGGCGGGAACCGAGAAGAAGTAAGCGGCACAGCGACACGCGCTATCCCCGCCGGGCGCCCGTCATGCCACGGGGCCCGGCGGGCTCGATAGGATCGGCGGGCGTCGGTCAGAAGGTCCGCTTGTAGACCGCGCCGCCCTTCATGATCAGCTCGAGGTTGTTCGGGTTCTGAAAGAGCGTGAGATCGCGGAGGGGATTGCCCTTCACCGCGATGAGGTCGGCGAATTTCCCGGGCTCGACGCTGCCGATGTCCTTCTCCCGGCGGAAGATCTCGGCGTTGACGCGCGTGGCGGACAAGAGCACGTCCATCGGCTTCATGACCTGGCCCTTCAGCTCGAGCTCCACCAGGCGCTGGGCCTGCATGTCGCCGAGCAGATCCGAGCCCGAGCCGATCTTGCACCCCGCGCGATAGGCGTGGGCAAGACCCTCGACGCTCTTCTCGCGCGCCATGTTGATCTTCTGGAGCTGGTGCTCGGAGATGCCGTAGCTCTTGCCCTCGCGCCAGATGGCTTCGTAGGTCACCATGGTCGGCACGAGATAGGCGCCGGCCCTTTTGATGTCGCGCGCCACCGCCTCGTCGATCAGGTTGCCGTGCTCGATGCACCGGACGCCGGCCTGGAGCGCATTCCGCACCGCCGCGGGCGAGTAGGCATGGGCGAGGACATAGGTGCCCACCGCGCGCGCTTCCTCCACCGCCGCCCGCATCTCCTCCACGGTGTACTGGGTGGTGTCGAGCTCGTCGCCGGGGGACATGGCGCCGCCCGAGGCCATGACCTTGATCTGATCGACGTCGTGGCGGAGCTGCTCGCGCACCGCCCGGCGGACCTCGTCCGGCCCGTCGGCGATGACCCCCACCATGCCGAGGCAGCACTCGACGGGCGCGGTCCACTCCGCGCGGCGCCGCTTGTCGCCGTGCCCGCCCGTCTGCGAGAGGACGCGGCCGGACACGAGCATGCGGGGCCCCGGGTAGAGCCCGCTCGCCACGGCCTCGCGGAGGCCATAGTCCGCGCCGCCGGCATCCCGCACCGTCGTGAAGCCCTGCATGAGCGCCTGCTCCATGCGCCGAAGCGCCTTGGCCACCAGGAGGCTCGGCGGGTGTTGCCGGTGCTGCTCGGCGGTATTGCCGTCCGCGGCGTAGACGTGGACGTGGGCGTCGGTGAGGCCCGGCATGAGGGTGCGCCCGCCGAGGTCGAGCGTCTCGACCCGGCCGGGCAGCGGCCCCACCCGGCCCGACGAGATGACGTCCACGATGCGCTCGCCGTCCACCACGACGGCGGCGCCGTCGATCGGCTCCTTGCCGGTGCAGTCGATCAGGAATGCGTTGGTGAACACGGTGATCCCCGCCATCGTAGGCTCCTCCAGTTCTGCTGATCGCCTGTGCCGCAACCCAGCCGGTTGTCGAGAAGGGTCCAGCTGCGAGGCGGCGCCCGAAGGCAGCCGGCGAGGCGTAGTCGCTCTACGTTGAGCCGGCTGCCGAGGGCGCCAACGAAGCAGATGGGCCCTTATCGGCAACCGGCGCTACCGCGCGACGACCTTGGCCTCGTACATCCAGACCTTCTCGTCGGCCCGCGGGGTCCACTCGATCCAGTTGGCGACCCCGTAGAGGTCGTGCTGCTGCCACAGGAAGACCCACGGCACCTCGTCGCGCACCATCTGCTGCAGCTCCGCCCACGCCTCGAGCCGCTTCTTCGGGTCGACGATGGTCACGGCCTGGGCGATCTTGGCGTCGATGGCCTTGTTGTTGCCGAAGGACGAATAGGTCGGCGTGGCCTGGAAGAGCTGCTCGATCGTTCCCTGCGCCTCGAGCGCGGGGCCCCAGCCGAGGAAGAACATGTCGCCGGTCGTGCGGTTCTTGATCTTGTCGAGGTGCGTGCCCCACTCGTTCACCACCACGTTGACCTTGATGCCGATGCGCTGGAGCTGGGCGGCGATGGCGAGGGAGAGGTCCTTGTCGAGTGGGTAGCGCCCGGACGGGGTGTCCAGCGTGAGCTGGAGCTTGGTCGGATCGATGCCCGCTTCCTTGAACAGGGCCTGCGCCCGGGCGGGATCGTACTTGATGCACTCGCCCTTGGGCGAGTAGTCCACGTTGAGCGGCGACAGCGGCCCGCACATCTTGGTGGCGCGGCCCCGGAGCACCTGCTGGATCAGCTCGTCGACGTTCACGGCGTGGTGAATCGCCTGGCGCGCGCGCAGGTCCTGCATCGGGCCGGGCTTCAGGTTGACGAGGGCGAGGTAGTTGATCCGCGAGGACACCGTGCTCCGCACCTTGGCCTTGCCGCTCTTGTCGAGCATCTCCACGGTGTGCGGCGGCACGTCCTTCATGATGTCGATCTCGCCGGCGAGCAGCGCGGCCAGCCGCGCGCTGAACTCGGGGATGAAGCGGATGGTCACGCGGTTCAGATCGGGGGCGCCCTGCCAGTAGTCGGGGTTCTTCTCCATCACGAGCTTCTCGTCGCGCACCCACTGCACGAACTTGAACGGCCCGGTGCCGATGGGCTTGGCGGCGAGGGCCTGGACGCCTTGCTCCTTCAGCGCCTTGGGCGGCATGGGCAGGAAGTCGGTGGCGGCGATGCGGTCGATCAAGCCCGGGCCAGGGCTTCTCGGTGATGAAGCGCACGGTGTAGTCGTTGACGATCTGGACGTCCTTGACCTGGGCCCAGCGCGGCGCGTAATGCGACTTGTTCGCCGGGTCCTTGATGTAGTCCATGGTGGCCTTGACGGACGCGGCATTGAAGGGCTCGCCGTTGTGGAACTTGACGCCCTGGCGCAGCGTGAACTCCCACGTGGTGTCGTTGACGATCTTCCACCCGGTGGCGAGCATCGGGGCCGGCTTGTAGCCCTTGGCGTCCCGGTCGACGAGGCGGTCGTACATGTGCTCGAGCTGGTTATTGGTCGTCCAGTCCACGATGGTGTTCGGCAAGAGCGAGCGCGGCTCCGCGGCGAAGCCGACGATGACTTCCTTGGTGCGCGCCCGATCCTGGGCCTCTGCGGGAACGGCGGCGGCCAGGAGCACGCCGGCGAGGGCGACGAGGGTCGTGAGGTGCATGGCGGTGATCCTCCTTGGGGGCATGGGCATCGCGAGCATTATCTGTCGGTGGGTCGCGGGCATGGCCAGGATTATACGGCGAGCGGGACCGCCGGCCAGCTCGATCGATCGCGCTGAGGTGGCGCGGCGCCAGCCTACTTTACTCGTCGATATGGGCCGACGAACGTGGCGCCGAGTCCGCAGTATCCGTCCGTGTCCGCCCGGGTGACCTCGGGGCCGCTCGGACGGAAGACAATGTGCAGGCGGCGTCCCTCCCGCTCCGCGCGCGTCGGGCTGTAGGTGAACGTCTCTCGGTCCACGCTGCCGAAGGCGGCGTCGAGCGTGTCGTTCTGGAGCCTTCCCGTCGCCCGGATGTAGCAGTCAGCCGGCGCGGCGCCGCCGGAGTCCTTTGGGCTGCCGCCGGAGAGCGCGACGACGTAGTGGTCGCCTTCGGCGGTGATCTCGAGGGTGGCGCCAACGGCTCCCGCGAAGGTGTAGCGCCCCGGGACGTCCGGCGGACGCGCCGGTGTGTCGCGATGACCGTCACAGAAGGCGAGGGCGAGGCCCAGCACGATGACGAGCGAGCATCGCAACGAAGCGCCGGATGTGACTACGAGCCGTCCAGCATGCGCAACGCGCTCCGCTCTTCGCGAACGAAGCGCTTGGCGACCCCGTCTTGAACCGCCGTCGAGTTGTTTGCGAAATAGACCAACGCTCCCGAGGCGTCGCGACGGCCTCGCTCGGCGTAAATGGCCTGGATCAGTCCGCGATCGTCCACGTCTTGCACCCCCTGGCTCCGCAGCGCCGCCAACGCCCGACGGATAACCGCAGCATTGGGCCCATGCTGCACGGCCGTCGACCAGATGACGTCTTGCAGCGCGGCCGATCGGGTGGTGACGTCCAGCCGGTCTGTGTCGAGAGTGTTCGCCGCGAGCACATCGAAATGCGTGGCCTTGATGTAGGCATGCTGCGCCGCATGAAAGGCCTCGGGGGCCGCCGTCGCGATCGCTTTCCACTTGGCGGTGAACTCGGGGCTGCCGGGGCTGAGGCTGCGAAAGTCGTCGCGCCACGGAAAGGCCGGCTGTGAGACGAATCGCAGAACGGTGCCGCCATTCTTGCTCGTCATCTGGTATGAGCCGTACGAGACGCCGCCGGCATCGCCCACGCCGGTGGAGACGGTACCCGGTCCACGGCCGCCGGTCTCGAACTCCTCCGAGAGCTTGCCGAGCTCCTTGTGCCCTCCGGTCGGAGGCATTGGGGTGACAGGAACGGACGGAGCCGTGGCCGTCGCCCCGTCTGGAATCTCGACCTCGTCTCCCACGCGAATGGCGTCGGGGTTTGCTCGGCGTTCGGGATTGGCCGCGAGGAGCTCCGCCAAGCTGAGGCCATGTGCTCGTGCGATCGTGGACAGCGAATCACCGGGCTTGACCGTGTATCGCATCGTGTCGAACCTCCGTGTTCGACTATGTGAGCGCGCCGGCCACGGATGTCAACGGTGAAGTGCCCTTACAGCGTCCCCTGCGCGCTACACGCGCAGCTTGGGGTCGAGCACGTCGCGCAGCCAGTCCCCGACCAGGTTGATGCCGAGCGCGGTGAGGGCCAGGGCCATGCCGGGGAAGGCGGCCAGCCACCACGCGACGTAGAGGAAGTCGCGGCTCTCCGAGAGCATGCTGCCCCAGGCGGGCGTGGGCGGCTGGACGCCGAAGCCGAGGAAGGAGATCGCCGCCTCCGCCACGATGAACTGGGAAAACTGCAGGCTCGCCACCACGATGATCGACGGCGCGACATTGGGCAGGACGTGCCGGAACAGAACGCGCGCCCGCCCGGTTCCCAGCGCCGCCGCCGCCTGCACGAAATCGCGCTGCTTCACCGACAGCACCTCGCCTCTGACGACGCGCGCGTACACCACCCAGCCCGCCGCGGAGAGGCTGATGATGATGTTCCGGAGCCCGAGCCCCACGATGGCATTGATGGTGAGGGCGAGGAGCACGAAGGGAAAGGAGAGCTGCACGTCGGCGATGCGCATGAGCACGGTCTCCGGCCACCCGCCGAAGAAGCCGGCGACGAGGCCGAGCAGCCCGCCCACCACCGCGGTCAGCAGCACCGTGCAGAAGCCGATGAAGAGCGCGATGCGGGCGCCGTAGAGCACACGCGAGTAGAGGTCGCGCCCGAGCTGGTCCGTGCCGAGGACGTGGCCGGGCGTGCCCGGCGGCTTGAGGCTCGCCACGAAGTCGCTCTTGACCGGGTCGTGGGGCGCGATCAGGGGCGCGGCGAGGGCGGCGATCAGGGTCACCGACGTCAGGAAGAGGCCGAGGACGCCGAGCGCGTGGCGCTCGAGTCGCCCGATCATGCCGTCTCCGCCTCGCGGCGGGTCCGCGGGTCCAGCCAGCCGTAGAGCAGGTCCACCCCGAGGTTGATGAGCGTGTAGGTGACGGAGATCAGGAACACCGCGGCGAGCACCACGGGAAAGTCCCGGTTCAGGAGCGCCTGCACCGTGAGCCGGCCGACTCCGGGCCAGGCGAAGATGGTCTCGGTGATGACGGCCCCGCCGAGGAGCTGACCCGTCTCGAGCCCGGCCAGCGTGACGATGGGGATCGCCGAGTTCTTGAGCGCGTGCTTGGCGATGACCACCCACTCGGCCAGGCCCTTGGCGCGCGCGGTGAGGACGTATTCCTCCCGCAGCGTCTCGAGCACGGAGGAGCGCGTGAGGCGCGCCATGCGCGCCGCATAGAACGACGCGAGCACGGCGCTCGGCATGATGAAGTGCGTGATTCCCGCCCGTGCCGCCGGTGGGCAGCCAGCCGAGGCGCACCGAGAAGAGGTAGATCAGCATCAGCCCGAGCCAGAAGCCCGGGATGGCCTGGCCCAGCACGGCGCCGGTCATGCCGACGTAGTCCCAGAGCGAGCCGCGGCGCACCGCGGAGAGCACCCCGGCGGGGATGGCGAGGCAGGCCGTCAAGAGGAGCGCGGCGCCCGCGAGCGCGAGCGTGGCGGGCAGGCGCTCGAGGACGAGGCGGAGGGCGTCCTGCTTGTAGCGCAGCGATTCGCCGAAATTCCCGAGCGCGGCGCCCCCGATGAACCGGCCGTACTGGACGATCAGGGGATCGTTGAAGCCGAGGCGCTGGCGGAACTCGTTGATGTCCTTTGCCTGGATGTCCATGGGCAGGAAGAGGATGACGGGGTCCCCGCCCAGGCGCACGAGGAAGAAGACCGCGGTCAGGGCGAGGAAGATCACGAGCGCCGTCTGACCGAGACGGGACAGGAGGTACGCGCGCACGGCAGGAGTCTACCGAGTGCGGCGTCGAGCGGGATCGGGCGTCGGGGGTAGTAGATGGCGTTGGCGTCGAGCGCGCCGCCGGCGCTCCGGGCATAGCGCGGAATCGAGCCCGCGAATTCCCAGCCGAGCGAGCGGTACAGGATCTCGGAGGGGTCACCGAGGCGCGTGTCGAGGAAGAGCGTGCTCCGGCCGAGGCGCCGCGCGTCGGCCTCCGCGGCCAGCATCAGCGCGCGCCCGATGCCGCGCCGCCGGGCGCGCGTGTGGACCATCAGCTTGATCAGCTCCGCCCGGTGATTGCCATTGGCGCGCGTCTCGAGGTCGAGCTGCACCGTGCCGGCGATGCCCTCGCCCGGTGTCCGGGCGACCCAGAGGAGCCGCGTGCGCCCGTCGACGGCATCGAAGACCCCGTCCCAGTACTCGCCCGCCTCGGCCGCGGAGAGCGGCGGCAGAAAGCCCACGGAGGCGCCATCGTCCACCACGTCCTGGAGCAGCGCGATCAGGGCGACGCGCGCGCCGCGGCCCGCGCCGGCCGTGAGCGACTCGATCATGGATTGAGCGCATCCCGGGCCAGCGTCGGTGTCACGTCCACCTCCTGGGGCTGGAGCGTTCAGGACGGCCGGAACTCCTGGTCCAGGATCTCCGTGATGAAGCGGTCGAGGGACACCGGATAGAACCGCACGTCGGGCGCCAGGATCACCCCGGTATTGATGACCTCGCGCTGGGCCAGCTCGTCGAGCGCGCGCTCGATCTGCGTCTCGGGGTTCCGATCCGAGCGCTGGATCGTCAGATCCTCGCTCTCGAGGGTGACCTGATGGCGCGAGGAGTAGACGAAGGAGAAGACGCGGGCGACCAGGGTCTGATCCATCAGGTCCGAGTCCTTGAAGAGATCGCCGTAGGTCTGTCCGGCGCGCCCGGGGGCGAGCACCAGGCGCGGCGAGACCTTGATCTTGCCGCGAACCTCGACGGAGCCGGCGGGACGGTTCTCCTGCGGCCCCACGAGGATGTACGGCAGCACGTGGTAGCCCGCGATGATGCCGCTGACCGGCTTTCGGAGGACCTGCGTGGTGTCGAAGATGTGCTTCAGGAACTCGGGGTCGTGGCGCTCCTCGGTCATTTCGGCTGCCCGCGGAAGATCGAGGCTTCCATGCAGTCGGAGCCGAATGTCATGATGGGGATCTGCCACTCGGTGAGGGCGCGGTCCATCAGCCGCAGCATCCGGTCGGCGGTCTTGGTCATGAGCGAGCGGGGATCCTCTCCTTCACGCCGTCGGGCAGGGGATAGCGCCGCGTCCACGGGCCGGCCTTCACGATCTGGCCGGGCAGCGCGCGGCCGAGGATCTGCTGGACGCGCCGGGAGGCCTCGATGAGCGCGTCGAGATCGATGCCCGTCTCCACGCCCATGGCGGCCAGGCAGTGGACGAGGTCCTCCGTGCAGACATTGCCGGAGGCGCCGGGCGCGAAGGGACAGCCGCCGAGGCCGCCGATGGAGGCGTCGAAGTGCGTCACGCCCAGCTCCATCGCGAACAGGATGTTCGGGATGGCCATGGCCCGCGTGTCGTGCGTGTGGATCGTCCACTCGACGCCGGGGAAGCGGGGCATCACGTGCTCGAGCACGCGCGCGACCTGCGCGGGATTGGCCATCCCGGTGGTGTCGGCGAGGCCGATGCCCACGGCGCCGAAGCCCACGAGCCGCTCGACGATCGACGCGAGCTGGGCCACCGGCACGTCGCCCTCGAACGGGCAGCCGAAGGAGCAGGAGATGCCGGCGTACACGGGCTTGCCGCCGCGCTGGGCGACCTGGGCCGTCGCCTCGAGCTTGGCCAGCGACTCGGCGATGGTCATGTTCACGTTGGCGAGGTTGTGGCTCTCGCTCGCGGAGACCACGGTGTGGATGTCGTCCACGCCCGCGTCCACCGCCCGCACCGCGCCCTTGTCATTGGGCACCAGCGCGGCGTAGCGCGTGCCCGGCCGGCGCGTGATGCCCGCCATGACGGCCTCGGCGTCCTTCAGCATCGGCACCGCCTTGGGCGACACGAACGACGTCACCTCGATCCGCGGCATGCCGGTGGCGGCAGAGCTGGTTCACCACCTCGATCTTCTGGTCGGTCGGAACGAACTCGGGCTCGATCTGGAATCCGTCCCGCGTTCCCACCTCGCAGATCGTCACGCGCTTGGGCAGCTTCATGGCGTCGTCTCCTATCAGGTGTCTTGCTGCAGGGCGCCCGGGTGCAGGGCGGCCCACTCGTCCCTCAGGATCTCACCGACCCAGAGGTCGTGCCACCGGCCCTCGACATAGCGGTCGCGCCGGAAGACCGCGCATTGCCGGTAGCCATTGCGCTCGAGGGCCCGCCGGCTCGCCTCGTTCGGGGCGATCACCTCCGCCCACACCTTCTGGAGCGCCAGCTCGAGGAAGGCGTACGACGTCGCGAGCGCCACGGCCTCCGTGGCATAGCCCTTGCCCCATTGATCCCGCTCGCCGATGACATAGCCGAGCTCGGCGCGCTGGTGGCGCCAGAGGATCTTGTGCAGGCCGAGGTTGCCGATCAGCCCGCCGTCGGTGGCGCGCACGATGGCCCACAGCACGTCGTCCGGGCTCGCCGCCATCTGCTCGAGCCACTCGTCCTGCTTCTTGAGCGAGGTCGGATGGCGCACCTTCAGGTAGCGCGTCACGTCGCGATCGGCGAACCAGCGGAGATACGCCGGCGCGTACTCGCCGCGCGGCGGCTCCAGCCGCACGCGCTCGCCCGCCATCACGGGGCCGAACATGTCGCCTCCCGCGCCCGCCGCCAATCCTCGCGATGGATCTCGGCCATCCAGACGTCGACCCATCGGCCGCTCACGAAGAAATGGTGCCGCATGACCCCGCACTGGCGATAGCCCGCCTTCTCGAGCGCCCGCCGGCTGCCCACGTTCGGCATGTCGACGCCCGTCCAGATCTTGCGCAGGCCCAGCTCCATGAAGGCGTACTCCGTGCGCAGCCGCATCGCCTCGCTGGCATGGCCGTGCCGCCACTCGCTCTTGTCCCCGATCATGATGCCGCTCTCGGCGTCGCGCAGCCGCCAGTCGATCTTGTCGAGCCCGATCATGCCGATGAGCTTGCCGCCGTCCTTCAGGACGATCCCCCAGACGACGCGGTTCGGGTCCTCGGCGGCCTTCTCGAGGAGCTCCTCCTCCTGGCGCAGGGACGGTGGATTGCGCTGCACCAGGTAGCGCGTGACCTCCGTGTCGGCAAGCCAGCGCTGATAGATCGGCGACCATTCGGGCCGCGGCGGCTCCAGCCGGACGCGCGCGCCTTCGATGACGGGGCCAAACATGCGACGCCTACTTTAGCACGGGGGCGCAGGGCCGCCGCGCTTGCCCCCATGCTGCGGCTCAGCGGGGCAGGGGGACGCGCGGCGCGCCCGGCACGATGGCCAGGTGCACCGGGTTCATGCCCGGGATGTCCCCGGCCAGCGCGTGGATGGCGTCCTCGGCTTGCTCGATGGGGAACGAGTGGGTGTGGAGCTTGCCGAACGGGTAACGACCGGCCTCGATCAGCTCGACGGCCCGGAAGGTCTCGTCGACGGGCATGCTGAGGACGCCGCGGATCGTCAGCTCCTTGTAGATGACGCCCAGCGGCTCGTGGCCGGGGATGACGGGGAACTGCGTGTAGTCCTCGGTCGACGGCGCCGCGCCTTCGTATTGCTCGTAGTCGCTGCCGCAGATGCCGCAGGCCTCGATGCGGAGCAGCGCGTCGTCGGCGCCGATCGACGGGCGCGGGAACTCCGCGAGCTCGATGGTCTTCGGCTTCCTGAGCACCGCCGCGCGCACCATGCTGGCCATCGAGACGCTCCTTTCGGGCGCTACTTCCGCCGCCGCTTGGCCATGTACTTCTCCCACGGCATCCAGCCGAGCAAGCTCCCGCCGTCGACGTCGATGGCGAGGCCGCACAGGGGATCGGCGGCCTCGGAGCAGAGGAAGACGGCGATCCGGCCGTGGTCGTCGGGAGTGAGGAAGCGGCCCTTGGGGACCATCGCGACGCGCTCGCGCCGGGTGTCCTCGTCGGCGTTCCGCTCGTACATGGCGGTGAGCGTCGGACCGGGGCAAATGGCGTTGACGTTGATCTCCGTTGGTCGTGACGCCGGACGCCACTCTACCACGAGGCCGTAGGCCCCCGGCTCGCCCGCTCCGGTGGGCTACACTCGGACGAAAAGACGCATGAGGAGAGCCCGATGTCGAGTCTGGCGAAGAACACCCGAGCCACCGTGATCCCGTGCTTCCGCTACCGCAATGCGCCGGCCGCCATCGAGTGGCTGTGCGCGACGTTCGGCTTCGAAAAGCACCTCGTCGTAGGCGATGACGACGGCGCGGTCGCCCATGCCCAGCTCAGCTTCGGCAATGGCATGATCATGGTGGGGTCCGCCGTCGATTCCGAGTTCGGCAAGCTGATGAAGCAGCCCGACGAGATCGGCGGCGCCGAGACACAGTCGCCCTACGTGATCGTCTCCGACGCCGACATCGTCTACGCGCGGGCCAAGCTCGCCGGGGCCGTCATCCTCATCGACATCAAGGACGAGGACTATGGCGGGCGGGGCTTCACCTGCCGGGACCTCGAGGGCCACATCTGGACTTTCGGCACCTACGACCCCTGGGGGCCAGGGGTCTGAGCAAACGCTGCCACCCGCACCTATCGCTTCGATGGACTCGGCATCCGGGTCAGCAATTCCGGCGTCTACCGGCACGCCGAGGTGCACTGCGCCCCGCTTCATGCCCTGTATGCTGGTTACTGTTCCGAAGGCCAGGACGCGGTGTCGATGTCGGGGCCCGCCGGACGACTATCCAGTGTCCGCATCACGAGTGCGGCCGATCAAGGAGCTCAAGCCAGCCACGAGGAGGACGCGATGAAGTTCCTATTCTTGATCTACCATGACGAGACGGTGATGGACGCCCTGCCCGAGGGGGAGATGCAAACCCTCATCGACTCGGCGCTCGACTACGACGAGGAGATCCGGCAGAGCGGCCACTACATCGTCTCGAACGCGCTGCAGGGTTCTCGGACAGCTCGGACCATCCGGGTCCGCGGTGGCAAGGTGTCCACCACCGACGGCCCCTTCGCCGAGACGAAGGAGCATCTGGGCGGGTTCTTTCTCGTCGAGGCCAAGGACATGGACGAGGCGTGTGAGGTGGCCTCGCGGTTCCCGCCCGCGCGTCTGGGGACCATCGAGGTGCGACCGGTCCAGGAGCTCAAGCACTCCTAGTCGGGCGTGGCGCTCAGCGACCGAAGGTGAACGTGGTGCCGACGGAGCTGATGACGAGCCGGTCGCCCAGGTGCCGCTGGACCGCGACGAGCGCCTCGAACCCCGTGCAGTGCTGGGGCACGATGTAGTCCAGCTCGAGCGTGCGGAAGGCGTCGGTCACGCGGGTGATGCGCTCCTCGCCAAGCCCGCTCAGGTGAAAGCCGCCGATCACCGCGTGAATCTTCGGGATGCCCGCGACCTGCGCGGCCCAGTGGCAGATGCCGACGATGCCCCGGTGCGAGCACGAGGTGACGACCACCAGCCCTTTGTCCTTCACGTGGACGATCAGCGTCTGCTCGCCGATGAAGGTGTCCTGGCGCAGCTCACCCGCCTCCTCCACGCGTAGCGCGGGCGGGATGACCTCGTAGGGCATCGGCGCCGTCATCTCCCCGCTGAGCATCACGCCCGGAACCAGCTCGCGCGGCTCGGCGACGACGCGCACGTCGAGGTCGTAGGCCTCGAGCGTCCGGCGGCTGAGCGAGCCCATGTCGATGCGGCGCCCGTTGCGCTCCGTCCAACGGTGGGCGAAGTGGTCGGAGCCGGCGTAGACCGTCGAGATCACGCCGCATCCGGCCGCGATGGCTCTCGAGAAAGCCCACCAGCCCGCCGTAGTGGTCCACGTGGCCGTGGCTCAGCGCGATCAGGTCGACGGCGGCGGCGTCGAGGCCGAGCACATCCCAGTTGTGGTTCATGCTCTCGGCGGTGAGGCCGAAGTCGAAGGCGATGCGCGTGGTCTCGTCCCCGCGCGCGACCTCGACGTGATGCGCGAGCCCGTGCTCGGCGCGCAGGGTCGGGATGCGGCCGGCGCGGTCCGAGCCGAAGCGCCGCGCCACGCGGTCGTCGGCGCGCAGCGCGTCGATGGAGTTGTCGACGACGGTCGTGACGCTGATCCGGTCGATCGGGCCGAGGGCCATGGCGTCGGGCTCAGAGCAGGCGGGGCCGCGAGCCCGCCGTGAGGAACGCGTCATAGGAGAACAGCGGCGCCCACCTCGGACTCGCGACGCCGTCGAGCCGGTCCATCACGACCTTGCCGATGATCGAGCCGAACTTGAACCCGTGGCCCGATCCCGCCGTCGCGACGAAGACGCCCGGCATGTCCGGATGGAAGTCGAGGAGGAAGTCGTTGCTCAGCGACAGGTTGTACATGCAGCTATCGTAGGTGACGCGATAGTCCGCCGGATCGAGGCCGAACCACTCGCGCAGGAACTCGCCCGACGCCTCCACGAAGCCCGCGGGCGTCGTGCGGCGGTCGAAGTCGGGGTCGTCGACGGGCTCGGTCACGAGGTGGCGCGCCAGCTTGAAGCCCACGCGGCCCGGCTCGGCGGGGAAGCCGTAGAAGCCCGTGTCGGCCGCGGAGTAGGGGACGAAGGCGGGCCGGCAAAACGCCTCGGGCACGCCCTCGAGGTACATGATGCCCTGCTGGCATTGCCAGAGCCCGCCGCCGAGCTCGGGGAAGAGCCGCTTCGACCAGCCGCCCGCGGCCACCACGGCCTGGGGAGCGCGATACACCGCCGCTCCCGCGCGCACCTCGACGCCGTCGCCCGCCGGCTCGAGCCGCGCCTCCTGCTCGGTGAGGATCTGGACGCCATGTCGCTCGCCGATCGCGCGCAGCGCCGCCACGCAGTCGGTCGCGCGCAGGAAGCCCGCCTCGACCTCGAGGAGCGCGCGCGTGCCCCGGCGGAACTGCGGGAACTCGCGGCGCAGGTCGGCCGACTCGAGCCAGCGCATCTTGGCGCCGCCCTGGCGCGCGTTCGCGTCGAGCGTGGCCAGGTGGTCGTCGGTCGAGCCGTCGCTCACGGCGAGGTTGCCGACGGCGAGGTAGAGCTCGCGCCCCGTCTCGGCCTCGATGCGCCGCCACTCCGCCATGGCCTGGACGGCCAGGCGGCTGTAGTGCGGGTCGAGGTACGTCGAGCGAATCTTCCGCGAGGGCCCGTACGAGGCCGCGATCGGATTCGGCACCGCGCGCCGGTCCACCACGAGCGTCCGCCGCCCCCGCCGCGCGGCCTCGACGGCCGTGCCGAGCCCGAACACGCCGCCGCCTATCACGATCAGATCGAACCGAGAGTCGGTCATCGCTGCCTCGCTGTGTTGGGGATCCTCGCCGACCGCTTCGTGCGCTTGCCAGGCTTGACGAGCTGCTCGGCGGAGACCCGAACGATCTTTCCATCTTGCCAGATCACGAGTGGTACGCCGGCGCGCCTGTGCTGGAGTATTGCTGCGTCTGCCGCGCGCCGGACCGCCTTGTCGATTGGCTGGCCGTCCGCGAAGCGCGGCCAATACGATCCGAAGTGCTACGTGCCATGGTTGGCCCCCCGACGGGCACGCTCCCACAGGGCCTCGTCATGGACGATGATCGTCGATTCATTGCCCGCGGCGATAAGCTCCGGTGAGCGTCCGCGGGACGTGTCGTACACGCGCCAACTCGTCGCCAAGGGTAGGTAGATCCGGAACAAGTTGCGCAGCCCCGCGCGGTAGCGGCGCCGAACGACATCGGCAGGAACTGCATGCCCTCCCATGCGGACTCGGCTCGCCACTCTTTGAACGGCGAGAGCGGCGCTTGGCAGCCACAAGAACACGAGATGGAATCGATAGCCTGCCTGACGTAATTGGCGTATCCGCGGCGCGAAGGACCGGCTGGCGAGCGTGGTCTCGAATGCGAAACTCGCTCGCTGTCCTGCCAGCTCACGCAAGCGCGCCAGCATCAGCCGGCCGGCGGCCATGGCGGCCTGATCTGGCGCGAAGGCGGAAAGACCCCGGGCGATAACGTCGGCGTTCACGAACTCGGTCACCGCAAGCGTGTCCCTCAGCAACACCGGCGCCAGGGTCGACTTGCCAGCACCGTTGGGCCCCGCGATCACCACAAGACTCGGCCGCTCTGCCCGCGCCACACCGCCTCAGTACGAGCGCGGCATGCCGAGGACGTGCTCGCCGACGTAGGCCATCACCAGGTTGTTGTTGATGGGCGCCGTCTTGTAGAGGCGCGCCTCGCGGAACTTGCGCTCGACGTCGTACTCCTCGGCATAGCCGTAGCCGCCGTGGGCGTCGATGCAGGCATTGCCCGCGTCCCACGCCGCCTCCGCGGCCAGGTACTTGGCCATGTTCGCCTCGGGCCCGCAGGGCTCGCCGGCGTCGAAGAGCTTGGCCGCCTTGGTGCGCATGAGATCGGCCGCTTCGATGGCCATGTGCGCCTTGGCGATGGGGAACTGCACGCCCTGGTTGGCGCCGATCGGCCTGCCGAAGATCACGCGCTGGCTCGAGTAGGCCACCGCCTTTTCGATGAACCAGCGCCCGTCGCCGAGGGAGTCGGAGGCGACGAGGATGCGCTCGGCGTTCATGCCGTCGAGGATGTACGAAAAGCCCTTGCCCTCCTGGCCGATCAGGCTGTCCGCGGGGATCTCGACATTGTCGAAGAACAGCGCATTGGTCGAGTGGTTCATCATCATGCGGAGCGGCCGCACCTCGAAGCCCTTGAGCCCGCGGATGTCGACGAGGAACACGCTGAGCCCGTCCGTCTTCTTCACGACCTGGTCCACCGGCGTGGTGCGGGCGAGCAGCAGCATGAGGTCGGACTGGAGCACCCGCGAGATGAACATCTTCTGGCCGTTGACGACGTAGCGGTCGCCCTGCTTGATCGCCGTCGTCTGCAGCTTCGTCGTGTCGGATCCGGAGTTCGGCTCGGTGACGCCGAACGCTTGCAGCCGCAGCTCGCCGGTGGCGATCTTCGGCAGGTACTCGTTCTTCTGCGCCTCGGAGCCGTGGCGCAGCACGGTGCCCATGATGTACATCTGCGCGTGACAGGCCCCCGCGTTGCCGCCGGAGCGATTGATCTCCTCCAGGATCAGCCCGCCCTCGACGATGCCGAGGCCGGCGCCCCCGTATTCGTGCGGGATGAGCGCGGCGAGATAGCCCGCCTTGGTCAGCTCATTGATGAAAGCGTCGGGATAGTCGCGCTTGGCGTCGAGCTCGCGCCAGTACTCCGGCGCGTACTGCTTGCACAGCTCGTACACCGCGGCCTTCAGCGCCCGCTGCTCTTCGGTGAGCGTGAACGTCATGTCCTTCATGGTCTCTCCTTTGCCTCGTTCGAGCGCCGGCTCCGCCGGCGCAATCCCGATTTTTCATGGGGGAGGCATCGGAGGGGGCCGTCGAGGCCCCCTCCGAGCGTTATCTACCTTTGAACGCGGGCTTGCGCTTCTCGTTGAAGGCGCGCACGCCCTCCAGGCGATCCTCGGTCGTGACGGTATTGTTGTACGCCTCGATGGCCAGCGCCATCGCCGTCTCGAGATCGGTCTCGCTGCCCCAGTTGACGGCCTTCTTCGCCTGGCGCACCGCGATGGGCCCATTGTCGGCGATGGTCGCCGCGATCTCGAGCGCCTTGGCCCGCGCCTCGCCCTTGGGCACGAGGTGATTCACCAGGCCGATCGCCTTCGCCTCCTGCGCGCTCACCCGGCGTCCGGTGAAGATCATCTCCTTGGCGAGCGGCGCGCCGATGATGCGGGGCAGGAGCTGGGTGCCGCCGATGCCGGGGAAGATGCCGCGCGTGACCTCGGGCACCGCGAACACCGCGCTCTCGCTCGCCACGATCAGGTCGGAGAGGACGGCCAGCTCGCAGCCGCCGCCCATCGCGAAGCCCTCGACGGCCGCGATGACGGGCACGGGACAGTGGAGCACGCGCGCCGCGGCCTGCTCGAAGATCAGGTGCTGGGCACGCCAGGCCTCGTCCGTCATCCCCTCGCGCTCCTTCAGGTCGCCGCCCACGCAGAAGGCCTTGTCGCCCGCGCCGGCGAAGACGACGGCGCGCGCCGCGGTGTCCCACGTGAAGGCGTCGAAGCAGCGCAGGAGATCCTCGCCCATCGCGGTGTTCATGGCGTTCAGCGCCTCGGGGCGGTGGAGCTCCACCGTCACGACGTAGCCATCGGCGGAGCGCGTGACGATGAGGGCCCTATAGCTGGACGACATGGCGGTCTCCCAGGTCCTTGATGGCGGCGTCATCGAAGCCCAGCTCGGCCAGTACCTCGGCGGTGTGCTCGCCGAGCAGCGGTGGCACGCGCGCGATGCCCGGCCGCTCGCCGTCCCAGCGGATGGGCAGACCGATGCCGCGGTAGTCGTCGAGGCGCGGGTGCTTGGCGGAGACGAGCATGCCGCTCGCCTCGGTTTGCGGCAGGGCCGCGACCTGGTCGAGCTTCAGGATGGGCGCGGACGGCACGCCGGCCTTCTGCAGCCGGGCGAGCAGCTCGTCGGTCGCGAGCATGCGGGTCACGGCGGCCAGCGCCTCGAAGAGGCCCGCGCGATGGGTGACGCGCGCCGGGTTCGACGCGTAGCGCGGGTCCGCCGGCAGCTCGTTGAGCCCGAGCGCCTCGCAGGTCCGGGCGAAGAGCGCGTCCGACGCGGCGCCGACCATCACCCAGGCGTCGCGCGTGGGGAAGGCCTCGTACGGCGCGATCATCTGCGTGCCCGAGCCCTGCGGCTCCGGCACCTCGCCCGTGGCGAGGTAGCTGCCCATCTGGATCGTGATGGCCGCGATCGCCGTGTCGAACAGCGCGGTGGTGACGTGGGCGCCCTGCCCCGTGCGGTCGCGCTCGCGCAGCGCCGCCAGGATCGCCGTCACCGCCCACATGCCCGTGCCCATGTCGATGATGGACATGGCCACGCGCGCGGGCGCCTGCCCGCGATGGCCGTTCACCGACATGATGCCGCCGTACGCCTGCATCAGAGGATCGTAGCCGGGGCGATCCACGAGCGGCCCAACAATCCCGAACGCGGTGATCGAGCAGTAGACGAGGCGCGGGTTGATCCGGCGCGCGTCGTCCCACCCGAGACCCAGGTCGTCGACGGCTCCGGCCCGCAGCGACTGCACGAGCACATCGGCGCGGGCGACCAGCCGCCCGAGGATGGCGCGGCCCTCCGGCGCCTTCATGTCGACGGCGAGGCTGCGCTTGTTGCGGTTCACGCTCATGAACGTGGCGCTCTCGCGGCCCCAGTGGGGGGGTGCCCAGGCCCGCGCGTCGTCGCCCCGGCCGGGACGCTCCACCTTCACGACCTGCGCGCCCATGTCGCCGAGGATCTGCGTGCAGTAGGGACCGGCGATGTTCTGGGTGAGATCGGCGACGAGCAGGCCGGCGAGGGGCGCTTCCATGGTCTTGGGCGTAATTGTCACGCGAGGGTCGCGCGACGGCCCTCGTGGTATTGCTGCAGTTCGCGGTTGGCGTGCACGACCGTCTCGAGCTTGGCGACCACCTCGGGCAGGCGGGAGCCGGGTATGGTGAAGTACAGCTCGGCGTCGCCGAGCCCGGTGTAGACGCGGTTGCCGATGCAGCCGAGGCTCGTATTGCCCCGCGCCGTGCTCATGGCCTGGGGAATCATCGTGCAGGCGGGCCGCCCCATGGCGGCGCCATCGTGACCGATCCCCGCCGCGCGCGCGGCCTCCGCCACCAGCATGATCTGGCGCGCATCGCCGCGCACGAGGACGACGTCGGGATCGACGGGCGCCTCCGCGAGCGGCGCGTACACCGCGACGCCGAAGGGCTCCGTCCGCTTCGGCATCGCGGGGACTTCTTCCATGCGGATGTACTCGAGGCCGACCATGGTTCCCACCACCTGCTGGAGCTCGGCGGCCCGCTCCGCGGGCAGGTCCACGCCGTGGGTGTAGGCGCCGATGGGGCAATTGTAGTGATCGGCCGCTTCGGTGTAGAACACCTGTCCCTCGCCGGCGAGCTTCCAGTACGCGCAGCCAGCCGGGCCCGCCCGCTCGACGCGCGCGACCCCGCGGGCGCGGTGGCGCGGAAGGTGATGGCGACGGGCGCGCGCCCGAGGCCGAGCAGCTCCGAGAGCTTCACTCCGAGGCTCTTGACGTTCATCGTGGACTCCTCAGGACGCACGGGCGCGGATGGTGAAGCTCACGCGCACCTCGTTGCCGATGGGGTTGACGAAGGAATTGTAGACCATGCCGTAGTCGCGGCGATTCATGACGAGCTCGCCGCTCGCGACCAGGGCCACGTCCGACACGGCGACGTCGACGGGCACGGCGATCTCGCGCGTGACGCCCCGCACCGTGAGGCGGCCGGTGACGGTGGCGCGGCGCCCGCCGCCTCCACGCGCAGGCTCTCGAACGTGATGGTCGGGAAGCGCTCCACGTCGAAGAAGTCGGCGCTCCGGAGGTGCTTGTCGCGGAGGCCGATGCCCGTATCGATCGACGCCGCCTCGATCGACAGGCTGATCCGCGCGGTCGCGAGGTCGCGCGGATCGACGGCGACGTCGCCCCGGAAGCGATGGAAGCGCCCGTCGGCGTTCATGAGGCGCGACGTCGCCCTGAATCCGAGCTCGCTCGCCTCCGTCTGGATGGCGTACCGGCGCGCGTCCGCCGTCACGAGAGGGATGGCGAGCGTGACGGCGACGAGCGCGATGATCGGCGCCAGCATCAAGCGCAGTGGCGTGGTCGCGCGGCGGGCGATGCAGAGGCTGAAGCGCATGGGCCACAGTATGCCTCAGTCGTCGAACTGGTGTAGGCTCGACCGCGATGATCTTCCCGTTCGGCAGCTTCCTCGTCGACGTGCTGCTGCCGCTCGCCGCCATCGTCATCGCGATCTGGGCCTATCGCGCCGCCCGGCGCGGTCCGCCGGCGGCGCCGACCGACGATCGCGATCGCGATGCTCGAGGAGCAGGTGCGCGGCCTCCTCTATCGCGTGTGGACGCTCGAGCGCGGCGCCGCCCCGCCGGCTCCCGGACCTCCGGCGCCCGAAGCACCGGTTCACGTCGAGGCATCCGTTCCGGCGGAGAGACCCGCCGCCGCGGTCGGGGCCGGCCTGGACGCTCGTCCCAACGAGCCCGGGGCGCCGCTGCTCGGCCCCGAGGTCTCGGCGCCTGCAGCCGCGCCGCCGCCATGGACCGTTCCCAGGGCGCCCGGTGCTCCGGCCGCGCCGGCATCGCCCGCGGCGCCCGGCGCTCGATCTCGAGCAGCGCATCGGCGCGCGCTGGGCGACGTGGGTCGGCATCGTCGCCATCCTCTTCGCCGTCAGCTTCTTTCTGAAGTGGTCCTTCGACAGTGATCTGCTCACGCCGCGCGCGCGCGTGGCGCTCGGCGCGGTGGTGGGGGTGGTCCTGCTGCTCGCGGGTCTCGGCCTGCACCGGCGCCGCGACGTGCCGTATCTCAGCGAAGGCCTGGCCGGCCTAGGCTGGGCGTGCTCTACCTAGCTGTGGGCGGCCCACGTCCTCTGCGGCTTGTCGGCTGGACGACCGCCTTCCCCGGCATGCTGGCGGTGACCCTGCTCGGCGCCGCGGTGGCGGTGGCGTCGAGTCGACAGATCACCGCGGCGCTCGCGGTGCTCGGCATGTCTCCTCGCCCACCTTGCTCTCCGCGTCGAGCGGCCCAACAAGCGCAATCTTCTCGTCTATCTGCTCGTGCT
>CAWIZN010000079.1:0-106870 GCA_963840495.1 uncultured Candidatus Rokubacteria bacterium
GCGGCTCATCGCGACCGGATCTTCAGCAGTGATTGGCCGATCCCCGACGACATCCACGCCGAGGCCTCCCGCCGCCTCGATCGCTGGCTCAAGACGGAGCATGGCGCGCCGGACGAGGCCTTCGTCGACCAGAGCGCGGTCGTGGTGCTCATCGGCACCTTCTCGGGTCGGGTGATCGACGGAACCGTGGCGTGATGGGAGCCGACGCGGGGCCGACGAACCGTCACGATGGCGTCACACCACCCTGGGCGCGCCCGCGCCGCTCGTTCTCGACCATACGCCGGACGACGAGCCGGAACAGGTAGAAACCGAAGGCCGGGTTCTGGTAGTAGAGCTGCAGCACCTTCTCGTCGCTGATGGACCCGATCTCCACCTCTGTCTCGCACACCGCCGTGCCCGTCCGGCGACTGTCCGGGGCGAAGACGCCGACCTCGCCGACGAGCGTGCCGGGTCCCAGGACGACACCGATCTCCACCAGCCTGACCGATCCGGCGAGGATCAGATGCATCGAGCTCGCGGGGTCCCCCATGCGGAACAGGATCTCTCCCTTCCCGAGCCGGTGGCGGGTCAGGAGCGGAATCAGCCACTCGGTGGACACGTCGCCTCGCGCGGCTTCCCGGACCTTCCGGATCAGGCGCCGCATCTGGTGCAGGCGGAGGCAGTTCAGCGGGAACAGGACCACGTGGAGGATGAATACCGGATACACACCACCCACGAGCCCGTACGTCATGAATACGATGTTGCTCGCGATCGCCACGCCCCGCAGCGGGATCATCGTCTTCAGTAGAAGCTGCAGAACACGAGCAACGAGGCGCAGTACCCGATCCCGTCCACCCAGCCGATTCGAGCCATGGGCCCTCCTAGTCCTCTGTAGGCGCGCTACCGGTCGCTCGCCCCTGTCAGCCCCTCGATGAACCGGTCGATGACCAGGTTGAAGGCGAGGGCCGCCGGCAGTCCCACGAGCAGTCCCGCCGCCATCAGGGCGCCCCAGAAGAAGATGTCGCCGCGGATCAACACGGTCGGCAGCCCCACCGTGACGACCTTCTGCTCGACCGGGGCCGAGAACATCACCGCGTAGAGATACTCCTGCATCGCGAGGATGAAGGCGAACATCGCCGTGGTCGCGATGCCCGGCAGGCTCACGGGCAAGACCACGCGCACGAGCCCGCCGACGACGCCACAGCCGTCGATCCAGGCCGCCTCCTCGATCTCGATCGGCACCGAGCGGAAGAAGCCCATCATGATCCATGTGCAGAACGGGATGGTGAAGGTCGGGTAGAGCACCGCCAGGGCCCACCACGAGTCCATCAGCCCGAGCCACCCCACGATGGGCGCGAGCGGAAGGAAGAGAAGATCGGCGGGACCAGATAGGTCATGAAGATGGCGATGCCGGCGTTGCCGGCGCCCGGCAGCCGCAGGCGGGCCAGCGCGTAGGCCGCCGGCACCGCCGTCACCAGCGTGACCCCGACCACCCAGAGCGACACGAGGGCCGAGTTGGCGAGCCACGTCCCGAACCATGTCTGGGTGAACAGCAGCCGGAAGTGCTTGAGCGTGGGCGGCAAGTGAAACCACAACGGGAACTGCATCCGGTAGAGATCTTGCTCGTCCTTGAACGCGGTGATGGCCATCCAGACGACCGGGAAGAGCGCGATCACGAGGAAGAACGCGACCCCCGCATAGACGAGCGCCAGCCGGAGCCGCCGCCGCGGTGATGTCATGCGGGCACGAGGCGCGTCAGACCGGGATCGCCGCGCTCGACATGACTCGATGATACGATGCCGGCGCATCCATGGACGACCTGCTGATCCGCGGTGGACACGTGATCGACGGCAGCGGCGGCCCCGGCCGCGATGCCGACGTCGCCGTGCGCGAGGGCCGCATCGCCGCCATCGAGCCGCGCTCGGCCCGCCCGGCCCACCGCGTGATCGACGCCCGGGGGCAGGTCGTGGCGCCGGGGTTCATCGACATCCACACGCACTCCGACTTCACGCTGCCGCTCAACCCGCGCGCCGAGTCGAAGATCCGCCAGGGCGTGACGCTCGAGGTCGTGGGCAACTGCGGCTTCTCGGTGGCGCCGGCGCTGCCCGGCAAGGCGGCGATGCTCCGCGAGTACCTCGCCTCGAGCGCGACCTGGCTTCCCTTCCAGGAGACGACGTTCGCCGACTACGCGGCCGGCTTTCCGCCCACCTCGGTGAACGTGATCCTCCAGGTCGGCCACAATACGCTCCGGCTGATGACGGCGGGCCTGGAGAACCGCCCGCTCACCCCGGACGAGATGGCCGCGATGGAGCGCCTGCTCGAGGAGGCGCTCGCCGGCGGCGCCTGGGGTCTCTCGTCCGGCCTCTTCACCGCGCCCGGCAACTTCGCGGACGCCGCCGAGATCCACACCCTCGCGCGCGTGCTCCGGCGCCGCCACGCCGCGTACTCCACGCACGTGCGCGACGAGGCCGACCGGGGCTTCGAGGCCGTGCGGGAGGCGATCGCCGTCGCCGAGGCCACCGGCGTCCACGTCCAGATCGCGCACCTGAAGCTCTCGGGCGTCGACAACTGGGGCGGGGCCGCCCGGCTGCTCGGCGAGATCGCGGCCGCGCGCCACCGCGGGCTCCATGTCGACTGCGACGCCTATCCCTATGACACCGCCACCAACCCGTTGCGCAACCTGCTCCCCCGCTGGGTGATGGAGAACGGCATCCCGGCGATGCTCGAGCGGCTCGGCCGCCGCGACGTGCGCACCCGCATCCGCGACGACATCGCGCGGAACGGGCTCACCAACTTCGGGCGCATCCCGTCCTGGGACGTCGTGCGGGTGGCCATCTCGCCGCACCTGCCCGACCACGCCGGCCGCACCCTCGGCGACATCGCGCGCAGCCGCGGCGTCGACGCCATCGACGCCGTCGCCGACTACCTCGTGGCGGATCGAGGGGAGACGCGCATCCTGATCACGTCGATGGCGGACGCCGACGTGCACGAGATCACGGGCGCGCCGTGGGTGACGGTGGGCTCGGACGCCAACGCGCTGGCGACCTCCGGCGTCACCGGCCAGGGCAAGCCCCATCCGCGCTCCTACGGCACCCATGCGCGCATCCTGGGCCCCTGCGTCCGCGATCTCCGGCTGCTGACGCTCGAGCAGGCGATCGCCAAGATGACGGGCGCCGCCGCCCGGGCGCTCGGCCTCCCGGATCGCGGCCTGCTGCGGGCCGGCGCGTGGGCGGACGTGGCCGTGTTCGACCCTTTGCTGATCGCCGACCGCTCGACGTACCCGGACCCGCACCGCTACGCGGTCGGCGTCTCCACCGTCGTCGTCAACGGCCAGGTCGTGGTCGACGGCGGCGATCATACGGGCGCGCTCCCCGGGCGCGTGATCATGCGAGGCGCCTGACCCGGCATGGGACTGCTGGACAACAGGGTCTGCGTGATCACCGGCGGCGCCGGCAGTGTCGGACTGGCCAGCGCGCGGCTGTTCCTCGACGAAGGGGCGAAGGTCATGCTCGTCGACCTCGACGACGCGGCCATCGCGCGCGCCGTCACCGACCTCGCGAGCCCGCACGTCGACGGCGTCGCCGCCGACGTGAGCCAGGCCGCGCCCACCCGCCACTATGTCGAGCGCACGGTCGCCCGGTTCGGCGCCATCGACGTGCTCTTCAGCAACGCGGGCAACCAGGGCGTGGTGGCGCCGGTCACCGAGTATCCCGAGGACGTGTTCGACTCGCTGCTCGCCGTGCACGTGCGCGGGGCCTTCCTCGCCTGCAAGTACGGCCTGCCGCGCATGAACGCGGGCGGGAGCATCATCATCACCTCCAGCGTCGTCGGGACCATGGGCGCCCCGGGGTCCGTCGCCTACGTGACCGCCAAGCATGCTCAAGTTGGCCTGATGCGAACGGTCGCCCGGGAGGCGGCGCCGCGCTCCATCCGGGTCAACACGCTGCATCCGGGCCCGATCGACAACGCCTTTCAGCTCCGGATCGAGGAAGGCATCGGCCGGCTCGCCGGCATCGACGCCACCCGGATGCTCAACGAGCTGATCCCGCTCGCCCGTCACGCGCGGCCCGAAGAGGTGGCGCGCTCCGCCCTCTATCTGGCGTCGGACCTGAGCAGCTTCGTCACGTCCACCACGCTGATGGTCGACGGGGGCATGCGGGGCTGAGCGGTGCGGCTTGACAAGGGCACCGGCCGCGGATTACAAACCCTTCAAATTTGAACGATTCCGACCCGCGATCCCGGCGCCCGCAACGCCGATCAGGGGGAACGCCATGAGCACCGCGCTTCGCTTCAACGCCATGCACTTCATGCCGTACGTTCACCTGCCCCCCAACTACAAGGACTACCCCTCGGGCTGGGTGAATTTCCCGAACAAGTACTACGACCCGAAGAAGGGCAACCAGCTCTACCAGCGCTATCTCAAGGAGCTGGTGCTGGCCGACCAGCTCGGCTACGACGCGGTGGTCGTGAACGAGCATCACAACACGGTCTACAGCATGATGGCCGCCCCCAACCTCATCGCGGCCGCCCTCGTGCCGCAGACCACGAACGCGCGGATCTGCGTGTGGGGGACGCCGCCCAATCTCATGCTCCCCAACCGCCTGGCCGAGGAGTACGCCATGCTCGACGTGATGTCGGGCGGGCGGCTGGAAGTGGCGTTCCCGCTCGGGACCGGGATGGAGTACTGGGCCCACCCGGTCAATCCCGCGACGGCCCGCGACAAGTTCCGGGAATCGCTCGCGATCATCCTCCAGGCCTGGAAGGAGGACGGCCCCACCACCCACTACGGCACGCACTACACGTATCGCTTCCTCAATCCGTGGCCGCGGCCGTACCAGAAGCCGCACCCGCCCTGCTACATCGTGGGCACGGGCAGTCCGGAGACGATCGAGATCGCGGCCGAGCTGGGCTTCGGCTATGCGTCGGTGTTCGTGCCGCAGACGCGCGCGCGTGAGCTCAACCAGAGCCTGCGCGAGCGGGCCGCCCACTACGGCCACACCATCCGGCCCGACCAGCTCCCGCTGCTGACCTTCGCCTACGTGGCGGAGACCCAGGAGCGGGCCGAGCAGGAGGCCACCGAGCATCTGCGCTTCTTCTTCGAGGACCTCCTGCGCACCACTCCGCAGTACCTGGCGCCGCCCGGCTACCTGTCGGTCGAGCAGCTCAAGACGCGGGCGGCCCTGGCCGACAAGCTCCACGGCGGCTTCGACCTCAAGGCCATCAGCACCGCGTTCTTCATCGCGGTCGGCACGCCGGAGAAGGTGGCCGGCCAGATCGGCGAGTGGTCGGAGTGGATGGACACGAGCCACATCAACACCGTGATGCACTTCGGCGACATGCCGCACTGGAAGACGGTCAAGAACCTGACGCTCTTCGCCGAAGAGGTGATCCCGCGCCTGCGGTCCGGCGTCACCACGGCGGGCGCGGTCGCGGCCGGCTGACGTCGAAGGGAGGACGGAGAGCCATGAGCAAGCGCACGATCGAGGGGCGCCACGGCTTTGCCGGGGCGCGCCGAGCGTTGGGGGGCGTGGGGGGCCATGTCGGGGCCCCCCACGTGGTCAGATGAGCGTGTTCACGCGCGAGTTTCACACCGTGGACGGGGTGAAGACGGCGGTGTTCACGGCCGGGCGCGGGGAGCCGCTGGTCTTCTTCCACGGCGGCGGCACCATCGACGGCTTCGACTTCGCCGAGCCGTGGGCCGATCGCTTCCGGGTCATCGTGCCCCAGCACCCGGGGTTCGGCGAGTCGGGCGACGATCCGTCGTTCACCGACCTGCACGACTACGTCATGCACTATCTCGAGCTGTTCGACGTGCTGCGGCTCGACACGTTCCATCTCGTCGGGCTCTCGCTGGGCGGCAACATCGCCGCCCGCTTCACGGTCGAGCACCGCCATCGGGTGCGCAAGCTCGCGCTCATCGCCCCCGCCGGCGTCATCGATCCCAAGCATCCGACGCTCGACATCCTGGCGCTGCCGGGGGAGCAGCTTCCGGGGCTGCTGGTGTCGAACTTCGAGGTGCTCCGCGCGCGTCTGCCCGCCGTGCCGGACCTCGACTTCATCGGCGAGCGCTACCGCGAGGCGACGACGGTCACGCGCCTGCTGTGGGAGCATCCCGCCGATCCGAAGTTCATGCGGTATCTGCACCGCATCACGGTGCCGACGCTGATCCTGTGGGGCGAGGACGACAAGATCGTTCCGGTGCAGCAGGCGGAGACGTGGCGGAGGCTCGTCCCCAACGCCGAGATCCGGACCTACAAGGGCGCGGGACACCTCGTGCACCTCGAAAAGCCGGAGGCGGTGGAGGCCGTGGCGAAATTCCTCGGGTGAAGCACATTCTCGACGGTGAGAAGGAGGCGACGACCATGGACCGACGGACATTCCTCAAGGCGGGCGGAGCGGCGATCGGCGTGGCGGCCCTGCCGGGCCGGGCGCGCGGGCAGGCGGCCCCGAGCGCGATCCGGATCGGCTACGCGATCTCCCTCTCGGGGCCGTTCGCGCCGGGGGCGCAATCGACGAGCTGGTCGCAGTACAAGCTGTGGGCCAAGGACGTGAACGACGCCGGCGGCATCCTCCTCAAGAAGTACGAGCGCAAGGTCCCGGTCGAGCTGATCGAGTACGACGACCGCAGCCAGCCGGACGAGGTGATCAAGCTGGTCGAGCGCCTGATCCTTCAGGACAAGGTCGACCTCGTCCTGCCCCCGTGGGGCACGCACATGAACCTGGCGGTCGCCCCCATCATCAACAAGCACGAGTACCCGGTGATCTTCTTCACGGCGACGGCGCTGCGGATCCGCGAGCTGGCCAAGCGGTGGCCGTACGCCTTCTTCCCGCTGGCCCAGCCCGACGACTCGGCGGCGCCGCTCGGCACGATGCTGGCCACCCTCAAGAGCCAGGGCAAGATCAAGGGGCGGGTGGCGGCGGTCCACGTGGCCGAGCAGACCGGCGTCGAGCTGCACACCTCGTTCGTCGAGGCCTGCAAGAAGAACGGCATCGAGGTGGTCTACAGCAAGAGCTATCCGGTGGGCGTGTCCGACCTGTCGCCGGTGATCCGCGAGGCCATGCAGACCCAGCCGGACGGGTTCTTCGCGTTCAGCTACCCCACCGACACCTTCATGCTCGCCGAGCAGTCGTCGGTCCTCGGCTTCAATCCGGCGATCTACTACTCGGCGGTCGGCACGCCGTTCCCGGCCTTCAAGGCCAAGCTGGGCGACAAGGTGAACGGCGTCTTGCTCTGGGGCGGGCTCGATCACAAGGCGGCCGGCCTCGCCGAGTACCGCCAGCGCCACCGCGCGATGTACAACCGCGAGACCGAGTCGGGGGCGGTCGGCATGTACGCGACCGTGCAGGTGCTGCAGCAGTCGATCGAGCGCGTCGGCGAGATCGATCGCAAGAAGATCCGCAACGAGATCGCGACCGGGTCGTTCCCGACGATCTTCGGGACGCTCAAGTTCAAGGACCAGCTTGCTCATCGATCCGTGGACGGTCGGCCAGTGGCAGAACGGCGAGGTCGTCGGGGTCTATCCCGCCCAGAAGCCCAACGCGCAGGCCCTGCTGTTCCCGAAGCCGAAGTGGTGAGGGGCTGAGGCGCGCCGGGCCGGGCGACCTCCGCCCGACCCGGCCGCCTCGGCGCACGGCGCTCCCACGTGTTCCTGTTCGAAGTCATCCTCAACGCGCTCGTCCTCGGCGGCATGTACGCCCTGGTCGCGCTCGGCCTGAATCTTCAATACGGCGTCGCCCGCATGATGAATCTCTCCTACGGGGAGTTCTTCATGGCCGGCGCCTTCGCCGCCTTCTGGACGGTCATGCTCTGGAAGCTGGATCCGCTGCTGGCCATGATCGCCAGCGTCCCCGTCTCGTTCGTGGCGAACTGGCTCATCTACCGGCTCCTGCTGCTGCGCCTGATCCGCCGGGCGCCGGATCGAGGACGCGCTGGACGCCGACGTCATCCTCGTCACCTTCGGCCTGCTGTTCGTGTTTCAGGGGCTGGCGATCGTGAACTGGGGCGGCGAGTATCGCGGGTACAGCTACCTCGCCGTCCCGGTGAAGATCCTGGGCGCCGAGGTCGCCCTCAATCGGCTCCTGGCGTTCCTCGCCGCCTGCGTGCTGGCCGCCGTCCTGTTCGTGATCCTCGGGCTGACGCGCACCGGCGCCGCCCTGCGCGCGATGGCCATCGATCCCGTCGCCGCGCGCCTGGTCGGCATCGACGTGCTGAAGCTGTCCGCGCTCGCCTTCGCCGCCGGCGGCGCCCTGGCCGCGATCTCCGGCACGCTGGTCAGCACGTTCATCTCGTTCAGCGCGTCGATCGGGGTCGTCTACACGCTGAAGGCGCTGATCGTCATCATCATGGGCGGCGTCGGCCGCATGATGGGCTGCCTGGCCGCCGGCCTGCTGCTCGGCCTGGCGGAGTCGCTGGGCGGCTACCTGACGGACCCCGGGCTGACGCTGGCCATCAACTTCGCGCTGTTCCTGATCGTCCTGCTGGTGCGGCCGACGGGCCTGTTCAGCCGTGGCTGAGCCGCGGCGGTCACGGTGGTGGCTGGCGGGCGCCGCGCTCGCCCTCGTCGTGCTGGCGATGCTGCCGCGGTTCGTCTCCGACTACCGGATCTCGCTGCTCATCAGCATCTTCGCGTACGTCGCCATGGCCACGGCCTGGTCGTTCTTCTCGGGCACGACGCGGTACATCTCGCTGGCGACCTCGGCGTTCGTCGGGGATCGGCGTGTACGCGGTCACGCTGTCGATCGATCGCGTGCCGCTGGCGCTCGGCCTGGCGCTGGCCGCCCTCGCCGGCTTCCTGGTCGCGCTCGTCGTCGGCCTCTCCACGCTGCGCCTGCAGGGCGTCTACTTCGTCATCTTCACCTTCGGCCTGGCCGAGCTGATCAAGCAGCTCGTCACCTGGTACGAGGTGAACCGCAACAAGAACCTGATGCGGCTCGTCTTCGCCGACGTCTCGAACGTGTTCCTCTACGAGGCGCTGCTGGCCATCGCGGTGGTGACCGTGGCGGGAAGCTGGCTGGCCGGGCGCACGCGGCTGGGCTTCGCCCTGCGCGCCATCGGCGAGGACGAGACGGTGGCCCGTCACACCGGCGTCAACACCACGCTCGTGAAGGTGCTGGTCTTCGCGCTCACCGCCTCGGTCATCGCGCTGACGGGCGCGATCCTGTCGCTGCGCTACTCCTACATCGATCCGAACATCGCCTTCAACTCCGCGTGGTCCTTCCAGGTGCTCATCATGTCGCTGCTCGGCGGCGCCGGACGCGCGTGGGGTCCCCTGCTCGGCGTGATCCCGCTCGTCCTCCTCTCCGAGTTCCTGGCGGGCACGTTTCCCCACCACTTCGGCATCGCGCTCGGCCTCTGCTTCGTGGTCATCGTCTTCTATCTCCCCGGCGGCGTGGCCCGCTGGCTCGAGCGGGTCCGCGAGCGGGTGGGAGCGGGTCGGGCCGGGCGGACCGCGGCGTGACGGTCGACGGCGCCGGCGTCCTGCTGCGGGTCCGCGGTCTGCGCAAGGCGTTCGGCGGCCTGGTCGCCGTCCGTGACCTGGCGTTCGACGTGCCGGCCGGCGCCATCGTGGGCCTCATCGGGCCCAATGGCTCGGGCAAGACCACGGTGCTCAATCTCATCACCGGCGAGATCGCCGCCGATGGCCGGGTCGGTGCGGCTGGACGGCCGCGAGCTCCTCCATTCGCCGCCGTTCCGGGTGTGTCGCGCGGGGGTGGCCCGGACCTTCCAGCTCGTGCGCGTCCTGGCCGGCATGACCGCGCGCGAGAACGTCATGCTGGGCCGGACCTTCGGCAGCGAGCCGACCTCGCCCGCCCAGGCCGCCCGCGACGCCGACGCGCTCCTGGCGCGGGTCGGGCTGACCGGCCGCGAGGACCTCGTCGGCGCGCAGCTCACCTACATCGACCAGAAGCGCGTCGAGCTCGCGCGCGCGCTCGCCACCCGCCCCCGGCTGCTCCTGCTCGACGAATGGCTCGCCGGTCTCAATCCCACCGAGCTGCAGGTCGGCATCGCGCTGATCCACCAGATCCGCCGCGAGGGCATCACGATCCTCATGGTCGAGCACGTCATGCAGGCCATTCGCGCCCTGTGCGACCACGTCCTCGTGATGAATGCCGGCGAGCGGATCGCCGAGGGCTCGCCGGACGCCGTCCTGGGCGATCCCCAGGTCGTGCTGGCCTATCTGGGAGACGACGATGCTGCGTCTTGAAGGCGTCAGCGTCGCCTACGGCAAGCACGAGGCGCTCCACGAGGTGTCGCTCAGCGTGACGGCCGGGGAGACGACCGCCATCCTGGGCACGAACGGCGCCGGCAAGACGACGATGCTCAACGCGATCGTCGGCCTCGTGCGCCCCCGACCCGGCGGCCGGATCCTCTTCGAGGGGCGCCCGATCGAGAGCGAGCCCACGCACCGGATCGTCGAGTCGGGCGTCGCGCTGGTCCCCGAGGGCCGCCGCCTGTTCGGCGAGATGACCGTGGCCGAGAATCTCGCGCTGGGCGCCTACGCCCGGCGCTCGGCGGCCGGCGCCCGCGAGACGATGGAGCGGCAGCTCGCGCTGTTTCCCGTGCTGGCCGAGCGGCGGAACCAGCGGGCCGACACCCTGAGCGGCGGCGAGCAGCAGATGCTGGCGATCGCGCGGGCCCTGATGGGCAATCCGAAGCTGCTGCTCCTCGACGAGCCCTCGCTCGGTCTCAGCCCGCGCCTGACCAAGGAGCTGTTCTCGACCCTCCGCACCATCACCCGCGGCGGGCAGTCGGTGCTGCTGGTCGAGCAGAACGTGCATCACAGCCTCCGACTGGCGGATCGAGTCCACGTGCTGGAAAACGGCCGCGTCGTCCGCTCCGGGACACCGGCGGAGCTCCGACAAGACAAGGCGATCCAGCAGGCCTATCTCGGGCTCTGACGGCGCATCGTCGCGGCGGACACGGCGGGCTCAGCCGGTCTGATGGCGGCGATCGGTCACCACCTGGGAGGCCTGACCGGCGCCCGCCTCATGGCGGTGATCATCTCGATGTGGTGCCCACCGTGACGGTCCAGACATCGGTCCCGGTCTTGACCAAGGTCACAATCCACCGGGCCATTCTGGTCCACCGCGCCCTGGTGGACATGGGCGGCCGTGGCGACCACCCCGGTGGTCTGCCCGGTCCCGACGAGCAGTATGCACTCCGGCGATTTTGCATTGCCCTCAAGGAGCGCTGATGGTAACATCCGCCACATTGTCGGCGGCACGCCATTGTGCGGGACGGCGGGCCGGCCCGCTCGGAATCCCCACCACCACCCACGGAGGGCTGAGATGGCGAAGCTGAGAAAGACCCATGGCATCGTGATGGCAATTCTGGTGGCAGGGGTAATCGCTGGCTGCGCATCGAGTGGTACGGTCAAGCAATTGACGCCCGCTGATGCGGCTTCACTCGCTGGGACATGGCAGGGATACTTGTCACCCGTGACTGGATCAAATCAGCCCATGACCCTGATGGTCAAGCCTGACGGCACCTACACGACCTCGGCGGGCGCCTTCTTGTCTGCGGGGAAGTTGGAGATCGTCAACGGCCACGTCCAGTTTGTCTCTACGGGCGGCACCGGTGGACTCGCCGCCGGTCAGCGCTCGGGATCGGCCGTCGTGATGGACCGGGATAGAAGCTGGGGGATGGTCGGCAATGGTTATGGCGAACTGTCAGGTCCATTCAACTTCGACCTCAGCAAGACGAAATAGGGACGGGTCGGCCCGCCTGGCTGACCCGCGGGGCCAGGGCTCGGCTCTGAATGGGCCATCCCCAGAGGATGAGGATAGTCGACATGAACGCCCTCCGGAGGAGGTCGCCCCGGCCTGGGGCCGCCTCCCCGAGACGGACGCAGCCCGCACCCTGACGTAAGGCCGTTATCGGACGCTGGAGCCGCAGGCACAGCGGAGATTGCGCACCCGGACTATCCCTGGGGAACGCCTGGTCGGCCGACCGGGCCCGCAAGCGACAGGAGTTGCTGGCCGCGACGGAGCGCGACCTGGCGGGCGTCGCGACGGCGATCCGGCGGGCGAAGCGGCCCCTGGACCACCCGCGTTTGGCACCAGCTTGGCACCAAGGTGTCTCCGGATTCTAGGCGCTGCCCTCACCGCCTGCCGACTTGCGACGGTTCCACGTGTTCAATGGCGAGAGCGCGCTGCCCTCACTTCTGGCAATGAGGATGGCAGGCAGTTCGGATTCCGGGCCGGCAGGCGGAGTATCCCAGGCAACACCAAGAATTACTGGCACCTCCGACAGCGAGGCGCCCGATCGCGCGATGACGCAAGCGGCGCGGCCGCGCTGATGGCGGCGACCGCTCCGGGCCCGTCGGCACGGCGCCGTCTCGATGGCGCCGTGCGACGCATTGCGGGGCTCTCGGCGATCCTGTGCGCGTTGGCCGGCTTCGGGCACGCCCCCGTCGGCTCCTGGATCTTGTTCGCCCGCGATTCCCCGGTGCCGCGGTCGGTGCAGGCGTTCGCGTGGCGAGTAATCGAGACGCGCTGCAACTACCAGGCGTACGAGCGCGAGCAACGCTCGTTCTGGGCCTATCACACGCGGGTGAGCAGCGCCGACGGCGGTGTCGTGTATTCGATCAGCGTCGTCTCCGACCTGACGTGGAAGAAGACAGATCCTCCTGCCACCATCGAGATGGTCGTCGTTGACGACGGGGGCCTGCGCCTCGGGGCGCTCCGGTCGTCGTTCGTTGTCTGCGCATGGCCGGGCAACGAACAGCGGGCCGCTCCGACGAACGGCGAGTGACGGAAGTCAGCCGGTGCGCATTGGGGGCGTGCCGGTCTTCGTCGCGGCCCCGCGGGACGCCGACGCGAGACGCTACCAGACGCCAGGGATGAGACGGCCGCGAACCGCGGCGGCGTAGTCTCGTGTGTTGACTACGCGTTCTCGATGGCCATCTGCGCCGCTGCCGACGGTGCCCACAGGATCAGAGCCATCAGGAGCGCGTGACTGGTTCGACACGTGTTCGTCTACGTCACCTGAAATCCGCCTCGTTGAAGTGGAGCTTGAACCCTCGCACTTGCGGATCGATCTCGATCTGTCGCCTCCAGGTCACCTTGGGCAATGAGCCCGGCGCCGCACCCGTCGGACGCGCCACCAAAAGGTGTTGCCCAGGCCGGAAGGCAATCCGGAAGCTGGACGCCGGCGCGAGGAAGGTGAGCGGTGGCGCACCCGGCGCGTCGGGATCCTGGTTCAGGTAGATCACGATCGTCCACGGCACCCCGTTGACGAGAGTGCCCACAGCTACGGATTGCCCGCCCGCAGGATCGGGTATCGAGGCTGATACGACCTGCACCCCCGGCGGAGGTGGGCAGCCCGGAGAGCCTTGATAGGCCTGGCGTATCTCCTCCTGCTGGATGGTCACCTCGGAGAGGCCGAGGGTGGCCACACCCAGGAAGAAACGCCCGAAGTACTTGCCGTCGCGGTCCGCGATTGTGTCGCACGGCTGGACGGCCAGGCTGGCGCAGCCAGCGAGCGTCACGAGCGCCGAGAGCGACGTGATCCAGGAGAGGAAGCGCATTCTCGGTCCCCCTTTGGGATCCGGTTCGTCGCGCTCAGAGAGCGCATCAGCCCGATGACGGGAGCCTCACTCATGAGTTTCGTGTCGTTCTGGTGCGCCTGCGCCCACCTGATGAACGCCCTGACACCGTCCTCCCGCGTGGTCTTCTCCCTCCTTGTGGACGGCATCGCTCTCAGGCGTCGTGCAGACGGCGAGCAGATCGCTCGTGGTCCTGAGGCCGAAGACGTCAATTCCCGCCGTCGCATCTTGGGGAGCGGCCAAATTGAAAGGTTGGGCGGCGCGCCTCAAGTCGTCAGCCGATACACCCGCGCCGCGGTGTCGTGGAACAGCTTGGCCTTGTCGGCCGCGGAGTACCCGGCGGTCAGGCGCTTGAACGAGTTCCACAGCACGGTGTAGCTGCAGCTCACCGCGTCCACGGGGAAGTTCGACTCGAACATGCACCGGTCGGCGCCAAACTTCTCGATGGTGAAGTCGTAGTAGCGGGCGCGTCGCCTCCATCAGCTCCCGGCTCGATGGCGGCTTGGGCCGCTCGTGCCAGCCGAAGCCGTTCACCTCCATGTTGATCCCGCCGAGCTTGACCACGACGTTCGGGCAGGTGGCGAGCTCGGCGACGGAGCGCTGCCACTCGGCATAGACCTCGCGGGTCCGGCCGGCATAGGATCCGATGCCGATCGGCCCGCCGAAGTGGTTCGAGGATGATCGTCGTCTTGGGGAAAGCGCGGGCCAGCGCGGTCACGTCGGGGATCTGTGGGTGATAGCACCACGCCTCGAACGTGAGCTGGCGCGGGGCGAGCTCGGCGAACCCCGCGCGGAAGTCATCGCGCAGGAAGAGCCCCTGGGGCGGCCCCGTGCGGTGCTTGGGCACGGCGGCGTCCGCATCCCAGGCCGCGCCGAGGCGAATGCCGCGGAAGCGGCCGCCGCCCGCGGCGATCTGTGCGTCGAGCACGTCGCCCACGGCTTTCCCGAGACGGAGCGGCGCCGTGCCGACGATCCCGGCGGCGACCCGCGTCTTGCCGTAGAGGCCGGACGCGCTCATCGCCGCGATTCCGTTCACGAACTCCGTCTCCCCGATGTACCGCATCGCCTCCGGCCCGTCGGGCTTCCACATTGCCCCGCACTCGATGAACACGGTGGACACGACATTGTGCCCGCCGCCGAGGACGTCCTCGAGGATCTCGTCCAGCAGATAGCGCGGAGCGACGCGGCCGCTCACCCTGTCCCACAGGTGATGGTGCGGATCGCAGATCGGCAGCTCGGGCTCGAGCGGCTCCTCGATGGTCAGGCCGAGCCACTCGTGGTTCGTCGTTCGTACCGTCATGGCTCGCGGCTCCCTATTTCGGGAGAATCTTCAGCACGTCCTCGCAGGCCTCGAGCGTCTTCGCCACGTCGTCGGACGAATGGACGAGCGACATGTACATCTTCTGCCCGTTCTTCACGACGCCCCGCTTGATGAGCTCCGTCGTGAAGGCGCGGCCGAGCGCGGCGTTGCCCTTCTGCAGCGAGCGGTAGTCGACCACCGGCTCGCCGGTGAAGATCAGGTCGAAGACCACGGGCTCGCCGACCACCTGGGCGGGCAGGCCCGACTTGCCGGCCAGCTCGGTCAGGCCGGCCATGAGGCGCTTGCCGGTGGCGTGAAGCGTCTCGTAGGCGCCGGGCTTTCTCAGCTCGGCGAGCGTGGCGAGGCCGGCCACCGCGGCGATGGGATTGCCGTTCAGCGTGCCGGACTGGGAGATGAAGTCGCCCTTGCCGTCGTACTGGGGGTCGAAAGGGCGCATCAGCTCCTCGGACCCGCACACCGCGGCGAGCGGGAAGCCGCCGCCCACGATCTTGCCGATGGCCGCCAGGTCGGGCACGACGTCGTAGTACTCCTGGGCGCCCCCATAGGCCAGGCGGAATCCCGTGACGACCTCGTCGAAGACGAGCAGCACGCCGTGGCGGCGCGTGATCTCCCGCAGCCCCTTCAGGAAGCCGGGCTGGGGCGGGACCAGCCGCTGGAACGGCTCGACGATGACCGCGGCCAGCTCGTCGGCGTGGGTGCTGATGATGCCCTCCACCGTGCCGAGGTCGTTGTACGGCGCGATCAGCACCTCGGCCTCGAGCGATTGCGGGATGCCGGAGGAGTCCGGCACCGGCGCGGGGAAGGCCTTGGGCGAGCGCGGGGAGGAGCTCATCATCGCGTAGTCGTTGGCGCCGTGGTAACCGCCCTCGAACTTCAGGATCTTGTCGCGCTTGCGGTACGTGCGGGCCACGCGCAGCGCGAAGAAGGTCGCCTCCGAGCCCGTTGAGGTGAAGCGCACCTGCTCGGCGCACGGCACCGCGCGGCAGATCTCCTCCGCGAGCTCGATGATCGGCTCGTTCACCATGAAGTACGTGCTGCCGGCCTCGATCTGCTCGCGCACCGCGGCGACGACGGCGGGATGGGCGTGGCCCAGGATCAGCGGCCCCGAGGCGAGCACGTAGTCGATGTACTCCCGCCCGCTCACGTCGTAGATCTTCGAGCCCTTGCCGTGCTTGACGACGAAAGCCGCGGCATCCGCATATCGGGAAGTACCCAGCACGCCGCCGGGCAGGCGCTGCTTGGCACGCTCCAGCAGATCGGTTTCTCGGGCGGACCGCGTCTTCGTCGTCTCAGTCATGGCAGACCTCGTGTCGGTGCTGGGTTAGGTATCGAGCTTCGGCAAGCTCCCCGCCGAATGCAAAGTATAGGCAATCTTCGCGACGAACGCATGCCCGTGACCCCTTGGTTGAGGCTGTGACCACGACGGTCTGAGACCTCCCGCGGCCCGCCGCGTCACCTTCGACGCCTGGCCCGCGCGCGTCGGGCCCTGCCCGTCCCCGGCTTGTCCCGCCGCTAAGGCGCCGACCTGGCGCGACGCCCGCCCTGACGAAGCCACCGTCATGGGACACGATTATTGCCCGGTTCTTCACGCCGGCGAGCGCTTGATCGATCACGCGGTAAATCTCCTCGCAAAGAGCACACGTTGGCGAGGGGGTCACGCAGGTCCCTAGTCCCGCAAGATCGTCCGCAGATGCCGTAGCCCTCCTCGTCGTCGACCGGTGACACCAACTGCGGCGAGCGCCAGCGCCGCCAGGGTCACCCGGCCCGCGTCACGCGGGCCGCACCAGCGCCCGCCTCGCCCGGCAGACCAAACGCCATATTTGACGGCCCGGCAGACGCAGCGCAGACGGCCGCCTTGCTAGAACAGTCGCGTGTACACAAAGGCGCCGTTCACCGCGATTGACCCAATTCGGGCACCAGGGAGGACCAGGGAGATGCTCACCACAGATGCTCGCAAACAACACCGTTCGGCCGGGTTCCGCGTTGTTTCGGTCGCGTGCGCCATGATGACCGTGCTGGGCACGGCTGGCGTCACCCGGCCCGTCGCCGCCGCGGACCGGATCCAGCCGCCGCCGTACGACCGTCGCGTGCTCTCCGAGATCGCGCGGGACGTGCTGCGCAACGGGGCCACCGGCGCCAATCAGTCCGTGGCCGAGCCCAGCCTGCCCGGCAGGACGCCGGGGCTGAAACCGGAACCCGACAGCACCGTGGCCGACACCGAGCCCGACGAGGCCATGACGGCCACCGACATCGCTCCGCCTCTCAAGGGCATCATCGTGCCGATCGACCCGCTGGCTGGTCACCGGCAGCAGCCAATCCCCGGAGGGGTGGAGGCGGCCGGCTATCACTCCAATTCCTGGCGACAGCGGACCGATACCGGGCGGGGGCTTCGCTTCTCGTCGGGCGGCTTGGCGCCGGCGTCCGGGCTCGACTCGGCTCTCGCCGCCCACACCCACGGCCTGCGCGCCGAGGGTCGCCAGTACGTGTACGGCTTTCTCCTGCTGCGCGTCCCGGTCGACGAGGCCCTCCAGAACAAGCTGGCCGGTCTCGACGTGGAGCTACTCGGCCCGCACGACGACCACCACAAGGCCCGTCTCCCGGTCGCGTCGCTCCAGGCGATCGCGGCGATGCCGGAGGTGGAGTGGGTCGGCGTGAGCGCGCAGTGGCAGAAGCTGAGCTCGGAGCTGAGCGCGCTCCGGGGTGGTAAGGGCCAGGCCGCCGTGGTCGGTCCCGGCGACTCGATCCCGATCGTCGTCAATCTCTTCGACGGCGACGACAACGGGAACTTCCGGCGTCAACTGGAGGCCGCCGGCGCCACGCTCGGGCGGTACGATGCCGGCCTTCGCTCCTATCGCGCGGTGGCCACCGGTCCGGTCATCGACACGATCATCGGCTTCGACTTCGTCCTGTTCGTGGAGCTGATCGGGCTGGCGCGCCCAACCCTCGACGAGAGCACGCCGCTCATCGACGGCGACCTGATCCGCCCGGGCACCACCACGTATGGGATCCCCCGATTCGGCGGTTACTCGATCCCGGTCGGCATCATGGACTCGGGCTTCCGGATGGGCGTGAACGGTCACGACGATCTGTACTACAAGGAGGGTTGCGCCCGGAACTTCACCAACGACGGCCTCAGCGCGTTCAACGACCAGCTCGGCCACGGCACGCACGTGCTGGGCATCATCGCCGGGACCGGGAGCGCCAACAGCCGCTACCGGGGCATGGCTCCGTCCGTGGGACTCCTCGGCGGCGGCGGCATCAGGGCCGCCAAGGTCTTCAAGAAGGACGACAGCGCGCCCGACGGTGCAACTGGCAACATCAACTGGACAATGGCCGCGATGGACTGGATGACCCTGGCGCAGGACGAGTGTGGCTTCCCGAGGCCGTGGGTCGTCAACTACAGCGGCGGCGGTGACGGAGATTTCCTGACCGGCACCGACGACGAATCCAGACGGCTCGACCTGCACGTCTTCACCCACCGCCAGCTCTACGTGGTCGCCGCCGGCAACCGGGGCTCGGTGCCCGGAACCATCAACAGACCCGGCGTGGCCAAGAATGCGCTCACCGTCGGCAGCGTGCTCGACGTGGGCGTGCAGTCACTCGGCCTGACGCCCGGAGATATCTCGTTCTCGAGCAGCCGGGGGCCGACCGGCGACGGCCGCATGAAGCCGAATGTCGTTGCTCCTGGTCATTCGGTCACGTCTGCGTGGGCCTCGGACCTCGACGGGTATCGGACCGAGGTGCCGGGAACCAGCTTTGCGGCCCCCCAAGTCACCGGGCTGGCCGCGACGCTGATGGAGCACTATCCATTCGAGCTGGACCCGGCGATGCTGCGCGCGCACCTGATGGCGACCGCCATCGCGCACGACAACGTGACGGGCAAGAGCAACGACTATGGGCTGGGCCGCGTGTCGGGCTGGGTCGCGCACTGGGACCACACCAACAACGACGGCTGGTCCAACTTCTGGTTCTCCGGTCTCATCAGCACGGTCGGCGGCTATCACTACCGGGACTTGATCGTGCCGCCCGGCACCAAGCGCCTGAACATCGTGATGACGTGGGACGAGCTGCCGGCCAGCGCCGGCGCGAGCCGGGCGGTCATGTGGGACCTCGATCTGTGGGCGGACCAGATCACCGGCTGCTCCGGCCCGTGCGCGCAGTATCGGTCGGTCTCCAAGGTCGACAACGTCGAGTACATCGTGGTCAACAATCCGCCGGCGGGCACGTACCGCTTGCGGGCCTTCCCGATCAGCGCGCCGCTCGCGGGCATTCCCTTCGGCGTCGCCGCCACGGTCATCCGCGGTGACACGAGGGCCGAGATGACGGCCTACATCGAGGCGCCATCGAATGCGCCCGTCGGCGCTCCGTTCCCGGTGACGATGCGCGTCGGGAACCATTCCTACGTGGCGTCGGCCGTCCACGTGGACCTGATCACGCAGCCACCGGGCGTGACGCCGATCGACATCGTGACGACGCGCCTGGACGGCGTGAACATGCGCTTCACCGCCGCGCTCGGGGGCATCACCCTGGGCAACCTTCCCCCCGAGACCAGCCGGTACGCCACCTGGTACTTCCGGCCGACCACGGCCGGACCCAAGACCTTCCTCATCCGAGCGGCGTCGGAGAACGGGGGCGAGATCCTCGTGACGAAGACGGTGCAGGTCGACTCCGCCATGAACCTGGTGCAGACCGCGATGGGGACGAGCCCGTCGGCGCCGCTTCTGGCCGCCGGGGCGACGTTCTCGGTCACCGACACGGTGCAGAACACGGGGACGGGGCCGTCCGCATCCTCCACGACGCGCTACTACCTATCGCCCGACGCGACCAAGAGCGCCGATGACACGCTGCTGTCCGGCACGCACTCGGTCCCGGGCCTGGACCCTGGCGAGAGCCATACCAAGACGGTCACGGTGACGATCCCTCCGGCGACCTCGCCCAACAGCTACTTCCTCATCGCCTGTGCCGACGACAAGAGCGCGGTCATCGAGAGCAACGAGGGCGACAACTGCATCGTCACGCCGGGCGCCATCGTGACGGTGGCGCGGCCGGATCTCGTGGAGACCGCCGCGACGATGAACCCAACCGCGCCGGTCCGGGCGCCCGGGACGGCGTTCTCCGTGACCGACACGGCGCGCAACCTCGGGCCGGTGGCGTCAGCGCCCTCGACGACCCGCTACTACCTCTCGCTCGATCCGGTCAAGGGCGCGGGCGACGTGCTGCTGGTCGGGAGCCGCGCCGTGCCTGGCCTGGCGGCCGGCGCGGTCCAGTCGGGGGCCCTCAACGTGACGATCCCGGCGACCACGCCGCTCAACAGCTACTTCCTGCTGGCCTGCGCCGACGACCTCGCCAAGGTGGCGGAGAGCGACGAGACCAACAACTGCGTCGCCTCGCCCACCGCGGCCGTGACGGTGACGAGGCCTGACCTGGTGGAGAACACGCTCTCGGCCCCGCCGGCGACCAAAGCGCGCGGCACCAGCTTCCCGGTGACGGACGCCGTGCAAAATGTCGGGGCGGTCGCGTCCGGGGCCTCCGCGACGCGCTACTACCTCTCGCTCGATGCGGTGAAGAGTGCTGGCGACGCGCTCCTGACCGGGAGCCGGACAGTCCCCGGTCTGGCGGCCGGGGCCAGCCATTCCGGGACGGTCACGGTGACCATCCCCGCGGCCACGCCGCTCAATACGTACTTCGTGCTCGCCTGTGCCGATGGCCCGAACACGGTCGTGGAAACCGACGAGACCAACAACTGTAAGGCCTCCAGCACCACGGTAACGGTAACAGCCCCCTGATCGGACGTGTCGCCTCGGCCCTCTTCCCTGTCGTCAGGGGGAGGGGGCCGAGGCCTCTCCCCTCTGCAGCCAGTACCGCCGCGCCAACGCCCGCCCTGACGGAGCGCCGTCAGGAACGCGATTATTGACGCTTCGACAGACGGGCCGCAGACGGCCACCCCGGTACAACAGTCGTGTGCGGGGCGGTAAGCCCGCGGTTGCTCGAGCCGCCGGAATCGGAGCGCGAGAGGGAGAGCAGGGTGGGTCCAAGACTACGAGCCGGCCATCCGCGCGCGACAGGCCCAGTCGGGGGACCGCCGCTCGCCCCGTCACAAGGAGCGTGGCGAACTGCTCGGCCCAACTCGTGCGAGCCGCTCCCAAGGCACCGGGCGTACTCAACCATCATCTTCGCCGGCTGTGTCGCAGTCGATCGACCAGCTCGAAGCCGTGAGGAGAACGAAGAGATGCTCATGACCTATTCCCAACGACGACGCTGTCTGCTCGGGTTCCGCAAGAGCCTTGCTCCAGCCATCTCCGCGATGATCGCCGCGCTGATCTGGTCCGGGCTCGCGTCTTCGGTCGGCGGCGAGGAAAAGGCCGCGGTGCCGCCGTACGACCGCGGGGTCCTCTCGGAGATTGCGCGAGACGTTCTGAGGCGCGGGGCTACGGGCCCCAATCAGTCTGCGCCCGAGCCGACCGCGCCCGGCGCGGAAGCGGCAACGGAGTTTGCCGGAGTCGGGAGTGCGCCCGAGCCGGATCCGCCCATCACCCACATCGCTCCGGCGCGCGAAGGCATTAGCGTCCCGATCCCGCCAACGTCCGCGGCGCCGAGGAAGCGTCACCGGCGGACGGCGCGACCGCAAGCTATCAATCCAACTCGTGGCGGCAGGCGCGCCCTGAAACGGCGCGGGCGCTCAGCTTCTCGTCGGGCGTTCTGCGCCCCGTCGTCCGGGCTCGACCCGGCGCTGAAGGCTCATGCCGACGGACTGCGCGCCCAGGGCCGGCAGTTCGTGTACGGCTTTCTCCGGCTGCGCGGTCCGCTCGACGGGGGCGCTCGAGAAGACAGCTGGCCGGCCTCGGCGTGGAGCTCCTCGGTCCCCACGACGACCACCACAAGGCCCGCCTGCCGGTCGGATCGCTCGCAGGCGGTCGCCGCGCTGCCGGACGTCGAGTGGGTCGGGGTGAGCGCCCGCGAGCAGAAGCTGAGCCCGGAGCTGACCGAGCTGCGTGGCCCTCAGGGCGAAGGCGGCCGTCGGCGGACGATGCGACGCCGATGCCGATCGTCATCAACCTGTTCGAGGGCGATGAGAGCGGCGACTTCCGGCGGCAACTGGAGGGCGTCGGCGCCGCGGTCGGGGAGTACGACCCGGCGCTCCACTTCTATCGCGCGGTGGCCACCTGGCCGATGATCGACGAGATCACCGCCCTCGACTTCGTGCTGTTCGTCGAGCTGATCCGGCCGACGTCCGGCGGGCACGACCAGAGCACGCCGCTCGTCGACGCCGACTTGATCCGCCCGGGAAGCGCCTCGTTCGGCCGCCGCGATTCAGCGGCGCCTCGACCACGCTCGGCATCATGGACACCGGCTTCATGGTGGGCGCGCGGCGGTCATGCACGCGATCTGAGCAAGATTCGGCTGCGGCATCAACTTCACGACCGACGCCGCCGGCGTCTGGAACGACGAGCACGGTCACGGCACGCACGTCCTGGCCACGATCGCCGGCACGGGCACCGCCGACAGCCGCTACCGAGGCGTGGCCCCTGGCGTGGGGAGCACGGCAACCGCGGCATCCGGGCCGCCAAGATCTGGGACGCAGCCAACGACGGCGGCACGGCGCTGGATGGAAGAGCGCCATGGACTGGATGGCGGACGCGTCGCATGTGCGGCAGCCCGGCGCCGCGGGTGATCAACATCAGCGGCGGGGCGACGGGGATGGGTCAGACGGGCACCGATTCCACGTCGCAGAAAGCTCGACGACAAGGTCTGGACCAACCGCCAGACCTACGTGGTCTGCGGCGGCAACGACGGGACCGGGGAGCCAGACGATCTGGAGTCCGGGCGTCGCGAAGAACGCCCTCACCGTGGGCAACGTGATCGACAACGGCTACCTCGTCGGTCGGGGTCATCAACAACGGGAGCAGCCGGGGACCGACCGGGGACGGCCGCATGAAGCCGAATGTCGTGGCCCCCGGCACCACCGTGACCTCTGCCAAGGCGGGCACCACGAATGAATACAAGACCGACTGTCGGCTGCAGCATGGCCACGCCCCACGTCACCGGGCTCGTGGCCACGCTGATGGAGCACTACTCCGAGTTTCGCAGCAACCCGGCGATGCTGCGGGCCCACATGATGGCGACGGCCATCGCGCACAATGACGTGACCGGGAAGAGCTTCGACTATGGGCTCGGAAAGCGTCTCGGGCTACCTCGCGCACTGGGCGCAGTCCGACGCCGGCGGGTGGTCAACGACCTGGATCTGGGGGTAGCGTGAACTCCTCGGCGTTTCAGTTCCAGGACATCACGGTGCCGGCCGGCGCCCAGCGCCTGGTCGTCGTGCTCACCTGGGACGAGCCGGCGGCGAGCGCCGGGGCGAGCCAGGCGCTCATCGTATGACCTGGATCTCTGGGTGGATCGCAACGCGGACTGCAGCCGACCCGACGGGCGCCTGCGGCGAGTGGACATCCAATTCCGGCATCGACAACGTCGAGTACGTCGTCATCAACAATCCCCCGGCGGGCGTCGTACCGCTTGAAGGTCGTCGCCGTTCACCGCGCCGAGCGGCTTCTCGCTTCCCTATGGCATGGCCGCCATGATCATCCTCGGCGATCCGACCCCACCCATGACGGCCTTCATGTCGGCGCCGTCGAATGTCGAAGTGGGCTCCCTCTTCGCCGTGGCGGCCACCGTCGTCGAACTCGTCCTACGTGGCGACGGGAGTTCAGGTCGAGCCCACGCTGATCCCGCTCGGCGTGACGCTGCGCGACGTCCAGACGCAGCGCCTGGGATGGCGTGCACGATGAGCTTCCTCGGGGCCACGGACGCGCTGACGCTCGGCAACGTCGTCTCCGGCGTCCCGCGTGCCGCGTTCTGGAACTTCACCGCGGACACGCCCGGTCCCAAGACCTTCAAGATACGAGCGTGGTCGGAGAATGGGGGCGAGGTCAACGCTGACTCAGACGGTCCAGGTCGTGCCTCCCAGGCCCGACCTGGTGGAAGCCTCGGTGACGATGAACCCGCCCGCGCCCCTGCAGGGCCCCCGGAACCACCTTCTCGGTGACGGACACGGTGCAGAATGCCTCGACGGTGCGATCCGATGCCTCGACGACGCGCTACTACCTGTCGCTCGATGAGGTGAAGAGTGCCGATGACATCCTCCTGACCGGGACGCCACTCCGGCCCACGGCCTGGACGGCGGCGCCAGCCACACCGCGACGGCGACGGTCACCATCCCCGCGACCACCCCGCCCAATAGCTACTTCCTGCTGGCCTGCGCCGATGACCAGAGCAGCGGTGGCGGAGAGCAACGAGAGCAACAACTGCATCGCCGCGGCGGGGCACGTGACGGTGGCAAGGCCTGACCTCGCAGAGACCGCGGTGACGACGAACCCGCCCGCGCCGGTCCGGGCGCCCGGTACCACCTTCTCGGTGACCGACACGGTGCACAATCGTCGGGCCGGCGGCGTCCGGGCCCTCGACGACGCGCTACTATCTCTCGCTCGATGGGGTGAAGAACGCCGGCGACACGCTCCTGACCGGGAGCCGGGGCGTCGCCGGTCTGGCGGGCGGGGCCAGCCAGTCCGGGACCGTCACGGTGACCATCCCCGCGGCCACCCCGCTCGGTACCTACTTCCTGCTGGCCTGTGCCGACGACCTGAACGCCGTGGCGGAGAGCAACGAGGGCAACAACTGCATCGCCTCGGCGACAGCGACCGTGACGGTGACGCGTCCGGACCTGGTGGAGAACACGGTCTCGGCCCCGCCGGCGACCAAAGCGCGCGGCACCAGCTTCCCGGTGACGGACACCGTGCAAAATGTCGGGGCGGTGGCGTCCGGCGCCTCGGCGACGCGCTACTACCTCTCGCTCGATGCGGTGAAGAGTGCCGGCGACGCGCTCCTGACCGGGAGCCGGACGGTCCCCGCCCTGGCGGCCGGGGCCAGCCATTCCGGGACCGTCACGGTGACCATCCCCGCGGCCACGCCGCTCAATACGTACTTCCTGCTGGCCTGTGCCGATGGCCCGAACACGGTGGTGGAGACCAACGAGACCAACAACTGTACGGCCTCCAGCACCACGGTGACGGTCACCCCCTGATCGGACGTGTCGCCTCGGCCCTCTCCCCTGTCGTCAGGGGGAGGGGGCCGAGGCCTCTCCCCTCTGCAGCCAGTACCGCATCTGCATGGCCTGCAGCATCGCCACGGCACGGGTCAGCTCACCCCGCGCCTCCTCGTCCCGCCCCACCCGCTGGTAGACACCTCCGCGACCCAAGTGGCACCGGGCCTGGAGCGGCGCCATCCCGAGCTCCTTGGCGAGGGCGAGGGCCACCGCGTAGTGCTCGAGCGCCTGCTCGCCCGCCGACGGCCCCCCGCGGCCGGCGATCTCGCCGAGGAGGTGGCGCGCGCGCGCCTGCTCGCCGCGCGCGCCCTGACGGCTCGCGACGTCGAGCGCTTGCTCGGCGTACCCGCGGGCCTCGTCGAGCCCGCCAGCCGCGAGATGCGCTTCGCCGGTGTGGATCAGGACCGTCGGGTGACCGTAGACCAGCTTGATCGCCTGCGCCTCGGCCGCGGCCCTCTGCAGGAGCGGTAGGGCGGTGTCGACACGGCCACTCATGATGTGAGCGGCGCCCAGAGACGCCAGAACCCGCGGAGCGTAGATCGGGAGGCCCGCCTCGCCGCAGAGGAGGGCGGCTTGCTCGAGCAGCGGCGTGGCCAGGTCCGCGTCACCGCGCTCGAGCTGCACGCAGCTCAGGCAGTAGTAGGCCCAGACGCGCTCCTGTGGGCCGGCGACCGCGTCCGCAATGCGAACGCCTTCGCTACCCCAGGCGATCGCCTCCGAATACTCACCGATGTGGCCGAGGCAGAGGGCCAGCCAGGCGCGGCCGGCGACCGACGGCATGAGGCTGCCTCGGCCGAAGCGCTCGTCGACCGGCGTGTCCTTCAGCGCTCCCGTGACCCAGCGCAGGCGATCGATCGCGGCCCGGTAGTTGCCCTGGCCGAAATACACGCGCCCCAGCCCGACACTGGTCCAGACCTCGAGCCCGCGGTCGCCGAGCGATGCGGCGATGGTGAGGGCGCGGAGCCCCGACCGCGTCGCGGCCTCGAAGTCGCCCTCATGGCCGAGCAAGTATGTCATGCCTCCGTGGATCTGCCCGAGGCGGCGGTGGTCGTCGAGGGCCACCGCGAGGGCTTCCGCCAGGAGAAAGCTCTCCTTGGCGCGCTCGAGCTGCCCCATCAAGGAGAGGGAGTGCGCCAGATTGAAGTGCAGCTCGGCGGCCTGCTCTCGCGTCTGACGGCTCTCGGGAAGGTGAGTGAGAGCAGCCAGCGCTTGCTCGTGGCAAGAGACCGCGTCCCGCTTGGCGTAGCGCAGAGAGGCCTGGACTCCCGCCTGGGTGAGATAGACGACCGCCCGGGCCCAGGCTTCGCCCTCCCAGTAGTGGGTGCCCAGGGCGAGCGCGTGGGCCTCGAGCGCCCCGGTGTGGAGGGCTTCGAGCGCCTCCGCCACCCGGCGGTGGAGAAGCGCGCGGCGCGCGGGAACGAGTTGACCGTACACCACCTCGCGGATGCGATCGTGCGTGAACTCGAGACCCTCACCGCTGCCGTGCAGGACTCGATGGCGCACCAGCTCCTCGACGCCTTCCGCGACCTCGGCCTCGCCGAGATCGGTCGCCCGATGCAGCAGGGCGAAGTCGAAGGGCCGGCCGACGACCGCCGCGAGGGCCAGCAGGCGCCGGCTTCGGTCGCCGAGCCGCTCCAGGCGGTGCGCGATCAAGTCGCGGACACGCTCGGGAAGCGGCAGCGCCGACTTGTCCTCGGGCAGGGAGCCGCCGCGCAGGGCGCGCAGGGTCTCGACGACCATGAACGGGTTCCCGCGGCTGGCCCTCCAGATCCGCTCCTCGAGGGGTGAGACGCCGGGGAGTTGCACGAGGGCGCGCGCCAGGGCCACCGTGTTCTCCCGGGAAAGGGAGCCGAGCGACAGCCTGCTCACGTGGTGGCCTCGGCCGAGCTCGTCCAGGGTGTGCCGCAGGAGGGTGGCCTCGAGGAGGTCCTCGTCCCGCACGGTGGCGACGATGAGCAGGCGCCATCGCTGCAGGCGCCGGCCCGCGAAGGCCAGGAGCCGAAGGCTCATCTCATCGGCCCAGTGGAGGTCCTCGAAGACCAGGACGGCGGGTTGAGCAAGGGCCACTCGCTCCAGGAGCTGGGCCACGGCCTCGAAGAGCTGGGCGGGATCGGACGTGGGGGCTCCCGGCGATGTGCCGGGAGCGATCTCGGGAAGGAGCCGGGCCAGCTCCGCGCGCCAGACCGGACCGAGCCGGCCGAGCGTCTCGCCGTCGGCAGCGAGACGACTGTCACGCAGGACATTGATCCACGGCCCGAACGGGAGCACCTGCTCCGTCTCGAAGCACCGGCCGAGCAAGACGCGCGCGCCTTTGCGGCTGGCCTCGGCGACGAGCTCGCCGACTAGACGGCTCTTGCCGATGCCGGCCTCACCCGTCACGGCGACGAGCTGGCCCCGTCCGGCGAGCGCAGCCTGCAGCGCATCCCGGAGCTGCGCCAGCTCGACCTCGCGGCCCACGATGGGGGTCTCGGCGGCCAGCGCGTCCGTGTGGAGCAACCCTTCCGTCCCGGCGCGTGCAGCGCCGGGGCCAGCGGCGTGCGGAGCCACGGACGGGCGTCCGGGTCGCCGCTGCAGAATCTGCTGGTATAGCGCCCTCGTCTCGTCATCGGGCTCCGCGTGCAGTTCGCGCTGGAGCGCCCCCACGCAGAGCTGGTACTGGCGGAGAGCGGCCCCGCGCCGGCCGATTTGAAGGTAAAGGCGCATGAGGGTCCGGTGCACAGGCTCCTGGAGCGGGTCGAGGGCGACGAGCCGGAGCGCGGTCTGCACGGCCTCGTCGAGCGCGCCTGCATCCCGCTGCTGGACCAGGAGCCGCGCGAGCGCCTCGAGGGCCAGCTCGCGCAGCCGCAACCGCTCGGCGACGAGCCACTCCTCGAAGGGCGGCTCTTGCAGCGTGAGCCCCTCGAGGAGGTCACCCTGGTAGAGGGCAACCGCCTCCTCGAGGGCTTCCCGGGTGCCCCGGGCTATACGCTGCTCGAAGGCCCGCACATCCGCGGCCACGAGGGCGGGCTCGAGCGCGACAGTCTCGCCCACCAGCCGGAGTGGCTCGGGATCTCCCAGGACCCTCCGGAGCGTGTACAGGGTCTGGCGGAGGCCGGCCCGGGCCTGCGCCTCTTGCATATCCCCCCACAGGAGCGCAGCGAGCTTGTCGCGCGGGTGAGCTTGACCGAGTGGGAGGGCCAAGTAGGCCAGCAGCGCTTGGGACTTCTTGATCGCGATGACGAGCGCCTGGTCGGGATCGATCCGGGCGCGAAAGCCACCGAAAAGGGTCAGGCTCAGTCGTGCCATCGGGTGAACCGGCGCCAGCCACCATAGCACAGCCCCGGCGCGTGATCCGATGCCTTCGCGGACTGGGATATCCTGCTCAGCAGAGCACCCCACATCCAGCCGCAGGAATGGGAACGTTGCGAGCGCACGATATGCCGGTCGGTCTGTCGAAGTCCCGCACGCTGAAGGGGCTGCAGTGCCACAAGCTCCTGTGGTGGATGGCGCATGAGCCGGCCGCGGCCGAGCTCGAGATCGACCCGCAGCGCCGGGCCGTTCTCGATCAGGGGCGCCGGGTCGGGACATTGGCCAGGACGTACGTGCCCGGCGGCGTGCTGATCGACCTGCCCTACGACGCCTACGAGGAGCGGTTGGCCGCGACGCGGGAGGCGCTCGCGCAGGGCGCGCCGGCCGTGTACGAGGCGGCCTTCCGCGCGGACGGTGTCTTCGTGTCGGTGGACATCCTCGAGCGCCAGGGGCATCGCTTCTGCCTGACCGAGGTCAAGTCCACCACGGGCGTGAGGGAACCGCATCTGCTCGACGTCGCCGTTCAGGCCCACGTCGGCGCGACGGAGCGGCCTCGACGTCGGCCGGCTGGAGGTGATGCACCTCAACCGAGCCTGCGCGTACCCGGACCTGGGCAACCTGTTCATCCGCGCCGACGTGACGGAGATGGTCGAGCCGCTGCTCCGCAGCATGCCCCGCGAGATCGACGCGCTGGCCGGCATGCTCGCGGGGCCGCTCCCCCGCGTGGCCACGGGCGAGCATTGCTCGAAGCCGTATCCCTGCCCCTTTGCCGCGCGCTGCTGGCCCGAGCTGCCGCCGCATCACATCAGCACGCTCTACGCCATGGCGCACAGAACGCTCGAGCTGGACGAGCAGGGCTACCGGACCATCTTCGACCTGACCGAGGACGTGCTCCTGGGCGGAGCCGCGGATCGACAGCGCCGAGCCGTTCAGACGGGGCAGGTCATCGTCGACCCGGGCCTGGCCGATGCCCTGGCCGGCATCGCGCCGCCCGTGGCGTTCCTCGACTTCGAGACCGTGGGCCTCGCGATCCCGGTCTGGAATGGCTGCCATCCGTACGATCAGGTACCCGTGCAATTCAGCTGTCACGTCGAGGACGCCGCCGGCCACGTGACGCACCATGCCTGGCTCGCGGAGGGGCCCGCGGATCCGCGGCCGGCGCTGGCCGAGCGCCTCGTCACCGCGTGCGCGGGCGCCCGCACCATCGTCGCCTACCATGCGCCGTTCGAGCGCCAGTGCATCGTGCAGCTCGCTGAGGCGGTACCTTCCCTCGCCGCCCCGCTCGGGTCGATCGCCGAGCGGCTGGTCGACCTCCTGCCGATCATCCGCAACCATGTCTATCACCCGGACTTCGGCGGCAGCTTCTCGCTCAAGCGCGTGCTGCCCGCCCTGGTGCCCGAGGCGCGCTACGACGAGCTAGCCATCGCCGGCGGGCAGGCGGCAAGCCTCGAGCTGGCGCGCTTGCTCCTCCGCGGAGACGAGATCGCGCCGGCAGAGAAGGAGGCGGTGCGGCGAGCGCTCCTCGAGTACTGCCATCTCGACACGCGGGGGCTCGTCGAGCTGCTGGCTCGCCTGCGGCTCCTCGCCGGCTAGAGCGATGATAAGGGCCCATCTGCGTTCGTCGGTACGCGCGCTCCTCGACACGCACGGCTCAACGTACAGCGAAGTACGCCTCGCCGGCTGCCTTCGGGCGCCGCCTCGCAGCTGGACCCTTCTCATCGCTCTAGCTGAGTTTCTCCGATAAGCTCCTGTAGCGGCACTCGGGCAAGCTGCGAGGCGAGGGCTGAGTGGATCTGGCGAAGCAAATTCGACCCAGTGCAGGAGGCTCGGATGAGTGACGCGGTGCCCGCGCAGGCGCGCGTGGTGGTGATCGGCGGCGGCATCGCCGGCTGCAGCGTGGCGTATCACCTGGCCAAGCTCGGCTGGCGCGACGTCGTGCTGCTCGAGCGCCGCGAGCTGTCGTGCGGGACCACGTGGCATGCCGCCGGGCTGGTGGGCCAGCTCCGCGCCACCCACAACCTCACCCGGCTCGCCAAGTACGGCGCCGACCTCTACGAGCGCCTCGAGGCGGAGACGGGCCAGGCCACGGGCTTCCGCCGCCCGGGCAGCCTCAGCCTGGCGCGAACATCCGAGCGCATGCACGAGCTGGCGCGCCTGGCGTCGATGGCGCGCTGCTTCGACGTCGACGTCGAGGTGATCACGCCGGCCGAGGCGGGACGCCGCTGGCCGCTCCTGCGCACCGACGACCTGGCCGGCGCGGTGTGGCTGCCGCGCGACGGGCGCACGAATCCCATCGACACCACGCTGGCTCTCGCGAAGGGCGCGCGCCAGGGCGGCGTCACGATCCTCGAGAACACCGCGGTGACGGCGATCCGCACCCGCGGCGGCGCCGTCGCGGGCGTCGGCACCTCGCGCGGCGACATCGCCTGCGAGGTCGTGGTCAACTGCGCGGGCATGTGGGCGCGCGATCTCGGCGCCATGGCCGGCGTCGCGGTGCCGCTGCACGCCTCCGAGCACTTCTACATCGTGACCGAGCCGATGGACGGCGTCACCGCCGACCTGCCCGTGCTGCGCGATCCCGACGGCCACATCTACGTGCGCGAGGAAGTCGGGGGCTTGCTGATGGGCGGCTTCGAGCCGGTGGCCAAGCCCTGGGGCATGGAGGGCATCCCGGCCGACTTCGCCTTCTCGCTCCTGCCCGAGGACTGGGATCACTTCCAGGTGCTGATGGAGCAGGCGATCGTCCGCATCCCCGCGATCGAGTCGGCGCCGGTGCGCAGTCACGTCAACGGGCCGGAGAGCTTCACGCCGGACGGCCGCTACCACCTCGGCGAGGCGCCCGAGTGCAAGAACTTCTTCGTCGCCGCGGGCTTCAACTCGATCGGCATCGCCTCGGGGGCGGGCGCCGGCAAGGCGGTGGCGGAGTGGATCGTGGGCGGCGAGCCCCCGATGGACCTCTGGGACGTGGACATCCGCCGCGTGGCGCCGTTTCAGGCCAATCCCGCGTTCCTGCGCGCGCGCACCGTGGAGATGGTCGGCCGGCTGTACGCCATGCACTGGCCCTTCCAGCAGCCGGCGACCGCGCGCGACGTGCGGAAGAGCGTGCTGCACGACCGGCTCGCCGCGCGCGGCGCCTGCTTCGGCCAGGTCATGGGCTGGGAGCGCGCGAACTGGTACGCGGCGCCGGGCCAGGAGCCCGTCTATCGCTATAGCTGGGGACGCCAGAACTGGTTCGCCCGGTCCGCCGAGGAGCATCGCGCGGTGCGCGAGGATGTCGGGCTCTTCGACCAGTCCTCGTTCGCCAAGCTGAGGCTCGAGGGGCCGGATGCCGCGGCCGCGCTCGGGCGGCTCTGCGCGGGCGACGTGGACGTGCCCGTCGGGCGCATCGTCTACACGCAGATGCTGAACCGCCACGGCGGCATCGAGTGCGACCTGACCGTGACGCGCCTGGATGAGGACGCCTATCTCGTCGTCACCGCGGCGGCCGCGGCCACGCACGACGCCGCGTGGATCCGGCGGAACCTCGGCGAGGCGCGCGCCGTGCTGACCGACGTCACCGCCGCCACCGCGGTGCTCGGCGTGATGGGCCCGCGGTCGCGCGATCTCCTCGCCCGCCTCACCGAGGCCGATCTGTCGGCCGCGGGATTTCCGTATCTGACCTCGCGCGAGGTGTGGCTCGCCTCGGCGCCGGTGCGCGCCTCGCGCGTCACCTACGTGGGCGAGCTGGGCTGGGAGCTCTACGTGCCGGCGGAGTTCGCCGCCGGCGTCTACGACGCGCTCGTCGAGGCGGGGCAGGACCTCGGCCTCGCCCATGCGGGCTATCACGCCATGGACTCGCTCCGCATCGAGAAGGCGTATCGCTCGTGGGGCCACGACATCGGCTCGGAGGACACGCCGCTCCAGGCCGGCCTCGGCTTCGCGGTGCGCCTCGACAAGGCTGCGCCCTTCATCGGCCGCGAGGCGCTGCTCGCCCTGCGCGATCGACCATTGTCGCGGCGGCTCCTCGTCTTCACGCTCGAGGACCCGCAGCCGCTGCTCTATCACGACGAGCCGATCTGGCGCGACGGCGCGCTCGTGGGGAGCATCACCTCGGGCGCCTACGGCCACACGCTCGGCCGCGCGGTGGGGCTCGGCTACGTCACCCACCCCGACGGCGTCACCGATGCCTTCATCGCAAGCGGCCGCTGGGAGCTGGAGGTCGCCGGCGAGCGCTTGCCCGCGCGCGCGCAGCTCACGCCTCCCTATGATCCGAAGTCGATCCGCGTCCGCGGCTGAGCGGCCGGCCTCGGTTCTCAAGATATACTCCGGGCCATGATCGTCTCCCGGGCCGTCACCGACAATCTCAAGAAGGCGTCGTGGATCCGCCGCATGTTCGAGGAAGGCGCCCGGCTCAAGCAGGAGCTCGGCGCCGACCGGGTCTTCGACTTCACGCTGGGCAATCCCGAGATCGAGCCGCCGGCCGCGGTGCTGGCCGCGGCGCGCCGCGTGCTCGACAGCGGCGCGCGCCACCTGCACGCGTACATGCCCAATGCCGGTTTCCCCCAGGTGCGCGAGGCCGTCGCCAAGCGGCTCACCGCGGCCACGGGGCTGCCGTACACGGCCAATCACGTGCTCATGACGGTGGGCGCGGGGGCGGCGCTCAATATCGTGCTGAAGGCCCTGCTGAATCCCGGGGACGAGGTCATCACGGTGGCCCCGTTCTTCGCCGAGTACGTCTTCTACGCCGAGAACCACGGCGGCCGCCTGATCGTCGTGCCGCCTACATCTGATCTCCTGCCGGACGTCGCCGCGATCGAGGCCGCCATCACGCCGCGGACGCGCGCCATCCTGGTCAACTCGCCGAACAATCCGAGCGGCGTCATCTACCCCGCCTCGGCATTCGTCGAGATCGAGCGCGTGCTGGCCCGCGCCGCCCAGCCCATCGTCCTCATCAGCGACGAGCCCTACAAGGCCCTGGTGTTCGACGACGTGGTGCCGCCCGAGGTCCCGCCGCTCGTGACCCGCTCGATCATCGCGACGTCCTGGTCCAAGGCGCTGGCCATTCCCGGCGAGCGCATCGGGTATCTGGCCTTCTCCCCGCGCATGGCCGAGGCGCCCGAGCTGTTCGAGGCCTGCACGTTCACCGGCCGCGTCCTCGGCTTCGTCAATGCGCCCGCGCTGTGGCAGTGGGTCGTGGCGGAGACGGGGGATCTGGTGATCGACGTGGCGCCATACCGGGAGAAGCGCGACCTGATGTACGAGGGCCTGACCCGCATCGGCTACCAGTGCGTGAAGCCGCAGGGCGCCTTCTACGTCTTCCCGGCCACGCCGATTCCCGACGACGTGGCCTTCGTCCGCATGCTGGCAGAGGAGGGCGTGCTCGCGGTGCCGGGCTCCGGCTTCGGCATGCCCGGCCACATCCGCATCTCCCTCACCGTGGAGCGCGACACCGTGGTGCGCGCGCTGCCCGGCTTCGAGCGCGCGTTCCGCAAGGCCAAGGCCGGCCAGACCGAGGACTTGAAGCTGAAGAAGAAGTAGCGGGCTACGGCTGGGCTGAAGCCGGCGGCGCCACGGAGACGCCCTCGACGCCGTTCTTCGCGATCGCCTCCGCCACGAAGCCCGACGCCTTCACGTCCTCGACGAACTGGCGGAGGTACTCGGCGGCGGCGGCGCGGCTCTTGGGCGTGCCGATCGCCTGCTGAACCCCGGTGAACTGGCCGTCGAGCACCCGCGCGCCGGGAAGCTTCTGGACGTCCGTCAAGAGCCTCGGCTTGAGCCCGGCCAGCGCCTCGAGCTTCTGGGACACGAAGACCTCGTACGAGCCGTCGATGCCCTTGGCGTACACCAGCTTGGCGTGCTTGATGGTGCGGGTCAGGTACAGCTCATACGCGGACCGCTCCGAGACGGCGATGCGCACGCCCGCCCGATCGACGTCGGCGATCGAGCGGATCGGCGAGCCGGCGGGCACGAGGTAGGTCGACGGGATCTCGAGATAGGCCGCGGTGAACGCGATCTCGTTCGCCCGCGACGGCTCGGCCCCGAGAAACGCCACGTCCCACATGCCCGTCTTCACCCCGTCGGCCAGCTTGCCGGCGGTGTCGAACTGGACGAACTCGACGGGCACGCCCAGCCGCCGGCCGAGCTCGCGCGCCAGATCCGGTGCCGGGCCCCGGGGCTCCGTGGCGTTCGGACCGGACGTGACGAGCAGGAAGTTGCCGTAGTTGATTCCCACTCGAAGCTTGCCCGTGGACGTCAGCTCGGATCGCGCCGCCGGAGAGATTTGGGGTGCCATGGCGCAGGACGTTAGCACAAACAGCGCCGCCGTGACCAGTAGCAGCGCGCAAGACTCTTTGGCCGTCACACCCCGAGGTACCGCGCCTTGACCTCGTCGTTCGTCCAGAGCTCTCCGGGCGTCGACGAGTGCACGATGCGGCCGCGCGAGAGCACGTGCACGTGGTCGGCGAGACGAAGCGCGAGCGGGAGGTTCTGCTCGACGAGCAGGATCGAGAGCCCCTCGCGCTTGAGGCTCTCGATGACGCGCCCGACCTCGCGGACGAGCAGCGGCGCCAGGCCCTCGGTCGGCTCGTCCATCAGCAGCAGCTCGGGATTCGTCACGAGCGCGCGCGCGATCGCCAGCATCTGCTGCTCGCCGCCGGAGAGCTTGCCGGCACGGTTCTCCGCGCGCGCGCGGAGGCGAGGGAAGAGGTCCATCGCCCGGTCGACGCTCCACGGCCCACCGTTGCCGCGCACGGCAACCCCGAGGTTCTCCGCCACGGTCAGCGAGGGAAACACGCGGCGGCCCTGCGGGACCAGCCCGAGCCCGAGCTCGACGATCCGGTTGGACGGCCAGCCGGTGACCTCTCGTTCCTTGAACACGACGCGTCCGCGCCTCGGTAACGTGAAGCCCACGATCGACCGGATCAAGGTGGTCTTGCCCATTCCGTTCCGCCCGAGGATCGCCACGACCTGGCCGCGAGAGACGGTCAGCGACACGCCCTGCAGGACGTAGCTGTCGCCGTAGTAGGTGTGGAGGTCCACGACCTCGAGCATCACGCGGCCTTCAGCACTCGACCGCCCCCAGGTAGATCTCCTGGACGAGCGGGTTGGCCTGGATCTCGTGCGCGAGGCCGTCCGCCACCACCCGGCCGTAATGCAGCACCGTGATCCGGTTCGTCACCTCGAACGCGACGTCCATGTCATGCTCGATGATCAGGATCGTGATGTTCGGATCGAGGCGCTTGAGGAGCGCCACCATCAGCTGCGATTCGGCCGGCGAGAGCCCGGCGGTCGGCTCGTCGAGCAGCAGGAGGCGCGGCGAACCCGCGAGCGCCAGCGCGATCTCGAGCTGCCGCTGCTCGCCGTGGGAGAGATTCCGGACCTCCTCCCCCTCCTGGCCCGCGAGGCCGACCGACTCGAGCACCACGCGCGCCCGCGCGAAGTGATCGGCGTAGCGCGCGAGCGGCCGGTGCAGGTGCAGCTTCGTGGGCGACAGCGCCTGCACGGCGAGCAAGCAGTTGTCGAGCGCGGTCAACCGCGGGAACAGGTTCGTGATCTGGTAGGTGCGCGAGAGCCCGAGGGCGGCGCGACGGTGCGCGGCGGCGTGCGTCACGTCGCGGCCGAAGAGCCGGATCGCCCCGGACGTCACGGGCTGCTCGCCGCTGATCAAGCTGAAGAGCGTGGTCTTGCCCGCGCCGTTCGGGCCGATGATCGCGCGGCGCTCGCCCGGCGGCACCTCGAGCGTGACCCCGTCCACCGCCGACAACCCGCCGAACGCCTTCGAGACGTTCGAGAGCGTCAGCGCGAAGACGGGGTCACTCATTCCGCTGGCCGCCTATCAGAGCTTCGCGGGCTCCAACAGTCCTACGCATTGAACTGCCTCCGTTCGAGCGCCGGCAAAGCCGGCGCAATCTGCCGTTCCTGGGGGAGGCATCGGAGGGGGCCGTCGAGGCCCCCTCCGAGTCGGTTAACAATACTTGCAGGCCGGGAAGTTGCGGTCGTAGACGGGCTGCTTCAGGAACTCCTCCGGCTTGTACTTCCAGAACTGCGACACGGCGGGGAACGTGTGGATGACCGTGTTCCAGAGCTCCCCGTCCTTCTTCTCGACCTTGCGGACGTAGATGTTCTGGATCGGGTTGCCATGCGCGTCGAGCTTGACGGGGCCGCGGGGCGAGTCCGGGATCTCGACCTTGCGCAACGCCTCGAGGAACTTCTCCCGGTTCTCGACGTCGCCGCCGACGGCCTTCGCGGCCTCGGCGATCCATCGCGTGCTGGTGTAGCTGGTCTCCGAGAAGTACGAGGGGACCTTGCCGTACTTCTTCCGGTACTCGGCCACGAACCGCTTGTTGATCGGGGTGTCGAGGGCCGCGCTGTACTGCAGCGGCGTCATCCCGCCGATGGCCTCGTCGCCGAGCGACGGCAGCACGAACTCGTCGAACGTGGTGCCGCCGCCGATGAGTGGAAGCTTCGCCTTGAGGCCGGCGTCCTGGTACTGCTTGGGGAAGCGCAGCGCCGAACCGGACACCATCAGGGCGAACACGGCGTCCGCGTCGCGCTTGATCTGCGACAGGTACGGCGCGAAGTCGGTCGTGTTCAGGGGCGCCCAGAGCTTCTGGACGATCTGCCCGCCGTTCTCCTCGAACGTCTTCTGGAACCCGCCGATGACCTCCCAGCCGAAGGCGTAGTCGATCCCGATCGTCACGATCTTCTTGTACCCGAGGGTCTTGGCCGCGTACTCGCCGAAGGGATGCGAGGGCTGGCTCGACGTCCAGCCCGTGCGCACCACCCACTTGGCGGGCTTGCGCTGGGTGAGGTCGTCGGCGGCGATGACGGGATAGAGCATCGGGATCCGGTACTCGTCCACCTTGGGGGCCATCGCGTAGCCGATGTGGGCGAAGAGCTCCCCCACCAGCACGTGGACCTGGTCGCGCTCGACCAGCTTCTGGAGCTTGGTCAGCGCGATGTTGGGCTGGCCCTGGCTGTCCTCGATGATCAGCTCCACCTTGCGGCCGGCGATCTGGCCACCGTTCTCGTCGAGCCACATCTGCATCCCGTTCGTCATGTCCTTGCCGGCCTGCGCGGCGCCGCCCGTCATCGGCGAGATCACGCCGATCTTGATCGGCCCCTTCTGGGCGCCCGCAGGCAGCCCGGTCGCGATGACGACGAGAGCGGCCAGGATGATGACGGTCAGCTTTCTAGCCATACGGTCCTCCTTCGGTCGGTTCAGGGTGACGGCGCCGGGCGGCGCGGCGCGCGTCCCCGCGCCTTGAGCCAGTCCCGGAGCAAGCCGACGATGCCCTCCGGCGCGTAGACGATCGTGCCGATGTATACCGCGCCGAGGATCAGGAGCCAACGGTGCGTGTAGACGCTGACGAGGTTTTTCAGGAGCACGATGACGAAGGCGCCGAGCGCCGGACCGAACAGCGTGCCCCGGCCGCCGAGCGCGACCATCAGGAGAATCTCGACCGACGTCGCGAGCTCGGCGTCCGCCGGGCTGACGAAGCCGTTGTAGTACGCCCACAGCACCCCCGCGAAGCCCCCGCCCGCGCCGGCGATGACGAAGCCGACGTACTTGTGCAGCCAGACGTTGTAGCCGAGGGTCCGCATCCGCGACTCGCTCTCGCGGATGCCGACGAGCGTCTTGCCGAAGGGCGAATGGACCACCGTCCACAGCACCAGGAAGGCGAGCACGAACGCCGCGAGGACGAAGTAGTAGAAGGGCTGCGCGGCGGTCAAGGCCCAGGGCAGGCCGCGCGGCCGCGGCACGCTCGCGATCCCGTTATCGCCCTGGGTCATCGACACCCATCGATGCGCGAGGCCCCAGACGACCATCCCGAGCGCCAGCGTGATCATGAGGAAGTACACGCCTGTGGCGCGGAGCGCAACGAGCCCGAAGATCGCGGCGCCGAGCGCGGCGAGCGCGACCCCGACCACGAGCGTCACCCAGAAATTCGCGCCGTACCGGGTGGCCAGGATGCCGACGCTGTAGGCGCCGAGCGCCAGATACGCCGCGTGCCCGAGCGACGCGAGGCCGGTGTAGCCCAGCAGGATATCGAGGCTCATCGCCAGCATGGCCCAGACCAGGGCCTGCGTGAGCAGCGAGAGCGTGAACCCGGACAGGAACGGCGGCAGTCCGAGCAGCAATACCGCGGCGACGACGGCCGCGGCCCGCGGTGCGCGCCGGACGAGGGCGTCCATCACGCGCGCCCGAACAGGCCGGTCGGCCGGATGGCGAGGATGGCCGCCATCGGCGCGAACAGCGTGAAGTAGCTGAGCTCGGGGAAGAGCGCCTTGCCGAAGTTGTCGAGGAGCCCGACGAGCAAGCTCCCGACGAGCGCGCCCTTGAGGCTGCCCATCCCGCCGACGATGACGACGACGAACGCGTAGGGCAGGATCTCGAAGTCGGCGCCGGGGTAGACCCCGACGAATCCGCCGGCCACCACGCCGGCGACCGAGGCGAGCATCGCGCCCAGCGCGAACACGCCCATCGAGATCCGGAAGACGTTGATCCCCACGCCCCGCGCCATCTCGGGGTCGTCGACCGTCGCGCGCATCATGGCGCCGAGCCGCGTCTTCTCGAGCACGAGCCAGAGCGCGACCGCGACGAGAACCGCGACGCCGACGATGAAGACCCGGTACACCGGGAAGTACAGCGCGCCGACCACCCACGAGCCGGAGAGGAACGCCGGGAGCTTGATCGTCTGCGGGTCGCCGCCCCACAGCACCATGCCCAGGTCCTGGAAGATCAGCGCGAACCCCATGGTGGTCAGCACCTGCCCGAGCTCCTGGCCCGAGAGGCGCTTCAGGAACGCGTTCCATTCGCCGATGCCGATCAGGGCGATCGCGAGGGCGGCGACCACGATGGCGAGCAGGAACGGGCTGCCGCGCCACATGACCGTGAGCGCCACGTAGCCGCCGAGCAGGTAGTAGCTGCCGTGAGTCATGTTCACGATGCGCATCATGCCGAAGATCAGCGAGAGCCCGCCGGCGAGCAGGAAGAGGAGCGCCCCGTAGGAGACGCCGTTGAAGATCTGAGCGACGAAGAATTCGAACGTCATCGGCGGTCGATCGGCGCGGCGACGGGCGTGCCGGCCCGCACTGCGGGCACGAGATCGTTCGCGATGCCGTCGGATGTGATGCGCATGCGCACCGGGCGCCGATTGTACTACACCGCCTCCCGGCGTGTCGGGGCGGGAAGGACCTGCCGTCCCAGCATTGCGCAGAGGGCCTTGACCGCCGCGCGGCCCCCCGGGTAGGCTTGGGGGCCGCTCTTCACCCGAGAGGCCTACCCATGAGCCGATTCATCGATTTGTCCGTGACGGTGGACGAGAACACCTTCAGCCCGCCCTCGACCAACATGAAGCTCGAGGTGACGCCGCACCGCCGGGGACCCGGCTTCTGGCAGGTCTCGAGCGTGAACCAGAGCCTGCACACCGGCGCCCACATCGACTCGCCCCTGCACGTCTTCAAGAACGGCATCACCACCGCCGAGATCTCGCTCGACCAGGTGATGGGCGAGGCGCTGGTGGTGGATCTCTCCGGGGTCGGCGCCAACCACGCGATCACGATCGACGACCTCAAGAAGGGTGGCGCGGGCGACGTCAAGCGCGGGGACATCGTGCTGCTGCACACCGGGTGGACCGACAAGATGTACGGGAGGTGGCCCGACTACTTTACCCAGTCGCCCTACTTTCCCCCCGAGGTCGCGCAGTGGCTGGTGGATCGCGGGCCCAAGAACATCGGGTTCGACTTCTTCGAGGAGTACTGCGCGCGGCTGCCCGAGTTCACCTCGGAGGACTTCGCGATGCACCGGGTCATCCTGGGCGCGGGCGTGGTCATCATGGAGGGGCTCACCAACCTGGGCGCGCTGCCCCGGCGGCGGGTGGAGTTCGCCGCGCCCTTCTACAAGATCGCGGGCACCGAGGGGGCGCCGGCGCGCTTCTTCGCCACCGTATGAGCGGCCCCGACGGCGTCCTGCTGCGCTTCCCACATCCACGAGATGAATCCCACGGTGTCCATCTTCACCGCTACTTCCGCGGAGGCCTGCCCATGAGAGGTCGTGTGACGTGTCCCCGTCTGGCAATCCTGGCCCTCGTCTCGATCGCGATCCTGACCACTCCACTCGTGCCGGTTCCTCGCGCGGACGCCCAGCCGAAGACGCTCGTCGTCACCGGCTACGGCGGCCGCTGGTCGGAAGTGATGAAGAAGGCCCTCGTCGAGCCGTTCGAGAAGACGCACGGGGTGAAGGTCGAGATCGTCACCGGCATCACCACCGAGTGGGTGGCGAAGCTGCTGGCGGCCGGTCCCGACAACCCGCCGTTCGACGTCGTCTTCGGCAACGAGCCGCCCTTCCCGATCCCGCGCGAGCGCGGCTTCTTCGAGAAGCGCAACGAGACGCTCGCGCCGAACATCAAGAACGTGTATCCGAAGGCCCTCATCGGCGACACGAGCGTCGCGATGTTCTGGGGGCGCATCGGCCTCGCCTACCGCACCGATTCCGGCATCAAGAAGCCGGCGAGCTGGAAGGACTTCTGGGATGAGGCCTACGTGGGCAAGCGGGCCACCTACGTCATCGGCAATACCCTCGGGATCAACTTCCTCTTCATGGTCTCGAAGATCTTCGGCAAGGACTACTTCGACATCGACGCCGGGCTCGCCGCCATCAAGCGGGCCCAGCCCAAGCTGGTGGACTTCACGGGCACGGTGGAGAAGCAGCTCGAGCAGAAGGAGGTCGTCCTCGCGGTGCTCCACGACGCCTCCGCCTACGATCTGCAGAAGCGGGGCATCCCGGTCGACTGGGTCGCCCCGAGCGAGGGCCAGCCGATCCTCGACCAGGTGGTCCAGGTCACGCGCGGCTCCAAGCAGAAGGAGCTCGCCTGGAAGCTCATCGACGCCTATCTCTCGCCCGAGGTCCAGCTCGCCTTCGCCACCGAGCTCTTCTGGAGCCCGACCAACAAGACGGTCAAGGTGCCGGCGGACGTGGCGAAGAAGATCATCAGCGGCCCGGCCGACGTCGACAAGCTCGTGCTCTTCGACTGGACTCACGTGGCCAAGCAGCGTCCCCAGTGGACCGAGAAGTGGAACAAGGAGATGCGTTGACCGACGCTTCCCGCGCCACCGGCACCGTCACGCTGACCGGCCTGGTCAAGCGCTACGGCTCCACGCTGGCGCTCGACGGGGTCTCGCTGGCGGTGGCCCCGGGCGAGTTCTTCACGCTCCTCGGGCCATCCGGATGCGGGAAGACCACCACGCTGCGCTCGGTGGCCGGCTTCGTGACGCCTGACGCCGGCGACGTGGCGATCGACGGCAGCCTCGTCAACCGGGTCCCCCCGCACCGGCGGCGCGTCGGGATGGTGTTCCAGCACTACGCCCTCTTCCCGCACCGCACCGTCGTCCAGAACGTCGGCTTCGGCCTCCGCATGCAGCGCGTGGACAAGGCGGAGATCGCCCGGCGGGTGGCCGAGGCCCTCGCCCTCGTCCAGCTTCCGGGCCACGGCGAGCGCTATCCCGGCCAGCTCTCGGGCGGCGAGCAGCAGCGCGTGGCGCTGGCGCGAGCGCTCGTCACCCGCCCCGCCGTCCTGCTGCTCGACGAGCCGCTCGGCGCGCTCGACAAGAAGCTGCGCGACCACATGAAGATCGAGCTCAAGCGCCTGCAGCGCGAGGTCGGGATCACCACGATCTACGTGACCCACGACCAGGAGGAGGCGCTCACGATGTCCGACCGCATCGCGGTGATGAACCGCGGGCGCGTCGAGCAGGTGGCCGCGCCGCGCGGACTCTACGAGGCGCCCGCCACCGCGTTCGTGGCGGGCTTCATCGGCAATATCAACCTGCTGTCCGGCCGCGTCGCCGGGTCGAACAGCGTCGACTGTGGCACCGCCACGCTCGCGGCCACCGGCGCGGCGCCGAGCGGGGCCGCGGTCGCGGTCGCGCTGCGCCCGGAGCGGGTGCGGCTCGACCCCAGCGACGCCGTGGACACGCTGCTCGCCATGACGGTCGCGCACGTCGTCTACCAGGGCGAGACCGTCCGGTACATCCTGAAGAGCGAAGCCGGGCTCGAGCTGCAGGCCCTCGAGCTCGGCGAGGTGCGCTTCGCGGCGGGCGCCCGCGTGCGCGCCGGCTGGACGGCCGCCGACGCCCGCATCATCCAGGAGGAGCCCGCATGACGAAGGTCGGCTTGATCACGGTGGGGCAATCGCCGCGCAGCGACGTGGTGCCGGACATGGCGGCGATCCTGGGCGGCGACGTCGAGATCCTCGAGGCGGGAGCGCTCGACGGGCTCAGCCGCGAGCAGATCGCGCCGCTCGCCCCCGAGGGGGATGACGAGATCCTCGTCACCCGGCTGGCCGACGGCTCGCCGGTCTTCGTCGGGAAGACGAAGGTCATTCCCCGTATCGAGGCGCTGATCGCCGCGCTCGAGGACCGCGGCACGACCCTCAACGTGCTGCTGTGCACCGGCGAGTTCCCGAAGCTCGCCGCCCGGCGGCCGTTTCTCGAGCCGCAGCAGCTCCTCCTCGGCCTGCTCCGGGCCATGACGTTCCCCGGGCGCCTCGGCGTGCTGACCCCGTCCGAGCGCCACGTGCCGCAGACCGCCGCGCGGTGGCGCGCCTCCGGCTTCGACGCGCACGTGGCCCCGCTGTCGCCGTACGAGGAGAACGATCCGGCGGCGGTCCGCCGCGCGGCCGACGCGCTGCGCGCCGGGAACGCCGGCCTCGTGGTCATGGACTGCATCGGCTTCCGCAGGAAGACGCGCGACGAGATCGCGCACCTCACCGGCGCGCCGACCCTGGTGGCGAACCTGCTCGTGGCCCGCGTGGCCGCGGAGCTCCTCGGCCGCTAGAGCGATGATAAGGGCCCATCTGCTTCGTTGGCGCCCTCGACAGCCGGCTCAACGTACAGAAAGTACGCCTCGCCGGCTGCCTTCGGGCGCCGCCTCGCAGCTGGACCCTTCTCATCGCTCTAGCTGGGTTTCTCCGACAGGCTCAGAAGCCCACGAAGTGACATCATCCTGCCCGCGCGAACGATGCCGGCGAGCGTCCACCCGTGACCCGCGGCGCCCGCCTCCTGCTGCTCGGGCCGTACGTGCTGCTGCTCGTCGGTGTTCTTCACCGCGCCGCTGCTGCTGATGCTCGCCATCAGCTTCTCGCGCCAGTCGTTCGGGCAGCTCGAGTGGGCCCTGACCCCGCAGCACTACATCCACTTCTTCACCGACGCGTACTACCTTGGCGTGCTCGGGGACACCCTCTGGCTGGGGGCGATCACCACGGTGGCCTCCCTCCTCCTGGGATATCCCGTGGCCTATCACCTGGCCCTCACCCGCTCGCGCTGGAAGCCGCTCCTGATCGTGTTCATCCTGTCGCCGCTCCTGGTCGGCATCGTCATCCGCTGCTACGGCTGGATGATCCTGCTCGCCGACCGCGGCCTCATCAACGCGACGCTCACGCAGCACGGCTGGATCACGAAGCCGCTCCCGCTCATGTACAACAAGTTCGGCGTCACCGTCGCCCTCGTGCACGTCTTCCTGCCGTTCATGGTGCTGTCGCTCACCGGCGTGCTGAAGCGCATCGAGCCCCAGCTCATCGAGGCCTCGCAGACGCTGGGGGCGTCGCCCCGCCGCGCCTTCTTCGAGGTGACGCTGCCGCTGTCGCTGCCCGGCATTCTCGCCGGCTCGCTGCTCGTCTTCTCGCTGGCCATCAGCTCGTTCGTGGTGCCGATCCTCGTGGGCGGGTTCAAGGTGCACGTCCTGCCGATGGTCGTGTACGAGCAGGTGCTCTCCGTGTTCGACTGGCCGTTCGGCGCCGCCAACGCCTTCGTGCTGCTCCTGATCTCGGTGGCGCTGATCGCCGTCTACATCAAGGTGACCGAGCGCGCGCTGCGGGGGATCGTGTGATCCTGCGCGTCTCGGTGGGCCTGGTCTACGCCTTCCTGCTGCTCCCGATGGTCATCGTGGTGCTGGCCGCGTTCAACGCCGGCAACTACTTCACGTTTCCCCCGCAGGGCTTCTCGCTCAAGTGGTTCGCCAACTTCTTCCAGCGACGGGAGTTCATGCAGGCCCTCTGGCTCTCCACCGAGCTGGCGTTCTGGACGGCGCTCGCGTCCACCGTCATCGGGACGGCGGCCGCCATCCCCCTGGTGCGCGGGCGCTTCCGCGGCCGGGATCTCCTGAACGCGTTCGTCACCTCGCCCCTGCTCCTGCCGCAGATCCTCACCGGCGTCGCGCTCCTGCAGTTCTACACGCTGCTCAACATGCAGGCGTCGTACGGGGCGCTGCTCATCGGCCATATCGTGGTGACGACGCCCTACGTGATCCGCACGGTCACCGCGACGCTCACGCACTTCGACCTCGCGCTCGAGGAGGCCGCGCAGAGCCTGGGCGCCCATCCGGTGCGCGCGTTCTTCGAGATCACCCTGGGGGTGATCAAGCCGGGCGTGGTGGCGGGCGCGATCTTCGCCTTCGCCATCTCCTTCGACAACTTCACGCTGTCGCTCTTCCTCACCAGCGCCAAGCTGACGCCGCTCCCCATCGAGCTCTTCGCCTATCTCAAGTACTCCTTCGACCCCACCGCGGCCGCGGTGTCCGCCTTCGCCATCGGCGTCGCGCTGGTCCTCGTCCTCGGCATCGCGCGCTTCATGGGGCTCGAGGAGTTCACGGGGTTCTGATGCGGCAGTTTTGATAGATCTTCCGAGGCGTACGATATCGAGTGGGCTATTCTCTCGCCGCGGCGCGTCGGCTGATCTCGAGCCGGTCAGGCTGGCTACTTCTTGACCTGCTGACCCCTACGGCTATACTTCGGGTAGCCGCAGGAGATGGAACGATGATCACCAAGATCCAGAAGTGGGGCAACAGTCAGAGGCTTCGGCTGAGTAAGCATCTCCTGCCGACGCCGACATCGACGTCGGGGATGCGGTGGACGTGGCAGTGCACAAGGGCGCGCTCATCGTCAGACCCCTTCGGCGCGTGCGAGGCGGGCACGACTTGCGGGCACTTGTCGGCCGTATCTCGAAGAAGTACAAACCAAGGGAACTCGCCGGGGCCCTCCTGTCGGCCGAGAGGTTTGGTAGGTGGCGGAGTATGTCCCGAGGAAGGGGGATTTGATCGCCTCACCTTCGACCCTCAGTCAGGCCACGAGCAACGAGGGCGTCGTCCGCCCTCGTGGTCAGCAACGACCTCTTCAACAGACACACGGGGCTTTGCATTGCGTGCCCGATCACAAACACCCGCCGTGACTACCCTTTTCATGTGTCGATCCCTGAAGGCCAGGATGTCACTGGATTCGTCATGGTCGAGCAGGTCAAGTCGATCGACTTCCGGTCTCGCAAAGCCCGGCGAATCGGGAAGGCCCGGCACAGGTGCTGGAGGAAGCGCTCTCGATCCTCGACGCATGCCTCTACTGAGCTGCTCTCCGCGACGCACGTTGCCCATCGGGTCTCGCTGGTCCTCGTCCTCGGCATCGCGCGCTTCATGGGGCTCGAGGAGTTCACGGGGTTCTGATGCGTCGGACCCGATGAGACCGGTCGGCGTGGAGGAGATCGAGAGCCTGGCCATCGGCGCCTGGATCCTGGGCACCGGCGGCGGCGGCAGCCCCTACCTCGCGCTGCTGAACATGCGCCAGCTCTACCGGCAGGGCGTGGTGTGCCGGCTCATGGATGCCTCCGAGCTGGCGGACGACGATCTCGTGGCCGTCGTCTCCAACATGGGCGCCCCGCTCGTCGGCCAGGAGCGCCTCACGGATCCCAAGACGATGGCGCTCGCCGTCCAGATGATGGAGGAGTACCTCGGCCGGAAGTTCCGCGCCGTGATGTCGCTCGAGATCGGCGGCGGCAACTCCATCCAGCCCTTCATGGCCGCCGCCCTGATGGACCTGCCGGTCGTCGACGCCGATTGCATGGGGCGCGCGTTCCCCGAGGCGCAGATGACGAGCTTCGCCATCCACGATCTGAAGATGTACCCGCTGACCCTGGCCGACGTCCGCGACAACGCGGTGGTGGTGGCGCGCGCGGCGAGCTGGAAGTGGATGGAGCGGATCAGCCGCAAGGCGTGCGTGGAGGTCGGCTCCATCGCCTCCACGTGCAAGGCCCCGCGGACCGGCAAAGAAGTGAAGGAGTGCGCGATCCTCGGCTCCACCACCAAGGCCATGACGATCGGCCGGGCCGTGCAGGCCGCGCGGCGGGCGCACCGCGATCCGATCGACGCGGTGCTCGAGGTCGAAGCCGGGATCAGGATCTTCGCCGGCAAGATCCACGACATCGCGCGGCGGGCCACCGAGGGCTTCCTCCGCGGCACCGCGACGATCGAAGGCCTCGACGACTTCCGCGGCCACACCTTCTCGCTCGCGTTCCAGAACGAGTTCGCGGTGGGGTGGCTCGACGGCGAGCCGCGGGTCATGACGCCCGACCTCATCTGCGTGCTCGACACCGTCTCCGGCGACGCGATCGGCACCGAGACGCTGCGGTACGGCCAGCGGGTGACCGTCATCGCGCTGCCGGCGCCCCCGATCCTCCTCACGCCGAAGGGCCTCGAGCACGTCGGCCCGCGCGCCTTCGGCTACGACCTCGAATTCCGCTCGGTGTTCGCGTGAGAGACTGGTGTTCGCGTGAGACGACGGATCGGCATCGACGTGGGCGGCACCAACACCGACGCCGTGCTCCTCGAGGAGGACGCGGTCTCGGCCGCGGTGAAGACGCCCACGACCCCGGACGTGACGACGGGCATCACGCGCGCCCTCGCCGCGCTCGTCGAGCAGGCGCCCGCCGCGCGCGACGCCCACGCCGCCATGATCGGGACGACCCATTTCACCAATGCCGTGGTGCAGCGGCGCGACCTCGGCCGCGTCGCCGCGGTGCGCATCGGCCTGCCCTCCGGCGCCTCGCTGCCCCCGTTCGTGGACTGGCCGGAGGACCTCGCGGCCCTGGTGCGCGGCGAGGTCGTGATGCTGGAGGGCGGTCACGAGTTCGACGGCCGCCCACTCGTCCCGTTCGACGTCAGCGGCATGCGCGCGGCCGCCCGGCGGATCCGCGACGCCGGGATCCGCTCGGTCGCGATCGCCGCGGTCTTCTCGCCGCTGAACGCCTCCTGCGAGGAAGAAGCGGCCGTCGATTCTCCGCGAAGAGTGTCCCGACGTCGCGGTCACCCTCTCCCACCGGCTCGGCCGCATCGGCCTGCTCGAGCGCGAGAACGCGGCCCTGCTCAACGCCTGCCTCATCGAGCTGGCCCGGACGACGACCCGCGCGTTCAGCCTGGCCCTGGGCGCGAGCGGGATCACGGCTCCGCTCTACCTCACCCAGAACGACGGCACCGTCATGCTGGCGGAGGTGGCGGAGGCGTATCCCGTCTACAGCTTCGCGTCGGGGCCGACGAACTCGATGCGCGGCGCCGCGTTTCTCTCCAAGCGCGACGAGGCGCTCGTCATCGATGTGGGCGGCACCACCACCGACATCGGGAGCCTGCGCCACGGCTTCCCCCGCGAGGCCAACAACGTCGTCGAGATCGGCGGGGTCCGCACGCTCTTCCGGATGCCCGATCTCCTGTCGCTGGGCCTGGGCGGCGGGACGATGTGTCGACGGCTGGAGTGACCGCGCCGTCGCTCACCATCGGGCCGGCCAGCGTCGGCTATCGCCTCACCGAGCAGGCGCTCGTGTTCGGCGGCGACGTCCTCACCGTCACCGACGTCGCGGTCGCCGCGGGGCTCATCGACCTCGGCGACCGCGCGCGCGTGGCGGCGCTGCCGGCCGCCCTGGTGGACGAGGCCCTCGCGCGCATCCGCGCCATGATCGAGGAGGGGGTGGACCGCATGAAGACCGACGCGGGCGAGACGCCGCTGATCGCGGTGGGCGGCGGGTCATTCCTCGTGCCGGCGCGCCTCGCCGGCGTGTCCGAGGTCCTCAACGTGCCGCATCAGGCGGTCGCCAACGCGGTGGGCGCCGCGATCGCCCAGGTGAGCGGCGAGGTCGACCAGATCTTCCAGGATCTGCCCCGGGAGGAGGCGATTGACCGCGCCCGCCGGCTCGCCGAGGACAAGGCGGTCGCGGCCGGCGCCGACCGCGCGACCATCAACGTGGTGGAGGTGGAGGATCTGCCGCTGGCCTACCTGCCCGGGAACTCGCTGCGCACCCGCGTCCGCGTCGTCGGAGAGATCGCGCGGTAAAGCAAGTTACCGGCGTATGATCTCGGGCCATGGGAAAGCTCGACGGGAAGGTCGCGCTGATCAGTGGCGGGGCTCGCGGACAGGGGGCGGCGGAGGCGGAGACGTTTGCCCGGGAAGGCGCCAAGGTCGTCTTCGGCGACATCCGGGACACCGAGGGCCAGAAGGTCGAGGCCACCATCCGCGCGGCCGGGGGCGAGGCCACGTACGTGCACCTGGACGTCACGAGCGAGGCGGACTGGCAGCGCGCCGTGCAGACCGCGACCGGCCGCCACGGCCGGCTGGACATCCTGATCAACAATGCCGCCATCATCATTCCGCGAGTTCCGATCGAGGACCGCACGGCCGCCGAGTGGGACCAGGTGATGGCGGTGAACGCCAAGGGCGTGTTCCTGGGCACGAAGTACGCGATTCCGGCCATGCGCCGGGCGGGCGGCGGCTCGATCGTGAACATCTCCTCGGTCGCGGGGATCGGGCAGTCCCTGCATCAGGAGCCCGCGTATGCCGCGAGCAAGGGCGCCATCCGCATCTTCACGAAGGTGACGGCGAGCCAGCATGCCGTGGACAAGATCCGCTGCAACTCCGTGCACCCGGGCCCGGTGGACACGGAGATGTTCCTCAGCGCCTTTCGGGACCCGGAGGCCATGGCGCGCCGGCTTCAGCGGATCCCCCTGCAGCGAATGGGAACCGTGGCCGAGATCGTGTCGGCCGTGCTCTATCTCGCCTCGGACGATTCGTCCTACATGACCGGAAGCGAGCTCGTCATCGACGGCGGAGCGCTCGCGCAATGATCGGCACTCGACGCGAACCTCTCCCGAAGGAGGCCAACATGATCCCTTGGCGCACTGCGGTTGTCCTGCTCTCCATCGTCCTGGTCCCGCTGGCGGCCGGCGCGGCCCCGGCCGGCAAGGTCGTGATCGCGCAGGGCGTGGACCCGACGACCCTCGACATGATGAACCAGCAGGAGCAGCCGGCGTCGAACGTCGGCGCTCAGATCTTCGAGTCCCTGCTCGAGCGCGATCAGAGCCTCAAGCTGGTGCCGGCGCTCGCGGCCGAGATGCCCAAGCTGGTGGCGCCCACCACCTGGGAGTTCAAGCTGCGCCGAGGCGTCAAGTTCCACAACGGCGAGGACTTCAACGCCGACGCCGTCAAGTTCAGCATCGAGCGCCTGGTCAACCCGGCCAACAAGCTGCGCGGCTCGACGTCGTTCGCGCCGATCGACCGGGTGGAGATCGTGGATGCGTACACCGTGAGGATCCACACCAAGAAGCCGTGGCCGGTCTTCCTCAGCCACATCGCCCTGCGCCAGGCGGCGATGTACCCGCCCAAGGAGCATGCCGGCAAGGACACCGCCGCGATCTCGAAGAACCCCATCGGCACCGGGCCGTTCAAGTTCGTCCGCTGGGCGAAGGACGAGGAGATCGTGATGGAGGCCTTCCCGGGCTACTGGGGCGGCGCGGCGAAGATCAAGACCGTCGTGTTCAAGCCGATCCCCGAAGACGCGATGCGGGTGGCGGCGCTGCAGAACGGCGAGATCGACGTGGCGGTGAACATCCCGCCGCACCTGGCCGGGATCATCGACAAGCATCCCAAGATCTTCCTCAGCACGGCGCCGTCCATCCGGACGATCCAGCTCATGATCTACACCCACCAGATGGACGCCAGCCACAAGCCGACGGGGCCGTATGCCGGCCCCACCACGGACAAGCGCGTGCGCCAGGCCCTCGCCTACGCGGTGGACGCCGACGAGATCATCAAGGGCGTGATGGATGGCAAGGCGGTGCGGGTGCCGACCATGCTGACCAGCCTGCACTTCGGCTTCGACCCGTCGCTCAAGCCCATCAAGCAGGACCTGGCCAAGACCAAGAAGCTCCTGGCCGACGCCGGCTTCCCCAACGGCCTCGAGATCGTCTTGAACGGCCCGCAGGGGCGGTACGTGCGCGACAAGGAGGTCGCGGAGGCGGTCGCCGGCCAGCTCACCAAGGCCGGGATCAAGACGACGCTCCGGACCCACGAGTTCGTGAGCTACCTGAACAACATGGTCTACGTGCACAAGGCCGGCCCCGTGTGGCTCATCGGCTGGGGGCATCCGACGATGGACGCCGAGGCGATCTACGTGCCGCTCTTCAAGTCCCCCAACATCTTCGTCAACTGGCACAACGAGGACTTCAACGGGATGGTCGAAGAGGCGCAGTCGCAGATGGATGAGAAGAAGCGCCTCGCCCAGTACCAGCGCATCAACAAGCTGTGGATCGAGGAGGTCCCGGCCATCCCGCTCTACCAGCAGATCGACCTCTACGGCGCCAACAAGCGGCTGGCCTGGAAGGCGCGCAGCGACGAGCTGATCCGCGCGTACGACATGTCGCTCAAGGACGGGAAGTAACTTCGCGCCGAGACCGCCGTCCGAGTCCCGGATCTCCTCGAGACCTCGGACGGCGGTTCGACTGTACTGAGTTGGTGGAGGCGGTGGGCATTGAACCCACGTCCGAAAGTCCTCGGCGACAGGCATCTACATCAATAGCCGATTATCTCTTGCTCTCGCTGCTCGGCCCTCCAATCGGCGGGATTTCCGAGCGGCCAGCTCCTAAGGTCTCGTCCCGCACCCCGGAGCAAGGCTTGGGACCAGTCACCAGAATATGATGCCCGTTCCCGGACCCTGATGACTCGATCCGGCGGACACTGGCGGGTATTAGGCCGCCAGGGCTAGCTGAGTGTCGGCAGCTATAACCGTGCCCCCTATTTTACGAGGGGAGAGCGACCTCGAGATGCCGCCTGTGCTTCACTGACCCCCGTCGAAACCAGTCGCCCCCATGTCTTGTTGGTTGGTCACGCGCGCTGGCGATCGCGGATCTCCTGGGCCGTATTGCGCCGCTCGTCCCGCTCACGGATCGCTTCGCGCTTGTCGTAAGCTTCTTGCCCCGGGCGAGCCCCAGTTCCAGCTTGGCCCTCCCGTCCTTGAAGTATAGACGAAGCGGGATGAGGGTCAACCCACGCTCGGCAACTTTCCCCAGCAGCCGTCCGATCTCCCGGCGATGGAGCAGGAGCTTGCGCCGGCGCTCGGGATCGTGGTTGGCGTCGGTGCCATGGTGGTAGGGCGTGATATAGCACCCGACCAGCCACGCTTCGTTATTGTCGATGGTGGCGTAGCAGTCCTTGAAGTTCACCTGCGACTCCCGAAGCGACTTCACCTCCGTGCCGCGCAGCACCAGGCCCGCCTCGAACGTCTCGAGAATCGTGTAGTCGTGGAAGGCCCTGCGATTGGTCGAGATTACCTTCTCATCTGCCATGGGGCCCTCTTGACTTCAATGCCCGTGTCCGTATGATGAAAGCCCTGCTCGGGCCGAAGTGGCGGAATTGGCAGACGCGCATGATTCAGGGTCATGTGCCCGCAAGGGTGTGGGGGTTCGAGTCCCCCCTTCGGCACCACGTAAAATCAAGTACTTCACCGCACCTGCTCCTCTGACTTTACCGCGCGCGACGGGCTTTGTGTGTTGTAGTTAAGTTAGGGCCCGTCACGGAACAAGTGGCGCACTTTCGCGCTCGCTCCCCGAAGGACCGGTCTCAAGACGATGATTCACTTATTTCGTAGCGGGCCCTTATCGTTAGCCGATCTCGGAGAGGGTGACACGGCGGCCGAGCGCCGACGAGCGCTGGGCCGCCTCCACCACGCGGAGCGCCAGGAGCCCGGCTTCGACGTCGACCGCCGGCGCGGTCCGGTGGGCGACGGCATCGAGGAACAGCTCGAGCTCGTGGCTGAGCGGCTCCTTGCCGCTTGCCTTGACGGCTTCCACGGGGCCCTCTGGCGCCTGCCAGCCGCCAGCGCCCTTCACGTGCTGGTTGGCGTGGACGCGCACCTCGGAGCTGCCGAAGTCGGCCGCGAGGGTGGCCCGCTCCCCGACGATGACGCAATCGCGGTACGTGCCCGGCGCGAAGTAGCCGGCCTCGACGAAGGCCGGGATCCGGCCATACTCCACCGTCGCGAACGAGCAGTCGTCCATCCCGCGGCCGAGGTAGTCGCGCAGGGTCGCCGTCACGGCGATGGGCGCCTGGCCCAGCAGGTACGTGAAGAGATCGAAGTAGTGGATCGCGTCGGTCATCGTGACGCCGACGTCGACGCGCGGCCGCTTGAAGCCGGCGAACCGGCCGGTGGCGTATCGGATGCCGCCCAGGTGTCCGCTCGCGAGCCGCCTCGCGGAGCGCGGCGGTGACCGGGTGGAAGCGGAAGACGTGGCCGACCTGGAGGATGCGCCCGGTCGCGGCGACGATCTCGGCCAGCGCCCGGCCCTCGGTCACGCTGGTCAGCGAGGGGCTTCTCCACGAAGCAATCCTTGCCGGCCCGAAGGCACTCGCCGGCAAGGGCCAGGTGGCTGTCGGCGGGCGTCACCAGGTCCACCGCGTCGACATGGGGGAGGGCTGCGCGATAGTCGTCGACGACGCGGCGCGGATCCACGCCCGCCTTCACCGCGAAGGCCCGGCGCTCCTCGGATACGTCCGCGGCCCAGACCTCGACCCCCAGCTCGGTCAGCACACGCAGGTGTTTCTCGCCCCAGCGGCCGAGCCCGATCAGGAGCATCCTCATCGCTGGCCATTCCCGTCACCGCCGAGGTGCTCCGCGACCTCGTAGCGGAGCAGGCGATCCTTCATCCAGCGGACGACCAGGAGGTCCACGAAGGCCCGCGCGGCGCGATTGCCGATCCCGTACTTGGACTGGCCGAAGCGGCGGGGCCGATGGTTGACCGGGACCTCGAGCACCCGAAAGCCGCGCATCTTGAGGAGCGTCGGGATGAAGCGATGAAAGCCCTTGTACAGGACCAAGTCGCGCAGGCACTCGCGGCGGAAGGCGCGGAAGGTGCACCCGCTGTCCTGGATGGTCTCGTCGCTGAGCGCATTGCGCACGCGGTTGGCGATGCGAGAGGAGATCCGGCGCACCACGGAATCGCCCGCGGCGCGGTTGACGCGCCAGCCGGTGACGGCGTCCCACGTGTCGAGGTGCGAGAGCATCGCCGGAATGTCGTGTGGATCGTTCTGCAGATCGGCGTCCATGACGACCACGTAGCGACCGCGAACGGACTTGAGCCCGGCGTCGGTGGCCGCGGTCTCACCCGCATTGGCCTTGAGGCGCACCAGGTGCACGCGCGGGTCTTCCTCGCTGAATGCGCGGACGATCTCGGCGCTCCGATCCACGCTCCCGTCGTCGACGAAGATGACCTCGTAGACGAGGTCGGTCTGCGCCAGGACCTCGGCGAATCTCCGGCCAGAGCAGCGGGAGATTCTCTTCCTCGTTGTAGACGGGAACGACGATGGACAGATCGGGCGCGGGGCTCATGGCGGGGTGGCTCAGAGGGCGGAAATCACGCGCGCTCGATCGGTGCCGCGCGCGGGAGCGTCCCCTGCCATTCCGGGACGAGGGTCTGTGCAATCCCGAGCCGGTCCAAGACCCGGGCCAACGTGTGGTTGATGAGGTCGTCGATTTGCTTGGGCCGGTGATAGAAGGCCGGCATGGGGGGCAGGATGACGGCCCCCATCTCGGCCAGCGCGGTGAGCACGCGCAGATGCCCCAGGTGGAGCGGCGTTTCCCGCACGAGGAGGATGAGCGGCCGCCCCTCCTTGAGGGTCACGTCGGCCGCCCGCGCGATGAGCGTGTCCGCCGCGCAGTGGGCGACCGCCGCCGCCGTCTTGATGCTGCACGGCGCGATCACCATGCCCGCGGTCTTGAAGGATCCCGAGGCGACGGCCGCGCCGATGTCCTTGTTGCTATAGCGCCGCGCGGCGAGGGCTTCGACCTCGGCCACCGACACGTCGGTCTCCTCCAGGATCGTGCGCTTGGCCGAATCGGACACGATCAGGTGGGGCTCCACGCCCGGAGCATCCCGCAAGAGCTCGAGCAGGCGAATCCCGTAGACCGCGCCCGACGCCCCGGTGATGCCGATGATGAGGCGCTTCAAAACCGGAACCTCCGCTGCATGACGTCGTCACGGGTCTTCTGGTAGAGCACCTCCCACTCTCCGCTTCCCTCCGGAACGGGCCGGGAATACGTGGAGAGGACGCGCCGAACCTCCTGGTCGATCGACTCCTCGAGCTTGCTCTCGTCCTCGAGGACGCGGAAGACCTCGGTGCGGAGCTGGCCCGCGACCTTCTCCTCCGCGGCCCGGATGATCAACGCTTCGGAGGTCGTCAGGTCGGCGACGATGCGATCGGCCAGAGCGAAGAGGCGCTCGCGGCTCATCCGGTTCACAGCGTGAACCCTCGCTCCTTCGCGAGCTTGGTCTTCACGAGCCCGAACAGCCGGCGGTAGTCGGAGGCGGAATCCTTGATCTGCTTCGCGTGCTCGAGCAGGAGGGCACGGGCATCGGCGTCGAGCTTCTCCTCGGCCAAGAGATCCTCGACCAAGATACGCCGGACCAGCTCTCGGGCTCGCGTCTCGTCCTTGACGTCGGCGAGCTTTCGCGTGACCAGCCGCTTGACCACGGCCTCCGCCATCCGCCCTGCGAGCTGCTCTCTTCGCGCCATGATCCCGGACGATCAGGTTACATGGCGGTCGAGGGGGTGTCAAGCCGGAACTATCCGGAAAGTCAGGAAAAATGTGCGCCTAGTGGCTGGGCAAGAGGAGCCGAAATCTCGACCCTTTCCCCGGGAGGCTCTCGACTTCGACACTGCCCCCGTGGGCCTCGGCCAGCGCCTGCACCATGCACAGGCCGAGCCCCAGACCGCGCGCCGCCGCCGTCTCCGGATTCGGCACTCGCACGTAGCGATCGAAGATCCGGGGCAAGTCCTTCGCAGGAATGCCGACGCCGTCGTCCTCCACGGAGAGCTCGAGCATCCCCGGCCGATCGAGGGCGGGGCGCGCGGCGACCGCCACCCGCCCGCCCCGCGGCGAGTACTTCACCGCATTGGAGAGGAGGTTCTTGAGCATGCGGTCGATGGCATCGGGATCGGCCGAAAGCGACGGGAGCGCGGCCGGAGGCGCCCACTCGAAGCGATGGCCGCGATGCTCGGTGGCGAACAGGTCGATATTGCGCTCGACGAGCTCCGCGAGATCCACCTCCTCATGCTTGAGGTCGAGGCCCCGCCCCGCCTCGATCCGAGACAGATCGAGCAGCTCGGTCACGATGCGGCCGAGCCGCTCGGCCTCGCCGTGGATATGGCGAAGAAATCGCGACGTGCGCTCGGGCGGGAGCGATCGCTCGATCAGCAGCTCGCTGAACCCCTGCAAGGCCGTGAGCGGCGTCCTCAGCTCATGCGCGACGACCGACAGGAACTCCGTCTTGGCCTGGTCGAGCTCACGCAGGCGTACCGTCGCGGCGGCGACCTTGTCCTCCAGCTCGCCGGTGAAGCGGCGCTGGCGGAGCGTGAGCCGGACGTTCTCGATGCCGAGCGCCAGGTGCCTCGCGATCTCCTCGGCGGCCGCGCGGATGCCGGCCGGAAGCTCGCCCAGGCGCTCCACCGCGAGCACCCCGAGGGGACCGGATCCCGCGTCGAGCGCCAAGGTGAGCCCGCGCACGGGCCTGGACGCGGGACGCCCGGCCCGGCCCAACCGGGGATCGGTCGCGAGGTCACTCACCTCCAGGGCCTGAGCCGTGCCGAGCGTCCAACCGGCGGCGGACCGCTCATCGAACGCCATGGGCCCGGGCCCACCGACCACCAGGCGATCGCCGGTCACCGAGCCCAGGACCAAGCCGACGCGCGCCGCCCCGAGCGATGCCCTGATTCGTTCCGCAGCCAAGCTGAGGCGCGCCTCGAGGGGAGCCTCGTGACTCAGCGCTTGCTGGACCTCGAGCACCGCCCGCAGGCGATGGGCGCGCTCCCGTGCTTGGTCGACCAGCCGGCCCACTGCCCAACCGATTGCGACCGGCGTCGCGAGCGAGACGAGCCCGTCGACCGTCTGCGACGTGAGCCCGAGGCGCTCGACCGCCGGCAAGACCACTGGGGCCTGCAGGAGCCCCGCCAGGAGACCGATCGCGGCGCCGCCCGTGCGTCCACCGGCGAGCGCGGCCCAGAGGGTCGGGATCACGTACAGGTGACGCAGGATCGAGCCGGGCTCGGCACCGACATACGCGACCGCCATGGCGATCGCGGCGAGCAAGGCGCCCTGCGGCAGCAACACGCTAGGAGCCTGTCGGAGAAACGCCGGCTAGAGCGATGAGAAGGGTCCAGCTGCGAGGCGGCGCCCGATGGCCGCCGGCGAGGCGTACTTTCTGTACGTTGAGCCGTGCCGTCGTCGCGAGGGACGGCGGCGAGGGCGCCAACGAAGCAGATGGGCCCTTATCATCGCTCTAGTGTCCCAGGGCGCGATAGGCGAGGAAGAAGGTCAGGGTCGCCAGATAGCCCGGCAGCAGGCTCTGGCTCCAGGCGCGGAGCGCGCAGGCCGCCACGCCAAGCAGCCCGGTGTACAACGCGGCCCCCAGCCAGACCTCCGGGGCAGCCGGCAGAGTCGGATCCAGGACATAGCGCAGCACCGCGAGCGCGGTCGAGAATCCCACCGCCGGCGCGAAGGCCCACCGGCGCCATGCTGTGGAGAAGAGCGCCCCCCGAAACAGCCATTCCGCGGTCAGCGCGCTGATGCCGACGTCGTAGGCGGCCGCCGCCCAGTACGCCCCGGCCGCGTCGATCCGAACCAGATACCCGAACGTGAGCGAGGAGGTGATCAGGAGATGGATGCCGAGGAAGGCGCCGCCAGCGAGACCGAGAGCGGCGGCGCGCGGGCTGGGCCACGCGAGGCCGGCCGCGGCGAATTCGGCTCGGCCACGGGCCTCCGCCCAGACCGCGACCGGCACTGCCAGGTATGCCAATGGGCCCCAGGCGCCCAGACGACTCACGAGCGAGGCCGCGACGACGAGCGCCGCCAATCGAAGGACCGGCCCGCTCCAGCCGACACGACCCCCCGCGATGAGCACCCAGCCGAGCCCAAGGAACCCGGCATGGACCGCGGCACCCGCGAGCGTCCGCCCGATCGACCCTGAAGCTCCCCCGCGTGTCTCGAGCGCCAACCCGGCGAGCACGACGGCCAGCGCGGCCACCGCGATCTGAAGCCCCGCTCCCCAGGGCACCGGGAGTGTCGCGGCTCGAGCCCGATCAAACGGCGCGGTCAGCAGGACCATGCGGGCTCCCATTGCGCCAGGCACCGACGCCGCCGAACAGCTCGACGAAGAGTCCGACCAGGTCGTCGTCGAGGGTTCGGCCCCCCTGTTCCCGGAGATACCGGACGGCCTCGGCATGGGCCAGGCGGACGCGATACGGTCGGTCGGAGGTCAGCGCATCGTACACGTCGGCGACCGCCACGATGCGCGCCCCGAGCGGAATCATCTCGGCGCGCAGGCCGTCGGGGTAGCCGCTGCCGTCGTACCGCTCGTGATGGTGGCGCACGATGATCGCGCCCTGGTCGAAGAACTCGAGGGGCGCCACGATCTGTGCGGAGGTCACCGGGTGCCGGCGCATGATCTCCCACTCCTCCGGCGTGAGCGCGCCGGGCTTGCGCAGGATGCTCTCCGGAACGGAGATCTTGCCGAGATCGTGGAGCAGTCCCGCCTGGGCCACGGTCTCGGCCGCCGTCTGAGACAGGCCCGCCGCGAGTGCCAGCTCTCGGGCGAAGCGAGAGACGCGGCTCGAATGCCCGCTCGTGTACGCGTCCTTTGCCTCGAGGGCATTCGCCAGTCCGAGCAGGCTTTGAAAGATCGATCGCTGCAACTGCCGATGCGTTCGCTTGAGGTCGACCGCGTACTGCAGCGACTGCTGGTATCCCTTGCGCAGCCGATCATTGGCCACGACCAGCTCTTCTTCGCGCGCGCGGGCCGTCTCGTACGCCGACTTGAGGTCTCGCGCATAGGACAGGGCCTGAGAGAGGGCTACGTCGCCAGCCATGCCGACGCCTCCGGAACGAGGGATTTGACGAGCCCCATCAGCGCGAGCGGCGAGAAGGGCTTGGTCAGGTACTCGTCGGCGCCCGCGGCCAGTCCGAGCGCTCGGTCCTGCGCCTGACCCGCCGCGGTGAGAAGGACGATGCGCGTGTGCGCGCACTCGGGCATCGCCCGCAGCCGTCGGCAGGCCTCGAGACCGTCGATATTGGGCATGCGGACATCGAGGAGAACGAGATCCGGGCGGGTATCCCGAGCGATTGTAAGCGCCGAGGCTCCGTCGTGAGCCTCGACCACGCGGACCTGCGGATCCTCCAGCGTGAAGCGAATCAGCTCAACGATTGGCTCTTCGTCGTCGGCGATCAGGATGGTTGTCATGGACTCCGGCTACTGCCAGAGCCATGCCAGCAATTCGTGGACAGGAAATCAGGGACTTATGGCCCGGAGGGCGCGGGTTTTGCTCAGTGCTGGTGAGCAGTCGCCCCAGCTCTTCGCCCAGGCCACTGGGCATCAGTGCGTGGGCCGGCGGCCCGTCGATCCTCAGTGCTGCGAGAGGCGTCCTGCCGTCATCAAGCGCGCCACCGCCCGCGCGAGCGCCGCGATTGCGCGCGTGTAGTCGATGTCCTCGGGCGTGCCGAGCGGGCTCTTCCCGCTCAACCGTAGCTCGGCCCGCTGCTTCGCGCGCTGGGCGCGCGCCACATCGATCTCTTCCGGCAACTCGGCGGACTCGGCGAGGATGATGACGCGCTCGCCCGTGACCTCGGCGAACCCGCCGCTCACGGCGAGGCATTTCTCGTCTCGCCCCGTCCGGTAACACACTTCCCCGCTGCCGAGCGTCGTGAGAAACGGGGCGTGCCCCGGCCAGACGCCGAAGTAGCCCTCGGTGCCGGGCGCGACGACTTCCTCGACATCCGCCGAGATGAGCATCCGCGTCGGCGTCGCCAGCTCGAAGCGCATGGAGCGCTACTGGACCTCCCGCATCTTCTTCGCCTTCTCCTGCGCTTCCTCGATGCCGCCCACCATGTAGAACGCCTGCTCGGGCAGATCGTCGTGCTTGCCCTCGACGACCTCCTTGAAGCCGCGGATGGTGTCGGCGAGCTTGACGTAGCGCCCCGGCTGGCCGGTGAAGACCTCGGCCACGAAGAACGGCTGGGACAGGAAGCGCTGGAGCTTGCGCGCCCGGGCGACGGTCAGCTTGTCCTCGTCCGAGAGCTCCTCCATGCCCAGGATGGCGATGATGTCCTGCAGATCCTTGTAGCGCTGCAGGACCGACTGCACCGCCCGCGCCGTCCCGTAGTGCTCCTGGCCCAGGATGTTCGGGTCGAGGATTCGGGAGGTGGACGCGAGCGGGTCGACCGCCGGGTAGATGTCCGAGCTCGGTGAGCTGGCGCGACAGCACGGTGGTCGCGTCCAGGTGGGCGAATGCCGTCGCCGGCGCCGGGTCCGTGATGTCGTCGGCGGGAACGTAAATGGCCTGCACCGAGGTGATCGATCCCTTCTTGGTCGACGTGATGCGCTCCTGAAGCGCGCCCATCTCGGTGCCGAGGGTGGGCTGATATCCGACCGCGGAGGGCATGCGGCCGAGCAGTGCCGACACCTCGGAGCCCGCCTGGGTGAAGCGGAAGATATTGTCGATGAACAGGAGCACGTCCTGCCCCTCTTCGTCGCGGAAGTACTCGGCGGCGGTCACCCCCGTGAGACCGACGCGCAGGCGCGAGCCCGGCGGCTCCGTCATCTGGCCGAAGATGAGCGCGGTCTTCTCGATGACGCCCGATTCCTTCATCTCGTGGTACAGGTCATTGCCCTCGCGCGTCCGCTCCCCCACGCCCGCGAAGACCGAGATGCCCCCGTGCTGCTTGGCGATATTGTTGATCAGCTCCTGGATGAGCACGGTCTTGCCGACGCCCGCGCCCCCGAAGAGGCCCGTCTTGCCGCCCCTGGTGTACGGCTCGAGCAAGTCCACGACCTTGATGCCCGTCTCGAACATCTCGACCTTGGTCGATTGCTGCTCGAAGCTCGGCGCCGGCCGGTGGATGGGATAGAGCTTGTCCGTCTTGATCGGGCCCATCTTGTCGACCGGCTCACCGGTGATGTTGATGATGCGGCCGAGGGTTTCCTTGCCCACCGGGATGGAGATCGGCCCGCCGGTGTCGATCACGGCCATGCCGCGCGTCAAGCCATCGGTGGCCGCCATGGCCACGGCGCGCACCTGGCTCTCGCCCAGGTGCTGGGCCACTTCCAGCACCAGCTTGGCGGAGTACGCGAAGATGTCGGTGCTGCCGGCACCGGGGACCTCGAGCGCGTTGTAGATCAGCGGGAGCTGGCCCGGCTCGAACTCGACGTCCACGACCGGCCCGATGACCTGAACGATCTTGCCCTGGCTCATGACAGGCTCCTTATGCCTCGACGGTCTGACGCAATGCCTCGGCGCCACCGACGATGTCCAGGAGCTCCTTGGTGATGCGCTCCTGGCGCGCCTTGTTGTACTGGATCGTGAGGACGTCGATCATTTCCTTGGCGTTCTTGCTCGCCGACTCCATCGCCGTCATGCGCGCGCCGTATTCTCCGGCCACCGACTCCATGAGGGCCCGGAACACCTGGGTGGTGACGTGGCGAGGCAGGAGCGACGCCAGGATCGCGTCGGGGCTCGGCTCGAAGAGATAGTCTCCGCCGGCCGTGCCGTGACCCGGCTCCGCCGCTTCCGCCTCGATGGGCAGGAGCTGCTGGCGCTTGACCCGCTGCACCGCCACCGAGCGGAACTCGTTGTACATGAGGGAGACCTCGTCCACGTCCTCCGCGAGGTACGACTGCATCAGCTCGTTGGCGAGCTCCTGGGCGTGGGAATACGCCAGGCGGTCGAAGAAGCCGAGCATCTCGGACTTCACCTGCCATTGACCGGCGGCGATAGAAGTCGCGCGCCTTCTTGCCCACCACGACGAGGGTGACGTCGACATTGCCCTGCTCGCGCAGGAATGCCAGCGAGGCGCGGAGGATATTGGAGTTGAAGGCCCCGCAGAGGCCCTTGTCGGCGGTGATGACGACGAGCCGCTTTCGTCCGGTGGTGCGTCGGGCGAGGAGCGGATGCGCGTCCCCTTCGGTGCGTCCCACCAGGCCCGACAGGAGCTCGCCCATCTTGATGGCATACGGCCGCGCGGCCGTGATGCGCTCCTGCGCGCGGCGCAGCTTGGACGCGGCGACGAGCTTCATCGCCTTGGTGATCTTCTGCGTGGACTGGACGGAGCGGATCCGCCGCTGGATGTCGCGCAGTGTCGCCATGGTCCGCCGGCGGCGTCAGGCCGCCTTGATCCCCCGCGACGCCATGAACTCGGCCTTGGCCTCGTTGATCCCCTTGGCGAGCGCCTCGCGCATCTCGTCCGTCAGCTCTTTCTTGTTGGCGATCTCGGGCATGAGCGCCGCGTACTGGCGCGAGAGGAACGGGTACAGGAACTCCTCGAAGTTGCGGACCTCCTCGACGGGCACGTCGTCGAGCAGCCCTTGCGTCCCCGCGAAGATGATGGCGACCTGCCTGTCGACGGTCAGCGGCGCGTACTGTCCCTGCTTCAGGAGCTCGACCATGCGCTGGCCGCGCGCGAGCTGCTGCTGGGTGGACTTGTCGAGATCGGAGCCGAACTGGGCGAAGGCGGCGAGCTCGCGATACTGGGCCAGGTCCAGCCGGAGCTTGCCCGCGACCTGTCTCATGGCCTTGATCTGGGCCGAGCCCCCCACGCGCGAGACGGACAGCCCGACGTTGACGGCGGGCCGGATGCCGGAGAAGAAGAGGTCCGACTCGAGGTAGATCTGGCCGTCGGTGATCGAGATGACGTTCGTCGGGATATAGGCCGACACGTCGCCGAGCTGGGTCTCGATGATCGGCAGGGCCGTCAGGGAGCCGCCGCCCAGGTCGTCATTGAGCTTGCCCGCGCGCTCGAGCAGGCGCGAGTGGAGGTAGAAGACGTCGCCGGGATAGGCCTCGCGTCCGGGCGGCCGGCGCAGCAGGAGCGAAAGCTGGCGGTACGCCGTGGCGTGCTTGGACAGGTCGTCGTAGACACAGAGCGCGTGCTGCTTGCTGTCGCGGAAGTACTCGCCCATGGCGCAGCCGGCATAGGGGGCGATGTACTGCAGCGGCGCCGATTCCGAGGCCGACGCGATGACCACGGTGGTGTAGGCCATGGCCCCCGTGTCCTCGAGGACCTTCACCACCTGGGCCACCGTCGAGCGCTTCTGCCCGATGGCGACGTAGATGCAGAACACGTCCTGGCCCTTCTGGTTGATGATCGTGTCGATGCCGATGGCCGTCTTGCCCGTCTGGCGGTCGCCGATGATCAGCTCGCGCTGCCCGCGCCCGATGGGGATCATCGCGTCGATGGCCTTGAGGCCCGTCTGGAGCGGCTCCTTCACGGAGCGCCGGTCCACGACGCCCGGCGCATAGCGCTCGATATTGCGGAACTCCTTGGATTCGATCGGTCCCTTGCCGTCGACGGGTTGCCCGAGGGCATTCACGACGCGCCCGACGAGCGCCGGGCCCACCGGCACCTGCGCGATGCGCTTGGTGCGCATGACGGGATCGCCTTCCTTGATCTGGGTATCGTCGCCGAGGAGCACCGCGCCCACGTTGTCGGCTTCGAGGTTCAGCACGAGCCCGAAGACCCCGCCCGGGAACTCGAGCAGCTCGCCGGCGAGGGCCTTCTCGAGGCCGTAGATGCGCGCGATGCCGTCGCCGACCTCGATGACGCGCCCGGCTTCCTTGAGGTCGATCTCGGCCTCGTAGCCCTGCAGTTGGCGCTTGATGATCTCGCTGATCTCTTCCGCTTTGATCATGGGTCTATCCCCTTGCCAGCCGCTCGCGCATCCGCGCCAGCTGCCCGTCGAGACTGCCGTCAACGATGTAGCTGCCGACCTGGGCGACGAAGCCCCCGAGCAGCGTCGGGTCGACGCGCTCCTCGAGGAGGATCCGCTTGCCGAGGGCGCCCTCGAGGCGCCGACCCAATTCCCGCTTCTCCGCATCGGTGAGCGGCGCCGCCGTGCGCACGGTCGCGCGGGCCTGGCCGAGATCCTCATCGACGAAATTCCGGTAGGACGCGATGATCTCCGTGAAGTGGTCCATGCGGCCGCGCTCCGCCAGGAGACCGACGAAATCGCGCACGAGGGCGCCGCAGCCTTCTCCTTCCGCGACCGCCACCGCGATGGCGCGCCGGTCCACGCCCTTGATCCACGGCCGCGTCAGCACGTCGTGGAGATGGGCGTCGCCGTCGAATCGCTCGAGGAAGCGCGCCAGGTCGTCGCCGACCGCCGGCATCGATGCGGTCTCGCGGGCGATCTGGAACAGCGCCTTGGCATACCGGCGGGCCGTGCCTTCGTGCGCGCGCATCACGCCCTCGCGGTCATCGGCGTCGGCGTCCCGTCAGTTCTTGCCGAGCCGGGAGATCGCGTCGTCGACGATGCGCCGGTGGTCTTCATCGCGCAGGCTCTTCCGGATCAGCCGCTCCGCCACCTGGACGGCCAGGTCGCTCACTTCCTGGCGCAGGTCCTGCTTGGCGCGCCGGACGTCTTGCGCCAGCTCCGCCTTGGCGGCGACGACGAGGCGATCCGCCTCCTCCCGCGCGCTCTGGAGGAGCCGGCGCTGCTCCTCCGCGGCCTCCTTGAGCGCCGCGGAGCGGATCGCCTGGGCCTCGGCGTGGGCGGCCTGGATCTTCGCGGCGTGCTCCTGGCGCTCGCGCTGGGCCTCCGCGCGCGCCGCCTGGGCCTCGTCGAGCGACTTCTTGATGGCCTGGGTCCGCTCCTCCATCTTGGCGACGAGCGGCTTGTAGAGCAGCTTGGTGAGCACGATCATCAGCAGGAGGAAGTTGACCGCCTGGATGATCAGTCCCTTGTCGAAATTGATGAAGCCGGCGGAGTGTCCCTCGGCCGCGAGCGCCACCGACGGCAGGGCACCGAGCAGGAACGCGCACAGAGCGGGGATGACTCTCATGATGAATTCTCCGGCTGAGGCGAATTGTGAAATTAGGGACAAACGCTAATTGAGTATCATGCAGACGCGAAAACTGTCAAGGATCATCCTCGGGATGCTTCGCCGCGATCACGCCCCCGCCGACGACGAGATCTCCCTGGTAGAAGACGACCGACTGGCCCGGCGCCACCGCGCGCTGGGGCTGGTCGAAACGCACCTCGACGCGCGCGGCGCCGGAGCCCTCCACCGAGCGGATCGTTGCCGGGGCCGGGACGTGGCCGTGGCGGATCTTGGCGGTGACGGACACGGGCGCGTCGAGCGACGCGACGGCAATCAGATTCACCTGCTCGGCCCAGAGCCGGTCGGTCTCGACCTCGCCGGTCCCGCCCACCACCAGGGCGTTGCGCCGCGGATCGAGCGCGGTGACGTAGAGCGGGCGCGGCCCGGACAAGCCGAGGCCGCGGCGCTGGCCCACCGTGTAGTTGACGAGGCCCTGATGCTCTCCGAGCACGCTGCCCTGCGCATCGACGATGGGGCCCGGACGAAACGCGCCGGGAATGCGGTTGCGCAGGAATCCGCGGTAGTCATTGTCGGGGATGAAGCAGATCTCCTGGCTCTCCGGCTTGTCGGCCGTCACCAGGCCCATTGACCGCGCCTTGTCGCGCACCGCTTCCTTCGTCAGCTCCCCCACGGGGAAGCGCGCCGCGGCGAGCTGGTCCTGGGTGAGCGGCCAGAGGAAATCCGACTGGTCCTTGCGGGGATCGCAGCCGCGCCAGAGCAGGTAGCGCCCCGAGGCCGCGTCGCGCGTGATCCGCGCGTAGTGACCCGTCGCCACCGCCGTCGCATCCCAGGCGCGGGCGCGGTGGAGCAGCGAGCCGAACTTGACCTCGCGGTTGCAGACGACGCAGGGCACCGGGGTCCTGCCCGCTTCGTACTCACGCGCGAAGTTCTCGATCACCGTCTGATCGAACTCGCGCTCGGTATTGAGCAAGTAGTAGGGGATGCCGAGTCGGCGCGCCACCTGGCGGGCGTCGTCCACGCTCTCGGGCGAGCAGCAGCTCCCGAACTTGGCGGCACGGCTTTCGGGCTCGCGCCAGGGCCACACACGCAGGGTCACGCCGATCACCTCGACGCCCTGCTCCACGAGGAGGGCGGCCGCCACGGACGAGTCCACCCCTCCGCTCATGCCGACGACGATCCGCTCGTTCATGGACTCACTCTACGCGATCTCGAGTGCAGACCGGCATCGACGTCACTTCGTGCCTGATCAGAAATCCGGCTCAGCGGCGCCGGCGGCAGGGGTCCCCGCGGGACCGTATCTTCTGCATCCCGAGCACACTCGCCCCTGTCCGAATCGTGAGTGCCTGCGGGCGAGGGCGCTGTCGGCAGACAGGACCTAGCATCGCCTAGCGCGTGACCCCACGATCAGCTCGACGAGTCGATCCAGCTCCTCTCGCGAGCTGTAGGCCACCTCGATGCGCCCCGCGCTCTCGTTGCCGATCAGGCGCACCCGCGTGGCAAGTGCCGAGCGAAGCGAGTCTTCGACCGCACTGATCTCGGGCGCCCGCCGCGCCGGCCGGCGCGGCGACTTCGTCCGGCTGCGCTGCACGTCCGCCTCGGTCGTGCGCACCGACCACGAGTGCGCCAGGATCTCCTCGCGAAGTCGGAGTTGTTCGGCTGCGCCCGGCAGGGAGAGCAGCGCCCGGGCATGTCCCATGGTGAGCCGGCCGGCGCGCAGATCCGCCTGGACCAGGTCGGGCAGCTTGACCAGCCGAAGGCAGTTGGCGATCGTGCTCCGGTCTCGCCCGACGCGCTGAGCCAGCTCCTCCTGCGTCCATCCAAACTCGGCAAGGAGCCGCTGGTAGGCCTCCGCCTCCTCCATCGGGTTCAGGTCTTCGCGGAGAAGATTCTCGACGAGCGCCAGCTCCAGGCTCTCCGAGTCGGAAGCCTCGCGGACGATGACAGGAACTCTCTCGATCCCCGCAAGCTTCGCCGCGCGCCAGCGGCGCTCTCCCACGATGAGCTGATAGCCGTCGCCCATGCGCCGCACGACCAGCGGTTGCAGGAGCCCCGAATGCCGAAGCGAGTCGGATAGGTCTCGTAAAGCATTGTCATCAAAGTCTTTTCTTGGCTGATTCGGATTGGGGCTGATCGCGGTGATCGGCAGCTCGATCGGCGGGGCCGTGGTGGTGGTCTCGGATGAGCTGGAGAGCAGGGCGCCCAACCCTCGGCCGAGCCCGTGTCGGTTAGACATGAGCGAGAACCTCCTTCGTGAGTTCCAGGTAGGCGATGGACCCCGGAGAGCGAAGATCGTAGAGCATGATCGGCTTGCCATGGCTCGGCGCTTCGGTCAGCCGGATATTCCTCGGGATCACGGTGGTGAGGATCTGGTCCCCCAGATGGCGCTGCACTTCTGCCTTGACCTGAGCCGCCAAGCTGGTGCGCCCGTCGAACATCGTCATCACGATCCCCTCAACCTTGAGCTCGGGATTCAGCCGCTCCCGGACCAAGGAAATCGTCTTCAGGATGTGGGCGAGACCCTCCATGGCGTAGTACTCGCACTGGAGGGGAACCAGGGCCGAGTCGGCCGCGTTGAGCGCATTCAGCGTGAGGATCCCAAGCGATGGAGGACAGTCGATGATGACGAACGCGTAATCGTGCTTGATCGGTTCAAGCACTCGCCTGAGCCGTCGCTCGCGCTCTTCCATGCTGACCAGCTCGATCTCGGCGCCGACGAGGTCGATGTCCGAGGGAACGATACTTAGAAATGGCAGGGTCGTGGCTTGGATGCTCTCCTCGATCGAACGGCCCTCGATCAGAACGTGATAGATCGTGACCTTCAGTTCCTGCTTATCGATACCCAAGCCCCGTCGTGGCATTGCCCTGAGGATCAAGATCGATCAGGAGGGTCTTCCGCTCGGCCAGCGCGAGGCCCGCGGCCAGGTTCACCGCGGTCGTGGTCTTCCCTACCCCGCCCTTCTGATTGACGACCGCAATGACCTTCACGTCAATGGCTCCCACCATGGCGTTCCACGTGGAACATCACCAACGCAGTGTTTCACGTGGAACAGTAGCCCAATCGCAACCGGCGATCAAGGCGGTCGTTGGGCGACGAAGAATCCCCGCTTCAGGCCAAGGTCAGGGTAGTCCAAGATGCGCCATTCCCCGTGCGATTCCGCGCCCAGACCGGCCAGTCGAGCAGGCGGTGGTGCCGAGACGATGAACACACCCCCTGGCTTCAGATACTGAAGGGCCGTCGGAACGCACTTGCTCGAGATTGCCCACCGCCCTGGCGACGGCCACGTCGAACTCCCCGTCGCGCCGGACCACCTCCGACACGAGCGCCTCGGCACGCCCCTCCTCGATCACCACGCTCTTCTCGAGCCCAAGCTCTCGCCTGAGCGTCTTCAGGAACGACACGCGCTTGCGCTTGGACTCGATGAGGGTCACCTCGATCCCCTCGTCGATGATTCGGAGTGGCATACCAGGGATGCCGGCTCCCGCTCCGATGTCCACTACCCGCAGGGGTCGATCGGGTAGGAGCGGCAAGAAGAGGAGAGAATCCTCGAAAAGTCCACGCACGATCTCGGGAGGCGACTCGAAGCCCGTGAGGTTCTGGGCTCGATTCCAGAGCAGGAGCAAATCGAGATACCGGGAAAACTGTCCCCGGGCCTTCGCGTCGATTGGACGGCCGCTCAGCACTCGGGCGGTGTGGGCGAGGTGGTCGAGCGCCGATTGCCGCGCCCGGCCGCCCTGCCGCACGTCACTTCCCTACACAGAACGTCGCGAAGATCCGATCGAGAATCGCGTCGTCTGCCTGGCCGCCCGTCGTTTCGTCAAGGGCGTGAAGCGCCGCTCGGAGATCGATCAGCACGGCCTCCAATGGCATCCCGCGCTCGAGCCCCGAGATCGCCTCCTCCAGACCCGACTTGACCTCCTCCAGGCGCTCCGTTACCCGCAGGGAGGCCACAATGCCGCCCTCCTCGGCGTCCCCGGCCACACGCTCTTCGACCCAGCCCACCAGGCGGCGCCTCAATGCCTCGATCCCCGGCTCGCCCCGTGTGGAGCACACGCAGTCGATGTCCTCATCGGTCCACAGCGCTGGCAGGTCCCCCTTGCTCCCGATGACCAACCGCGGGCGGCCCGCCGTCAGCCGAAGGACGTCCTCGTCCACCGCCGCGCGCGCCCGACTCCGGTCGAGCACGACCAGAACCAGGTCGCTCTCCTCGGTCGCTCGTCGACTCCGAGCCATGCCTTCGGCGTCGATCACGTCGCGCGGCATCCCCTGCCCGGCCCCGTCGATGAGACGAACCGCCACGCCGGCGATGATGACCTCCCCGTCCACCAGATCGCGCGTGGTGCCGGGACTCGGCGAGACGATCGCCCGCTCCCGCCCAAGGAGCGCATTCAGGAGACTCGACTTCCCGACATTCGGCGCCCCGGCGAGCATCACCGTCAGTCCCCCGTCGACGATCCGCCCGCGCCGTGCGCTCGCCAGCAAGCCCGCAAGCCGGCCCGCGATCTCTTCGCCCCGCACCTGGGAAGCGGCGCGCGACCATCCGACCGCGTCCTCGGGGAAGTCGAGCGACACCTCGAGGCCGGCCACCAGGTCGAGGAGGAGGTCCCGCAACGCTCGCACTTCGCGTGACAGGGCCCCGTCCACCTGCCGCACCGCCAGTCGAGCCGCGCGCTCGGTTCTGCGCACCGATCAGCAGGGCCACCGCCTCGGCCTGGACCAGGTCCAGGCGCCCGTTGAGGTAGGCCCGCCGCGTGAACTCTCCGGGCGCGGCCAGCCGGGCGCGGCCCACCACCAGCTTGCTCACGATCTCGGCGAGCATGACCGGACTGCCGTGGCATGACAGCTCGACCACATCCTCCCCGGTGTAGGAGTCAGGACCGGGCATGAACGCCACGAGCGCGTCGTCGAGCTGGGCGCCCGTCTGGGGATCCACGACGCGCACCCGATGCAGCGCGCGCGGACGGGCGGCCTCGATCTCCCGGACTCCGACCGCTCGCAGCAGCGGCAAGACGCATTCGCGCGCCGACGGACCGCTGACTCGAATGACGCCGATCGCGCCAGCGCCCGGCGGCGTGGCAATGGCGACGATCGTGTCCGTGTCAGCTCGGCTGGCCGAGGACGAAGCCGCGCTCACGCCTTCTTGAGCGCGCGGGCCGATGGCTTCTGGGCCGGTGGCTTCTGGGTCTTGGCGCCCCGCTCCATGTACTTCTGCTGGGCGATCTGGAACACGTTCGAGAGGGTCCAGTACAACACCAGTCCCGACGGGAGGTTGAGGAACATGAAGGTGAAGATCACCGGCATGAACAACATCATCTTCGCCTGCCGGGGGTCTCCCATCACCGGCTGCATCTTCTGCTGGACGAACATCGACGCCCCCATCAGCAGCGGAAGGATATACGTGGGGTCGTATGCCGCCAGGTCGCAGATCCACAGATCCTGCCCGCCGAGCAAGGGCATCCACTTCGGCACGTCGCCCGAAACAGATGAACGGCGCGTTCTGCATCTCCACTGACACCGAGAGCGCGACGTACAGCGCGTAGAAGATGGGGATCTGCACCACCATCGGCAGGCAGCCGCCGAGGGGGTTCACTTTATTGGCCCGGTACAGCTCCATCGTCTCCCGCTGCAGGCGCTGCGGGTCGCTCTTGTGCTTCGAGCGCAGCGCATTGATCTGCGGCTGCAGCGTCTGCATCGCCTTCATCGATCGCATGCTCTTGAGCGTGAGGGGGAAGAACAGCACCTTCGTGATGATGGTCAGCAGGATGATCGCCACACCGTAGTTCGGGATGAACGAGTAGAACCAGCGCATCACCCCGAGGACTGGCACGGCAATCCACTCCATGGGCAAGGTCGGCACTCGATCGGCCCACGACTCGGGGAACGGGAAGCCGCCGAAGTAGATCGCCTTCTCGAGGCCCACATCCAGGGCCTTCAGCTGCGTCGTACTCCATCGGACCGAGATAGCTCTTAACCCGTCCATCCCATGTCTGGCCTGGGGCGAGCACGGGAACGGCCCCTCGCACGCCTATCTCGAAGACGCTGACGGCCTTTGCGCCGTTGCCCTTGGTTTCCTCGCGCTTGCGCTCGGTAACCTTGAAGCTGCCGCTCTGAGGTATGAGCGCGATCAGGTAGACTCCGCCCTGACTCGACCCCCCCATGGCGCTCTCGAAGCCGACCCATCGCCCGTCGCCGCTGTAGGTGCCCCCGCTCGCCAGGTATTCCCGGCGGGTCCAGGACGATCCCTTCTCCAGCCGCAGCGCGTGGATGGGCCGTGGCCCGGCAAATGCGTCCTGATCCTTCGGCCATTCCACGGGCGCCGTCCACGCCATGGCGAGCTCGACGCCCTGCGGAACGCTGTGGGCGTTCGATACGCGTATCTCGCGGTCCACGACATAGCTGTCGACCGAAAACCGCATCACCTGGGTCACCTGAAGCCCAAACCCGTCATTGCCCGTGAGGCGCAGCTCTCCCTGGCCATCGCCCTTGGCGAGCTTCAGCGAGTCGCGGTCCACGGTGAAGGCGATCGGCACGGCGCTCTGACCTGGCCGCAGCACCACCAGCCCCTGAGATCCGAGCACTCCAGGGAGAACCATGGGCTTCTCCCCGCGGTAGTGCAGTTCCCACCGCTCGATCGCGCCCCCGAGACTGCTGACTACCGCGCGGTACAGCGGCGTTTCCACGATCGCCTTCCGCTCCGCTGGACGCGGCCCCTCCTCAACGGGAGGCGGGGGGACCGGCGCGCTCCCCAGCCCCAGCCGGTGGCTCGGTCTGGCCGCGTGGGGCCGGTGCCTCCGTTTTCTGTGCGGCCGGGCGGCGGCTGCCGGGGCTCCGGCTGGACGAACAGAAACTGGTACACCATCAACAGGCCCGCCATGAGCATGGCGGCTATGATCGCGCGCTTTTCCATCAGTCTCCTGGTCGTCCTTCTGAATCAGGCACTTAGGGCAGCGGGGGTGGGTCGTATCCGCCAGCGTGCCAGGGGTGGCACCGAGCGATACGTCGGATGCTCAGCCAGGCGCCGCCGACCAACCCATGGGTAAGCAGCACCTGGCGGGAATACTCAGAACAGCTCGGCTCGAATCGGCACGCGGGCGGGAGCAGCGGCCTCAGCCCCACCTGATACACCCGCACCAGCCGGGCGGCCAGGCGCGCAGGCCACGCGCTCATGCTTCTGTCCCTCCTGCCGCGCTCTTGGCTCCGGAGTCTGCCCTCCGCGCCAGTGTCCGGAGCACCCGCTGGATATCGCCGCGCAGATCAGCGAACGAGCGGCTGAGCAACGCGGAGCGACCCACGAAGACTACATCAAACCCTTCCCGCTTCGCCGGGCGCTCCTGCCGATACGCCTCGCGCAGGCGCCGCCTCGCCCTATTGCGCTCGACTGCTCCGCCCAGCCGCCGGCCAACGGCGAAGCCGACCTTCCCCTCACCCGGACACGGCCGCCAGAGCGCGATGAAGCTCTCCAGCTCCTCCCGCCGCCCGCGCTGCCGGAAAATCGCCTCGAACTCTCCCGCCCGAAGGCGCTGACTTCGCCCCACCGACAGGACACCGCGGGCTCGCCGCCCCACGCCCCCGCTAGACAGTCAGTCGCTTTCGCCCTTTCGCCCGGCGTCGCTTCAGCACCTTTCGACCGCCCAGGGTCTTCATGCGCTCGCGGAATCCGTGCGTCTTCTTCCGGCGCCGGACGTTCGGCTGAAATGTTCTCTTCATGAGATCCCCTTTCGGTCGTAGAGCCTCCGTAGTCTACTGACCGCCCCCCCGGCAAGTCAAGGCGCGCGACCCTCTTGCAGCCCCGTTCACGCCTATGGTAACGTGCGCTCTCTCGCGCTCCCGAGCAACCCCTGAGCCCGGACTGGCCGGCGCTCGGCCCGAGAGCCCGAATGCAGGACGAGCTCTCCCTCGTCCACCGCTGATCGAGCCGAAGAGAGGTCGCTACCTGGTGCTTCGTGGCCTGTATTTCCGCGCCGCCGCCCCGGGAACCCGCGACCGTGCACGGTTATCCACATCTGTGGATAACTCTGTGTGTAACTCCCCGCACCCCTGATGTCCAAGGTGCCAGAAATGCTCGACTCTTTATGGGACCGCATGCTCACCGAACTCGAGCGCCGATTGCCCGCGAGCGCTCTCGACTCCTGGCTCCGCCCGTGCCGCCTCGCCGCGCTCGACGGCGATGACCTCAGAATCGCCGCCCCGAACAAGTACACCCGCGATTGGCTGATGCAGAACCATCTTGTCGCCCTCGAGACCGCGGCCCGCGAGATCTTCGGCGGAAACCCGCGCGTCGGCATCATCATCGACTCGGCTCTGCCCGCCAATCCTCCCGCTCACCCGGCCACGGCCCTCGACCCCCAGTCCCTTCCGTCCGGCCTGTCGACCCGCTATACCTTCGATTCCTTCGTGGTCGGCAACTCCAATCAGTTCGCCCAGGCGGCCTGCCAAGCCGTCGCCGAGCTACCCTCGAAGGCCTATAACCCGCTCTTCATCTACGGCGGCGTCGGCCTCGGCAAGACGCACCTGCTCCACGCGGTCGGCCACCAGATCGCCCGCCTCTACCCGTCCCTCCGCCTGCTCTATCTCTCCACCGAGCGCTTCACGAACGAGCTCATCAACGCGATCCGCTACGACCGCACCGCCGAATTCCGCGCCAAGTACCGCACCATCGATCTCCTCCTGATCGACGACATCCAGTTCATCTCCGGCAAGGAGCGCACGCAGGAGGAGTTCTTCCACACGTTCAACGACCTCTACGAAGCCCGCCATCAGATCGTCCTCTCCTCCGACTCTCCACCCAAGGAAATCCCCGAGATCGAGGAGCGCCTTCGCTCCCGCTTCGAGTGGGGCCTCATCGCCGACATCCAGCCACCGGACTTCGAGACCCGCGTCGCCATCCTCAAGAAAAAGGCCGCGATCGAGCGCATCCTGCTCCCCGATGACGTCGCCTATCTCATCGCCAGCCGCATCAAAGCCAATATCCGCGAGATCGAGGGCTCCCTCACCCGCATGATCGCCTTCTGCTCCCTCAGCGGTCGCGACATGAATACCGATCTCGCCCAGGAAGTCCTCGCCGACCTCTGGAGCGAGGAAGAGAAAGTCATCACCATCGAGCAGATCCAGCGGAAGGCCGCCGACTTCTTCGGCGTCAAGCTCTCCGACATGCGCGCCAAGGGCCGCACCAAGGCCATCGCATTCCCTCGGCAGATCGCCATGTACCTCGCCCGCCAGCTCACGCATGCCTCCCTCGCCGAAGTCGGCCGCGCCTTCGGCGGCAAGGACCACACCACCGTTCTCCACGCCGTCGAGAAAATCCAAAATCTTCTCAACGAGGATCCCAAATTCAAGAAGACCATCGACAGCATCACCCAGAGCTTCCCCCTGTGATCCCCATATCTTCACCGACCCTCCACCTCTCTATCCACTGCACCCGACCCCGTCCCTCCCTCGGTTCACGCGCCTATTTCGCTGCTCCACACTATCCACAGCCCCGCCTACGCTTACTCCGACGGATTCTTCTTTCTTCTCTTTTCAACAACTGGAGTCTTTTATGGAAGTCCATGTGGATCGCGACGCATTTCTCCGAGGCCTCCAGATGGTTCACAATATCGTCGAGCCTCGCCAGACCATGCCGATCCTCGCCAATGTATTGGTCGAGGCCGAAGGCGATCTCCTGCGCCTGACGGCAACCGATCTCGAGGTCGGCGTGCGCGTCGCGGCTCCGGCCCGCGTCGTTACCCCCGGCTCCGTGACGATCTCCGCGCGCAAGCTGCTGGAAATCACCAAGGAGCTGCCCTCCGCACCCCTCGCGCTCAAGGTGCAGGAAAATGCGTGGGTCGCCCTGCGGTGTGGGGGCGCGTCGTACAAGCTCGTGGGGTTGGCCGCGGAGGACTATCCTCACGTCATACCGATCGCGACGGACAACTGGGTCACCGTGGACGGCAAGCTGCTTCGGGACATGCTGGCGCAGACGATGTTTGCCATCTCCCACGACGAGAGCCGCTATGCCCTCAACGGCGTGCTGATGGCCCTTCACGATCACGAATTGAGGCTGGTGGCGACCGATGGCCATCGCTTGGCCTTGGCGGTGCGTCCCATCGGCGAGACCAAGATGGCCGTGTCCGGAATCGTTCCCCGCAAAGCGGTGCAGGAGATCGCGAGGGTCGTGGGCTCGGGTGAACAGGTCGAGGTTGCGCTCGGCGACAACCAGTTCATGTTGCGCATGCCAAACGTGATCCTCATGGCGCGGCTCATCGAAGGGACGTTCCCGAACTACGAGCAGGTGGTGCCCCGCGCGCACCCGCATCGCGTCTTGCTCCCGAAAGACGGGCTCACGGCGGCCCTCCGCCGGGTGTCGGTGCTCTCGGAGGAGCGCACCAAGCCGGTGAAGTTCGTCCTCTCACCCGGGGTTTTGAAGCTGGCGGCCTATAGCGCGGACTACGGTGAAGCCGAGGAAGCGATGGAGGTCCAGTACGTTGGTGAAGAGATCACCATCGGGTTCAACTCGCGCTATGTCTTGGATGCTCTCGGCGCGCAGGCCGGAGAGCAGGTCGTGCTCGAGGTCAAGGACGCGTTGAGCCCCGGAGTCCTCAAAAGCCTCGAGGACGACGGATCCCTCTGTGTTATCATGCCTATGAGGATCTGAAGTCCCAGAGGAGCGGGGATCGGGTGCACATTGAGACGGTAGAGCTTACCGATTTTCGCAGCTATCGAGAGCCTCCTGTTCAACCCAGTGCCGAAGCCTCAATATTCTCACGGGACCCAATGCCCAGGGCAAGACGAATCTCCTCGAGGGACTTGCCCTTTTAGCCGTGGGGCGGTCCTTTCGAGGCGCCAAGCCGCTGGAAATGGCGCGGTGGGGGGCGAAAAGCGCCGCCGTGAGTGGCGAGATCAGACGGAGTGACTCGTCACGCCGGCTTCGGCGCATTCTCGCACCTCGCGAGGACGGTGTCTGGGCATTGATGGGCGAAGGATGTACGTGGGCGCGGGTGATCCCGTTTGGATGGGCTGATCTGGCCATCGTCAATGGGGCGCCGCAGGCGCGCCGCAACTTCCTCGACGGGTTCGTCGCAAAGATATATCCGTCGTATGCGTCGACCCACCGGAGGTACCGACAGGTTCTCGCGCGTCGCAATCATCTCCTCCAGATGAGTGGCGGCGGGAGTCAAGGTCGTCTCGAACCCTGGAATGAGCAGATCGTCGATCTCGGCATGGAGATCGTTTCCAGACGCCGGCAGGGCGTCGCGGCTCTGAGCGCTGAGGCGGAACGCTTGTATCCGGCCCTAGGAGGGACGTGGGAGTATTGCTATCGAGTATCGATCGGCATTGGGTGATGTGCCCACGCCAGCGTCGTTTCATGAGCTGCCTGCGCGCTCGCCTTCCCGAGGAAATCCGCCGGGGCCAAACGCTCGTTGGTCCCCACCGAGACGATCTTCTCGTTGCTCTGCAGGGACGTGACCTCCGAACGTTCGGATCGCGGGGACAGCAACGCTTGATGGCGCTGACATTGCGTCTCGCGGAAGCGGCCCCGGTCGAAGAGGCTGTCGGAAGCGCCCCGGTCATCCTGCTGGACGATGCGCTGTCCGAGCTCGATCCGGGCGTCCAGGAGCCGCGTTTTGAGCCATGTCTCGCGCGTGGGCCAGGTGTTCCTGACCACGGCCGACGCGCCATTGACCGATGCCGCTGAGGCCCATTGGTGGGAGGTCAGAGACGGAGAAGTGAGGGACGCCAGTTACGCGGCTTTGCGAGGGGCTGCATGAGCGCGGATAGCTACGACGCGAGTGATATCAAGGTCCTCGAGGGGCTGGAGGCGGTTCGAAAGCGCCCCGCGATGTACATCGGTGACACCGGGGCCTACGGCCTCCATCACCTCGTCTACGAGGCCGTCGACAATGCGGTCGATGAGGCGCTCGCGGGCTATTGTGACAGCATCAAGGTCATTCTCCACTCGGACGGCTCGTGTTCCGTGGGTGACAACGGGCGGGGGATTCCGGTGGAAACGCACAAGGAAAGCGGGCGCTCGGCGGCCGAAGTCGTCCTGACGGTGCTGCATGCCGGAGGCAAGTTCGAGCACTCCGCCTACAAGGTCTCCGGCGGCCTGCACGGCGTCGGCATCTCCGTGGTGAATGCCCTGTCGGAGTGGCTCGAGATCGAGATCCGCCGGCAGGGCCGTGTGTGGACGCAGCGCTATGAGTACGGCGTGCCGCAGGGTGACATCGCCGCCGGCGACAAGACGGCCAAGCACGGCACCATCGTCCGCTTCAAGCCGGACGCGAAGATCTTCGAGGAGGTCTCGTTCTCGTTCGACACCCTGTCGAACCGACTCCGCGAGATGGCCTTCCTCAACAAGGGCCTCAAGATCGTCATCGAGGACGAGCGCGACGAGCGCAGCCACACCTTCCTCTACAAGGGCGGCATCATCGAGTTCATCAAGCACCTCAACCAGAACAAGACGCCGATTCATCCCAAGGTGCTCTTCTTCGAAGGCAAGAAGGACGGCATCGAGGTCGAGGTGGCGCTCCAGTACAACGACGGCTATCAGGAGAACGTGTTTTCCTTCGCGAACAATATCAATACGCGCGAGGGGGGCACGCACTTGACGGGGTTCCGCGCGGCGCTCACCGGGCACGCTGTCGAACTACGCGCAAGCCCAGGGATTCCTCAAGACCTTCAAGGGCGCGGTGACGGGAGACGACGTGCGCGAAGGGCTGACGGCCGTCGTGTCGGTCCGCATCCCCGACCCGCAGTTCGAGGGCCAGACCAAGTCCAAGCTCGGCAACTCGGAGGTCAAGGGCCTGGTGCAGCAGATCGTCAACGATCGCCTCGCCGAGGTGTTCGAGGAGGATCCGACGACGGCGCGGAAGATCGCCGACAAGTGCGTCCGGGCGGCGCAGGCGCGGGAGGCGGCGCGCAAGGCTCGCGAGCTGACCCGCAAGGGGGGGCGCGACGACGAGGGGCTGGCCGCCAAGCTCGCCGACTGCTCGGAGCGGGAACCGCAGTTCCGCGAGATCTTCCTCGTCGAGGGTGACTCCGCGGGCGGCTCCGCGAAGCAGGGCCGCGACCGGAAGACGCAGGCCGTGCTGCCGCTGCGCGGCAAGATCATCAATGCCGAGAAGGCGCGCTACGACAAGGTGCTCTCCCATCAGGAAATCCGGCTCCTCATCTCGGCCCTGGGAACGGGCATCGGGCCGGAAGAGTTCGACGTCGGCAAGCTCCGCTACCACAAGGTGATCCTGATGACGGACGCCGACGTGGACGGCGCCCACATCCGCACGCTGCTGCTCACGTTCTTCTTCCGGCACATGGTGCAGGTGATCGAGGCGGGCCATCTGTTCATCGCGCAGCCGCCGCTGTTCAAGATCAAGAAAGGCCGCGCGGAGCGGTATGCGATGAGCGAGCGGGAAATGGAGGAATTCCTCCTCGCGCAGTGGGTGGAGAAGGCGAGCGTCAAGGTCCCCGGCAAGGCCCAGCCGCTCAAGGAGGACAGCCTGCTCGAGACCCTCAAGCGCGTGCTCGAGTTCCGGACATTGTTCGGCAAGTTCTGCCGCCGCGGCATCCCCGCGGCCATCCTGGATGGGCTTCTCCGGAAGAAGTTCAAAGCGACCAAGCGCGGGGTGGGCGATGCCGAGATCACCGCGGCGGTCAGCGAGGCCGCGGCGGAGGCGACGGGGTGGAGCGTCCAGGTGGTGAGTGGCGACAATGGCGATAGCACGACCGTGCAGCTCACGGGTCCGGTCCAGGTCTCCTTCAGCCCCGATCTGCTCAAGTCGCCGGACTATGGACAGCTCCTCGACATCTACGCCGAGCTCGCGGCGCTCCACAAGGGTCCGTGCACCGTGGTGGACGGCGGCGGCAAGGAGGCGGTGGTCAACAGTCTCGACGACCTCGTCCGCGCGGTGATGGACTTCGCCAAGGAGGGCGCCACGCTCCAACGCTACAAGGGGCTCGGCGAGATGAATCCCGAGCAGCTCTGGGAGACCACCATGAACCCGGAGACGCGCACGCTTCTCAAGGTGACGATGGAAGACGCCGTCGGGGCCGACGAGATGTTCAGCGTGCTCATGGGGGATGCCGTCGAGCCGCGCCGCGAGTTCATCGAGAAGAACGCCCTCGACGTGGTCAACCTCGACGTCTAACCGGTCAGGCCCAGCGTCCATGAGCCCAGAGCGTCAGACCCCCGTCCCGATCGAAGAGGAGATGCGGAAGTCGTATCTCGACTACGCCATGTCCGTGATCGTCGGGCGGGCGCTGCCGGACATCCGCGACGGCCTGAAGCCCGTCCACCGGCGCGTGCTGTTCGCCATGTCCGAGCTGGGACTCAGCTTCAACCGCCCCTACAAGAAAGCGGCGCGCGTGGTGGGCGAGGTGCTCGGCAAGTACCATCCCCATGGCGACTCCCCGGTCTACGAGGCGCTCGTGCGCATGGTGCAGGAGTTCTCGCTGCGCTATCCGCTCGTGGACGGGCAGGGGAATTTCGGGTCCATCGACGGCGACCCGCCCGCGGCCATGCGCTATACCGAGGCGCGGCTCTCCAAGATCGCCCACGAGCTCCTGGCCGACATCGACAAGGACACCGTGAACTTCTCGCCGAACTTCGACGAGTCGCTCCAGGAGCCGATGGTCCTGCCGACCAAGGTGCCGAACCTGCTCATCAACGGCTCCTCGGGCATCGCCGTCGGCATGGCGACCAATATCCCGCCCCACAACCTCGGAGAGGTGGTGGACGGGCTCGTCATGCTCATCGAGAACCCCGACGCCACCCTCGAGCAGCTCATGGCGGTGATCCCGGGGCCGGATTTCCCGACCTACGGGTATATCTATGGGCGGACGGGGATTCGCGAGGCCTACACGACGGGGCGGGGGATCATCACGCTGCGCGCGAAGGCGCACGTGGAGAAGATGCGGGGTGGCCGCGAGGCCATCATCATCACCGAGCTGCCGTACCAGGTCAACAAAGCGACGCTGATGGAGAAGATCGGCGAGCTGATTCGCGACAAGAAGATCGAGGGCGTCTCCGAGCGGCGCGACGAGTCGAATCGCGAGGGCATCCGTGTCGTGCTCGAGCTCGGGCGGGGCGAGATCCCGCAGATCGTGATCAATCAGCTCTACAAGCACACCTCGATGCAGACCACGTTCGGCATCATCATGCTGGCCCTGGTGGGCCGGCGGCCCCAGGTCGTGAACATCAAGCAGATGCTGCAGGAGTTCATCAGCTTCCGCCGCGAGGTGGTCACCCGACGGACGAAGTACGATCTCGCCCGCGCCGAGGAGCGCGCGCACATCCTCGAGGGGCTGCGCAAGGCCGTCGATCAGCTCGACCTCGTGATCCGGCTGATCCGCCAGGCCGAGAGCCCCGACGCGGCGAAGACCGCCCTCATGGCGCAGCTCCAGCTCTCGGAGATCCAGGCGCGGGCCATCCTCGACATGCGCCTGCAGCGCCTGACCCAGCTCGAGCGCCACAAGATCGTGGAGGAGCACGAGCAGACGCTCGCCCTCATCGCCGACCTGAAGGGCATCCTCGCCTCCGACCAGCGCCTGATGGGGATCATCAAGGACGAGCTCGCCTCGCTGAAGGAAGAGTTCGGCGACGAGCGGCGCACGGAGATCCTCAGCGAGACGACCGATCTCACCATCGAAGACCTGCTCGCCGACGAGGACATGGTGGTCACGATCACGCGCTCCGGCTACATCAAGCGGACGCACGTCGAGGCCTACCGCAGCCAGAAGCGCGGCGGCAAGGGCGTGACGGGGATGGAGACGAAGGAGGAGGACATCGTCGCGGACCTCTTCGTCGCCACGACGCATTCCTATCTCCTGTTCTTCACGAACAAGGGCAAGGTCCACTGGCTCAAGGTCCACGAGATCCCCGAGGGCGGACGCCAGGCCAAGGGCAAGGCCATGGTGAACGTGCTCTCGCTCGCGGAGGGCGAGGCGGTCGCCACCTGCGTGCCCGTGCGCGACTTCGAGTCGGCCGCGTATATCCTCCTCGCCACCAAGCGGGGAAAGGTCAAGAAGACGGAGCTGGTCGCGTTCTCGCATCCCAAGCGCGGGGGCATCCAGGCCATCACGCTCGAGGATGGCGACGAGGTGATGGCGGCGCGGCGCACCGACGGCCAGCGCGAGGTGCTGCTCTCGACCAAGGAGGGCATGATCATCCGCTTCGCCGAGGACGAGATCCGGTCCATGGGGCGGATGGCCGCCGGGGTGAAGGGCATCGACCTCGAGGAGCACGACCAGGTCATCGCCGCGGAAGTGGTCGAGGAGGGGATGAGCGTGCTGACGGTGACGGTGCGCGGCTACGGCAAGCGCACGCCGCTCGACGAGTATCGCCTCACCGGGCGCGCCGGCAAGGGCATCATCGACATCAAGACGGGCGGGCGCAATGGTCCGGTGGTGGGGATGCTCCAGGTGCGGCAGGGGAACGACATGCTCGTGATCACCAGCAAGGGCAAGATGATCCGCCTCCACGTGGATGACGTCACGAGCCAGGGCCGCAATACGATGGGCGTGCGCATCATCGACATCGACGCCGACGACCAGGTGGGCAGCATTGCCCGTGTCGAGGCCGAGCAGGCCGCGCAGCCAGAGTCGGCGTCGCCGTAGACCCGCCGGGCACCGTGCCTGGGCGGGACAGGGCCGCGGACGCGGCCCTTTTTGTTCCATCGAAGCCAGCGGGGGAGCACGATGCTGGACCTGAAGCTGATCCGCGAGCAACCCGACGCCGTTCAACGGGGCCTCGCCACACGCGGCGGCGCCGAGCTCGTGCCGGAGATCCTCGCCGCGGACGCGGACCGGCGCCGGCTCGTGACCGAGGTCGAGACCCTCAAGGCCGAGCGCAACCGCACCTCCGAGGCCATCGGCCAGGCCAAGCGGCGCGGCGAGAATCCCGAGGCGGTCATGGCGCGGATGCGAGAGGTGTCGGACCGCATCAAGGCGCTCGACGCCGAGGTGAAGCAGGTCGACGAGCGCATGGAGCAGCTCCTCGTCCAGCTCCCGAACCTGCCACACCCCTCGGTGCCCGTGGGCGAAACCGAGGACGACAACGTGGAGACTGGGCGCTGGGGCGAGCCGCGGCGCTTTGCCTTCGAGCCGAAGACGCACGACGTGCTCGGCGAGGCGCTCGGCATCCTCGACTTCGCCCGCGCCGTCAAGCTCGCCAAGTCCCGCTTCACGGTGATGTGGGGAGCGGCGGCGCGGCTCGAGCGGGCGCTGTCCCAGCTCATGCTGGATCTCCATACGGGTGAGCACGGCTATACCGAGGTCTGGGTGCCGCAGCTCGTGAGCGGGTCCACCATGCTCCGCACGGGCCAGCTCCCGAAGTTCGAGGAGCAGCTCTTCAAGACGCAGGAGCCGGACGAGAGCCGGCTGCTCTACATGATCCCGACGGCGGAGGTGCCGGTCACCGCGCTCCATGCCGACGAGACCCTGCCCGAAGCCAGTCTGCCGCGCCGCTACGTGTGCTTCTCGCCGTGCTACCGGCGCGAGGCCGGCACCTATGGCAAGGACATGAAGGGCATGATCCGCCAGCACCAGTTCGACAAGGTGGAGCTGGTCAAGGTGACCACGCCCGAGCCAGTCGTACGACGAGCTCGACTCGATGGTGCGCAATGCCGAAGAAGTCCTTCGGCGCCTCGAGATTCCGTATCGCGTCGTGCTGCACTGCTCGGGCGACGCGGGCTTCACGGCCGCCAAGAGCTATGACATCGAGGTGTGGCTGCCGGGGCAGGGGAAGTACCGCGAGATCTCCTCGTGCTCGAACTGCGAGGCGTTCCAGGCGCGCCGGCTCGATCTCAAGTACCGCCCGGCGGGCGGCGGCAAGACGGAGTACTGCCATACGCTGAACGGCTCGGGGCTCGCCGTGGGCCGCACGCTGATCGCCGTGCTCGAGAACTACCAGGAGGCGGACGGGACCATCACGGTGCCGGCCGCGCTCCGTCCGTACATGGGAGGACTCGAGCGCATCATTCGGATAGAATAGGAGCTTCCTTCCGGAGGGGTGGCCGAGCGGTTGAAGGCGCCGGTCTTGAAAACCGGAATCCCGCAAGGGATCGGGGGTTCAAATCCCTCCCCCTCCGCCATGATCTTCGAGGGGGCCGCGCGCCCGGCCCCCTGCCGTATTCGGCCCCGCGGACGAGGGTAGTCGCCGCGGGGCAAATGCCCTATACTCTGTTGGCTTGCATCGTTGGCTTGCATCGATTGGAGAGGTGGCCGAGTCGGCCGAAGGCAGCCGCCTGCTAAGCGGTTACAGGGGCAAAACCTCTGTCCCGGGTTCGAATCCCGGCCTCTCCGCCATGTGCGCCCTTAGCTCAGATGGATAGAGCGTCGGACTACGAATCCGAAGGCCAGAGGTTCGATTCCTCTAGGGCGCACCACTTTTTCGCATAGTTCGGAGGGGGCGGTGACGTCCGCTCCCTCCGATTGTGCGGGATTGTGCGGGAGTCGGACGCGATCAGGTCCGGTGCCGTGTCCCCCCCACCTTGCGGATATCTGCCACGTTGGCGGCGGCACCACGCAGTGTTCACTCCCTCCATTTGCCGGGCTCCTTGATGCCACACATACGGTTCATCACCCGAGCGTTTGCTTTGCGCATTATGGGCGTCCTCAATCGGGGGACGATTCTTGGGGCCCCTTCGCTTTCTGGGTGTCCGCTCGCCGCGTCAGGCAAGCGGGCCTTACCGGCGGCCCTCGACCACCACGTCCAGGAGATACGGCCCGCCGGCGGCGAGCGCGGCGGCGAGCGCCGGAGCCAGGTCGCCGGGCTTCGTGACGCGCGAGGCGGGCACGCCCAGGCCGTGGGCGATGTCCACGAACGACAGATCCGGCTTCGCGAGGTCCATGTGGGCGTACGGGCGCTCCGACCGGACGCCGAAGCGCTGGCGATAGGCGTCCATATTGTGCTTGAGGATGCGGTACTCGCGGTTGTCGAGGATCACGAAGACCACGGCCAGGTCGTGGTGGGCGGCGGTCCAGAGGGCCTGGATGCTGTACATGGCCGAGCCGTCGCCCGAGACGGCCACGACGGGCCGGCGCGGGTGGGCGAGCTTCACGCCGAGCGCGCCGGGCAGTGCCTGGCCGATGCCGCCGCCCCGGGCCCCGAAGTAGTCGCCCGGCCGCTCGAGGGAGAGCGTGCGGCCCAGATCGATGCTCGCGGTGATCGACTCATCCACGACGATGGCATCGGCGGGCAGCACCTGCCTCGAGGTCGGCCATGAAGCGCGGGATGGAGATCGGCTCGGCGTCCCAGCGCTTGGCCGCGCGCTCGCGGGTGGCGGCCATCTCCTGCGCCTTGAGCGAGCCAAGCGCGGTGTTCCTCGCCGCGGCGGCCTCGAGGAAGGCCGCGCCGGCCCCGCGCTTGATGGCGGCGGAGAGCGCGCGAAGCGCAGGGCCGGGACTGGCCAGCAATCCCGCGCGCAGCGGGAAGTTTCGCGAGAGGCGCTCGGGCGAGTCCTCGATCTGAAGCACGGCCGCATCCGGCGGGAACGCCGAGCCGGGAGCGAACCACACCTCCTCGAAGAAGGGCCCGCCGAGGAGCAGGACCGCATCGCTGCCGTCGAGCGCCTTCCTGATGGCGGCCGCGTCGAAGCCAAGCGCGCCACGGCAATTCGGATGCATCGTCGGGAACACGACGTGCTGCCGCAGGCCCTCGAACCAGACCGCGGCGCCGAGCTGCTCGGCCAGCGCCAGGAGATCCCCATGCGCGCCGCGGCGCCCGACGTCGTCGCCCGCGACGATGACGGGGTTGCGGCTGCCGAGGAGCACCTCCGCCATGGCCGTCACGCCCGCCGGATCGGGCCCGGCCTCGAGGTAGAGCGTGCCCGGGGGCAGGGGCATCTCGGCGGTCTCCTGCTCGAGCACGTCGATGGGCAAGGCCACGAAGACCGGTCCGCTCGGCGGGTCCTGGGCGATCTTGAGCGCGCGGCGCAGGAGCGGGGCCATTTCGTCGGCGCGCTCCACCTGCGCGCTCCACTTGACGAGCGGCGCCGCCATCGCCACGAGATCGTGGCCGAGCAGGGGCGCGCGCAGGCGAAGGCGCGTGTCTTGTTGTCCCGCGGTCAGGAGCAGGGGCGAGCCCGCCTTGCTCGCGTTGTAGAGCATGCCGAGCGCATTGCCGAGACCGGGAGCCACGTGCAGGTTCACCACGCCCGTGCGCCCGCTCGCCTGCGCGTAGTAGCTCGCGGCGCCGATGGCCACGGCCTCGTGCAGCGCCAGCACGTAGCGGATCTGCGGGTAGTCCTGCAGGCTCTCGATGATGGGGCTCTCGGTGGTGCCGGGATTGCCGAAGAGATACTCGACGCCGTGGCCCACCAGGGTTTCCATGAGGACGTGTCTTCCGCGCATGCTGGGCTCCTTTTCAGGCTCGGTTCGGCAGGGCTCGCCTCGGCCGATACTAACCGACGCCGCGCAGGCGGGCGAGCGGCGCTGGCCGCGAGGCGCCCGCCTGAGCTATTGTGAGCCCCGGAGGGACGCCCGATGGACTTTCGCACGATTCGCTACGAGCAGCTCGGCGCCGTGGTCCGCATCACCGCGAACCGGCCCGAGGTGCTGAACGCGCAGAGCCGCGTGATGATCGTCGAGCTGGACGAGGCGTTCCGCGCGGCATCCGAGGATGACGCCACGCGGACCATCATCGTGGCCGGTGCGGGCGCGCACTTCTCCGCCGGTCACGACCTCGGCAGCCCCGATGAGATCGAGGACCAGAAGGCGCACCCGGTGGGGCCCGGCATCGCGGAGAACCTGAAGCGCCTGTCCGAGCTCTACCTCGAGACGTGTCTCCGCTGGCGCGACGTGCCGAAGCCCACCATCGCCCAGGTCCAGGGCTACTGCATCATGGGCGGGCTCATGCTCGCGTCGTGCTGCGATCTCATCATCGCCGCGGAGGATGCGCTCTTCGCGGACCGAGCGGTGCGCTGGGGCGGGTCGCACGTGCAGTATTTCAGCATGCCGTGGGAGCTGGGTGCTCGAAAGGCCAAGGAGTACCTCTTCACCGGCGACTATATCGACGCCCGCACGGCGGAGGCGCTCGGCCTCGTCAACCGCGTGGTCAAGCGCGAGGAGCTGGCGCAGGCCACGCTCGAGCTGGCCCAGCGCATCGCGCTGCAAGACCCGTATGCGCTCAAGCTGGCGAAGGCGTCGGTGAACGAGACGCTGGACATCCAGGGCCAGCGCCGGGCCCTCGAATCGGCGTTCAAGAACTACATGCTGACGATTCCCCACCGCCAGGCCCTCGGCACCTATGGCGCCGCCGCCCGCGCGAAAGGTGTGAAGGAGCGGATAGAGACACGCGATCAGAAGTTCGGCGACGCCGCAGGCCATTGAACCGCGCAGGTCACCCAAGCACTTCTACCGAGCACTTCTACCGAGAGGATCGAGACATGGGCGCATTGGACGGCAAGGTGGCATTGGTCACGGGAGCGGGACGGCTGCGCGGGATCGGCCGGGCCACGGCACTGGCGCTCGCGGAGCTGGGAGCCGACGTGGTCGTGACCGGGACGGGACGCGACCCCTCGACCTACCCGGAGGACGAGAAGAAGGCGGGGTGGCGCGACGTCGAGAGCACGGCCGAGCAGATCCGCGCGCACGGCCGCCGCGCGCTCACCTGGACGGGCGACGTCAGCAAGAGCGAGGCCGTCGGGCGCCTCGTCGACTCCGTCACGACGACGTTCGGCCGCCTCGACGTGCTCGTCAACAATGCCGCCTACCCGCGCGGCAATGACCGGGTGCCGCTGCCCGACCTGGACGAGGACGTCTGGCGCAAGGTGCTCGAGATCAAGCTCACCGGCGCCTTCCTGCTGTGCAAGCGCATCGTCCCCATCATGGTCGAGCAGAAGTGGGGCCGCATCATCAACCTCTCCTCCGTCGCGGGCAAGCGCGGCAGCCCGAACACGGCCGCGTACAATGCCGCGAACTTCGGCATCCAGGGCTTGACCCAGTCGCTCGCGATGGAGGTCGCGCGCCACGGCGTCACGGTCAATGCCGTCTGCCCGGGCACCATCGACACGGCGCGCATGGACGTGCTCGGCCGCGGCGATGGCTGGCAGCGCCAGCTCGACCGCATTCCCATGGGCCGCGCGGCCTCCGACGAGGAGGTGGCCGGTCTCATCGGGTTCCTGTGCTCCCCGGCCGCGGCGTTCATGACCGGGCAGTCGATCAATATCGACGGCGGCGTGGTGATGTGGTGATCGCCGCGACCGCGACGCCTCCGACGGCGCAGAGGGCATTCGCGGGATGACCATCCTCACCAATGCGCGCATCCATACGCTCGACGAGCGCGGCACGGTGGCCGATACGCTCGTCGTGCGAGATGGCCGCGTCGCATTTGTCGGCCGGGCGAGCGACGTCAGCGCGGCGGCCGGGGAGCCGACGCTCGACCTCGGCGGGCGGGCCGTGCTGCCCGGGCTGGTCGATGCCCACGGCCATCTCATGTACCTGGCGCGCGGGCGAATGACGCTCGACGTCGGCGGCGTCTCGTCGGAAGAGGCCATCGCGGCCCGCGTGGCGGCGGCCGCCGCCGTGGCGCCGCCGGGTGAGTGGATCAGCGGGCGGGGCTGGGACCAGAACCTCTGGCCCGAGCGGCGCTTTCCGAGCAAGGCCTCGCTCGATCGGGTGGCGCCGCGGAATCCCGTGGCGCTGGTTCGCATCGACGGCCACGCGACCTGGGTCAACTCGGCGGCGCTCCACGAAGCCGGGATCTCGCGAGACACCGCCGACCCGACGGGAGGCATCGTCGTCAAGGACGCCGGCGGCGAGCCCACGGGTCTGCTGATCGACACGGCGCAGCGGCTGGTCCAGCGCGCCGAGCCAATGCCGTCCCCGGCGCGCTTCGACGAGGCCGTGCGCGCGGCCATCGCCGAGTGCCTGTCGCTCGGGCTCACCGGCCTGCACGAGATGGGGGTCACCCTGTTCGCGCTGGCCTCGTATCGACGCCTCGTCGAGCGCGGGCAGTTTCCGTTCCGGAACTACGCGGCCGTGGCCGCCCGCTCGGAGGAGACCTGGGACTTCTATCGGGACCGCGGCCCCGAGGTGATCGGCGACGGCCGGGTGGTCGTGCGCGCGCTCAAGCTCATGTCGGATGGCGCGCTCGGCTCGCGCGGGGCCGCGCTGCACTCGCCGTACTGCGACGATCCCGACAACCGCGGCCTCCTGCTGATCCCCGCGGAGGAGCTCGCCCGGCTCACGAACGACGCGATCGAGCGCGGGTTTCAGGTCTGCGTCCACGCCATCGGGGATCGCGCGAACACGCTCACGCTCGACACGTTCGAGCAGGCCCTGGCCCGCCATCCCGCCGCGGCCCGCGCGGTGCGCCTGCGCGTCGAGCACGCCCAGATCCTCGCGGAGACGGACATCCCGCGCTTTCGCGCCCTCGGCGTGGTGCCGAGCATGCAGGCGACGCATTGCACCTCGGACATGGACTGGGCCATCGAGCGGCTCGGCCCCGACCGCCTCAAGGGCGCCTATGCCTGGCGCTCGCTGCTCGGCACCGGCGTCGTCATCGCCGGGGGATCCGACTTCCCCGTCGAGAGCCCCAATCCCTTTCACGGCATCTATGCGTCGGTCGCGCGGCGGCCCCGGACGGGCGAGGACCGCGGGTGGCAGCCCGAGCAGCGCATGACGAGGCAAGAGGCCGTGCGCTCCTTCACGACGTGGAATGCCTATGCCGCCCACCAGGAGGCCGAGCTGGGCGCGCTCGTCCCCGGCAAGCGGGCCGATCTCATCGTCTGCTCCGGCGACGTCTTCGCCTGTCCCGAGGAGCAGATGAAGGACATCCGCCCCCTTCTGACCATGGTCGGCGGCGAGATCGTCCACGGGCGCGTGGAGGACCTGGTCTCGGCCGGCGGGAGGGGAGCCGGCTGACGCAATGGCGGCGGAGGTCGAGGAAGACGGGGCGTACATGGGGCTGGCCCTCGACGAGGCGCGGCGGGCGCTGGCGGCGGGCGAAGTCCCGATCGGCGCCGTCGTGGTGCTGGGGGGCCGAGTGATCGCGAGCGGGCACAATATGCCGCTCACCTCGAGCGACCCGACGGCCCATGCGGAAATCGTCGCGCTCCGCCGGGCCGGGACGGAGGCCCGGAACTACCGATTGACGGGAGCCGTGCTGTACGTGACGGTGGAGCCGTGCGCGATGTGCTGCGGAGCGGCCATCCACGCGCGGCTCGCCCGCGTGGTGTACGGAGCGGCGGACCCGAAGGGCGGCGCGGCACGCAGCTTGTACCGGCTCCTGGATGATCCGCGGCTGAACCATTCGGTGGTCGTCACGGGCCCGGTGAGAGGGGAAGAGAGCGCGGCACTGCTGCGCGAGTTCTTTGAACGCAAACGGTCCTGAGTTGGTCGAGGCGGTCGGCCGCGCTCCTGGCGAAAGGGATGGACGGCGCTCGCCTCGATGGAGTAACTTGGCATTCCTGTCGGCACAGGCTTTCCGCGGGGAAGACGTGCCGAACGCCAATAAGCGTGTAGCATGTTGAATAGGTTACGCGGAGGGGTGGCCGAGCCCGGTTGAAGGCGTCCGACTCGAAATCGGATAGGGGCGCAAGTCCCTCGGGGGTTCAAATCCTCTCCCCTCCGCCAAATTTGAGGTATGGCGAATCTGCGGTTTTGAGTGATGCGCCGGCTGCCTTCTCGGCGGCCGGAGGGGAGGGGTGGCCGAGTGGCCGAAGGTGCGGCACTGGAAATGCCGTGTACGGGCAACTGTACCGTGGGTTCGAATCCCACCCCCTCCGCCATCCTCTCGTGCGAATGGTGTTGATGTCTGATGGAGCCGCAAACTTTGTCGGGTGGCGAGAAGGGTCAGATGCGAGGCGGCGCCGGAAGGCAGCCCGCGAGGCGTACTCTCTGTACGTTGAGCGGGCTGCCGACGGCGCCAACGAAGCAGATGACCCCTTATCGCCGCCCGACGCCTTGGCCGTGCTAGACGGGGAGGTAGCGGTGCCCTGTAACCCGCAATCCGCTATAGCGGGGTTGAATTCCCTCCTTGAGGGTCGCTTGTGTTGAATGAGCCGTACGGGACGGCGTTGAAGGTTGGGCCCCACGCAACGGGATGCGTCGAACCCCGCCAGGCCCGGAAGGGAGCAACGGTAAGGCGCCCCTCCCGTGTGCCGTGGGAGTACCTGACCGGAGCAGGTCACGGACGGAGATCGCGGTGCGGACGGCTCGATTGAGGGTGCACGGTCATTCATTGATGTTTGGCATTGATGTTCCTGGGCATGATGTCTCCGGCATGACCTATCAGGTCCTGGCCCGGAAGTGGCGGCCGCAGGAGTTCGACACGGTCGTCGGGCAAGAGCCGGTGACCCGAACGCTGCGCAATGCGCTGGTGTCCGGGCGCGTCGCGCACGCCTATCTCTTCACGGGGCCCCGCGGGGTCGGCAAGACCACCACGGCGCGGCTCCTCGCCAAGGCGCTGTGCTGCACCGCGCGCGTCGGCGCCGAGGCGTGCGCCGCCTGTCCCTCGTGCGCGGACTTCGTCTCCGGCGCCCCCGTCGACGTGATGGAGATCGACGCGGCCTCGAATACCGGGGTCGATGACATCCGCACGCTGCGCGAGAACGTGAAGTACTCGCCCGCGCGCGGCCGCTTCAAGGTGTACATCGTCGACGAGGTCCACATGCTCTCGGGCCCGGCGTTCAATGCATTTCTGAAGACGCTCGAGGAGCCGCCCCCCCACGTCGTCTTCATCCTGGCGACCACCGACCCGAAGAAGATCCCGGCCACCGTGCTGTCGCGCTGCCAGCGCTTCGACTTCAAGCCGATCTCGCCCGAATCGCTCACGGCGAGCCTCAGCGCCATCCTCGACAAGGAGGGCGTGCCCTTCGAGCCGTCGGCGCTGCCCCTGCTCGTGCGGGCATCCGAGGGGAGCCTGCGCGACGCGCTGTCGCTGCTCGACACCGCCATCGCCTACGGCGAGGGAAAGCTCGACGAGGCGAGCGTCGCGCAATTGCTGGGCGCCTCTTCACCGGTGCACGTGCGCGCCTTCGTCGAGGCCCTGCTCGCCCGTGACGGCGGAGCAGCGCTCGGGGCCATCGACCGCGCCGCCGAGGCGGGCGAGGACCTGGGGGGGCTGTGCCGCGAGGTCGTCGAGGTCGCCCGCCGGCTCCTCGTCCTGAAGGCGGCGCCATCGGCGAATCTTCCCGACTTGACGGCGGCCGAAGCCGCGGCGCTCCGATCCGCGGCCGCCCCGGTGAGCGTCGACGAGGTGATCTACCTGCTCCGGGCCTTCCTCGACGCCGATGCGGAGATGCGGCGCTCACCGCATCCGCGCGTCGAGCTCGAGATCGCCGCGGTGCGCGCGACCCGCCGCCCCGAGCCGCAGATGCTCGACACGCTCCTCGCCAAGGTCGAGGACGCGCTCGCCCAGTTCCGCGCGGGAGCGCCTGCTGCCGCGGCCGCCCCGGCTCCCCGGGCCGCCATCGTTCAGGACAGCCTCCTCGCGCCTGCCCCGCCCACACCCGGCCCGGCGCCGAGCCCGCGGCCGGTGGCCCCCGCGGCCACCCCCGTGTCCCCGCCTGCGCCGGAGCGGCCGGACCCGCGGCCCATGCGCGAGCCGCCGGCGCCGGAGCGCGTCGAACCTCGGCGCGAGGACCCGGTGCCCGGCCCCACGGGTGATCTCGAGGAGAGCTGGCAGCGGGTCATCGCCGAGGTGATGAAGAAGAAGGCGCTGGTCGGCTCCGTGCTCCAGGGCGCGACCCCGCTCGGCGTCGAGGCCGGGGTGCTGATGCTCGCCCTCACCGGCAATCACTTCCACCGGGATCGGCTCGCGGAGCCCGGCAACCGCGAGGTGATCAACCAGGCAGTCCAGCAGCTCATCCCCGGCGCCCGGCGCTTCGAGATCGACGCGGGCGGCGGCGCAGGCGCGGGCGCCGGGCGCGCAATCATCCGGCCGTGCAGGCGGCGCTCAACGTGTTCCAGGGCGAGGTGGTCGCCGTGCGGCCCCGCGCTCCGGAGGAAGGAGAGTCATCGTGAAGGGTTTCGGAAACATCATGAAGGAAGCGCAGAAGCTCCAGGCCCAGATGGAGCAGCTCCAGGCGGAGGCGGGCAACAAGAAGGTCGAGGCGACGGCGGGCGGCGGCATGGTCACGGTGGAGGCCAATGGGCGGCAGGAGATCGTGTCGATCAAGATCGACCGCGAGGTCATCAATCCCGACGACGCCCAGATGCTCGAAGACCTCGTGATCGCGGCCTGCAACGAGGCCCTCCGGAAGTCGCGCGAGCTGGTCCAGTCCGAGATGAGCAAGCTGACGGCAGGGCTCAAGATCCCCGGCCTCGGTATGTGATGGCGTACTACCCCGAGCCGGTCGCGCGCCTCATCGAGGCCCTCCAGCGCCTGCCCGGCATCGGACCCAAGACGGCCCAGCGCCTGTCCTTCTTCCTCCTCAAGCGTCCCGTCGACGAGGTCGCGGCGCTGGCCGAGTCGCTCACCCAGCTCAAGGCCCTCATCATCCATTGCTCGGTGTGCTTCAACGTCACGCAAGAGGATCCCTGCCGCATCTGCCGCGATCCCCAGCGCGACGTCCGCTCGCTCTGCATCGTCGAGGAGCCGAACGATCTCCTCGCGCTCGAGAAGACGGGCGGATTCCGCGGCCGCTACCACGTGCTCCTGGGCGCGCTGTCTCCCCTGGACGGCATCGGGCCCGAGGACCTGAAGGTGCGCGAGCTGCTGAGCCGCCTCGAGGCCGCCTCCGTGGAGGAGATCATCCTCGCCACCAACCCGAGCGTGGAGGGCGAGGCGACGGCGATCTATCTGGCCAAGCTCCTCAAGCCCTTCGCCCCGAAGATCACGCGCCTCGCGCGCGGACTGCCCGTGGGCGGCGACCTCGAGTACGCCGACGAGGTGACCCTCGCCAAGGCCCTGGAGGGCCGGCGGGACATGTGATGGATGGCAGGAGCGCGGGCGTTCTGAGATCGCCCCGCGTCATGGTATAGATAAAGGGCTCTTACGAGCCCGGCCCGGCGTTCCCCGATAGCTCAATGGTAGAGCATCCGGCTGTTAACCGGAGGGTTGTAGGTTCGAGTCCTACTCGGGGAGCCAATCCTCAAATCGGCGTGACCCGGCCATGCCGGTCCCTACGCGCCTACGCGGACCGGAACGCGGACTCGAGGCGGTCGATCGCCTTCTGCTCGGCGGAGGAGATGGCGCCCATCCCGAGAAAGCCCCCGCTCGCGCTGGCGACGGCCTTGGCGCGCTCTATGAGCCTCGCCTTGAGCGACGCGAACTCCTGGGGGGACATGTGCTCGGAGAGGCCGCGGACCATCTCGGTCCACGCGGTGAGCAGGCGCGGCTCGGGCTTCTTGTCGAGCCAGCTCCGCAGGAGGTCGTGGTCGGCGGTGCCGGGCGCGATGCCGGACTTCTCGGCCCGGCCGAGGAGGGCCTGCCGCTCCTTGTCGTCCAGCGAGCCGTCGGCCCAGGCCACCTCCACGAGCGGGACGATGGCGAGCGCGGTCACGATCTCGGGCCGGATGCCGAGCGCGACCAGCCGGTCGATGATCGCCCGGTTCCTGATCCCGATCACCTTGACCAGGGCCTCGCTCGTGGTGGTCCGCTGCTGCATCTCGCGGAGGCGCTCGATGGCCCGCTCGCTTTCCTTGCGGAAGAACGCGTCCTCGAGGCTCTTGCCTCGGTCACCCAGGATCTGCGGATTCTCGGCCATGCCCATCCTCCCCGCGCACGCGCGCTCGAAAGTGTGTCGCGCAGGCTGCCGAGGCCGCCTGAGCTGATCGTTCGACGACGGGGTCGATGGTACCAGATGCGCCCGGGCTCAGCCCGCGCGCCGAGGGGGCGGCGACGAGGACGCCGTCGTGTTGCGGTGACGTTCACGCCGTGGTTCCCCGCCCGCCGACGGCGAAGGCCGGCACCGGGCGGGCGAAGCCCTTCAGACTGAGCGGGCCCACCGGCTCGACGGCGGCGTGGCCCTCCACCGCGGCGGCCACGCGCTGGGAGACGAGCACCTGGCCCCCCGCGGCCTCCGCGCACAGGCGCGCGGCGAGATTGGTGACCGTGCCGATGGCCCCGTAGTCGAGCCGCCCCTCGAAGCCGATGGCGCCGAGCGTCGCGTACCCCTGCGCGATGCCGATGCCCACGGCGAGATCGTAGCCGCGCCGCCGCCACCCGGCGGCCAGCTCGCCCACGCGATCCCGCATGGCGAGGGCCATGCGCGTGGCGCGTGCGGCAGGGTCGGGCACGGGGACGGGGTCGTTGAAGAAGACCATCATGCCGTCGCCGGTGAAGCGCTCGAGTGTGCCCTCGTGGGCGAGAATGAGCCGGCCCATTTCCCCGTGGTACTCGGCGAGGAGGCCCATCAGATCCTCGGGCTCGGCCGTCTCCACGAAGGCCGTGAAGCCGCGCAGGTCGAGAAAGACCACGGTGATCTCGCGCCGGTGGCTCCGGAGCGGGTCCTCGGCGCCCCCGGCCACGATCGCCTCGGCGAGCTGGGGCGAAAAGAAGCGCTTGAGGCGCGAGAGCCGCTCGAGCTGGGCCACCTGCTCGGCCACGCGTTGCTCGAGCGTCTGGTTCCACTCGCGGAGCTCGCGCGCCCGGCGTACGTCCTGGTCGCGCAGGCGCTTCTTCTCGAGGCAGGCGCCGATGCGCGCCCGCAGCAGCACGGGCTCGAACGGCTTGGGGAGATAGTCCTCGGCGCCGAGCTCGATGCAGCGGACCACGCTCTCGAGCTGGTCGAGGGCCGAGATCATGAGCACGGGGATGTCGCGGAGCGCGGCGTCGGCCTTCATGCGCCGGAGCAATTCGTAGCCGTCCATGCCCGGCATCATCACGTCGAGCAGGGCCAGGTCCACCGGCGAGTCGCTGCTGCCCAGGAGCGCCGCAAGCGCCGCCTCGCCGTCCGGGGCGGTGCGCACCTCGTAGCCCTGGCGCGAGAGGCGGCGCGCGAGCACGTCGCGGTTGCCCGCGTCGTCGTCCACCACGAGGATGACGCCGCGCGCGGCGTCGGGCTTGCCCGGCGCCGCTGTCGCTGCCGCGCCGGGCCGCGCGCCCTCCCCGTCGATCAGCGCGGCGAGGCGCTCGGCCGCCTCGGCGATCCTTCCGAGGTCGTCCGCGGCCTGGGAGGGGCCCTGGCGGCGCGCCGCGCCGGCAAGCGTGTCGCACGTGACGCGGATGCGCTGGAGCGGGTCGGTCAGCTCCGCCGCGGCCCCCGCCAGGTCCACGGTCGCGGCGTCGCGACCGCCGGGCGCGAGCCGCTCGTTGATCCGCCGCAGGAGCAGGCGCGCGTCGTCGAGGATGCCCCGGAGCCCCGCCGCCGGATCGTCATCCGCAGACCCGCCCGCGTCCTCGAGCAGCATCTCGGCATAGCCGATGATGTGGTTGAGCGGCGTCCGCAGCTCGTGGCGGAGCTGTGAGCGGGCGGGGGAATCGGTCACGGGATCGGCCTCCTCGCCAGGAGTGGCTCGATCTTTCCCAGAGCGCGCGCCAGGTCCACGGGCTACGGTGTTTCTCTGCGCCGGGCGAGGGAGGCGCCGACGAGGCGGCGCACCTCGCCGAGCAGCGCGTCTTTCGTGTACGCGCCCTTCTGGAGCACGCGCTCCACGCCGCCGTTGAGCCGCTCTCGGTCCTCTGCGGTCAGGTCCTTGGCCGTGAGGACGACGACGGGAATGCTGGCCCAGCCCGCCTCGCGGCGCAGCGCCTCCATGAGCTCGAAGCCGTCCATCTCGGGCATCATGAGGTCGAGCAGGATCACGCCGGGCACGGCCTCGCGCAGGCGCGCGAGGGCCGCGCGGCCATCGGCGGCTTCGCTCACGCGATAGCCCTCGGCCTCCAGTTGCCGGCGGAGCAGTTCTCTGACCACCGGATCGTCGTCGACGATCAGCACGGGCAGGTCGCGCCGGTGCTTCCTGACGGCGGCGAGCAGCCGCTCCCGATCCAGCGGTTTTGTGAGGTACTCCGCCGCTCCGAGCGCGTAGCCGAGGCCCCGGTCGTCCACCATCGTCAGCATGATCACGGGGATCTCCGCCAGCGCCGGATCGGCCTTGAGCGCGGCGAGCACGGCCCAGCCGTCGAGACCGGGCATCAGGACGTCGAGCGTGATCACATCCGGGCGCAGCTCCCGGGCCAGGCGCAGGCCGTCGTCGCCTCCGGCAGCGGCGACGACACGGAACCCCTCGCGGATGAGGAAGCGCTGCACGAGGTCACGGATCGCCGGGTCGTCGTCGATCACGAGCACCGTCTCGGATCTCGACACCACCTCGGCCGGGGGCGCCGAGGCCGGCTCGGGCACCGCCTTGGTCACGACCGCCGGAATGCGCATCGTGAAGGTGCTGCCACTCCCGAATGTGCTCTCCACCGTGATGTCGCCGCCCATCAGACGGGCGAGGCGCTGGGACAGCGCGAGCCCCAGGCCCGTCCCGCCGTAGCGTCGCGTCACCGAGGCGTCGGCCTGCGAGAACTCCTGGAAGATCCGCCCCACTTGCTCCGGAGTCATCCCGATCCCGGTATCGCTCACCGCGAAGACGAGCCGGTCGCCGCCGGCCGCCGCCTCCCTCGCGACCGCGAGAGCGACCACGCCGCCCTCGGTGAACTTGCACGCATTGCTCAGCAGATTGAAGAGGGCCTGGCGCACCTTGGTGAGGTCCGCGTGCGCGCTCCCGGCGTCCGGGGCGCATCGGACGTCGAGCCGGTTCCGGTTCTTCTCCGCCAGCGGCTGGATGACCGCGCCGATGTCGCGGACCGTGTCGGCCACCGCGAAGGTCTCGAGGTAGAGGTCCATCTTGCCCGCCTCGATCTTGGAGAGGTCGAGGACGGCGTTGATCAGCTCGAGCAGGTGCTTGCCCGCCGCGTTGATCTTCCTGAGATCGGGGACGAGCGGCTCCTGGCCGAGGTCCTGGGCCTCTTCCTCCAGCATCTCGCTGTAGCCGATGATGGCGTTGAGCGGCGTGCGCAGCTCGTGGGACATGTTGGCGAGGAACTCGCGACTTGTGGCGGCTCGCCACCTCCACCTCGCGGCTCTTCGCCTCGAGCTGCCGGTAGAGCCGGGCGTTCTGGATGGCCAGCGCCGACTGCGTGGCGAAGGTCCGGAGCAGATCGATCGTCTCGGGCGGGAAGTCGCCCGGGCGGTTCCGGCTCACGACGAGGCTGCCGATCAATGCCCCTCGCGGAGCATGGGCACGGCCAGGATGCGCCCGGACGCCGGACTCGATCAGGTTCTCGCGCAGCCGGCTCTCGTAGGCGCCCGCCACGTGATGTCCGCCACCTGGACCGGCTCGAGCGTGACCGCCGTGCGCCCCAGCACGCCCTCCCCCTTCCGGATGCGCGCGCGGCGCGCCTGGCCTCGGCGAGCGCCGCTCCCTGCGTCGGTCGATGCCCGGTGCACGAACTCCTCGGCGCTCTCGTCGTACTCGAAGACCACGCCTCCGTCGAGGCCCGAGATCTCACGGCGCGGGAGACGATGGTCGTCAGGACCGTCTCCAGATCGAGCGTGGAGCTGACGGCCTGCCCCACCTCGCCCAGCGCCGTGAGCTGGTCGACGGAGCGCTGTGAGCTCGCGCCGTGCGCGCCTGCAGCTCGGTCGAGCAGCCGCGCATTCTCGACGGCGATGACGGCCTGGTCGGCGAAGGTCTGGAGGAGCGCGATCTCCGCGGCGCGCGAAGGGCCCGGGCTCTACGCGCGTGACCCCGATCACCCCGACGACGTCGTCGCCCCGCAGCATCGGCACCTGGATGCTGGAGCGCCAGCCGCGCTGCTCGGGCGCTCTCGCGCAGCTGCGGGCGGCACCGACTGGGTCCGTCTCCACGTCGGACGACCTGCTGCATCGCGCGCGCGACGCATGGTCGACCCAGCCGGCCGGTCGCGACGGGGAGCCGCGGCGTGCGCACCGCTCGAGCATCGCCTCGCCGCTGCCCGGCGGCCCCGCGACCGCGGCGACAGTCGCACGAGCTCGCCATCGCACCGCCACACCCCCGCTGCCCACGCGCCGACGAGCCGCAGGGCGCTGTGCGCGATCGCCTCGAAGACCGGCTGCGCGTCCGTCTGCGGCTGGCTGATCGCGCGCAGGATGTCGGCGGTCGCCGTCTGCCGCTCCAGCGCCTCGCTGAGGTCCTTGTTGCGCGCCTCAGCTCCTTGAACAGCCGCACGTTCTCGATGGCGATGACCGCCTGGTCGGCGAAGGTCTGCAGCAGCGCGATCTGCGTCGTCGGAGAACGGCCCGGGCTCGCGGCTCGTGCACGTGGAGCGCGCCGATCGCCTCGCTCGTCCCGAAGCATCGGCACGCCAGAGCTGGCTCCGGCAGCCGCCGCGCACGGGCGATCTCGCGGTTCGAAGTCCGTGGCCCGGGATCGTGTCCATCGTCGGTCACGGAATGTGAACGATCGGTCGCGATCGAGCACGGCCCGCCCGGTCGCGATCTCGCGGTCAGGGGCGATCGGGAGACTGCTCCGCAGCGCCTCGTCACCCTCCGGCTCGCGACGTGTAGGCGCGCCAAGCAGCGAGCTCGCCGTCGAACCAGTCGATGCACGGCGCTGGAGTAGCCGCCACAGCAGAGCGCACGGCGTTCTCGACGATGGCGTCGAAGACCGGCTGCGACGTCGGTCGGTGAGCCGCAGATCACGCGCAGGATCTCGCTGGTCGCCGTCTGCTGGTCGAGGGCCTTCGTGAGGTCGCGGTTGCGCGCCTCCAGTTCCTTGAACAGGCGCACGTTCTCGATGGCGATCACCGCCTGATCGGCAAACGTCTGGAGCAACGCCACCTGCTGGTCGCTGAATGGACGGGCCTCGAGTCTCCGGATCCCCACGACGCCGATCGCGACGCCCTCCCTCATGAGAGGCACCGCGAGTGTCGTCTTGTAACCGATGCGGAGGGCGAACTCGCGGCCCTCCGGGAAATCCTCGGCCTGCGAGAGGTCGTGGACCTGGACCGGCCGGCGCTCGAGGACGGCGCGCGCCACGACCAGGCCCCGCGAGAGCGGCATGTCGAAGCTCGCGACGACAAGTGGAAGGGGTCCGTGGTGCGCCGCCTGGCGGAGCCGGCCGGCATCCAGCAGGTGTACGGTCGCGTCGTGTGCTCCGCACACCCGCGCGGAATTCCCGGCGATGGTGTCGAGCACCGGCTGAAGGTCGCTGGGGTTGCTGCTGATGGCCCGGAGGATGTCGCTCGTCGCCGTCTGCTGCTCCAGCGCCTCGGTCAGGTCGCGGTTGCGCGCCTGCAGCTCGTTGAACAGGCGCACGTTCTCGATGGCGATCACCGCCTGATCGGCGAACGTGCGGAGCAATGCGACCTGCTTGTCCGAGAACGGCCCGGGCTCGGGCCTCGAGACCTGGACGGTGCCGATCGGCCGGCCCTCGCGCAGCATCGGAACGGCGAGCAGGCTGGTCAACCCCGCCTGCTGGGCCATCGCCTTGAGCCCATACTCGGGATCCTCTCGCGAGTCGGGTATGTGCACGATGCGACGGTCGATGATCGCGCGCCCCCCCGCCGTGCTCCGGTCCGGCGGCCTCGGGAAGCTCCGCCGGATGACGTCGGCCTGGTCAGGGGCGATATTCACGGTGGCCGCAACGTGAAGCAGCTCGCCGTCATACCGGAGCACTGCGCTCGCGCTGGCCCCGCACAGCCTGAGCGCGCTCTCGGCGATGGCCTCGAAGACCGGCTGCACGTCGGTGGGTGAGCTGCTGATCACGCGCAGGATATCGCTCGTCGCCGTCTGCTGCTCCAGCGCCTCGGTCAGGTCGCGGTTGCGCGCCTCCAGCTCCTTGAACAGGCGCACGTTCTCGATGGCGATCACCGCCTGGTCGGCGAAGGTAACGACCAGCTCGATCTGCTTGTCGGTGAACGGCTGGACCTCGAGCCTGTAGAGAATGATGATGCCGAGCGATGTCGTCTCCTCGGAACATCGGCACGCCGAGCTCGGTGCGGATGAGATCGATGTCTCGCAGCGCGTAGCGGTACTCGGGATCCGCCTGGAGGTCGGCAATGTGGATCGTCCGTCGCTCGAGAGCGACTCGGGCGGTGACGCTGTGCCGTCCCGGTGTGATCGGGTGGCGCCCGATGAACTCGATGAGGTCCGGAGAGACGTTGTAGAAGGCCACGCCGTGATAGGCGTCGCCCTCACGCCTCAAGATGACTCCGCGCCGGGCGCCGCACAGCCTGGTCGCGTTCTCGATGAGGGTGTCCAGCACGGGCTGGAGATCGAACGTCGACCGGCTGATCGCCTTCAGGACTTCGGCCGTCGCCGTTTGCTGCTCGAGGGACTCGTGGACCTGGCGGGCGAGGGCCCCTTCACGCGCCTCGCCCGCGCGCATGGCGGACTCCGCCCGCTCGGCTCTCCGCTCCAGCGCCGCGAGGCGCCGCCGCAGCCGGGTGAGCTCGAGCTGGAGCTCGGCCTTGGTCGGGGCCGGCACCGCTCACCGCCTCGGCATGTCAGGCCGTGCCTTCGCGCCGGCCATCCCGCCGATTGAGGTAGTCATCTGCCTAGTCCACAATGCAACCATGATCAAGGTGAATATCCATGCGGCCAAGACTCACCTCTCACGGTATCTGGCCCGCGTCGCGGCGGGCGAGACCGTCGTCCTCTGCAACCGGAACGTGCCGGTCGCCGAGATTCGGCCTCTGCCACGCCATCGGACCACCCCCCGGCCGGTAGGGCTGGCCCGGGGGAGATTCGAGGTTCCGCCCGCGTTCTTCGAGCCTCTGTCGGATGCGGACCTGCAGGCGTGGACGGGGAAGCCGAGGTGAGACGCGCGTGCCGACGTTCGTCGGCGGCTGCTACGGCGTCGGCGGTTCGCGGCCCCGCGGGGCGCTGGAGCGGCTCGTGCAGAAGGTTCGACCCAGGGCGCTGCGGTCGCCCCAGGGTCATTCCGTCGCCTGGTACTCGATCTTACGCGCCTCCGTGACGCGTTGTGAGGCGTCCAGGATTTCGAGCGACAGCAGATTGCCCTGGTCGTCGTAGTCGAGAATCACGCCTGGCTTGTCCTCATCACTCTCGGCGACGCGTACGCCCTCCTTCAAGATGACGGTGAGCGTGTCCGTCCTGGCGTCATAGGTCACCTTCATGCCTCCCTCCTCCAGTACTTTTCCATTTTGCTCGTCCGATAAACTGTGACTACCTCGGCTGGCCGGCGGTCGACATCGACGAACACCCGAACTAGGTACGTCTTCTTGTCGATCTCGATCCGCGATTGCAGGACGTCCCTTCCCAATCGCACGCGCTCACGCTGTTCAGGCGTGGCCAGGACACGCCGAACGGCCACTTCGTCAACCCCGCGCCGCTCCATCTCGAACGCGGCGTGCGGGCTTATCGAGTACTCGACGACCGGCTCAACCATCTCCGCGCTACCCTCAGGGCTGCCAGCATCATCCCATGAGAAGGCCCCCTCCAGGAGAAGGCACCTCGCGCGTGCCCGTGGTGGGGGGTATCGCTCCGACGTCTCGCCGACGACGCACGCCACGACGAGATCACCCGCGAGCCGCACGCCGGATCGGCGAATCGCGTCCGCGATCATGATGGTGCTGGCCAGGTCCCCTGGGGCTCGACGAGGAAACCACCCTCCATCCGAGCCGATGGCCTCCGCTCCATCGCGACCCGTTCGCCCGGATGCTCGTGTGCCAGGCCATCGTCCACGGTCTGGTCCCTTCGTGCCGCCTGGTAGGCGAGGCGCACACAACTCCAGCCGTGCCGGTTCCGTCATCGCTCACCGCCTCTCCACGTCGCCGCGCCGCGCGGTCGAGCGCGCCAGCAGCTCGCGCACCTCGTGCAGCAGGGCCTCGCTGCCATGGCCGCCCTTCTCGAGCACCCGCTCCACCGAGCCGGAGAGCCGGGCCCGATCCTCCGGAGTGAGGTCCCGCCCCGTGATGACCACGATGGGCAGGCCGCGCCACGCCTCCTGCCGGCGCAGCTCCTCAACCAGCTCGAACCCGTCCATTTCCGGCATCATGAGGTCCAGCAGCACCAGGCCGACCGCGCGCTCCCGCAGCCGGGCCAGCGCCACCACGCCGTTCTCGGCCTCCACCACCGCGTAGCCCTCGCGCTCGAGGATGCGCCGGAGGAGGGCGCGCTGCTCAGGCTCGTCGTCCACCACGAGGATCGGGTGCTCGGGCCGGTGCCGGCGGATCACCTCGACCAGCCGGTCGCGATCGAGCGGCTTGACCAGGTACTCGGCGGCGCCCAGCGCGTAGCCGAGGTTCCTCTCCTCGACGATGGTGAGCATGATCACCGGCACGTCGGCCAGGCGCGGATCGGCCTTGAGCGCGGCCAGCACCGCCCAGCCATCCATGCCCGGCATGAGCACGTCGAGCGTGATCACGTCCGGCGCCGCCGCGCGGGCGAGGCGGAGCCCCTCCTCGCCGCTCGCCGCCGTCTCCACCCGGTAGCCCTCGCGGGTCAGGAAGCGCTGCACGATCTCGCGCACCGCCGGCTCGTCGTCGATGACGAGCACGGTGCCCGCCGCGCTCGGTCCCGTCGTCCCGGGCGAGCCGGGCTCCGGCGAGGGCGCCCCGGCCGCCGGCTCCTCGACCTCCACCGGCAACCTCGCCGTGAACGTGCTGCCGCGGCCCAGCTCGCTCGTCACCCCGATGTCCCCGCCCATCATCCGGCAGAGCCGGCGCGAGAGCGCGAGCCCGAGCCCCGTGCCGCCGTACTTCTTGGCGGTGGAGGCATCGGCCTGGGAGAAGTCCTGGAAGAGCCGGCCGATCTGCTCCTCGCTCATGCCGATGCCGGTGTCCGCCACCTCGAAGACAATCTCGTGGGCGCGCCGCGCAGGGGCCCACTCCCGCCGCACGCCGAGCGACACCGTTCCCCCCTCCGTGAACTTGCAGGCATTGGACAGGAGGTTGAAGAGCGTCTGGCGCACCTTGGTCTGGTCGGCCCGCATGTCGCCGACCTCGGGGGCGCAGGAGATCACCAGGGCATTGCCCTTGCGGTCGGCGAGCGGCCGGACGACGGCGACGACCTCCTCGACCAGCGCCGGCACGGCGAACCGCTCCAGGTAGACGTCCATCTTGCCCGCCTCGATCTTCGAGAGGTCGAGGACGGTGTTGATCAGCTCCAGCAGGTGCTTGCCCGAGGCGTTGATCTTGCCGAGATCGGGGACGAGGCCGGGCTGCCCGAGGTCCTGCGCCTCCTCCTGCAGCATCTCCGAGTAGCCGATGATGGCGTTGAGCGGCGTGCGCAGCTCGTGGGACATGCTGGCGAGGAACTCCGACTTGTGCCGGTTGGCCACCTCGAGCTGGCGGAAGAGCCGCGCGTTCTGGATGGCGAGCGCCGACTGCGTGGCGAAGGTGCGGAGCAGGTCGACGGTCTCCGGCGGGAAGTCGCCGGGCTGGTTCCGGCTCACGACGAGGCTGCCCATCAGATGGCCTTCCCGCAGCATGGGCACCGCGAGCAGCGCCCGGACCCCGGACTCGACCAGGGTCTCGCGCAGCCGGCTCTCGTAGGCGCCCGCGCGCGTGATGTCGGGCACCTGGACCGGCTCGTGGGTGATGGCCGTCCGCCCGACCACGCCCTCGCCCTTGCGGATCGCGCGCGGCGACCCGCCTCGGCGAGCGCCTCCTGCCCGGTCGCCGCCCGCTGCGCGAACTCCTCGGCCGCCTCGTCGTACTCGAAGACGACGCCGCCGTCGAGCGCCGGAGAGCTCGACGGCCCGCGAGACGATGGTCGTGAGCACCGTCTCGAGGTCGAGCGACGAGCGACACCGCCTGCCCCACCTCGCCCAGCGCGGTGAGCTGCCCGACGGAGCGCTGGAGCTCGGCCGTGCGCTCCTGCAGCTCGGTGAGCAGCCGCGCGTTCTCGACGGCGATCACCGCCTGGTCCGCGAACGTCTGGAGCAGCGCGATCTCGGCCGGCGAGAACGCACCGGGCTGCGCGCGGATCACGGCGATGACGCCGACGACGTCGCCGCCGCGAGCATCGGCACCTGAATCGTCGAGCGCCAGCCCGCTCCCGGCGCGCGCTGCGCGGAACTCGGGTCGCACCGAGGGTCCGTCTCGACGTCGACGACTTGCTGCACCGCCGGCGTCGAGCACGTCCGACTCGAGCAGCGCACGCTCGACGGGCCGCCGCGGCGTCTCGCCACCGCTCCATGATGCGCCTCGCTGCTCCCCGGCGAGCCGCCCCGTGCCGCGGCCAGCTCGCACGAGCTCGCCGTCGTACCGGCACACCAGCACCGCCCACGCGCCGAAGAGCCGCATGGCGCTGTCCGCGATCGCTTCGAAGACCGGCTGCACGTCCGTCTGCGCCTGGCTGATGGCCCGGAGGATGTCGGCGGTGGCCGTCTGCCGCTCCAGCGCCTCGCCGAGATCCTTGTTGCGCGCCTCCAGCTCCTTGAACAGGCGCACGTTCTCGATGGCGATCACCGCCTGGTCGGCGAAGGTCTGGAGCAGCGCGATCTGCTTGTCCGAGAACGGGTCGGCCTCGCGCGGCGAACCGCGATCACGCCGACCGCGTCGCCCTCGCGCAGCAGCGGCACGGCGAGGCCGACTCCGGAAGCCGCCAGCCGGGCCGCGGTCGCTCGCGGAGCTCGCCCCGGGGCTCTGCGCGATGTCCGCGGACGTGCATCGACTCGCGGTCGATCGATCGCGCGGCCCGACCAGGTCGTCCCGCGCCGTGGGCTCGGCGCACCGCAGCGGCACGCTCGACGGCGGCCGCCGATGGTCGCGACCAGCGCGTGCAGCATCTCGCCCTCGCACGCGAACGCACGCTGGCAGTCGCGCCGCAGAGCCGGACCGCGCTGTCGGGCGATGGCGTCGAAGACCGGCTGCACGTCGGTCGGCGAGGTCGAGATGACGCGCAGGATCTCGGCGGTCGCCGTCTGCTGCTCGAGCGCCTCGCGTCAGGTCGGCGTTGCGCGCCTCCAGCTCCTTGAACAGGCGCACGTTCTCGATGGCGATCACCGCCTGGTCGGCGAAGGTCTGCAGCAGCTCGATCTGCCGGTCGGAGAACGGGCGCGGCGTCCGCGCGAGCCACCGCGACGACGCCGAACGGCCGCGCCCTCGCGGAGCATCGGCACGGCGACGAGCAGCTCCGGAAGCCGCGCCGGCGATAGCGTCGCGCGCTCGAAGGTGTCCGTGTTCCTCGGTCTCGATGTCGGGAACATGGACGACTGCCGCGTCGATGAGCGCGCGCGCCGCGACGCGGCTCACGGCGTCGGGCGCCAGTGGGAAGCATGCTCGCCGTCGCGTCAGCGGTGCCAGGCCGTGCACTGTGCGTGGGCGGCCAGATGAAGCAGCTCGCCGTCGTAGCGCGTGACGACGGCGTACTCGCCGCCGCACAGCCGGCCGCGCTTCGACGATGGCCTCGAACACCGGCTGGACGTCGGTGCGGCGAGCCGGTGATGACCCGCAGGATCTCGCTGGTCGCCGTCTGCTGCTCGAGCGCCTCGGTCAGCTCGCGTTGCGCGCCTCCAGCTCCTTGAACAGGCGCACGTTCTCGATCGCGATCACCGCCTGGTCGGCGAACGTCTCGAGCAGCGCGACCTCCGCGTCCGTGAAGGGGCGCACCTCGGCGCGCAGGACCGCCAGGTAGCCCGAGCGGCTTGCCCTCGCTCAGCAGCGGGATCTCCGCGCACGCTATGGACGGTGTTGAGCTTGAGCAGCTCGAGCGTGTCGGGGTACTCGGCTTCCGCGACGAGCTGGATGTCGTCGATGATGACCCGTTGCCGGTCCAGCGACGGCGCGCCCGCCGGGGAACTGGCGCGTGAGGGGAAGCGGCAGGCCCACCAGCCCCTTCATCTGGGCGCCGGCGTGGGCGGCGTTGTAGAAGCGGTCGCCCTCCAGCCGCTCGATCACGGCGTCGCTGGCCTCGCACAGGCGCACCGCGCTCGCGGCGATGGCATCGAGCACCGGCTGCAGCTCGGTCGGCGACTCGGCGATGATCCGCAGGACTCCGCGGTCGCGGTCTGGCTGGTCGAGCGCCTCGCGCAGTCGCGGTTGCGCGCCTGGATCTCCTGGAACAGGCGCACGTTCTCGATGGCGATGACCGCCTGGTCGGCGAAGGTCTGGAGCAGCGCGATCTGCGTGTCCGTGAACGGACGGACCTCGAGTCGACGGAGCAGGATCACGCCGACGGCATCGCCCTCGCGCAGCAGTGGCACCGCGAGCGTCGTCCGGTGGCCGCCCTACGGCGTGCGCGCCGGCCGAACGGGAACTCCGTCCGCCTCGGCCCGAGGTCGTGCAACGTGGACTGGACCGGCGGTCGATGATCGCGCGGCCGGCGACCGACCCGCGGCTGATCAGGGGTCAGACTCGCCACTGGCCGCCGGGATCGGGAAACGGAGCCGTGATGCGGCCGATCAGGCGGAGCCGTCTCCCCGTCCCTCGAGACGATCGCGTCGACTGGCCTCGCAGAGCGCGCCGCGCTCCGCGCGATCGCGTCGAACACCGGCTGGAGGTCGGTGGGCGAGCTCGAGATGACCCGCAGGATCTCGCCCGTCGCCGTCTGCTGCTCCAGGGCCTCGGTGAGGTCCCGGTTGCGCGTCTCCAGCTCCTGTGAACAGCGCGCGCGTTCTCGATGCGCGATGACGGCCTGGGCGGCGAAGGTCTCGAGCAGCGCGATCTCCTTGTCGGAGAACGCCTGCGGCTCACGCCGCGATACGGCGATGGCGCCAACGCCGGCCGGAGCCCCACCTAGGGACGCCGACCCAGCTCCGATAGCCGCTGACCGGGCCCGCCGACGCGACCGCTCGACACATCCGGTATCCTCCTGCATATCCAGGACGTGGATCGTCCGTCGCTCCCGGACGATCGGGCCGGCCCTGGAGGTCACCTGCCAGCGCACCCGGATAAGCTGCTTCGCGCCGCGATCGAGCCGCTCGGGCGGCAGGTTGTGTGTCGCGCGCAGGTGGATCAGCTCCCCGTCGGACAAGACCACCATGGAGAAGTATCCGTCGCACAGCCGGACCGCATGCCGCGATCACGTCCAGCACGGGCTGGACGTCCGCCGGCGAGCTACTCATGACGCGCAGGATCTCGCTTGTCGCCGCCTGCTGCTCCAGGGGCTCCGCGAGCGCGCGCTGCCCCTCCGCGCTCTCGCGCGCGGCGTCATCCGCGCGGCGTGTGTCCTCTCGAGCTGCCGCGCCAGGCGCCGGACCTGCCGCTCGAGCCGCGCGATCCGGGCCAGCGCTTCGGCCTTGGTGTGCGGCGGTCCGCGGGCGGCGCGGCGCTTGCTCACGTCTTCGCCTTTCCCCCGAGCAGGGCCTCGATCTTGCCGAGGAGGCGGTCGAGGTCGATGGGCTTGGTGTCGAAGTCGTCGCAGCCGGCGTCGAGCGCTTGCTCGCGGTCGCCCGCCATCGCGTGCGCGGTCAGCGCGATGACCGGGATGGCGCGCGTGCGGGTCGGCCTTGAGCTGCCGCGTCGCCTCCCAGCCGTCGATGCCGGGCAGGCTCATGTCCATCAGGATCAGGGCGGGGGTCGTCGGATCGGGTCAGGGCCAGGCCCTGCTCGCCGTCGACGGCGTCACCACCTCGTAGCCGCGGCGCTGCAGGCGGCGCGAGAGCATGTCGCGGTTCATCTCGTTGTCCTCGACGAGCAGGATCTTCGCGGCCATCTATCGGTCCTCCGTAGCCGATCGGCGTTCGGCCTCCTCGTTTGACCGATCCGCTCCGAACATGTCACTTTGTAGGTGAACATATAGAACCCAGGAGGTCACCCGCGTGCGTCCCGCCATGAGGCAAGCGAACTTCATGCTACCCGAGGATCTGCTCGACGAGCTGCGCCGCGCGGTTTCGAAGGGCGAGCAAAGCCGGGTGGTCGGAGAGGCTTTGCGGCACGAGCTGACGCGCTTGAGGTTCCGCAGAGCC
>CAWIZN010000080.1:0-88705 GCA_963840495.1 uncultured Candidatus Rokubacteria bacterium
GGCGTGTCAAGGCGCGCCGCCCTCGCTTCCTTCCCGTGCGATCTCGCGCTCGCCGCGCGGGCTGCCAGGCCGCTCGCGCCTCGTCTGGCCCGCAACTTGCCCCAGTGCCAGAGGCCAAATTGACCCGCTGCCGCCGGTCGCCTATCCTGTGCCCGATCGGTAGGACATGTCCGAGACAGGAGGGTGCCGATGTCAAGTGACCATGAGATCGAGCCGGCGATCAAGCAGCCGTATCTGGGTTTGCTCAACGCGATCAGCATCGCCGAGCGCAATGCCGGGCGCTATCTCAAGGCCTGGGCGGACGTGACGCCCGACCCGGACCTGAGGCGAGCGCTCAGCCTGGTCGCGGCCCGCGAGACGACGCACGGGGACGTGTTTCGCCAGCGCATCGAGCGGCTCGGCTTCTCGCTGCTCGACAAGGACGACGACCCCGAACTGGCGGAGCGGCTGCGCGTCCTCGGCGACCCGGCGCGCTCCGATGCCGAGAAGGTCCGATCCCGTCGCCGAGACGCGGCCGCAGAGGCCGGCGTCGACGCCTTCTTCGCCTCCCTCGACGAGAAGGTGGCCGACGAATCCGTGGACGCGCTCACGCGCGACACGCTCCGCTGGTACGTGCACGAGGAGCGCGACTCCCGGTCGCTCCTCCAAGCCGCCTATGCCCGCGTCAAGGGAGTCGGCTAGCGCATCATTCGCGAACGAACGGCGCACGCGCGCGGCGGGGGCCGGGAGGATGGGGCCTCCGACCACCGCCGACTCCGTACCGGTCACCGGTAGGGGCCGTGCCCACCCTGGGCCGCTGTGTCGTCGTTGGGCAGGGGCGGGAAGGAGTCAACGGACCCATCCCCCGGGCCCCCGCCGCATGACCCGCCCGGACACCGTATGTGTTCAAGAATCATTCGGGCGCGCTAGCAGGCGGCTGAAAAAGGCCCATCTGCTTCGTTGCCGCCCTCGGCAGCCGGCTCAACGTAGAGCGACTACGCCTCGCCGGCTGCCGGGGCGGCGCCTCGCATCTGGACCTTTTTGAGCCGCCTGCGGGTTCTCGCTTTTTGCCGGGCGGCTAGAGGATTGCCACTGCTTCCACCTCGATCAGATAGTCGGGGTGGGAGAGCGAGCTGACCTCGATCATCGTGGACGCCGGCCCGCGCTGGCCGAAGAACTCGTCGCGGACGACCCGGAAGTCCAGGCGCCGGCGGATATCGGTCACGTAGGTGGTGATCTTGACCACGTTGTCGAGCGTTCCTCCCGCGTGCTCCACGAGTGCCTTCACCGCGCCGAACACCTGGCGCGCCTGGCCCATGAAATTGCCGACGTGGTTGACGGTGCCGTCGGGCGCATAGGGCACCTGGCCGGCGAGGAACAGGATCGTCTGGGCGCTCGTGACCTTGATCGCCTGGCTGTAGCTGGGCGTGTCGTAGACGCCGGGGGCGCAGTATTTCTCGATGGTCGCCATGTCGTCTCCTTCGCTGGGTGAACGGGTTGGGGTATCGTTGCAGCCTATCGTATTTCGATCGCGCCGCGTCGTCGTGGGCTCGCGGTGCCGCGGATCCGGCAACGGCCCGCCTGGAGAGCAGGCGCTCAATGCCCTCGGGAACATGTACCGATGCGGCGATGACCGCTGGTTCATTCTCGCCGCCCTGTCGGAGGAGCGGCAGTGGCCCGGCCTCGTGCGCGCGCTCGACCGCCCCGATCTCGCGGAGGACGCGCGCTTTGCGACCCTGGAGGCGCGACGGAAGCATGTGCATGGCCTGGTCGCCGAGTTCGACCAGATCCTCGCGACGCGGCCGTGGGCGAGTGGCGCGAGCGACTGGACGCGGAGGGGATCACTTTCGGCGGGATCGCGAAGCTCGAGGATCTGGCCGGGGACCGGCAGATGCTGGAGACCGGCGCGCTGACGCCCCTTTCGGATCCGGACGCCGGGGCCGCGCTCACCGTGAACAGCCCGGTGTTCTACGAGGGTGTGGCGAAGGTCGCGCCGGGGCGCGCGCCCCGCCTCGGCGAGCATACGGACGAAGTCTTGCGGACCTGTGGATACGGCGAGGCCGAGATCGAGGTGCTGCGGCGCGCGGGCGTCGTGGCGGGCTCGAGCGCCGCCCACGCGGTTTCGGCTCTCGAGGCGAGGCCCGCTGCTGATGGATCCTAGTTCACCGAGAGCTCGACCCCGGCGGGCACGAGGCTTTCGATGGCCGCGAAGAGGGCCGCGACCTGGAGCGGCTTCGAGAGGTACGCGTCCATCCCGGCCTCGAGACCCTGCTCCTTGTCTCCCACCATCGCGTTGGCCGTCATCGCGATGATCGGGATGTGCTGGCCGCTCGCACTCGCCCGTTCGCGCTCCCGGATGGCGATGGTGGCCTCGAGGCCGTCCATCTCCGGCATCTGCACGTCCATGAGGACGAGGTCGAAGGACTGGTTCTCCAGGGCTTCTAGCGCCGCCGTGCCGGTGGCCGCGACGACGACCTCGTGTCCTCTTTTTTCCAGGAGCCGAACCGCCAGGAGCTTATTCACGGCATTGTCTTCGGCCACGAGCACCCGCAAGCGCCGTTGCGACTCCTGCAGTGAATGGTGATGAAGGTGAACGTGGGGCTCGCGTCGATCACCGCCTGGAGCAGGAAGTGATGTGCGCCGAGGGAGGACTGGGCGCCGTCGCGCTCGGCCGCCTCTCGGCGAAGCCGCCCGTTCGTCTCGGACAGCTCGCCTGTGCACGTGGACACCAGCCGCTCGATCTTGGCTCGCAGGGCGAGCGACTCCGGAGCCTTCGATGCCTTCGAACCTCGGGGCGGGCGGTGTCACCACGCCCGGGGCGTGGTACGCTGGCCGCCGCGACGGCGATCGCCGCCATCGCGAGCTCGATCCGAGGAGATGCCTGTGCCAGACATGCGGACCTCCACGCCCAGCCCGCGCTTCGCTCCGCTGATCGCCGGCCTTCCCGCGACCGTGCCCTTCGTCGGGCCCGAGGCCCAGGAGCGCATGCGCGGGCGGCCGTTCCGCGCGCGCATCGGCGCGAACGAGAGCGTGTTCGGGCCGTCGCCGCGGGCCATCGAGGCGATGTGCGAGGCCGCCGCGCAGTCGTGGATGTACGGCGACCCCGAGATGCACGACCTCAAGACGGCCATCGCGCGCCATCACGGCATCGCGCCGGACAACGTCGCCGTCGATAGCGGCATCGACGCCCTGCTCGGGCTCGCCGTGCGCATGACCGTCGAGCCGGGCCAGGCTGTCGTCACCTCGGCCGGCGCGTATCCCACCTTCAACTATCACGTCGACGGGTTCGGCGGGCGGCGGGTGGGTGTGCCGTACGCGGGCGACCGCGAGGATCCTGAGGCCCTGCTGGCCGCGGCCCGACAGGAGCGGGCGCCTTTGGTCTACTTCGCCAACCCCGACAGCCCGATGGGATCGTGGTGGGTTGCGGCCGACGTGCAGCGCCTGATCGACCGCGTTCCCGACGGCACCCTCTTGATCGTCGACGAAGCGTATTCCGACACGGCGCCGGCCGCGGCCATCCCCCCGCTCGACGTGTCGAACCCGAGCGTGCTGCGGATGCGGACCTTCTCGAAGGCCTACGGCATGGCTGGCGTGCGCATCGGATATGCCATCGGGGAGGCGGGGGTCATCAAAGCCTTCGACAAGGTCCGCAACCACTTCGACGTGAGCCGGGTCGCGCAGGCGGGCGCCATCGCTGCGCTCGGCGATCAGCCCTACCTCCAGGGCGTGGTGTCCAGCATCGCCCGCGCCCGGACGCGCATCGGCGAGATCGCGAAGGCCAGCGGTCTCGCCGCGCTGCCCTCGGCCACGAATTTCGTCGCCATCGATTGCGGCCGAGACGGCGCCCATGCCCGGCGCGTGCTAGCCGCCCTGGTGGCGCGCGACGTGTTCGTGCGCATGCCCGGGGTCGCCCCGCTGGACCGGTGCATTCGCGTGAGCGTCGGCACCGACGCGGACCTCGCGATCTTCGCCGAGGAGCTGCCGGGGGCCCTTGCGGCCGCCGCGAGCAGCCGCTCCTGACTCTACACGCAGCGGAACGGTGGGCGATATCGATGAGCAATAGGGGGCGCCATGAGCGATCTTCTCAGTGACGCGCGGGAGCTTCGTCAGAAACTCTACCGGCTCGAAGTGCTGCTGCAGATCGAGAAGGGGCGGCGAAGCCGGGGCTGGTTCACGGGCAAGGCTCCGGAGGACCCGCTGCGAGCGGCCGCGATGAAGAGGCTTTCAAAGACGGGCCTCATCGAGACCGCGCCGCCTCCGAATCACTTCCGACTGACTCCCGAAGGACGAGCGTTCCTGAAGGATGTCCGCGCCAAGGTCGGCGCTCAGGGGGAGCTGGATTGGACCCGCGCGGACGAGATCGATTTCTCGAAGCTCTGAGCTGACCGGCGGCGCTGCGCATGGCAAGGGCATCCTTCCGCCCGGCGTTCAATGGACCACACATGATGCCCGAACTTGGTTCTTGACAGCCCTCCCCGCCGTTCAGTATTAGTTAATCAGACTTTCGTTGTGCCGTAATCCACCCCGTCGAAGCCCGCGTCGTCGCCGGCTCCCCGAGCTGGCCGTCAAGGGCTGGAGGATCGCGCGTGAAGGCGTTGCTGGCGCTCAAGGTCAACGGTGAGGAGCGCGAGGTCCTGGTCGCCGTCCACAAGACCCTCCTCGAGGTCTTGCGCGAGGACCTGTACCTCACGGGCACCAAGCACGGCTGCGAGCTGGGGGAGTGCGGCACCTGCACGGTGCTGGTGGACGGGGAGCCCGTGCTGTCCTGCCTGGCCTTGCCCATCGAATGCCAGGGCCGCGAGATCAAGACGGTGGAGGGGATGGCCAATGGCAGCGACCTGCACCCGCTGCAGCAGGCCTTCGCGGAGCTCGGCGCGGCCCAGTGCGGCTACTGCACGCCGGGGATCCTCCTCACCGCCGAGGCCCTGCTGGCCGACAATGCGACGCCCACCCGCGACGAGGTGCGCCATGCCCTCGCCGGCAACCTCTGCCGCTGCACCGGCTACACCAAGATCCTCGATGCCGTCGAGCTGGCCGCGCTGCGCATGAAGCGCCCCCTGGGGGCCGGCGCGGTGGCGGCCCGGGAGACCGCGCCATGAGCAAGCGCTTTTCGATCATCGGCCAGTCGCTCCCCAAGATCGATGCCTGGGCCAAGGTCGTCGGCGAGACGCGCTTCGCCGACGACATGATGCTGCCCCGCATGGCCTACGGGAAGCTCCTGCGGAGCCGCCACGCCCACGCGCTGATCAAGGGCATCGACACCGCGCGGGCGCGCGCCTTGCCCGGCGTCTACGCGGTCATCACCGGGCGCGACCTGCCGCCCGTGAAGTTCGGCATCCTGCCCGTCTCCCAGGACGAGGAGGCGCTCTGCGTCGACAAGGTCCGCATGGTCGGCGATGCGGTGGCGGCCGTGGCCGCGGTCGACGAGGAGACGGCGGAGCGCGCGTGCGAGCTGATCGACGTGACGTACGAGCCGCTCCGCTCGCTGATGTCGATCGAGGACGCGCTGGCCCATCCGGAGGTGCGCATCCACGAGTACGGCGATGGGCCGAACGTCCACAAGGCGGTGTCGCTGCAGTTCGGCGACGTGGAGGCGGCGTTCGCCGAGGCGGACCTGGTGCGCGAGGACGTGTTCTTCTTCGAGGGCAATACGCACCTGCCCATGGAGCAGCACGCCGCGGTGGCCCAGTGGGGCGCCGACGGCAAGCTCACGCTGTGGTCGTCGACCCAGACGCCGCACTACGTGCATCGCCTGCTCGGCAAGATCCTGGACGTGCCGCAGGCGCATATCCGCGTGATCGCCGCGCCCGTCGGCGGCGGCTTCGGCGGCAAGCTCGATCCGTTCGCCCACGAGATCGCGGCGTGCAAGCTGTCCCAGCTCACCGGCCGGCCGGTGAAGTTCGCGCTGACGCGCGAGGAGGTCTTCTACGTCCACCGCGGCCGGCACCCGGTGCTGATGTGGATCAAGACCGGCTTCCGGAAGGACGGCGGCATCACCGGCATGCACTTCCGCTCCTGGCTCGACGGCGGCGCCTACGGCTCCTACGGCGTGGCGTCGACGTTCTATACCGGCGCGCTCCAGACCGTCACGTACAAGATCCCCGCGTACAAGTTCGAGGGCGCCCGCATCTTCACGAACAAGCCGCCGTGCGGCCCCAAGCGCGGCCACGGCACGCCGCAGCCGCGCTTCGCCATGGAGTGCCAGATCGACAAGGCCGCGGAGCAGCTCGGCCTCGACCCGGCGGACATGCGGCGGCGCAACCTGGCCGAGCCGTACACGAAGACGGCCAATCACCTGACGGTGACGACGATCGGCCTCGGCGAGTGCATCGACCGCGTGGTCGAGGCCTCCGGGTGGCGGGACAAGCGCGGGCGGCTGCCGCGGGGCAAGGGCATCGGCATCGCGTGCTCGTCATACATGACCGGGGCGGGCACGGCGATTTACTGGAACGACATGCCGCACTCGGGCGTGGTCGTCCGCGCCGACCGCAGCGGGCTGGTCGCGGTGCTCTGCGGGGCCACCGACATCGGCCAGGGGTCGGATTCGATCCTGGCGTATCTCGTGGCCGAGGTGCTCGGCATCGAGCCCAAGGACATCCGCGTGCATCCGGCGGACACGGATCTGACGCCGGTCGATCTCGGCTCGTACTCCTCGCGGGTCACGCTGATGGCGGGCAATGCCGCGATCCAGGCGGCGGGGCGGCTGCGCGAGCGCATCTTCACCGCGGTGGCGAAGAAGCTCGAGGTGGAGCCGGCGCGGCTCACCGCCCGCGATCGGCGCGTCTTCGTGGAGGACGACGAGGACCGCGGCGTGTCCTTCCCCGAGGCCGTCGCGCTCGGCGAGAGCATGTTCGGCGTGCTCGCCTTCCCGGGCTCCTATGCGCCTCCCAAGCGCGCCGGCAAGTACAAGGGCGGCGGCGTGGGTCCGTCCCCGTGCTACTCGTACTCGGCCTGCGTCGTCGAGGTGGACGTCGACCCGGACACCGGCCAGGTGACGCCGACCGAGATCTGGGTGGCGCACGACATCGGGCGCGCCCTGAACCCGCTCCTCGTCGAGGGGCAGGTCGAGGGCTCGATCTACATGGGCCTCGGCGAGGTCCTGATGGAGGAGCAGGTGTTCAGAAAGGGCGTGCACAAGATCCCGTCGCTGCTCGAGTACAAGAGCCCGACCACGCTCGAGACGCCGGAGATCCACACCATCCTCGTCGAGACCGACGACCCGGACGGGCCCTTCGGCGCCAAGGAAGCGGGGCAGGGGCCGCTCCTGCCCATCATCCCCGCGGTGGCCACGGCGGTCTACGATGCCGTCGGCGTGCGGATCGACGAGACCCCGATCTCGCCGGACAAGGTGGTGCGCGCGCTCGATCTGAAGCGGCAGGGCAAGGCGCCGCGGGTCGGGCCGACGAAGCTGCCGCTCTTCACGTTCCCGGCGGCGCGGGCCATCGAGTCCGCGTTCGGCGAGCGCGCCGCGGACATCGCGGAGAGGCCGTTTTCGTCATGATGCGCCTGCCCCCGTTCGAGTATCGCGCGCCGGTCTCGGTGGCGGACGCGGTCAAGCTCATGGGCGATCACGGGCCCGACGCCATGCTGGTGGCGGGCGGCACCGATCTCTATCCGAACATGAAGCGGCGGCAGTTCGAGCCGAAGGTGCTGGTCGGGCTGCGGGGCATCAGGGAGCTGGTCGGCATCCGCGGCTCCGCGGCGACGGGCCTCTTCATCGGCTCGGGCACGACGCTGACGGTCACGGCCGCGCACGCCGAGGTGGCCGCCCACTATCCCGCGCTGGCGACGGCGGCCGGCCTGGTCTCCACGCCCCAGCTCCGCAACATGGGCACGCTCGGCGGCAATGTCTGCGTCGACACGCGCTGCAACTACTACAACCAGTCGTACCAGTGGCGGAAGGCCGTCGATTTCTGCATGAAGAAGGACGGCGACATCTGCCTGGTCGCGCCGGGAAGCCCGCGCTGCTGGGCGGTGTCGTCCTCGGACACCGCGCCCGTCCTGTGGAGCATGGGCGCCACGGTGACGCTGTCGGGGCCCGGCGGCGAGCGCCGGATCCCCATCGCCGGGCTGTACCAGGACGACGGCATCGTCTATCTCAGCAAGCGGCCCGACGAGGTGCTGACGGAGATCGCGCTGCCGCCGGCCGGCGACCTGCGCTCGGCGTACCTCAAGCTCCGGCGGCGCGGGTCGTTCGACTTCCCCGTGCTCGGCGTGGCCGCGGCGCTGCGCATGGACGGCGACGTCGTGCGCGAGGCGCGCATCGTGCTGGGCGCCGTCGCCTCCTTGCCGCGCGAGGCCGTCGAAGCGGGCGCGCTGCTTGCCGGCCGACGCCTCACCGCGGAGCTGATCGACGAGGCCGCCGGCGTCGCGTCCCGGCCGTCGAAGCCGCTCGACAATACCGACCTCACGCATCCCTATCGCAAGAAGATGACGCGCGTCTTCGTGACGCGCGCGCTGCGGCGCCTGGCCGGGCTGCCTGAGCGGGCGGACGACGGAGGCGCGGGCGCGTGACGGCGCTCGGCGATCGGATCAAGGCGCTGCGCGCCGAGCGCCAGCTCCAGCAGCGGCAGCTCGCCGAGAAGGCCGGGCTCACGCCCAGCATGGTCTCGCAGATCGAGTCGGGGCGGCTCACGCCCTCGCTCCATACGGTGGGGAAGCTGGCCGGCGCGCTCGGCGTGTCCATCGCGTCGCTCTTCGAGACGGCGCCGAACGGGCGGCTGCACGTGAGCCGGAAGCGCGACTATCCCGTGGTGTCCTTCGACGGCACCTCGGAGCAATGGCACGTGCTCGGCGCCGGGCTCTTCGAGGGCAAGATCCGCTCGGTGGTCTCGACGCTCGGCCCGCGGGACAAGGGTGTCCGGACCGACAAGGTCATCATCCGGCCCGGACAGATGAAGCTGTTCTATGTGATCGAGGGCAAGGTCGCGCTCCACTACAATGGGGACGCTCACGTGCTGGACGCGGGCGACAGCGCCTATCTGGACGGGGGCACGCCCCATGGCTGGGAGAACGTGGGCGGCAAGACGGCGAAGGCCCTCTGGGTGATACTCGGGTAGGAGGGGGCGTCTTCTTCGGAGGGGGCCTCGACGGCCCCCTCCGAGCCTCCCCCAGAGTCCGGATTGCGCCGGCGAAGCCGGCGCTCGAACAATGCGAGTATGCGCGAGGTGGCGAAGAAATGACTGACAGCGAGCGGACAGTCGTCGACTTCCGCACCGAGCCGGCCCGGTACAAGCACTGGCGGCTCGCGCTTCGACGGGCCCGTTGCCACGCTGGTGATGGACGTGAGGGAGGACGGGGGCCTGCGGCCGGGGTATGAGCTCAAGCTCAACTCGTACGATCTCGGCGTGGACATCGAGCTCTACGACGCGATCCAGCGGCTGCGCTTCGAGCACCCGGAAGTGCGGGCGGTGGTGCTGAGGTCCGGCAAGGAGCGCGTGTTCTGCGCGGGCGCCAATATCCGCATGCTGAGCCAGTCGTCGCACGGGTGGAAGGTGAACTTCTGCAAGTTCACCAATGAGACGCGCAATGCCATCGAGGAGGCGACGGCGGAGTCGCGGCAGACCTATCTCACCGCCATCGCCGGGGCCTGCGCGGGAGGCGGCTACGAGCTGGCGCTCGCCACCGACCACATCATCCTGGCCGACGACGGCTCGACGACGGTGTCGCTCCCCGAGGTGCCGCTCCTCGCCGTGCTGCCGGGCACCGGGGGGCTCACGCGGCTGGTGGACAAGCGCCACGTGCGCCGCGACCGGGCGGACTTCTTCTGCACGCTCGAGGAAGGCATCAAGGGCCAGCGCGCGCGCGAGTGGCGCCTGGTCGACGAGATCGTCCCGCGCACCATGCTCGACGAGGCGGTCAAGCGCCGCGCCGCCGACCTGGCCGCGCGCAGCGACCGCCCGGAGTCGGCACGCGGCATCGCGCTGTCGCCGCTCGAGCGCCGCATCGAGGGCGACGAGATCGCCTACTCGCACGTCGCCTGCCGGGTGGACCGCGGCCAGGGCATCGCCGAGATCACGGTGAGCGCGCCGGCGACGCCCGCGCCGACCGACCTCGCGGCCATCCACGCCGCGGGCGCCGGCTTCTGGCCGCTCGCCCTGGCCCGCGAGCTGGACGACCTGATCCTGCATCTGCGCGCCAACGAGGAAGAGATCGGGCTCTGGGTGTTCAAGACCTCGGGCAGCGCCGACGCCGTCGAGGCCTATGACCGGCTGCTCTCCGGATTCGCCGCCGACTGGCTCGTGCGCGAGATCCGGCTCTATCTCAAGCGGACGCTGAAGCGCCTGGACGTGTCGTCGCGCTCGGTGTTCGCCCTGATCGAGCCCGGCTCCTGCTTTGCCGGCACGCTGCTCGAGCTGGCGCTCGCCACCGACCGCTCGTACATGCTCGAGGGCGGCCGCGAGGGCGACGGGCGGCCGCCCGCCGCGCTGCGCCTCACGGAGATGAACTTCGGCCCGTATCCCATGGTCAACGGGCTCACCCGGCTCGAGAGCCGCTTCCTCGGCGAGCCGGGGCGCGTGGGCGACCTCAAGCGGCGCATCGGCGAGGATCTCGAGGCCTCGGCCGCCGCGGAGGCCGGGCTCGTGACGTTCACGCCCGACGACATCGACTGGGACGACGAGGTGCGGATCGCCGTCGAGGAGCGCGCCGCCTTCTCGCCGGACGCGCTCACCGGGAATGGAGAGCTCGCTCCGCTTCGGCGGGCCCGAGACGCTCGAGAGCAAGATCTTCGCCCGGCTCTCGGCGTGGCAGAACTGGATCTTCCAACGCCCGAACGCGGTCGGGCCGAAGGGCGCCCTCAAGGTCTACGGCAGCGGGGAGCGCAGCGAATTCGACCGGAGGAGAGTGTGATGGCCGGCATCGACTACGTCGAGCGCATCCCGAACAACGTCAACCTCGCCGAGAACCGGCGCCTGCAGCGCGCGCTGGAGGACTGGCAGCCGAAGTTCCTCGACTGGTGGCGGGACATGGGGCCGGACGGCTTCCAGGCCAAGGACGCCTACCTGCGCACGGCCATCAGCGTGGACGCGCAGGGCTGGGCCAAGTTCGGCTACACCAAGATGCCGGACTACCGGTGGGGCATCTTTCTCGCGCCGGCCGAGCCGGACCGGAAGATCAACTTCGGCGACCACATGGGCGATCCCGCGTGGCAGGAGGTGCCCGGCGAGTACCGCGGCGTCCTGCGGCGGCTCATCGTGACCCAGGGGGATACCGAGCCCGCGTCGGTCGAGCAGCAGCGCCATCTCGGCCGCACGTGCCCGTCGCTCTACGACCTGCGCAACCTCTTCCAGATCAACGTGGAGGAGGGGCGGCACCTGTGGGCGATGGTCTATCTGCTCGACGCGTACTTCGGGCGCGACGGCCGCGAGGAGTCGGAGGCGCTCCTGCAGCGCCGCTCGGGGGACGCCGACAAGCCCCGCATCCTCGGCGCGTTCAACGAGAAGACGCCGGACTGGCTCTCGTACTTCATGTTCTGCTTCTTCACCGACCGCGACGGCAAGTACCAGCTCGCGAGCCTGGCGGAGAGCGGCTTCGACCCGCTCTCGCGCACCTGCCGCTTCATGCTCACCGAGGAAGCGCACCACATGTTCGTGGGCGAGGCGGGCATCGGACGCATCGTGCAGCGCACGTGCGAGCTGATGCGCGAGCACAAGACCGACGACGTGCGCCGCCACGGCGGCATCGACCTGGCGACGATCCAGAAGTACATCAACTTCCACTGCTCGGTCTCGCTCGATCTCTTCGGCTCGGAAGTGTCGACCAATGCGGCGAACTTCTACACGATGGGCCTCAAGGGCCGCTTCGAGGAGGTGAAGAAGTCCGACGACCACCGGCTGAAGGACGCGACCTATTCGGTGGCCGAGCTGGTGGGCGACAGCATCGGCATGCGCGAGGAGGCGGCGCTGGTGTCCCTGAACGAGCGGCTGCGCGACGACTACGTGGTCGACTGCCAGCGCGGGGTGACGCGCTGGAACCAGGTCATCAAGAGCCACGGGATCGACGTCGAGCTGCGGTTGCCCCACCGCGGGTTTCACCGCCGGATCGGTGTCTTCGCCGACGCCAAGGTGTCGCCGGACGGCCGCGTCATCAGCGAGGCGGAGTGGGACGCGCGCCACGGCGACTGGCTGCCCAACGACAGCGACCAGGCCTTCATCGGCAGCTTGATGCAGTCCGTCACCGAGCCCGGCCGGTTTGCCAAGTGGATCGCGCCGCCCGCGCGGGGCGTCAACGGACAGCCCGTCGAATTCGAGTACGTGCGGCTCGACTGAGCCCGCAGGTGGGAGGGTGACGATGGAGATCCCGGCCCGGTTCAACGCGGCGAGCTTCTTCGTCGACCGGCACGTGGCCGAGGGGCGCGGCGACAAGGTGGCCTTCTTCTACGAGGACACCTCGTTGACGTACGGCGCGATGGCGGAGCTGGTCAACCGCGCCGGCAATGCGCTCCTCGACCTGGGTGTGCAGCCGGAACAGCGCGTGCTCCTGCTCTTGCTCGACTCGCTCGAGTTCGTCGCCACGTTCTGGGGGGCCATCAAGATCGGCGCCATCCCCATCCCCGTGAACACGATGCTGCGGGCCGACGACTATCTCTACTTCCTCGAGGACAGCCGCGCGCGGGTGGCGGTGATCTCCGAGCCGCTCCTCGGCGAGGCGGGGCCGATCCTGGGGCAGGCCAGGCACCTGAAGCACGTGGTCGTGGCCGGCCATCCGAGTGGAACGCAGATCGGCTTCGACGCGTGGATCGCCCGGGCCTCGTCACGACTCGAGGCGGCCGATACGTCCAGGGACGAGCCCGCGCTCTGGCTCTATTCGTCGGGCTCGACGGGCCGGCCCAAGGGCGCCGTGCACCTCCAGCACGACATGGTCTTCTGCACCGAGGCCTACGCGCGCGGGGTGCTCGGGATGACCGAGGATGACCGCACGGTGTCGGCGGCCAAGCTCTTCTTCGCGTACGGGCTCGGCAATAACCTGTACTTCCCCATGGGCGTGGGCGGGCAGGGCGTGCTCTATCCGCATCGACCGCTCCCCGAAGCCATGTTCGAGCTGATCCACCGCCACCGGCCCACGCTCTTCTTCGGCGTCCCGACGCTCTATGCCGCCATGCTGCAGGTCAAGGAGGCGGCGAAGCGCTACGACCTCTCGTCGCTCCGGCTCTGCGTCTCCGCGGGGGAGGCGCTGCCCGAGGATCTCTACCGCCGCTGGCGGGACACCTTCGGCGTCGAGACGCTGGACGGCATCGGCACCACGGAGATCCTGCACATCTTCCTGTCGAATCGTCCGGGGCAGGTGCGGCCCGGCGCGACGGGGTTGCCGGTGCCCGGCTACGAGGCCCTGGTCGTCGACGATGACGGACGCCCGGTGGCGCCCGGGGAGATCGGCAATCTCCGGGTCAAGGGCGACTCGATCATGGCGTACTACTGGAACCAGCAGGAGAAGACGCGGCAGGCGCTGTTCGGCCACTATATCCAGACGGGCGACAAGTACTACCAGGACCCCGACGGCTATTTCTGGTACTGCGGCCGGGGCGACGACATGCTGAAGGTGGGCGGGATCTGGGTGTCGCCGGTGGAAGTCGAGAACACGCTGGTCGGGCATCCGGCGGTGCTGGAGGCCGCCGTCGTGGGCGCCGAGGACACGGATCGACTCGTGAAGCCCAAGGCGTTCGTCGTGCTGAAGGACGGCTATGCGGGCGCGCCCGCGCTCGAGGCCGAGCTGAAGGGGTTCGTCAAGGACAAGATCGCGCCGTACAAGTACCCTCGGTGGATCGAGTTCGTCTCCGAGCTGCCGAAGACGGCGACCGGGAAGATCCAGCGCTTCAAGCTTCGCGGATGACGGCGTTCTTCGACCGGGACCTCGAGGCCTCGGGTGCCGAGGCGCTCCGGCGTCACCAGTGGGACAAGCTGACGCGCCTGGCGCGGGCGCTCGTTCCCGCCAATCCATTCGTGACGCAGAAGTGGAAGGCGGCCGGCCTCGCGGGGGCGGAGGACCTCCGGAGCTGGGATGATTTCTCCCGGTTGCCCTTCACGCGCAAGGCCGAGCTGGGGCTCGACCAGGCCGCGCACCCGCCGTTCGGCACCAACCTGACGTATCCGATCGACCGCTACGTGCGCGTGCACCAGACGTCGGGGACGAGCGGCGCGCCGCTCCGCTGGCTCGACACGCAGGAGTCCTGGGACTGGTGGGCCCGCTGCTGGAGCTTCGTGCTTCGCGGGGCCGGGCTCGGCGCCCAGGATCGCGTCTTCTTCCCGTTCTCGTTCGGCCTCTTCGTGGGGTTCTGGGCGGGCTTCGACGGCGCGCGGGCCATCGGCGCCCTCGTGATCCCCGGCGGCGGACAGGACTCGGCTCAGCGCCTGGCCGCCATCGAGGCCCTCGGCGCGACCGCGATCTGCTGCACGCCGTCCTACGCGCTGCATCTGGCCGAGGAGGCGCGCGCGCGGGGGCTCGACCTGAGCAAGCTCGGTGTGCGCACCACCGTGCACGCGGGTGAGCCGGGGGCGGGCATTCCCTCGGTGCGGGCGCGGATCGAGGAGGCGTGGGGGGCGCGCGCCTTCGATCACGCGGGCATGACCGAGATGGGCGCCTATGGCTTCGAGTGCGCCGATCAGGCGGGACTGCACGTGAACGAGTCCGAGTTCATCGCCGAGGTCATCGATCCGGCGACGGGCCAGGCCGCCGCGGAGGGCGAGCTGGTGCTGAGCAATCTCGGGCGGGCCGGCTCGCCGCTCCTGCGCTACCTGACGGGCGACCGCGTCCGCGTGGCCGGCGGTCCGTGCGGGTGCGGCAGGACCTTCCTGCGCCTCGCGGGCGGCATCCTGGGGCGCGTCGACGACATGCTGATCGTCCGGGGCGTGAACGTCTTCCCCTCCGCCCTCGAGGGGATCATCCGCCGATTTCCCGCGGTGGACGAGTTCCTCATCGAGGTCTACCGGCCGAGCGAGATGGACGAGGTGCGGCTCCTCGTCGAGGTGAATGGAGACGCCGCGTCGTCGGTCGCGCGGTCGGTGCAGGAGGCCGTGCGCGTCGACCTCGGCATCCGCGTCGAGGTGGTGCCCGTGCCGGCCGGCAGCTTGCCGCGCTACGAGCTGAAGGCCCGCCGCCTCGTCCGCCGCACCGTCGCCAGCGTGCCCAGCGTGCCCAGGTAGCCGCCGGCGCGCCCCGAGGCCGTGTGGATCAACCCCCCGAAACCCCCAGCAACCGAGGAGACTCGCGGGCTCGCGACAACTCGCGGCGCTATCCTTGACCACGCGAGACCCGGGCAGCTATTCTCGGCCAACCGTTCTGACCTTGACCGACGCTGCTCGGAGGCTCCGGCATGACCTGCCCCCGGTGCCAGGCTGAGAACGACGCGGGCGCGCATTTCTGCGAGGACTGTGGCGCCCGGCTCGAGGGGGCCTGCCCGAGCTGTGGCACCCCCGTCACACGGGGCAAGAAGTTCTGCCGGTCTTGCGGCGCCGCGCTCACCACCGAGCCAGCAGGCCGCTTCGCCGGCGCCCGAGTCGTACACGCCGAAGCACCTCGCCGAGAAGATCCTCACCTCGCGCGCTGCGCTCGAAGGCGAGCGCAAGCAGGTGACCGTCCTCTTCGCCGACCTGAAGGGCTCGATGGAGCTGCTCGCCGACCGCGATCCTGAGGAGGCGGGCAAGCTTCTCGACCCGTGCTCGACGCACATGATGGAGGCGGTGCATCGGTACGAGGGCACCGTCAACCAGGTGATGGGCGACGGGATCATGGCGCTATTCGGCGCGCCCCTGGCCCACGAGGATCACGCGGTGCGGGCGTGCTACGCGGCGCTCCGGATGCAGGCCTCCGTGCGGCGTTACTCGGAGGAGCTGCGCCGCGCCCAGGGCGTGGAGGTGCAGATCCGCGTCGGCCTCAACTCCGGCGAGGTCGTGGTGCGCTCGATCGGCAGCGATCTGCGCATGGACTACACCGCCGTGGGCCAGACCACCCACCTGGCCGCCGCATGGAGCAGCTCGCGGCGCCCGGCAGCATCCGACTCACCGCCGACACGCTGCGGCTGGCCGAAGGCTTCGTGCAGGTCACCCCGCTCGGCCCTCGTGCCGGTCAAGGGGCTCGCGAGCCGATCGAGGTGTTCGAGCTGGCGGGGGCCGGCGCCGCCCGCACCCGTCTTGCAGGCCGCGGCGCGGCGGGGGCTCACGCGCTTTGTCGGCCGAAGTGCGGAACTGGAGCAGCTCCGGGACGCCCTCGATCGGGCCGAGCCTGGGGCACGGCCAGGTGGTCGCCGTGGTGGGGGAGCCGGGCGTGGGCAAGTCGCGTCTCTTCTGGGAGCTCACTCACTCCCACCGCGTGCACGGCTGGCTCATCGTGCAAGTCCGGCTCGGTCTCCTACGGCAAGGCCACCGCCTACCTGCCGGTGATCGAGCTGCTCCGCGGCTACTTCGCGATCGAGAGCCGCGACGACCCGCGGAAGATCCGCGAGAAGGTCACGGGGAAGGTCCTGACGCTCGCCCCGGCGCTCGCGCCCGCCGTGCCCGCTCTCCTGGCGCTGCTCGACGTGCCGGTGGAGGAAGCGTCCTGGCACGCCCTCGATCCACTTCAGCGGCGCCAGCAGACGCTCGACGCTCGTCAAGCGCGTGCTCTTGCGCGAGAGCGAGGTGCAGCCGCTGGTGGTGGTCTTCGAGGATCTGCACTGGATCGACGGCGAGACCCAGGCCTGCTCGATAGCCTCGTCGAGAGCCTGCCCGCGGCGCGCCTCGTGCTCCTCGTCAACTATCGTCCCGAGTACCGTCACGCCTGGGGCGGCAAGACCTATTACCGCCAGCTCCGCATCGACCCCCTGCCGCCCGAGCGCGCTGACGAGCTGCTGGATGCGCTGCTCGGCGCTGACGCGGCCCTCGGCCCACTCAAGCAGCTCCTGGTCGAGCGGACGGAAGCCAATCCCCTCTTCCTCGAGGAGAGTGTGCGGGCCCTGGTGGAGACGGCGGCTCTGGCCGGCGAGCGCGGCGACTACCGGCTCACCCGGCCTGTCGAGAATCTGCAGATCCCTACCACGCGTGAAGACCATCCTGGCCGCGCGCATCGACCGGCTGGCGCCCGAGGCCAAGCGACTGCTCCAGGCGGCCGCGGTCATCGGCAAGGACGTGCCCCTGCCGCTGCTCCTGGCCATCGCCGATGCGCCGGAGCCCGAGGTACGCGCCGAGCTAGACCCGCCTCCAGGCTGCGGAGTTTCTCTACGAGACCCGGCTCTTCCCGGATCTCGAGTACATGTTCAAGCACGCGCTCACCCACGAAGTCGCCTACGGGGGGCTGCTCCACGACCGGCGGCGCGCCCTGCACGCGCGCATCACCGCGGCCATCGAGCGACTCTCCGCCGAGCGCGTCGCGGAGCACGCCGAGCGACTGGCCCGCCACGCGCTCCGCGGGGAGCTGTGGGACAAGGCGGTCGCCTATCTCCGCCAGGCGGGACTCCGGGCCGTGGCGCGGGCCGCTTACCGCGAGGCCATTGCCCACCTGGAGCAGGCGCTCGGGGCCCTCCGCCATATCCCCGACACCAGGAACACGACCGAGCTGACCATCGACATCCTGATCGACATCCGGGGCGCGCTTCTCCCGTTCGCCGAGTTCGCGCGCATGGGGGGATACCTCCACGAGGCCGAGGCGCTCGCCAGAACCCTCGGCGATCAGCACCGCTTTGGCCGGATCGCCACCTTCATGGTGCTGCAGCGCGTATCGATTGGCGCCTACGATGAAGCCGTGCGATACGGTCAGGAGGCCCTGACCGTCGGACGCACCCTCGGCGATCGCTCGATCGAGGTGGTGGCCACGACCCACCTGGGCATCACGCACGCCGCCAGGGGCGACTTCAGCGACGCGGCCTCGATACTCGGGCGAAACGCCGCGCTTGGGGAGGCCCTGCGCTACGAGCGCTTCGGGACGCCCAACATCCCCTTGGCGGTCTCAGACGTCTTCCTCGCCGACGTGCTGTCCCAGTTGGGCCGGTTCGACGAGGCAGTCAGACACGCGGAGGCAGCCGTGCAGGTTGGCGAAGCAGCCGATCATCCTTACACGCTGCACTTCGGGTTGATGGCGCTCGGTCTCGCCCACCTCCGTCGCGGAGACCTCCCGCGGGCGACCGCGGTCCTCGAGCGGAGCCTCGATCTCGGCCGAACGTGGCAGATCGTCCTGGGCACACCGCTCGTCGCCGCGACCCTCGGCGCCGTCTACGCCTGCGCCGGCCGTGCTGACGAGGGGTTTCCGCTGGTCGTGGGCGCCGTCGCGGAGTTCCAGAAGTGTCCGATTCATATGTGGCCGGCGAGCATTCTCTTGAGCGCGGCGATGACCTGCTGCTCGGCCGGGCGGATCGACGAGGCCGCCAGCCACGCCCGAGAGGCCCTGGCGCTCACCCGGCGGCTGGGGGCTCGGGGAAGCGAGGCCCACGCCCTCTGCCTCGCCGGTGACGTCGCGTCGGCAGCCGGCGCTGAGGACGCTGAATCCTACTACCGCGAGGCGCTGGCGCTCGCCGGCGAGCTCGGCATGCGCCCGCTCGTGGCCCACTGCCACCTCGGCCTCGGCAAGCTCTACCGGCGCACCGGCAAGCGCGACCAGCCCGCGAGCACCTCACGACCGCGGTGACGATGTACCGCGAGATGGACATGCGGTTCTGGCTGGAGCAGGCGGAGGCGGAGCTGGGAGCGTGACGCGAAGCTTCGGTTTCCGTGCCCGGAATGGAGATCCTAGTGTTGACCTCGGCCGCGAGGGCTGCTAGTGATTGACGTCGTGAATTCTCCAGTCCCCGGCCCGCCGGATGACGCGGAGCTCCTCATCGCCCGCATCGCGGCGGGCGATCGGGACGCCTTCAGCCGCTTCTACGACGCCTTCGCCGGCACCGCCCTGGGCCTCATCCGCCGCGTCCTGCGCGACCCTTCCTCCGCCGAGGAGGTCCTGCAGGAAGTCTTCTGGCAGGTCTGGCAGGAAGCCCCGCGGTACGATCCGAGCCGGGGTAGCCCCATCGCGTGGGTTTTGATGCGGGCCAAGGCCCGGGCAATCGATAAGCTCCGGTCCATCCGTAGAAGAGAGCAGACGTTCGTGATGCCGGTGAACGAGGCGGTAGCCCGCCAGGACGACGCGGGGATGGAGAGCCCGGCGAGGGTCGCCGAGGGCCGGGGCTTCGTCGAAAACGCTCTGGCGCGGCTGCCGGAGGCCCAGCGCCGTGTGATCGAGCTGGCGTTCTTTGAAGGGCTGACGCAGTCGGAGATCGCGGCGCGCCTGGGCGAGCCGCTCGGAACGGTGAAGACGCGGGCTCGGCTCGGTCTGGAGCGGCTTCGGACCGCCCTCCGCGCCGAGGGGCAGCCGAGTTGATGGGAGAGGATCGGTGAACGCGGAAGAGATCCGGGATCTGGCGGCGGTCTACGCCCTCGGCGGGCTGGAGGGGGAGGATCGCGTGCGCTTCGAGGCCTTGCTCCAGGCCGGAGACCCGGACGCCGCGAGCGCGCTCCGGGACTTCCAGGGAACGCTGTTGGAGCTGGCCGCCGCGACCACCGAGGCGCCGCCCGCGGGCGTCAAGCAGGCCCTCATGGAGCGGATCGGCGCCCAGACGCGCGTCCAGCCATCGCCGCTCGATCGCGGCCGTCAGGCCGGGTCTCGCTGCGGCTCCGGCGCGTCGCTCATGGTGGCCTGCCGTATGGGCGGCGGCCATGGCAGCGGGCATCGCGGCCATCGCCGTGGGGTTCTCGCTCTCGACCATGTACGAAAAGCGCCTGGCAGCCCTGGCCGAGGAGACGCGTGCCCTCCGGGCGGAAGGGCGAGCGTCAGCAGGCCATCCTGGCCCTGGTTCGCGATCCCGGGACTCAGGTCGTGGCGCTGGCGGGCCTCGAGCCGGCGCCGTCGGCCAAGGCCCGGATGATCTGGAACGCGCCGAAGGGCGGGCTCCTGGTCACAGCAGGCCTTCCGGCGGCACCTCCGGGAAAGGCGTATCAGCTCTGGGCCATCGCGGGGACGAAGGCGCCCGTGTCGGCGGGCGTCTTCGAGGTGGGGGCGGACGGAGCGGCCACCGTCCGGGTGCCGCCGCTGCCCGGAGTCGACAAGGTGGACGTCTTCGCCGTCACGCTCGAGCCCGCCGGCGGCGTCCCCGCTCCGACCGGCCAGATGTACCTGGCCGGCAAGGCGTAGGCGTTCCGTCGAGCCGAGCTCCGGGTAGGGGCGTGTCGGAGTAACCGCCGTTCGAGCGCCGGCTTTGCCGGCGCAACCGAGTTCTGGGGGAGGCTCGGAGGGGGCCGTCGAGGCCCCCTTCGATGAATTAGCGCCGGCGCGCGGCGTGCAGCACCGCGACCACGGTCATCGAGTCCTTGATCTCCCCGCGCTCGACCATCGCGAGGACCTCGTCGAAGGGCAGCACGCGCCGCTCGATGAACTCGGTGTGATCCGGTGGGCGTGAGGCGGGGCGTAGCTCCGTTGCCATGTAGAGGTGCGCCACTTCCCGCAGGATGCTCTTCGACGTGTGGAAGTCGCAGAGCTTGACGAGACGGCCGGCCTCGTAGCCCGCCTCCTCGGCCAGCTCCCGCTGGGCCGCCTCCTCGAGCGTCTCCCCCGCGTGCTGGCCGCCCGTCGGGATCTCCCAGTAGAAGTCACGGGCGACGTAGCGGTACTGGCCCACGAGGACGACGCGGTCGCCGTCGAGGAAGGGGAGCACGCCGACGCATTCTGAGCACTCGACGACTCCGTAGACGGTCGTCTGCCCGCTGGGGAGCTCGGCGATGTCCTCGCGGACCTTGATCCACCGGTTGTCGTAGACGGGCCGGCTCGACGTGGTCTTCCATGGAATGCGTGACCAGGGATGCGAGGCGCCGCTCATGGGACGATCCCTGTTGTACCACGGCGGTTCCCGGTTCCCGGCCGCTTCGTTGGCCGGTGGTGACTCCATTTGAATCTTGATTTGACTCAGCGCCCCTTGCCGGTCGGCCTATTTTCGTTTCGGCCGTGGGTCGACGGTGTCGGGTGGACAGATTGGTTTGGTACCGCGGCCGAGGGGCTACAGGTTCGATCGGCGGACACGATGTTGCAGTGGTCCACGGTGGCGAAGATCACCGCGCTCACCGGCACGCCACCGGATGCGATCGGCCCGGCCGAGTTCCAGCGGGCCCGCACGGCCATCGTCGACGCGTTCATGGCGCGGGGGGTCGCCGTGTGCCGGCCGGAACATGGCCGCCATCTTCCATCGACTCCAGCTCACGCTGTTCCATGCCGGGCGTCTAGATGGAGCCACGGTCTTCTTCAAGCCGAATGGCGGCCTCATGGCAGAACTGGTCGTGGCTGGCCAGCAGCTGACGTTCGTTCCGAAGTAATCCTCGGAGCGGAGCGCTCTACGCCGGCCGATCGCCGGCGGGCAGCCGGACCTGCACGCCCGCCCGCTCCTCCTGGAGCGTGAGGAAGATCGAGCTGTACCGGTACGCCAGCGGCGCGCCATGGCGTCTGCCAGCTCCTGTTCGCAGAGGCCCCCGAGGCGCATGGGCACCGCGACCGCTCGGGCAAGCTCGAGGGCCAGCCCGAGATCCTTCCGAGCGAGCGCGAGCGAGAAGCGGGGCTCGAAATCTCCACGAAGGTAAGTGGCGGGGAGCCGGACCTTCAAGCTCATCATGTGACCGATCGCGGCCTGGTTGAAGACGTCGACGATCGTGCCGGGATCGACGCCCGCCTTGACGGCCGTCGTCCAGCACTCGGTCATCACCAGGTCGAGCGTGAAGGTCGCGCAGTTGTGCAGGATCTTCGCGATCGATCCGGAGCCGATGCCACCGGTGTGAAGGACGCGCTTGGCCATCGCGGCGAGCACGGGCCGGGCGCGTGTGAAGGTGGCCGGCGCGCCGCCCGCCATCACGAGGAGGTCACGCGTTCGCGCGCCCTCCATTCCACCGCTGACCGGCGCGTCGACCATCTCGACGCCCTTGCGGGCGAGCGCGTCATGGACGCGGCGGACGAGGAGCGGCGAGTTGGTGGTGTGGTCGAGGTAGAGCGCGCCGGACCGGATGTTCTGGAGGATGCCGCCGGGTCCGAGGCACACCGATTCCATCTCGGCGGGGCCCGGCAGACACGTGGCGACGATCTCGCACCCGGCGGCGAGGTCGGCCGTCGAGTCCGCCCAGCGAGCGCCGGCGGCGAGAAGAGCCGCGGCCGCCTCCGGCCGCCGATCGTGCACCGCCAGCTCGTGGCGGGCGGCGAGGAGGTTCTCGGCCATGGGCCGGCCGATGTTGCCGACGCCGACGAACCCGATGCGCGCCATCGCTCAGAGCGCGTACAGGCGCAGCACGTTGTCCCACAGGATCTTCCGCTTCGTCGCGTCGGACAGCGGGAGCGCAAGGAAGCGGTTCATCGAGTCCGGGTATTTCGAGTCGCCGTGAGGATAGTCGGTCGTGGTGACGAGGGTGTCGTCTCCGATCGCGTCCACGACGTGGACGACGAACTCCTCGTCGCATTCGACGGCGCAGAAGCCCTGGCGCCGGAAGTACTCGGACGGGAGCATGGGGAGGTGCGCATCTCCCGTACGGCTCGCGCCACTCGTGGTGCTCGTCCATCCGGTGCAGCCAGAACGGGAGCCACCGCACTGGCCTTCGAGGAAGGCGAAGCGCAGGCGCGGAAACTGCTCCATCACGCCGCCCATGATGATGTCCATGCACGCCAGCATCTGTTCGACGGAGTGAGTCGAGATGTGGGCGATACACATGCTGTTGAAGCGATCGGCCACGGCGGCTTTCATCCGGGAGCCGGTGGTCTCGTGGAAGCCGACGGGGGCGTCCAGTTCCTGGCAGGCGGCCAGAGCGGGTCGTAGGCGGGATCGTGCCAGGGCAGGCCGTTGTAGATGTTCGGGCGGAGGAAGACAGCTCTCATCCCGAGGGTGGTGACAGCGCGGCGCGCCTCCGCCACCGCGGTGGGAACGTCGTGCGGCGACACGGCGGCGGCCCCGAAAAGACGGTGGGGATCGGCGGCCTCGATGTAGTCGTGTAACCAGTCGTTGTAGGCGCGGCACGCCGCGGCGGCGAAGCGAGGGTCCATCGTGTAGAAGGCCGTGATGTACATCGCCGAGGTCGGATAGAGGATCGCGAGGTCGAGGCCTTCCTTGTCCATCGCACGAAGCTGGGATTTCGGATCGAAGCTCCGGGCGATCTCCTGGGAGTAGCGCTCGCCGAGAGCCCTTTCCTCGGCGTCGGTGAGCGCCGGCCAGTCGCCGCCCGGCATCGACGCCATGACCTCGCCTTCGACCACGGTGCGAATGTCACAGCGGCGCTCGCTGAGCCGGCGCGGCGCGCGGGCTTTGAACTCAGGGTCGATGTAGCGCTCCCAGAGGTCGACCGGCTCCATCACGTGCATTTCGGCATCGATCATCTTGAAGCCGCGCTTGGCCATGAGCGTGCACCTCCTTGATGTTCGGACTCGTGCTGAACTTGCGGCGACCATACCCGATCGCGGCTCGCCCGGCAAACCGCTCCTCTCGAGGACGTGTCTCCTCGAGTGGTGGAGCCTCAGTCAGTGTCCTTATTCAAACCAAAACACGACCGAGCTGTGCCTGCGCCTCCAGCGGGGGGCGAGCGTCCGATAAGGCAAGATTACGTCACGTTAGAGGCAAGGCGGGGTAAGGCAGGCGCAAGGCAACGCGTAGATGATGCCTATGCTCCCGATGAGACGGGACAGTGGGATCTCCGGGAGCTAGGCGAGAGAGCGCCAGGACGACAGTGAAACGGGGTAGGCTAGGCGCGCCATGACAGAGGCCGGCGCGTCTTTGAAGGCGATGGACAGGTCGCGCGGTCGCACAAGGGCGAGCTGATGCCATCACTGAAGATCTACAACAGCTATCGCCGTGAGGCTAGCGGCGGCTACGCGAGCCGCCTGCATGAACGGGTCAGGACCACTTCGGCGCAGAGAACGTCTTTATGGACGTCGATAGCGTCCAGGCGGGTGAGGACTACGTGGAAATCATCGAAGATCAGGTCGGGGCCTGTGATGTGCTGCTCGCCGTGATCGGTCCGCGGTGGGTCGAGGCGACCGATAGGGCGGGCAACAATCCTACAGACCTCGTGCGCCTTGAGGTGGGAACGGCGCTCGATCGCCAGATACACGTGATGCCGGTGCTGGTAGGTGGCGCGGTGCTCGGCAACGCACAACAGCTGCACAAAGGGCTGCGGCGGCTGGCAAGACGTCATGCCTTCGAGATCAGAGACGCGCGATACGAAGAGGACGTAGGGAACCTCATACGGTTCCTACAGTCACTGAGGGACGAATCCGAGCAAGGGCGTCAGTCAGCAGGTGCGATATCCGCTCACAGGGACTCGCGCTTGGAGGAGGCACAGATCGCTACGTCGATGCGCGAGCCACCTTGGCGAGTCAAGAGGCGACTCCGCAGCCTGATGGGCGCCGCGCGGGACGTCGTGCTCGGCGTGCGCGAGAGGTACGCCACACGCTCCCAACAGCCTCAGACACAGCTCTCGGTCGATCCGTCTGCGCCTGCGCTGCGCATCACCGACCTCGTCCACTTCACGGTGACGGGCGAGGCCACCGTCGCACCAGGCGCCAGTGCCATGCTGGACGTCTGGGCGCATCTAGACAAAGACAGAGCCGATGTCCGCCGGCGCGCCGAGGCGGCCGAGCGCACCGGGGAGATCTCGCGCGTGAGAAGGGACCTGTCAGCCTCGCGCGAGGGGACGTCGTGACCGTTCGGCTCCACCCAATCGACGGGCTGACCATCCGCCACACAGAGGACACGATCCTGTGAGCGGGCGAGATCGGCAATGCCAACTTCGCGGTGACGGTCGACGAGACTGCTCCGACGGGGCAACGGGTTGGGTTCGTGACGGTGTTCCTGGCGGGCCTGGCCATCGCGACGCTCCAGTTCGTCCTTGAGGTCGGAGTGTCCACTAGGCGGCCGGAACCGCTCCCAACCGAGCTCAGGCGCTATCGCTCGGCCTTCGCGTCGTATGCAAGAGAGGATCGCGACGAGGTACTGCGCGTGATACAGGGGCTCCAAAAGATCGCGCCGCAGCTTGACGTGTTCCTTGACGTCGTGAGCCTCCGCGCGGGTGCTCGGTGGCAGCAAGAGCTGCAGACAGCGATCAACGCGCGCGACGTGTTCTATCTGTTCTGGTCGCGCGCAGCGAGGAAATCGGAATGGGTCGATCGCGAGAGGCGCTATGCACTGAGCGCCAGGGGCCTTGATTTCATCGATCCCGTGCCGCTCGAGCCGCGCAACTTGCTCCGCCCCCCGTAGAGCTCTACAATCTCCACTTCAACGACTGGGCCCTCGCGTATCGTCGCCGTCGGCCCGGCGGACGCGGCGGCCGGTAGTGCCTCAGTTTGAAATGGCGGCCGGGATAGAGAGACCTGCTCCCGATGCGCGAGGCGTGAGGCAAGGGGATTTCTCCGCGCCAGGCGACTGACCAGGGCCTTGCGGATAATGGACGCCGCGATCTCGCGGCCGAAGCGCGGGAGTTCATTGGGCAGCTTGATGAGGCGCGCCGCCCTCTTCGCGCTGAGCGTCAGACTGCCACTGGGCACGGTGGAGTCGGGGATGGTTTGATTCGGGCCGAGCCACGTCAGCGTCGGTTCTCCGGTCGAAGTCGGGTATCGCAAGCTGCCCTGTGGCGGCAGGCTCACACTGCGCCTGCTGCCTGACACCTCGATCTCCACGCTGAATCGGATGATGCTGCCTTTCTTGATGACGACGAGCTCGCGGGCGCCGTTGCCCCGGATGCCATCGTTGATCGGCCCGCACGTACTTGTGATGGAATTCGGGCTGCTGAGCGGAGCGGTCGTCCGCGTTCTTTCGGTCGTATCGCCTCCTTCCATTGGGTGTGTGCACACGGACCGCGTGGCGCGCCTACTCCCGCCACTGAGAACCGTCAATTGGACCAAGGTCGCGGTCCGCGCCCGCGGCCGAAGGCAAATCTAGAACCGGCAGGCGAGTGAGCTGATGGGAAGATCGTTGTGCGCGCCGCCGGCGCTCGCTATAATCAGGACGACCCAAATCGAGGTGACGCACCCATCCCCGTAGGAGACCCCCATCGCGTGAAGATCATCCTGCGCAACCCGAAGCGAGAGGTCGAGCTGAGCGGCCGGCGCCGCGTCAAGGAGCTCCTCGTCGAGCTCGACATCCTGGCCGGCACCGTCCTCGTCATCCGCGGCGACGAGCTGCTCACCAGTGACAGCGTCGTCGGCGACGGCGACGTGGTCGAGGTGCGCCCCGTGATGTCGGGCGGCAGCGCGCGAATCATCCCGGGAGTCATCCTGTGAAGTGCCGGAAGTGCGGCGGCGGGGCGGCCCTCGAGCTGAGACGGCACAATGCCGCGTTTTGCCGCGAGCACTTCATCGAGTTCTTCAGGAAGCAGGTCGCCGAGGCGGTCCACAAGCACCGGATGTTCACGCGGGACGAGACCGTGATGGTGGCGGTGTCGGGGGGCAAGGATTCCCTCGCGCTCTGGGACGTGCTCCTCGAGGAGGGGTACCGCACCGCCGGCCTCTATCTCGATCTCGGGATCTTCGAGTACTCCGTCGAGTCGAAGGCCAAGTGCGAGGCGTTCGCGGCCGCGCGGGGGCAGACGCTGCACATCGAGCGGGTGGCGGACGCCGTGGGCGCGGGCATTCCCCAGGTCCAGAAGGTGACCCGGCGCCCCACGTGCTCGGCCTGCGGCTTGTCAAAGCGCTACCTGATGAACAAGGCCGCGCTCGATCATGGGTATCCGGTCGTGGCCACCGGGCACAACCTCGACGACGAGGCGGCGACGCTCTTCGGTTCGGTGCTGACCTGGCAAACCGATGCCCTGCCGCGCCAGTCGCCCGCGCTGGCGTCGACCCATCCCAAGCTCGTGCGCCGCGTGAAGCCGCTGTACCGGTTGTCCGAGCTCGAGACGGCCGGCTATGCGTTCCTGCGCGGGATCGACTACATCGTCGAGGAGTGCCCGTTCGCCAAGGGCGCGACCTCGATCGCCCACAAGGAGCTTCTGAACCGGCTCGAGGAAACGTCTCCGGGCTCCAAGCACAACTTCCTCTTCGGCTTTCTCGAAAAGGCGCGCCCGGCGTTCGAGCGCGTGGAGCACGTCGAGCTCCTGGAGTGCACGTCCTGCGGCCAGGTCACGACGGGGACGCTCTGCGCGTTCTGCAAGCTCGCCGAGCGGGTCAAGGGCCACGGCTCGGATCCAGCATCCACACGGAGGTAACACGATGGCACACGCGGTGATCGTCGGGGCGGTGAGAACCGCCGTGGGAAAGAAGGGCGGCGCGCTCGCCGGGGTTCGCCCGGACGACTTGCTCGCCGACACGCTCAAGGCGCTCGTCGAGCGCGTGAAGATCGATGCCTCGGAGGTCGAGGACGTGGTGATCGGCTGCGTCGATCAAGTGGGCGAGCAGGGGTTCAATATCGCCCGCAACGCCGCGCTGATCGCGGGGTTCCCACTCGACGTCTGCGGCACCACCCTCGACCGCATGTGCGGGTCGGGCCAGCAGGCGGCCAACTTCGCCGCCATGGGCGTGATGGCCGGGCAGTACGAGTGCGTCATCGCAGGCGGGGTGGAGAACATGACGCGCGTGCCCATGGGCTCGAACGGGATGGGCCCCGGCGACGGGCCGCTCTCGCCCCGGCTCCAGGCGCTCTACAACATCATTCCACAGGGGCTTTCGGCGGAGATGATCGCCGAGCAGTGGGGGCTCAAGCGGGAGGAGCTCGACGAGTTTTCCGCCGGAAGCCACGAGAAGGCGGGGCGGGCGATCGCCGAGGGGCGCTTCAAGCGCGAGATCGCGCCTCTCACGCTGGCCGACGGCAGGGTGTTCGACACCGACGAGGGCGTGCGCGTGCCCGTGAACCGCGAGAAGATGGCGGCGCTCGCGCCGTCCTTCAAGCCCGACGGCGTGGTGACCGCCGCCAATTCGTCACAGATCTCCGATGGGGCGGCCGCGCTCCTGATCATGTCGGAGGCGCGGGCCAAGGCCCTCGGTCTGACGCCGCGGGCCCGCATCGTCGCGACGGCGCTCGCCGGCGTGGATCCGACGATCATGCTGACCGGGCCCATCCCCGCCACCCAGCGCGTGCTCGAGAAGGCAGGGATGAAGCTCGAGCAGATCGACCGGTTCGAGATCAACGAGGCGTTTGCGTCCGTCGTGCTGGCCTGGGGGCGGGAGCTGCACCCCGACATGGAGCGGGTCAACGTGAGCGGCGGGGCAATCGCGCTCGGCCATCCCCTCGGCTGCTCCGGCGCCAAGCTCATGACCACGCTGCTGCACGAGCTCGAGCGCTCGAAGAAGCGGTTCGGTCTTCAGACCATGTGCATCGGCTTCGGGCAGGGGATCGCCACGATCATAGAGCGCTTGTAGTCCCGTTCGCGGCTCCCCGGGCGGGCCCGAGCGCGTTCTGCACCGAGTTGTGCAGCTCGGCGGGCCGCACGGGCTTGAAGAGCAGCGAGGAGACTCCGAGGCCACGGGAGCGCGCCTGATCCTGTTCCTGCAATCCCCAGCCGGTGATGAAGATCAGCGGCACCTGGGGATCGTGCTCCCGGATCCGCTCGGCCAGGTCCCACCCGCTCATGTCCGCCATCCCGATATTGGTCATGACGAGGTCGAAGCCTCCGAGGACGAAGACGCGCAGGGCCTCGGCCCCGCTGCCCACGGGCACGACGTGATGGCCGGCGTCACCCAGCATCTCGCCGAGGATGCTCATGACCTGGGGGTCATTGTCGACGAGGAGAATGCGTCCCGTGCGGCGGGTGGTGGCCTCGGCCTCGGCGGGGACGTCCGGGGTCGCGGCGGTGCCCATCGGCAAGACGACGGTGAAGGTGGTGCCCCCACCCGGGCGGCTCTCGACCCGCATCTCGCCCCCGTGCCGCTTCACGATCGAATAGGAGACCGGCAGGCCGAGGCCCGTGCCTTCTTCACCCTTGGTGGTGAAGAAGGGATCGAAGATGCGCCGGCGCACGTCCTCGGTCATGCCGACGCCGGTGTCGGTGACCGTGAAGACGACGTTGCGGTCATCCTGCGCGTGCGTGTGGATGCGCAGCGTCCCGCCCCGCGGCATCGCGTCGATGGCGTTCAGGATCAGGTTGGTGAAGACCTCGTTGAGCTCGGCCGGGCGTCCCATGACCACGGGTACCGATCCGAGGTCGAGCTCGAGCTGTAGGGGGAGGCCGGCGCGGATCTTCTTTTCTTCCCAGCGCGGGCGCGTGATCGCGAGGGCATCGTGGATGACCTGGTCGAGGTCGAGCGCGACGAAGGCCTCCTCCGGTCGCAGGCGCGCGAACTTCTGGATGCGGCGGACCGTCTCCGCACCGCCCGTGGCCGCCTTTTCGATGACGTCGAGGCCGCGCCGCACGACTTCCACGTTGGCCGGGTTCTTGCCCATGAGCTGGGCGTAGCCGAGGATGGCCTGGAGCAGATTGTTGAAGTCGTGCGCGATCCCGCCCGCCATCTGTCCGAGCGCGGTGAGCTTCTCGGATTGGTGCATCTGCGCCTCGAGCTCCCGCTGGGCGGTGGTGTCGCGCACGATGGCGAGCATGCCCTCGAGGTTCCCGTCGCGACCCGTGAGCGACGAGAGCGTGACGGCGAGGTTCAGAGGGCGCTCCTCGTCGTGCTTGCTCGTCACCTCGAAGGTGCTGACCGGGTGCTCGCGGGACAGTGACGCGCGGGCCGTCCGATACGGCTCCTCGGGGAGGAGGTCGGTGAGCGGGCGGCCGATGGGGTCCTGAGTCATCGAGCCGAAGATGCGGCCTGCGGCGGGGTTCCACCCCTGAATCCGGCCGCTGGCGTCGAGGGAGATGATGGCGTCTCCCGCGGAGCTGATCAGCCGCTCGAGGGACTGCTTGGTCTCCGCCACCTCGCCGTACAGGCGGGAGTTGCGGATGGCGACGGCGAGATACTCGGACAGCATCTCGAGCAGCTCGCGCTCGCGAGGGTCGATGGGCCGCGCGCCGGCCCGGTTGGCGGCGACCAGGTAGCCCAGCGTGGCGGCATCGTCGCGGATGGGGCAGACGATCGACGTGCTGGCGGAGACGCCCTCGGGCATCGCGGCGCCCAGGTGCACCGCGACCTCGTCGTAGCCAAGCGCCTCGCGGAGCTGCGCCGTGACCGTCTTGGTGAGCTGGGCGAGGTCGAGCTGGCCGAGGATGCCCCGCGAGATCTCGCGCAGGATCGAAAGCTGGGTGACCCGGAGCGACTGTTCCGCCTGTTCCCCGCGCGCGGCCTCTGCGAGCCCGCTGCTCTTGGCGGTGAGCGAGCGCATCTCGTCGACCAGCATGGCGAGCTGGGTGCGCGTGCCGAGCTCCGTCTGCCGGCGCGCCAGCGCGCGACGGGCCGTATCCTCGAGGTCGTGGCGGCTGAAGGGCTTGATCAGGTACTCGAACGCCCCGTGGGTCAGCGCGTTCTTGACCGTCTCGAGGGAGGCGTAGGCCGTGATCATCACGACCTCGATGCTGGGGTCGGAGCGCTTGATCCGCTGTAACAGCTCGATGCCGTCCATCTGCGGCATCTTGATGTCCATGAACACGAGGTCGGGGTGAAACGTGGTGAGCGTCGTGAGCGCGGCCTCACCGCTGTCGGCGGTGGCGATGTCATAGCGCGGCTTCAGGATCATGCGGAGGGATTCGCGCGGTCCCAGCTCGTCGTCGACCACGAGCACGCGGGCACGGTCGGTCGCGCTCATGCCCTGGCCGCCGCGAGGGATGCGGTGAAGCTCACGTCTCCGCGCCCTTGTTTCGCGTCGAGTCGCCCGCCCTGGGCTTCGATGATGCGCTGGCTGACGCACGGTCCCACGTCGATGAGGTTCCCCTGGACGACCTGGATGGGATCGAAGATCCCTTGCAGCTCCTCCGCGCGGACCTCGGCGGTGCGCGAGGCGACGGTGATGCGGATGCGGTCCTCCGTGTCCAGCCGCGAGATCGAGACGGCGATCTTGGCCTCCGCGCCCGGCGTCTTTCGGAGCAAGTACCAGACGAGGTACGCGATGGCCTTCTTCATCATGCTGCGGTCTCCCGTGGCTAGAAAGGAGGATCCCTCGTGCGAGAGCGTGGCGGTGACATGCTTCTGTGTGGACTCGTCCGCGAAGCTGAGCAGGCGCGCTTCGCCGTTGGCCGCGGGCAGGACCTGGCCGCCCATCTCCACCAAACACTCCTCGACCGTCGAGCGGACGTCCATTGCGTCCCGCTTGTAGTCCCCCTCGTTCACCAGGGCGGCGAGCTTGTCGAAGATCTGCACCAGGCGGCGGACATCGCGGCCCACCACCGACGCGAACTGCTGCCGGAAGCTCGGGTCGTCGTACCGCTCGCCGATCAGCTCCATGAACGCGTTGATGGAGACGAGCGGATTCTTGATCTCGTCGGCGATGCGGGCGACCACCCGGGTGAGGAGCTGGAGCTGTTCGGCCGACCGCTTCTCCATCGCGAGCTGGCGCCGAGACGTCAGGTCTTCGAACACGAGCACGGCCCCGAGGGGCTCGGTGCCGTCGCCCATCACGGGATAGGCGGACACTTCGAGGGGCAGGTTGCGCAGCGCGAGCTGCACCTCGGCGCGCGTCACGAGACGTCCGCGGGTCAGCGTCTCGAACAGCAAATCGCCCAGGGGCGACGGCAGGACGCGCAGGTCCTTGCCGAGCGCGTCGCCGGCCGACATGCCGAGGATCTCCTCCGCCCGGCGGTTCATGATCACCACGTTCTCGTCGGGACCGATGGTGATCACGCCGTTCGACATGCGGGCGAGGATCCGCTCGTTGAATTCCTTCTGGTACTGGAGCAGGTGATGCACGCGGATGTCGCGGATCGCCGTGGCGAGGTGCGTGCCGAGATTGAACAGGATCTCGGTCTCCCCGCGGCTATACGCGCCCCCCGTGATTCGCTGGCCGAGCGTGAGAATCGCGACCAGCTCCCCGTGGGAGATCAGGGGGATCGCGACGACCGCTTGCAGCACCGCCATCTCGCGCACGATCTCCCGGGCGGCGGTGTCTCCGGGCCGGGCATGCGCCTCGTCGATCTGCATGAGGCGCCCTTCGACGGTGAGCCAGAGCGGGAGACCGCTGTCCGCGGGCAGCGTCAGGGCTTTCGCGACGTGCGGGGTGAGGCCGCGATAGGCGCCGACGCGGTAGTGGTGGCCCGCCTGGTCGGCGAGCAGGAGCGCGCTCCGACTCGGACGCGCCATCTCCGCCACCGCGTCCAGGAACAAGTCCAGCACGCGGGGCAGGTCGAAGCCGGCGGCGAGCGCCTTGGCGAACTCCTTGGCCATCTGGGTCAAGGCATGCGAAGAGACCTCGATTCCGAGGAGGCTGTCGCCGTTGCCCTCGGCGGCGATCCGGGGAGGCCGGATGGAGCGGAACGCGGCCACCTCCTGCAGAAGGCGGAGCTTGTCTTCCGCTTGCCGAAGCACGTCTTGGAGGTGCCGCGCGGTGAACGGCTGCAGGAGGACGAAATCTGCGGCATCGGCCGCCGACTCGTAGTCGGGCGAGGTCTCGGCGGCCGGCATGACGTTGATCACCACGGCGTTCGGGCAGATGCTTCGCAGGCGTCCGATGAAGGTTGGCACCTCCCGGATCGGCGGGCTCGCCTCCTTCACGACCACCTCGACCTCGGTGACTCGGATGGTCTTCAGGGCCTCGTCGTCGGTTGAAGCGGTAAACACCGAGCGATCGCCCAAGGCGCGGAGGAGGCGCGAGCGCAGTGACTCGTCGGGTGAAACCAAGAGTACTGTTTTCACGTCGCCGTGGTGGGAGAAGGGGCGACGACCGGCACGGGGAACTCGATCGTGAACGTGCTTCCGGCCCGCTCGCTATTGTTCCGAGCCCGAAGACGGGCGCGATGTGCGTCGGCAACCCCTCGGCAGATCGCAAGGCCAAGACCGCTGCCGCGCGCCTTGGTCGAGACGAATGGGTCGAAGATCTTGGCCAAGAGCTCCTCGGGAATGCCTGTGCCGGTGTCGGAAACTTCCACGAGCAAAGTCGTACCCCCGCCCTCGGTGAGGTCGGCGACGCGCAGGGTGAGCTCGCCCCCGGCTCCCATCGCTTCCATGGCATTTAAGCACAGGTTGAGAAAAAGCTGTTCCAACTGAGCTGTGTTGCCGAGGATGGACCGGGGTACGCCGTCCCATACTTGCCGGACCCGGATCTGACGCTCGTCGAACTGGGGCCGGAGAAAGTCCAGGGTGTGCCGGATGGGGTCGGTGACATCCACGGACTCTATCGGTTGTGAGGAGGCGGAGACCAGCGTGCGGAAGCGCGTCAGCAGGTCGTCGATGCGTCGGATCTCCCGGCCCGCGGTGCGGGAGAACGTTTCGCGGAACTCCGGGTCGTGGTATTTCGTGGGGAGGAGCTGGGAGAAGGTCTTCACGGCAACTAGGGGGTTGCGGATCTCATGGACGAGACCCGCGGCGATGGCCTCGATCGAGGCCAAGCGTTCCGCCCGTCGCTTCTCGTGTTCCAGTTCCTTCAAGTGCGAGATGTCGTTGACGGCGGCCACCGCGCCGACAAGCTGGCCGGACGGAGTGACCAAGGCCGAGGTCGAGCACACGAGGGGGACGAGTTGGCCGGCCGCATCGGGCAGCGAGAACTCGACCTGGGAGCGAGGCTCGCCATCGGCAAGCGTTCCCCCGAGGCACCTGGCGAGGGCCGGCGGGAGATCCTCCACCCGCTGGCCTTTCGCCGAGATCGCCGGCATGCCAATCAGCCGCTCGGCCGTGCGGTTGAAGAGCGTGATCCTGGCCTTGGCTCCGACGGCCACGACTCCGCTCTCTATCGTGCTCAAGATCGTTTGAAGCTCTTCATTGAGCTGCACCACGCGCTGGTGAGTCTGCGCGTTTCGGATCGCGACAGACGACTGATTCGCGAGCGTCGCAAGCAGATCAGCATCATCACTGAAGTATGGATCGCCAGAACGCTTTTGACCGAGGCAAAGAAAACCAATCACATCGGCTTCCTCGATCAACGGTACGACCACATCTGCGTTAAGTCGGTCGAACTCGAACGCCAGAAGATCTCGCGCAGGGTTCTTGACTGACAAGAGCTCATCGCGAAATGTGATTTGAGCGGTGTTGACTAATGATGTAATCAGAGCCGAAGGCATTGCTAAGATCTCGGGAAACATCTTGCCAGGTAGACTCTTGGCTAGGTGGAATGCAGCCTCATCCTCTTCGCGCAGGTAGACTGCGACGTTTTCTGGCTTGAGTGTGCTATCCACAATTCTTATCACGTGGTCTAGCAGCTCAGTCAGCTGTATTGTGGCTCGAAGAGATTGACTTGCCTGACGGACTGTCCGTTGATAGTCGTACGGCTCCCTGTACAAATACCTATCAAATGCTAGACGGATCCTTTCCTTGATCGGAGTGAAGCAGATTGCTACCGCAAAACAAAGGATCATTTCTCGTACAGGGATTCCATGATCGTCATGAATAACTACGTTTGACAGTGAGAGCAGCGCTATCAAGACGATACCAGCACTGCAAAAGGCCGCGAGATAGACGACGCTCCTTCTCACAACAACACGAAAATTCAGGAGACGATGGCGAATGATGGAATGGCCTATGAGTGCGAGCAATGGAAGGGTGAAGAATGGGCCGAATTTGCTCAGACTCGATGTCTTTAGAAACAAAGGAGCAGCTAGGTTAGTAAGGGTAGCTAGAGCGCATGGGACAGCAAATGCAAAGATCAAGTGCCGGACATGGATTCGTGTCAGCCCTGTCGACGCGTGATACCTCTGGAGCAAGATGTAGATGGAATAGACGAAAGATGCGACAACAAACGAGGCGAAGACGGGATGGAGTGGTCCATATCTGGTTATGGGGAAATGAGCATCAGATGTTACTGAGACTACGATCAGAGGAGAGAAGGACGCAATACGAAAGGGCTACAGCTACTGGCAAGAACAAACGAGACCTACGTGTCCTGATTGTACGAGCAGTGGCTTGGAATGTGTTCGACGAATGACAGAACACCGATCGGGATGAGACTAGCTGCAGCGAAGGCAAGCCGCAAGGCTAGTGTGTTGCCAAAGGGTGAATAGTGTGCACCAATTAGTCCGATGGTCCAGACGCCTATCATGGTCGCCATGAACGCGAAGGCACGGTGCGATGGCTCGGTCGGATTGCGACGATAGACGTAGAGGCCAATTGAGATATTGAGCACGGTGATGCAACTCAGCAATAGTGCCGTAGGAGTCATGAGTTAAAGTCCAATCTAGAGGATGCAATGCCTAGCATGGAATGAATGATTAGGAGCAAGGTCAGGATTGGTTGAATGAGTTTAGTTGTGCACGGCGGATTCTTGGGCAAGCAATGGATCGTCACTCGTAGATGGGAATTCGACTACTATTGTAGTTCCGGGTCCATCAGATCTGCTTTCGGCTCGGATCGTGCCGCGATGGGCATCGACTATACCTCGACAGATGGCAAGTCCGAGACCTGACCCCTTGGGTTTGGTGGTGAAGAATGGTTCGAAGATACTGGTTCTGAGTGGTTCGGGGATACCGGATCCGGTGTCTGATACCTCTACTACGATCCAAGCATTGGAGTGTAGCTCACGCTTGGTAATTCGGACGCGAAGTTGTCCGTGGCCGCCCATTGCTTCGATGGCGTTTAGGAAAAGATTCAGGAAGAGTTGCTTTAGCTGTGAGTCGTGAACGGCTACGAATGGAGCAGAGTCCTGGAAGTCGCAACGCACTACGGTATGAGTCTGCTCGAACTGGGCCCGGAGAAGGGCGAGAGTATCACCAATTGATTCGCGAATATCGACAGCCCCTACATGAGTTGGAGTTGTGGCAGCGATGCCTCTTAGGCGATCGACGAGGCCGTCTATTCGCTCGATCTCTGCAATAACTACTTTTGAGAAGTCGTCTCGAAAGTCGGCATCGGTGTAACGGTCCGGAAGAAGTTCAGCGAATGTCCTGATGGCGACCAGTGGGTTCTTGATCTCGTGTGCGATGCCGGAGGCGAGAGCACCGAACGATGAGAGACGTTCGGCTCTCCGCTTTTCGCGTTCGAGGTTCTTTAGCCGAGTGAGATCACTGAAGACGACTAGGGCTCCGAGGACTGTTCCGTCTCTACGCCGAAGAGTGGCAGTCGAGCAGACGACCGGCACACTGCTGCCGTTTGCCTGATGTATGAGGGTTTCGAATTGTAGAGTGGGGGTTTGAATGTCAATGGTGTTTCGAAGGGGAATCGCTAGAGCGGAAGGGAGATTTCGGTAGGATTCGTTTTGAAGGGTCTGTGCACTCATGCCGGTAAGCTTCGCAGCGGCCGCATTGAAGAGAGAGATATCACCAGAGGCATTGACGGCGATGACACCACTATCCATCGTGGAAAGTATATTGTCGACATATTGATTGACCAAGACCACCTCTTTATAGAGCTGAGCGTTGGTCATCGCGATTGCGGCTTGGCTTAGAAGAGTCTCGAGGAGGCCAATGTCATCGGCGAAATACGCGTCGCCGGAGCGCTTTGGGCCAACGACGATAATGCCTACGAGTGTTTGGTGTTCGACAAGCGGGAAGGCTATGTCACCGCCAAGGTCCTGAAGGGCTCGGGAGGCAGCGTCAAGTAGGCGATCGTGCGTGTGGCGTATTGCCTCCTCACGTACGACCGTCTCGCGCCGTGCATTTAGAAGTTGGGCAAGCGGTGAAGTGTCCGAAATGTGAGGGAGGGCGCGCGAGGGAGAGTCGAGAGATGATGGCGGCTTGGGAAGGGCGCGCATGAATGCGTGGTCTGACGGTGCTTTGAGATAGACGGCGACGGTCTCGGCGCGGAAAGTGTGTTCGATTACGTGGACTAGATAGTCGAGCAATGGGTCGAGGTCGAGCATGGTGCTGAGGCGATGGCTGGCGTCTCTTACTGTTCGCTGGTAGTCGTAGGTTTCTCGGTAAAGATAGCGATTGAGGGAGGTGTGGATCAAGCCCTTGAGAGGCTGGAAAGCTATGGCCATGAGAAGGGCTACCATCAGCGCTTCGGGTATTGAAATGCTGTCACGCTGGTAGGCGCCAAGGCGCTTGAGTACCTCGGACGCCAGGACGAAGACTAAGGCGGAGGCGAGAATGGCGCAGACGTAGACGACACTTTTTTGAATGACGACTTTGATGTCCATCAGTCTGTAGCGGATGATGGCGTGGGCGATGACTGCAACCATAAGCATGCCGAAGAGAGGGCCATAGCGGCTGAACTGGGATCGGCCGAGGAGAAGGGGGATGATGAGATTGGCGATGGTGGCTCCGACCGCAGCCACTAGAACCCCGGCAAAGAGGTAGCGGACTTGGAGCTTTTGCAGACCGGTGAGGGAGAGCAACTTGCGGGTCAGATGAAAGAGACTGAAGCCTAGGCAGGAGATGAAGTAGATGGCAAATGGCAGATGAAGGGGGCCATATTGTACTCGGAGGATGCCATCAACGGATGACGTGGAGCGAAGAATTAAAGGGGAGAAGGAGGAGAAGAAGGCGGCGCACGCCGCTAGAGAGAAGACCCGGAGTAGGGCGGCGGGTGCCGCGGGCTGAGCAGTGGGGAACTGGGTTGAAAAGATCAGGAACGCGAAGGGGATGATCGAGGCGGACGCGAAGGCCAGGCGCCCCCAAACGTAGCCCCAGGCAGTGTCTGGGTATGCAGCGACGAGGCCGTTGCTTACGGTCCAGGCGGCTACGGAGACCGAGAAGGCGGCGAAGGATCGGTGAATGGCCCCGGCCGGTTGTTTGGAGAGAATGACCACGCCTAGCCCGAGGGTGGCTAGAGCCGTGAAGGTTATTAGGAGTAGGTGGCCGTTGGTCAAGTCTATGGGGCTCCGAGGATCAAGACGGAATGCGTGCCACCCATCGCGTGGGCGTTGATGAGTGCCGTTCGGACTCTCGATACGCGGGCAAAGTTGGGAACATAGTCGAGGTCGCACTCGGGATCCGGGGTGTCGTAGTTAATAGTAGGAGGGATAACGGAATGCCTAATCGTGAGGCATGTAGAGGCAATCTGAAGGGCAGCCGCGGCGCCCATAGCGTGGCCTATCATGGATTTGATGGAACTCACGGGCACATTGTAGGCGGCGGAGCCAAGCGCGCGGTGAAAGGCGCGCGTCTCTACAAGGTCGTAGTCGGCCAGTGAGTTACCGTGCGCGTTGATGTAGTCTAGCGACAGAGGTGTCCGATCGGCTTGCCGTAGGGCAGCGCTGATCGCGTCAGTTAGCGCGAGTTCGGACGCGTTGATTCTGGTGCCAAAACCACCCTCGTTCCCGGTGCCGAATCCGAGCACCTCAGCGTAGATCTTTTCTTCGGCCTGCCTGTTTTGGACGTGCTCAATACTTTCCAGTACGAATACGGCGGAACCCTCGCCGAGGACTAGTCCGTCCCTCCGAAGATCATAGGGTCGGGACGCGGCGATGGCAGGGTCGTTGAATTTTGACAAGGCGCCCAGGGCGCACAAGGTCGCAAAGCAGAACTCGGATATGGCTGCTTCGGTGCTTCCTGCGAATACCACGTCGGCGCGACCTTGCTGGATTTCAGACACTCCCCATTGCACGGCATCAAGGCCGGTCGAGCAGGCCGATGCCATGGTAATGGCCTGGCCTCGTAGACCGAGCTCCATCGATATATGGCTGACCGGCAGCGTGCGCGGCGAACTCGACGCCACTCATGGTCGGAATACCTTCAAAACCAGACTTTTCAAATTGAGTTCTTGCGGTCTCGTAGACGTCCCCGGACCCGTTCATGGCGGTGCCAATGCATGCGGCTACGGCCCGATGCTCTTGCGCCAGCTCTAGGCCGGAGTCGGCGAGGGCTAGCTTGGCGGCCGCGACGGCAAATTGTGAGAACCGACCCCTGTGTGCAGTTCGACGTGGGTGCATGAAGTTGACGGGATCAAAGTCCTTGACCTCGGCGGCTACCGGGCATGGATATCTCGAGGCGTCGAAGGCGGTGATATAGCCAACTCCCGAAGTTCCCGCGACTAGGTTCTCCCAGAACAAGTCTTTCCCGATCCCGACCGGGGAAACCACACCTAGCCCGGTAATGACAACTCGAGGACAGTCACCCATGTCCAACCTTTCCCCAGCGACCTAAATCATCGAAGTAGGACGGAGGAGCTAAACGAGCAGTTAAATGTGCGATCCCAAGTTCGACGACGGGCGACGGGGTGGCGGCGTGAGGCAACGTCAGCCCGTGCAGAGGTGTGAATCTTCCGACGGGGAGGGAGTTGTGAACGGGCTAGACATCGACGCTACCCGCGGGTGGTTCGTCGGCGGCGAGGGCTACCGGGAGGATCACCCGGAAGGTGGTCCCGGTGCCCGGCACGCTGCGGAAGGTGATGCTGCCGCGATGGTCTTCGACGATCTTGTGGGTGAGGGCGAGGCCAAGGCCTGTTCCGGAGGCCTTGGTGGTGAAGAACGGGTTGAAGACTTTGTCGGCCTCGGACGAGGAGATCCCTTTGCCCGTATCCTCGATCTCGACCTTGACGTGGCGGCCGGGGCTGGCGGGCCGTGATGGCCGGGAGCCGCTGGCCCCGTGACTCCAGCCAACGCGGACCGTGAGGCGCCCACCCGGTGACATCGCCTCGAGGGCATTGGCGACCAGGTTCACGAGGGCCTGATAGAGGTACTCCGGATCGGCCTGGATGGGCGGGCAGTCGCGAGCGTACTCGCGCCGGACATCGATGCTCTTGCCCTCGACCTGGTTGGCGTAGAGGTCGAGCGTGCGGTCGAGCAGCTCGGGGAGCCGAACCGCTTGAAAGACGAGGCGCGCCGGGCGGGCCAGCTCGAGAAGCTGCTCGACGATGGCGTTGATGCGCTCGAGCTCATGCGGGACCACACGCTGGAAGCGCTCGCGGAAGCGCGGATCGTCGAACTTGCGCGGCATGAATCTCGTGAACGTCCGAAGTGACGTGAGCGGGTTCTTGATCTCGTGCGCGAGCCCGGCGGCGAGGGTGCCCAGCGCGGCCAGCCGGTCGGAGCGCCGGAGCTGCTCTTCGAGATCGCGGAGCACGGTGACGTCGCGGAAGACCCCGACCACGCCGAGATCCTTGCCTTCGCGGCCGCGCAGCGGCGCCGTGCTCATCTCGATAGGCAGCGTGCGGCCGTTCGGGCGCTGGAGCGTGAGGGACATGTAGGCGGTTCCGCTCTGCTGCTCGAGCGTGTCCATGAGGCGCTCGCTCAGCTCCGGACTGTGGGCGAAGACCTCCTGGCAGTACCGTCCCGTCACGTCGGGCGCGAAGAGCCCCGAGAGCATTTCCGCGGCGGGATTCATCGTGGCCACCCGGCCATCGAGATCGAGCGTGATGATGCCGCTGCTGACGGAGCCCAGGATGCTGTCCGTGTAGTTCTTGTGCTCGGCCAATTGCTCGAACCGATGGCGAAGCTCGGCGTGGGCGGCGTCGATCTCGGTCTGATGGTGGCGAAGCTGAGCCGCCATGTGGTTGAAGGTAAGGGCAAGCTGGCCGATCTCGTCCTGTCCGGCGGGCGCGATCTGCTGGTCGAGCTCGCCCCGGGAGATCGCCTCGGCGCCTGCCGCGAGCTGCCGAACGGGACGCGCGATGCGCCGCGCGACGAACGCGGCTCCCAGACCGCCGACCACGAGGGTCACGACGGACAACGCGGCGAGCTCCCAGCGAGTCCGGCGAATCTGAGCCTCCATGCGCCGCCGGGAGAGGCCGATGCGGGCGACACCCCACTTCTGCCCCTCGACGTGCACCGGCATCGCGATGTCGTAGATCGGCTCCCCGGTCTTCCGCTGCGCCGATTCCTGCACGAGGAGCTGGCTGGTCCCGGCCGCGTGCTCGTGCACCGCCCCATCGAGGACCGAGCCCACCAGCTCGGGTCGTCGGCTGTGGGCGACGACCTTGCCGTCCCCATCGAGGATGATCGCGTAGACGACGTCGGATTCGACGGCGACCTGGCCGACGTTCTGCTCGAGGGCGGTGAAGTTGTACAGGAGCAGCGCGCCGGTGGAGGTCGCCGCCAGGCTCCGGGCGAGCACTTCACCGCGCCGCTGGACCTCGTCCACGGTGGCGCTGCGCTGGCGCTGCTCGACCACGGTGATGAAGCCCGTCATGATGAGCACGAGCACGAGCAGCGTGCCGATCAGGAACTTGGTCTGGAGCGATCGGATCTCCAGCGTGAACCTCCGCGCCACCCCATCATCGCCGCGGGGCCTCGAGCCACACCTTGCGCAGAGGCAAGTACGCATCTCCCAGCCCATTCACTTCCACGTTCCGCACATAGGACTGGAACAGCCGCTCGTACGTGTAGTGCCACACCGGCACGACCGGGACCTCGTCCACGATGATTTGCTCGGCGCGCCGATAGATCTCGGTCCGGCGCACGGCGTCCCGCTCGCGGCGGGCCTGAAGGAGCAGGTCGTCGACAATGGGATTGGCGTAGCGGGTCAGGTTGCGCAGGCTCTGGGAGTGAAAGAGCTTGAACAGGAAGTTGTCCGGATCCGGCACGTCCGCGTGCCAGGCATACACGAACATGGAGAAGCGGCCCTCGGTGAGGCGCTGCGAGAAGGCCGGCCAGTTGGTCTCGTAGTGCACCTCGGCGGGGATCCCGACGGCGGCGAGCTGGCGCTTGACCCCCAGCATCTCCTTCTCGATCCGCTCGCTCCGGGCCGCCGACCAGATCTCGATGGCGGGCAGCCCGCGTCCCTCGGGGAAGCCCGCCTCCTTCAGCAGCGCACGAGCGCGTGTCGGGTTGTACCCCGGCGTCCTGAGCTGCGGGTTGTAGCCGGGCATGCCGGCGGGCAGGATGCCCCGCGCCGGCTGATGCTGGCCGAGGAAGATTTCCTGGATCATCGTCTCGCGGTCGAGCGCGTGCGCGATCGCCTGGCGAACCCGAACGTCGCTGAGCGGCTTCACTCGCGTGTTCAGACCGTAGAAGCGGACGCTGAAGGTCGGCCGCCGCACGTACTGGTAGCGGGGATCGCTGATCTTGTTCCGGCACCTCGAGGGCACGGAGCTCTCTTCGAGATTGCCCTGCTCGAACTCCTGGCAGATCTGGTCGGTCGCCTCGCCCGGGAAGATGCGATAGACGAGCCGCGCCAGCCGGGGTGGGCCGTCAAAGGAGTCCGTGTTGGCGGCCAGAACGATCTCTTTTCCCGGCTCCCAGCGAACGAACTTGAACGGTCCGGTGCCGACCGGATTGGCCCCGAATGCCTCGCCCTGCTGCTCCACGATGTCCCTGGGCACGATCCTCGCGTGGCCCACCGCGAGCACGGACACGAAGGGCGTCAGGGCCTCGTTCAGCACCACCTGGACGGTGTGGCGGTCGGGCGCCGAGAGGCCCGAAACGGCGCGGGCGCGTCCCCGGACGAAGTCCTGCGCGCCCTTGATGCTCGTGAACAGGTCTGCCGCGGCGGACTGGGTCTTGGGGTCCAGAATTCGCGTGAGCGAAAAGACGACATCGTCGGCCGTCACCTCGCGGCCGTGATGGAACTTGACCCCCTTCCGGAGCGTGAAGGTCCACGTGAGGCCATCGCGCGATGAGCGCCAGTACTGGGCCAGGGCCGGGCTGATGGTGAGGGTGTGGTCGAAGCGCACGAGCCCATCGAAGATCTGATGCGTCACCGAGAGGCCGTAGATGTCGCTGATCCGGGCGGGATCCAAGGTGCGCGGATCATTGCCGAGCGGGCGGCGATAGGTGCCCGCCGGGGCGGCGGGATCCGGCTCCTTGTCCTTGGCGCGTGCGAAGGGCGTCAGGGCAAGGACGCAGACGAGCAGCAGCAAAGGGGTCAGCCACGACCCCTTTGCTCGCACCGCGAAGCCGGCTGGCTGCCAGCCTATCTGCAAAGCGGTGAATAGGACCTAGTCACCGCCGGCGCCACCTTCGGCGTTGCCGATCGCGGTGAAGATGTTCGTGGATTCCACCGTGCCGTACTCGATCACCGGAGCCACCAGCAGGAACATCCCGAGCACCACGAGAACCGCCATCATCTTTGTCATCGCTCTTCCTCCTCGCGCGGGCGTTGAGCTAGACTGCGGGTCCTCCCTCCGAGGACCGTTCGAGATAGGAGGATAGAGCAATTTGCACGCCAGCACCAAATCCGCGAGGCAGTTGACTAAGCTCTTGTTTTCCCTGGCCCATCATGTGGCGGGACCGGCGGTCTGTGCACCACCGCTGGTGCACTGCACCAGCGGTGGTGCATCAGTCCGAGTTCGGGGGCGACAGTCGCCACTTGGCGATCTTGCGGAGCAGGGTATTGCGATGAAGTCCCAGAACCGCGGCGGCCTTGCTCTGGTTCCACCTGACCCGCTCGAGCACGCGCAGGATCAGGTTGCGCTCGAATTGGTCGAGCGCGGTGCCGAGGGGGTGCAGCGGCGTCTCCCCCTGCCGCAGATGGCGGTCGCCGAGGGTGATCTCCACGGGCAGATCCCCGATCTGGATGAGGGGACTCTCCACGAGCGCCACGGAGCGCTCGATGATGTTCTGGAGCTCGCGCACATTGCCGGGCCAGTCATAGTCCGTGAGCGCGGCAAGGGCCTCGGCCGACACCCCGGCGATGCGCTTCCCGAACTGCCGATTGTACTTGGCGATGAAGTGATCCACCAAGAGGCCGACGTCCTCGCGCCGGCTGCGGAGCGGAGGGACGGCGATCGGCACGACGTTCAGATCGGTAGTAGAGGTCCTCACGGAAGGTCTGGGTCGCCACGGCGCGCTTCAGGTCGGCATTGGTGGCGGCGATGATCCGCACGTCCAGACCGATCCGCCGGGTGCCGCCCACGCGCTCGATCTCGCGCTCCTGAAGCACGCGCAGGAGCTTGGCCTGCAGCTCCGCCTTGAGGGTGCCGATCTCATCGAGGAACAAGGTCCCGCCCTGCGCGAGCTCGAACCGGCCGAGCTTCTTCTGAAACGCGCCGGTGAAGGCGCCGCGCTCGTGACCGAACAGCTCCGACTCGATCAAGGTCTCCGAGATCGCGGCCGGGTTGACGGGCACGAACGGCTTCTCCCATCGGGGCCCCTGGCGGTGGATGGCACGGGCGACCAGCTCCTTGCCCGTGCCGCTCTCGCCCGTGATGAGGACCGTCGCGTTGGTGCGCGCCACCTGGGCGATGAGCTGGAAGAGCCGCCGCATCTCGGGCGACTGACCGACGATGTCGCCTCCGTTCTCCCGCCGGGCCAGCTCCGATCTGAGAAAGGTCACCTCGCGCCGCAGGGCGCGGCGGTCGAGGGCCCGCCGGACCAGACCGAGCACCTCCTCTTCCTCGAAGGGCTTGGTGAGGTAGTCGAAGGCCCCGAGCTTCATGGCGGTCACCGCCGTGCGCACCGTTCGCACCGCGGTGACGAGGATGACCTCGACATGTTCGTCGAGCGCCTTGATGTGCTGCAGCGCCTCGAGGCCGTCCATGCCCGGGAGGCGGACGTCGAGGAGCACCACGTCGACCTCGTGGCGGCGCAGCGTCTCGAGGCCCTGGGCGGCGTCGGGGGCGTCGAGGACGTCGAACTCCTCCTCGAGGATCAGGCGGCACGACTCGCGGAGCCCCTCGTCATCGTCCACGACGAGGACAACCGCCCGGACATCGCGCACCGCTTCGAGTGATTCCTGGAGCATGGAGGGTCGTCCGCCCCCGGCGGGCGCCGGACGCCCCAACTATAGCGGCCGGGCCGGGACGAGTAAACGAGTTTCGCGGCCAGGGAGGGCAAAGGCGGGAAGGCCGCTGCCGAATTGGGTAGAATCAAGTGCGATGGACCTGAGACTTCCCCGGCGCCGGTTCCTGACCCTGTCTCTCCTGTCTCTGGTGCTCCCGCGCTCGGCGCCGGCCGACGTGAAGGGGCCCGTCAATCGCCCCTACGAGGTCGACGTGAGCGTGCTGTTCAATCTCCTGACCTTCGCCATCAAGGGCACGGTCTCCGAGGAGATCGACCAGGCCGCCGGCCGCTATCGGGTCACCTTGACGGGGCAGGGGACGGGGGTGTCGACGCGGACGACAGGGGCGGGCATCATCCAGGACGGGCGCTTCAAGCCCACGGAGGTCCTGAGCGTCCACACCGTCCGGGGGCGGGAGAACCGCACCTCGCTGACCTATGACTATCAGCGTGGCCTCGTCGAGTACCACTCGGTGAGCTATACCTTGCTCCTCGGGCGCCGCCGCCAGGCGGACGACGTGGTGAGGCTGGCGCCGGGTCAGCATGTGGACGACGTCTTCTCGGCCGAGCTCAACTTCGCCGCCGACAAGCTCGACCGGGACCCGGACGGCGCGTACCGGATCACGGTGGTGCGGCGCGCGCGGCCGGCCAATGAAGGGCCCGACGATGTCTCGTCCGACGGGTACCGCGCCGAGCTGGCGACCGCCCGCTTCCACGCCGCCCGGGAGGGGGCCACGGGCCGGCTGACGGCGCGATTGGACCTCACGGGGTTCTCGTCCTGGGCGCGGCCGACCCAGCCGGCGCGCTTGGCGTTCGCGGCCGATCGGCACCTGGAGTCGGTCGAGTCCCCGCTGATGCTCGGCACGAACTTCACCCTCCGGCTCGGCGCGGGATCGTGAGCGCGGCGATCGGCCACGATCTCGTGGCCCTCGGCGAGGTGATGCTGCGCCTGGCGCCACCGTCGCCCCAGCGCCTCGAGCAGGCCACGTCGCTCGACGTGCAGATCGGCGGGGCGGAGGCGAACGTGGCGGCGGCGTGCGCGCGCCTCGGTCTGCGCACGGCGCTCATCTCGGCCGTGCCGGCCGAGCACGCCTGGGGCGATCGGACGGTGCGGGAAATGACCGGCCACGGCGTGGACTGCTCCGGCGTGCTCCGGCGTCCGGGGAGCCGCCTGGGGCTCTACTTTCTCGAATACGGCGCGGCGCCGCGCCCGGTGCGCGTGCTCTACGATCGCCGGGATTCCGCGCTGAGCCGGCTCGTGCCCGAAGAGGTCGATTGGGGGCTCGTCCGCCGCGCGCGCATGGTCCACCTCTCCGGGATCACCGCGGCCCTCGGACCGAGCTTGCGGGACGTGCTTCGCCGGGCGTGTGACGAGGCCGAGGGCGCCGGGGTGACGATCTCGCTCGACGTCAACTATCGCTCGCGCCTGTGGAGCGCCAAGGAGGCGCGGGCCTTCCTGCTGGAGATATTCCCCCGGCTCCACTACCTCTTCATCGGGGCCGACGACGCGGCGACCGTCTTCGACCTGGTGGGCTCGCCCGAGGGGACGCTCGGAGCGCTCCGCGCGCTGGCGCCGCGCGCGACGACCGCGCTGACGCTCGGCGAGGCGGGTTCCGCCGTCCGGGCCGGCGAGGTCACGGTGCGGCCGTCCAAGCTCTACGACGTCACCGTCGTCGACCGCCTGGGGGCCGGCGACGCGTATGCCGCGGGGTTCCTGTGGGCCACGCTCGAAGGACGCCCGGCGCAGGAGGCGGTGGATGCCGCCACCGCGCTCGCCGCCCTCAAGTGCACGATCTGGGGGGACGTGCCCGTCGTGACCCGCCCCGAGCTGGAAGAGCTGATGGCCACCGACAGCACGGAGATCCGCCGCTGAGGTCGGGCCGATGACGGAGGCCGCGCGGGGAACCGATCGGATCCTCGACGGCCTGAACTCGGCGCAGGCGGCGGCCGTCACGCACGAGGCCGGGCCGCTGCTCATCATCGCGGGCGCGGGGACGGGCAAGACCACCGTCATCACGCGCCGGATCGCCCACCTGATCGCCACCCGGCGCGCGCGTCCGTCCGAGATCCTCGCGCTGACCTTCACGGACAAGGCGGCCATCGAGATGGAGGAGCGGGTCGACACGCTCGTCCCCTACGGGTACGCCGATGTGCAGATCTCGACCTTCCACGCCTTCGGGGACCACCTGATCCGCGAGAACGCCCTCGAGCTCGGCCTGACGCCGGAGTTTCGCGTGCTCACGCGCGCCGAGCAGGTCATCTTCCTGCGCGCCCACCTCTTCGAGCTGCCGCTCGGTCACTACCGGCCGCTCGGCGACCCGACCCGCCACCTGCAGGCCATCATCAGCCACATCAGCCGCCTGAAGGACGAGGACGTCGGACCGGAGGAGTACCTCGCCCACGCGGAGGCGCTGCTCGCCGCGGCCGCGGACGCCGAGACGCGCCTCGCGGCCGAGGAGCAGCTCGACCTGGCGCGCACCTATGCGCAGTACCAGGCGCTGATGGTCCGGCTCGGGCAGGTGGACTTCGGCGATCAGATCGTCGAGGCGCTCCGGCTCTTCCGGTCCCGCCCCCACGTCCTGCGCCGCTACCAGGAGCGGTTCAAGCACATCCTCGTGGACGAGTTCCAGGACACGAACTTCGCCCAGAACCAGCTCGTCCAGCTCCTCGCCGCGAAGCACGGCAACCTCACGGTGGTGGCCGACGACGACCAGTCGATCTACAAGTGGCGGGGCGCGGCGCTGTCCAACGTGATGGCGTTCAAGGAGCAATACGCGGGCGCCCGCGACATCGTGCTGACGGAGAACTACCGATGCCCGCAGGCGGTGCTCGACTCGGCCTACCGCTTGATCCAGTACAACAATCCGGACCGGCTCGAGGTCAAGTACGGCATCAGCAAGCGGCTCACGCGCGTCGGCGCGGACGACGCGGCGGACCGCACCCCGGAGCACCTCGCCTTCGACACGGTGTCGAGCGAGTCCGACCGGGTGGCCGCGATGATCGCGGAGGACTGCGCGCAGGGCCGGGCCTACGGGGACTTCGCCATTCTCGTGCGGGCCAACAACGACGCCGACGCGTTCCTGCGGGCGCTCAACATGCGCGGCATCCCGTGGACCTTCTCGGGCAATGCCGGGCTCTACGGCCGGCCCGAGGTCCGGCTCCTGATCGCCTTCCTCCGCACGGTCGCGCATCCCGACGACTCCGTCAGCCTGCACTATCTCGCGTCGTCCGACATCTACCAGGTGCCCATCGTCGATCTCACGAAGTGCGCGACCTACGCCGACCGCAAGCACCGCTGGCTCTTCGACGTGCTGCGCGCCGTGCCGGACGAGATCGAGCCGAGCGAGGAGGGCGCGGCGGCGGTGCGCCGCGTCGTCGCCGATCTCGAGCGCTACATGGAGCTGGCCCGCGAGAGCCCCACCGGCGAGCTCCTGTACCAGTTCCTGCTCGACTCCGGCCTCATGACCCGGTACGCGAAGGCCCCGGCCGAGCTCGAGCAGGAGGTGCAGAACGTCAGCAAGTTCTTCAATCGCGTCAAGGACGCCTCCCGCGTGCTCCGCTACGACAACGTGCGCGAGTTCGTCAACCACCTCGACGCGCTCATCGAGGCGGGCGACGATCCCGCGGTGGCCGAGGCGGCCGGCGACACGCCCGCCGTGCACGTGCTCACCGTGCACAAGGCCAAGGGGCTCGAGTGGCCGGTGGTGTTCCTCGTCAACTGCCTGCAGAACCGGTTCCCCTCCCAGCGGCGGCCCGAGCCGCTCGAGATCCCCGCCGGCCTCATCAAGGACACCCTGCCCTCGGGGGACTTTCATCTGCAGGAGGAGCGGCGCCTGTTCTACGTGGGGATGACGCGCGCCAAGGAGCGGCTCTACCTCACGAGCGCCGAGAACATGGGGACCAGGCGCGACTGGAAGGTGAGCCAGTTCGTGCTCGAGGCCCTCGACCTCCCGCGGGCGGCGGTCCGCCCCTTCCGCGCGCAGCCGATCGAGGAGCTCGAGCGCCACGCCCCCCCGCCGGCGGCGGGCGGCGGCGAGCCGGCGCCGCTGCGCCCGGGCGCCGAGATCGTGGTGAGCCACAACCAGGTGGACGACTACCAGACCTGTCCGCTCAAGTATCACTACGTGCACATCCTGCGCATCCCGCTCCGGCAGCACCACGCCGTGGTCTACGGCAGCGCGCTCCACGCCGCCGTCGAGTTCTACCTGAGGCGCCGGGCGGCGGGCAACTTCACCGCGCTCGAGGACGTGCTGCGCGCGTTCGACGACGCCTGGCGCAACGAGGGCTTCCTGACGCGCGAGCACGAGGAGCAGCGCAAGCGCGCGGGTGTGGAGGCCCTGACGCGCTTCTATCACGAGGAGGAAGCCGCGGGAGGCCGGCCCGCCGGGGTCGAGCAGGAGTTCGGCTTCGCGCTCGGGGCCACCAAGGTGCGCGGCCGCTTCGACCGCGTGGACGCCACCCCCGAGGGCGTGGTCATCATCGACTACAAGTCGAGCGACGTGACGGAGCAGCGGCGAGCCGACCAGCGCGCGCGCGACAGCCTGCAGCTCCGGATCTACGCGCTCGCCCAGCGCGCGATGACAGGGCATCTGCCCGCCGGGGTGGAGCTCCGCTTCCTCGAGTCGGGGCTCGTCGGCCGCCATCGTCCGACCGAGCAGGATCTGGCGAGCGCCGCCGCCGAGGTCACCGCCGCCGCCGCGGGGATCCGCGCGCGCCACTTCGAGGCGACGCCCTCGTACCAGGTCTGCCGCTACTGCCCGTACAACCAGATCTGCCCGAGCACGGCGACCCGGGAATGAGAAAGGGGAATCCATGAGTAGTCCGATGAATCGGCACGCCGGCCCGCCCGCGGCGCCGGGGGCGGACGCGCCCGCCGAGCCGAGCCCCGCGGAGCGGGCGTCGACGCTCGTCCACTTGGGACGCACGGGCATGCTCGCCACGCTCTCTCGCCGCCACCCCGGACATCCGTTCGGATCGGTCATGCCGTATGCGCTCGACGAGGCCCGGCGGCCCCTCTTTCTGATCAGCAGCATGGCCATGCACACGCAGAACCTCGAGGCGGACGGGCGCGCGAGCCTCCTCGTCACCGGGCCCGGCGCCGCCGAGGATCCGCTCGCCTCGGGGCGGGTCACGCTGATCGGGGAGGCCCGGCGCGTCCCTGCCGCCGACGTCCCGGCCTCGCGCGAGCACTATCTGGCGCGGCATCCACGGGCCGCGGCCTGGGTCGACTTCGACGACTTCGCCTTCTGGCGGCTCGAGGTCGTCGATCTCTACTGGGTCGGCGGCTTCGCCGCCATGGACTGGGTGGAGGCCAGCGCCTACGGGGCCGCTGGCCCCGACCCGCTCTCCGAGGTGGCACCGGGCATCGTCGAGCACATGAACCGCGATCACGCCGATTCGCTGGCGCTCTTCGCTCGTGTGCTCGCGGGCGAGGCGGCCGACGAGGCGACCATGCTCGAGGTGGACCGCCTGGGCTTCAAGCTCCGGCTCGTCAGCGGCGGGCGCCTGCACACCACCCGCATTGCCTTCCCCCGCGAGGTGCGAACCGCCGCCGATGCGCGGACCGTCCTGATCGAGATGGTCAGCGCGTGCCGAGCGCGCGGTCGAGCGTCGCCCTGACGAGCGCGCGCCGGCGCTCATTGCCCCGGATCGGACGGGGGTTTATGATGCGCCCGGCGTCCGGCGGATGGAGCGCCACAACCGAAGAGTCGAGAGCGCGAGGAGGCGGCCATGCGGGGCATCGATGACAGGGCTATGGGGTGATCATCGCGGTGCTGGTCGGGTCGACGCTCGGGCCGTCGGCCGCCGACGCGCAGAAGAAGACCCTCGTCGTGGCCCTCAACCAGGATCCGGATATCCTCGATCCGACGCTGTCGCGCACGTACGTGGGGCGCATCGTCTACGCGCAGATGTGCGAGAAGCTCTACGACATCGACGAGGGCCTCAAGATCTTCCCGCAGCTCGCCGCCGCGCTGCCGGCCTTCTCCGACGGCGGCAAGACGGTGACGATCAAGCTGCGGCCGGGGGTCAAGTTCAACGACGGCACGCCGATGAACGCCGAGGCGGTGCGGTTCTCCCTCGACCGCCACCTGCACATGAAAGGCTCCAACCGGCGCAGCGAGATCGAGCTCATCACGGCCATCGAGGTCGTCGATCCCCTCACGGTGCGGCTCAAGCTGAAGGCGCCGTTCGCCCCGCTCGTCGCGACGCTCGCCGACCGCGCGGGCATGCCGGTGTCGCCGGCCCAGGCGAACAAGCTCGGCGAGAAGTTCGGAACCGCGCCGGTCTGCGTCGGGCCGTGGAGCTTCGTCGAGCGCGTGCCCCAGGACCGCATCGTGCTCGAGAAGTCCGCGCACTACTTCGACCCCGGCCAGGCGCGGTTCGACAAGCTCATCTTCCGCATCATCCCCGACGACAATGTCCGGCTCGCCAACCTGCGCTCCGGCGACATCGACTTCATGCACCTGGTCGCGCCCACCGACTCGCTGCAGCCTGAAGAAGGAGGGGCGGTTCGAGGTGGCGAGCGTGACGGGCATCGGCTACAACGGCATCACCATCAACCTGCGCAACAAGACGGGCAAGACCCAGCCGCCGGGCAATCTCGGCACGCCGCTCGCGAATGACCCGCGCGTGCGCGAGGCGCTGGATCTGTCCATCGACCGTCACGGCGCTGAACCAGGTCGCGTGGGACGGCCAGTACACGCCGGGCTGCACGCCCATCGCGCCGATCAGCCCCTTCTACGACAAGAGCCACAAGTGCCCGGTGCGGGACGTGGCCAAGGCGAAGAAGCTGCTCGCCGACGCGGGCCTCGGGGGCGGGTACAGCCTCGAGATGACCATCGTCAACGATCCGCAGCAGCGGCGGGTGGGCGAGGTCGTCCAGGGCATGGCCAAGGAGGCCGGATTCAATATCAGCCTCCGCCCCGCCGAGTTCGCCTCCGCCCTCAGCGAGGGCGACGAAGGCAAGCACGCGGCATTTCTCATCGGCTGGAGCGGCCGCGTGGATCCGGACGCCAATATCCACCAGTTCCACACCTGCACGGGCAGCCTCAACACGACGCTGGCGTGCGACGAGACGATCGACGCGCTCCTGAACAAGGCGCGCGAGGTCACCGACCCGGCGCAGCGGGCGGCGCTGTACAAGGAGGCCGTGGACAAGCTCACCGGCCAGCAGCGGAACATCGTGTACCTCTACCACATGAACTACATCGCGGCCTTCCCCAAGAGTCTCAAGGGCTACAAGGCGGTCCCCGACGGCCTCATCCGCCTCAAGGGCACGTCCTGGAACTGAGGCCGGGCCGCCCGCCTGCGGCTCAGCCCGGCGCCGCCCGGTAACGGCCGGTGCTCGAGTTCCTGATCCAGGCGCATCGCGATCTCGATCGCGACGCTGTTCGTGATCAGCCTGATCGTGTTCACCGGCGTGCGCCTGATCCCCGGGGACCCCGCGCGCGTGATGGGCGGGACGGACGCCGATCCCGCCGGGCTCGAGGAGATCCGCGAGAAGTACGGCCTGAAGGATCCCATCGTCCTCCAGTACCTCCGCTGGATCGGGCTGGCCCTGCGCGGAGACCTCGGCGAGTCCATCCGCACGCGCGAGCCCGTGGTGAAGACGGTGGCGAGGAAGCTGCCGATCACCATCGAGCTGGCGTGGCTCTCGGTGCTGATCGCGGTCGGCATCGCGATTCCCGCCGGCGTCTTCTCGGCGACGCACCGCAACACGATCTGGGATCTGCTCGCCAACGGCGTGTCCCTGTGCGGGCTGTCGATCCCGAGCTTCTGGCTCGGGATCATGCTGATCCTGTTCCTCTCGGTGCGGCTCGGCTGGCTGCCCGCGTCGGGCTTCGTGCCGCTCTGGGAGGATCCGATCGGGAACGTGACGCGCATGATCATGCCGGCCTTCGTGCTCGGCACCGGGCTCGCCGCGGTGCTCATGCGCCAGACGCGCAATAGCATGATCGAGGTCCTGAGCGCCGACTATATCCGGACGGCGCGCAGCAAGGGGCTCGCCGGTCGCGCGGTGGTGTTCCGGCACGCCATCCGCAACGGGCTCATCCCCGTCGTGACCATCCTGGGGCTGCAGATGGGCGCGCTCATGAGCGGGGCGGTGGTGACCGAGCAGATCTTCGTCGTGCCCGGCTTCGGCCGGCTGATCGTGGAGGCGGTGTTCACCCGCGACTACCCGCTCGTGCAGGGCGTGGTGCTCATCACCGCCAGCGCGTACGTCTTCATCAACCTGCTCGTGGACGTGTCGTACTCGGTCCTGGATCCCCGCATCCGCGTCGGGAGAGCGCTCGGTGAGCCCTGAGGCGGCGCGCCGGATCTTGCCGGCCGCGGCCCGCGTGGCGGCGACGCCGGCGTCGATCGACAGAATGAGCCGGCTCGCCCGCGGCTGGCGGCGCGCGCGGCGACGGCCGCCCGCCCTGGCGGGCGCCGCGGTCGTGCTGCTCTTCGCGATCCTCGCATTCGGCGCGCCGTGGGTCGCCCCGAGCGACCCACTCCAGACCGACTGGGCCCAGATCCGCAAGGCCCCGACGTGGGCGCATCCGTTCGGGACCGACGATCTCGGGCGCGACGTCCTCTCGCGCATCGTCTGGGGGGCGCGCGCCTCGATGCAGGCCGGCGTCTTCGCCGTCGTCCTCGCCATCGCGGTGGGGCTGCCCACCGGGCTGGTCGCCGGGTTCTACCGGGGCGCCTTCGACCAGATCCTCATGCGGCTCACCGACGCGTGGCTGTCATTTCCCTTCCTGATCCTCGCCATCGGCCTGGTGGCGATCCTCGGGCCCTCCCTCACCAATGCGACGGTGGCGATCGGGCTCGGGGCCACGCCCACGTACATCCGCCTCACGCGCGGCCTCGTCCTCGCCACCCAGGGGGAGGACTACGTGCAGGGCGCGCGCGCCGTCGGCGCGGGCGACTTCCGGCTCATGCGCCGGCACATCCTGCCGAACATCGCCAGCGCGCTGCTCGTCCAGGCCACCGTGTCCATCCCCGGGGCGATCATCGCCGAGGCCATCCTGTCGTTTCTCGGACTCGGCGTGCAGCCGCCCACGCCGAGCTGGGGGACCATGCTGAACGCGGCGCAGCAGTTCCTCGAGAGCGCGCCGTGGATGGCCTGGTGGCCAGGCCTCGCGATCTTCTCGCTGACGCTGTCGTTCAATCTCGCCGGCGACGGGCTGCGTGACTGGCTCGACCCGAAGGACTCCTGAGACACTCGGAGGGGGGCTTCGCCCCCCTTCCGATGCCTCCCCCCAGGAAGGATTGCGCCGGCGAAGCCGGCGCTCGAACGCGGTTACTCCAGCATGCTCTTAGCCCTGGGGGAGGCATCGATGAAGCCGATCTGTCCCGACGAGCTGACCGGGAGCGGGTCCGCGGGCGGATCGCTGGGCGTACTATGCTTTCCGTACCGGGCGCACCACGACCCGGAGATCGGCGGAGGGATCGATGAGTGAGCGGCCATGAGTGAGCCGATGGAGCAGCAGGTCGCGCTGGCCCGATTGGCGGCGGCGATCGAGCGGGCGGCAGCGGACTTGGGGCTGGAGGAAGAGCCTGCGCGGTTTGTCGTGGCGCTCGAGGACGGCGCGGACCGGGAGGCCGGGGCATGACGGACTGGACCATCGACGGCCTCGCCGCGGCGATCCGGGAGCGCAAGGTCTCGGCCGTCGAGGTCACCACGGAGTGCCTCGAGCGCATCGGCCGCCTCGACGGCCGGCTCCGCGCCTTCATCACGGTCGACGCGGAGGGGGCGCTCGCCTCCGCCCGGGCCCTCGACGCCGACGCGGCGGCGGGCCGCTGGCGCGGGGCGCTTCACGGCGTGCCGCTGGCCTACAAGGACCTCTGCCATATCCGCGGCCTGCCGACCTCGTGCGGGACCAAGACGGCCGAGTACTTCATCGCCGAGCACGACGCGACGGCGGTGAGCCGCTTGCGCGCGGCGGGCGCGATCACGCTGGGCAAGCTCAACATGACGGAGCTGGCCCTCGGTCCGTTCGGCGACAATGCGCATCACGGCCACGCGGACAATCCCTGGCGCGCCGGCCACCTCACCGGCGGCTCGTCGAGCGGATCGGGCGTCGCCGTCGCCGCCGGGCTCGCGCTCGGCGCGCTCGGCACGGACACGGGCGGCTCGATCCGGCTGCCCGCCGCGTGCTGCGGCATCGCCGGGCTCAAGCCCACCTACGGGCGGGTGAGCCGCGCCGGGGTCATGCCCCTGTCCTGGTCCAATGACCACGTGGGCCCGATGGCGCGGACGGTGCGCGACGCGGCGCGCCTGCTGCAGGTCATTGCCGGCCGCGACCCGCGCGACGGCACCTCCAGCCATCGCGCGGTGCCCGACTACACGGCGCGGCATCGACGAGGGCGTGGCCGGGCTTCGCGTGGCCGTGCCGGAGAACTACTTCTTCCACGGGCTCGACGACGAGATGGCAGCCGGCGTGCGGGAGGCGATCCGACTCCTCGAGACGCTGGGCGCGCGGGTCACGGAGCTGCGCGTGCCCGATCCCGAGGTCCTGTCCGACGTCTGCAACGTCATCGCGCGGTGCGAGAGCGCCGCGGTGCACACGCGCCTCGTCCGCGAGCGCCCGGAGGAGATCCAGCCGGTCGTGCGGGCGCGCCTCGAGCTGGGCTTCCGCATCCCGGCGCACGACTATCTCCAGGCCCTGCGGCTGCGCGCGCGTCTCAGCCGATCGTTCATCCGTGACGTGTTCGCGGAGACCGACGTCCTCGTGGCGCCGGTCATCCCCGAGCCCGCGCCGCCGCTCGCCCACGCCACGGAGGGCGCCGCGTCGGAGATCGCCGAGCGCCAGGGGCGCTTCTCCCGGCTCACGCGCCCCTTCAACGGGCTCGGGCTCCCGGCCCTCGCCGTGCCCTGCGGCTTCTCGCGGCCAGGGTCTCCCCCTGGCCTTTCAGATCGTCGGGCGCCCCTTCGACGAGGCCACCGTGCTCCGCGCCGGCCACGCCTACGAGCAGGCGGCGGGCTGGCACCGCCGGCGCCCGGCGCTCGACTGAGCGAGCGCGGCCCCTCATGCGGGAGATGTTCATGCGGTTCTTCGGCACGGTCAAGCTCGCGTACCTGCCCGTGCTCATCACCTACTTCTGCTACGGGGCCAGCGCCATCACGACGATCGCCCTGCTCTTCTTCCAGAAGGACGCCCTCGGCATCACGCCGGCCGACGCGGCGGCCATTGCGTTCTGGGTGGCGCTGCCGTGGAGCACGAAGATGGTGGCGGGCGTGGCGTCCGACAGCTACCCGATCTTCGGCAGCCGCCGGAAGGCGTATCTCCTGGTGGGCGCCCTCGCCTCGCTCGCCGGCTATGCGCTTCTCGCCACCGTGGTCGCGGGACGGGGCGGCTACCTCGCCGCCATGGTGCTGGTGACCGTCGGGTTCATGGTGCAGGACGTCGTGGCCGATGCGCTGAGCGTCGAGGTCGCGCGGTCCGACGAGGAGATCGCACAGGTCCAGGCCCTGGGGCGGATGGCACTGCTCGTCGGCGGGATCAGCGTCGGCTACCTGTCCGGCCGCCTCGCGGGCGCGATCGGTCCGCGCGGGGTCTTCGCCGCGGCCATGATCCTGCCGCTGCTCGTCGCCGGCGCGGCGCTCCTCGTGCGCCCCGCCCTCCGCTCCGCGCCCACGCCGCCCGGGGGCGCGCTCGGGCGCGGCAAGACCCATCTCGTCCTCGCCGTGGGGCTCGGGTACGCGGCGCTCGGCGTGGCGCTCGAGACGCTCGGCATGCCCTTCGCCCAGGAAATCGTCCTCATGGTCTCGGGCGCGCTGATCATCATGCTCCTCGCCCGGGTCGGCATCTCGCGCGCGGTGGGAGTGGCCGCGTTCGCGATCTTTCTCTTCCGGGCGGTGCCCGGCGTGGGGCAGGGGTACAGCTACTGGGCGATCGACCGCCTCGGCTTCGACCAGGAATTCCTGGGCATCCTCGCCCAGGCCAGCTCGATGCTGAGCCTGCTCGGCCTCATCGTCTTCCGGAAGGCCATCACCGCCCGCCCGGTGAGCTTCACGCTGTTCTGGGTGACGGTGGCCGGTGTGCTCCTGTCGCTGCCGACCATCGGGCTCTTCTACGGCGTCAACGAGTGGCTCGGGCTGAGCCCGCGCGCCTTCGCCTTCGTCGACACGACCATCAGCGCGCCGCTCGGCCAGCTCAGCATGGTGCCGATGCTCGCCCTCATCGCGAAGGCGGCGCCCGAGGGCGCGGAGGCCACCATGTTCGCCATCATGGCCTCGCTGATGAATCTCGCGCTGTCGGCGAGCGAGCTGTTCACGCGCTACCTGAACACGGCCTTCGGCGTCACCCAGCAGGACTACGCGAACCTCGGCCGGCTGATGATCGCCGTCTCCCTCCTGGGCCTCGTGCCGCTCCTCGCGCTGCCGCTCCTGCGGCGCGAGGAGACGCGCGCGGCGCCCGCGTCCCCCGGCGCGCTGCGCTATAGTGGGTCGCGCTGACATGGTGACGCCCGCGCGCAGGCCCTGGGCCGCGATCCTCCGGCTGCTCGAGCGCGACGAGCGCGTCTTCGCCGTGCTCCTGGCCTTCGTCATGGTCGGCGGTCTCGTCGCCCTCGGTCTCGACCCGTTCCAGTCCAGTCGTCAGGTGAACACCTACTCGCTCGTGGTGTGGTTCGCCGCGTACAAGGCCGGCGTCTTCGCCCTCGTCACCGTCCAGCCGCGCGCGACGCGGGCCATCTTCATCGGCGCGCTGGGCGTCGACCTCCTGCTCGTCTTCTTCCTGCTCTATCTGACCGGCGGCGCCTATAGCCTCTTTTACGTGCTCTTCTTCCCGCTCGTCGCCGTCAACGCGTTCTACTTCGGACCGTGGGTTGGTCTGCTGCTGGCGCTGGTCGCCGGGCTGCTCTATGCCGCCGCGGCGGCTCTCGCCAAGCTGGGTTGGGCGGGCTGGACTCCGGTGATGATGCTGATGCTGCTGATGGGACTCCCCGCGTACGCCCTCGGGCTGGTCGCCGGCCGCGAGCGCCGCGCGCGCAGCGAGGTCGAGCGGCTCAACGTCGAGGTCTCGGGCACGCTCACGCGGCTGCAGGCGGCCCAGGAGAAGCTCGTGGAGGCGGAGCGCATGGCGACGGTGGGGCGCCTGTCGCTCAAGGTGGCGCACGAGGTGCGCAACCCCATCGCCGCCATCGGGCTCAATGCCGAGTTGCTCGGCGACATCGTGCAGGACCACCCGGGACGCGCAAAGGGACGAAGCGATGGGCCTCGTCGGGTCGATTCGCGAGCAGGTGAGCGCCCTCGACGCGCTCACCGAGGAGTACCTGGCCTTCGCGCGCTTTCCGAAGGCGCAGTTCGAGGAGGACTCGGTCAATGACATGGTGCGGGCGGTCACGGAGTTCGTCCGGCCGCTCGCCGGCCGGCAGGGGACCACGGTGAGCGTGGCCACGGACGCCACCATCCCGGCGATGGAGATCGACCGCTCGCTCCTGCGCCAGGCCGTGCTGAACCTCATCAAGAACGGGCTCGAGGCCGCGTCTCAGGGCGGCACGCTCAGCGTGACGACCCGGCGTCTGGACGACAGCGTCGAGCTGTCGGTCAGCGACACCGGGCCCGGCATCTCACCGGACGTCGGGCCGCGTCTCTTCGAGCAGTTCTTCACCACGAAGCCCCAGGGGACGGGCCTCGGGCTCTCCATCACGCGGCAGATCGTGGAGGAGCACGGCGGGACCATCCGATGGACCAGCACGCCGGGAGCGGGGGCGACCTTCACCATCACGCTGCCCATCAAGGAGGCCGAGCATGCCTGACGCCGCCGCGCCGCCCGCCACCCTTCTCGTCGCCGACGACGACCCCGCGGTGCGGCAGAGCCTCGAGCGGGCGCTCACGCGAGAGGGCTATGCGGTGGTGCTGGCACCCGACGGTCAGGCCGCCCTCGAGCGGCTGCGGGCGGGCGGCATCGACCTCGTCCTCTCCGACCTCAGGATGCCCGGCCTCACGGGACTCGAGTTCCTGGTCCAGGGCAAGGCCGCGATCCCCGACGTGGACTTCATCCTGCTCACCGCCTTCGGCACCGTGGAGGAAGCGGTGAAGGCCATGAAGGACGGGGCCATCGACTTCATCACCAAGCCGTTTCAGCGGGCGCAGCTCATCAAGGTCGTGCGCCAGGCGCTGGAGCGCCGCGCGCTGATCGCGCAGAACCGCGCGCTGCAGCAGCGGCTCGACGATCTCCTGGGTCAGGGCCACATGATCGGCGTGAGCCCCGCGTTCCGCCGGATGATGACCCTCGTGGACCAGGTGGCGGACAGCTCGGCGACCGTCTTGATCCAGGGCGAGAGCGGCACCGGGAAGGAGGGGGTGGCGAAGAGCCTGCACGAGCGCTCCTCCCGCCGCGCCGGGCCGTTCGTGGCGGTCAACTGCGCCGCGCTGCCGGAGACGCTGCTCGAGTCGGAGCTGTTCGGCTACGAGAAGGGCGCGTTCACCGGTGCGGCCGCGCGCAAGGAGGGCCGCTTCGAGCTGGCCGACGGCGGCACGCTCTTCCTGGACGAGGTGGCGGACCTCTCGCCGGTGACCCAGCCGAAGATCTTGCGGGTGCTGCAGGAGGGCGAGTTCGAGCGCGTGGGCGGCACCCGGACGAGCCGCGTGGACGTGCGCATCGTCACCGCCACGAATCAGGACCTCGCCGCGCTCGTGCGCGAGAAGCGCTTTCGCGAGGACCTGTTCTACCGCCTGAACGTCATCACCATCGTCGTGCCGCCGCTGCGCGACAAGCGGGAGGACATCCCCGTCCTCGCCCAGCACTTCCTGCGCATCTACGCCGCGAAGAACAACCGGCGCCTCGACGGCTTCTCGGAGGAGGCGCTCGACTGCCTCGAGGCCTATGCGTGGCCCGGCAATGTGCGGGAGCTCGAGAACGTGGTGGAGCGCGCGGTGGTGCTCGCCCGCGGCGCCCGCGTCGAGGCGGCGGAATTGCCCGACAGCGTCGTCGACCGATCGGTGATGATCGTCCGCGGCGACGAGGCGACGGGCGCCGAGGCCGCCGCACCCGGGGAGGGCTTCTTCAAGATCAAGCTCGGGACGCCGCTCGCCGAGGTGGAGGCGCGCGTGCTCGAGGAGACGCTGCGCATGACCAAGGGCAACAAGACGCTGGCCGCGCGCATCCTCGGCATCGACCCGACCACCGTCTTCCGCAAGCTCAAGGCCGGGGAGGCGGAGAAGAGCGGGGGCGACGAGCGCGGCGGCCCGGGCAAGGCCGCGGGAGGCTAGCATGGCGGCGTTCCGGGAGATCTCGTATGCCGTGGCGGACGGCGTCTGCACCCTCACCCTCGACCGGCCCGAGCGGCTGAACGCCGTGACGTCCGTCATGATCGACGAGCTGATCGAGGCGCTCGACCAGGCGGATGCCGACGATGCCGTGCGCGCGGTGATCGTGACGGGCGCGGGCCGCGCGTTCTGCGCGGGGGCCGATCTGTCGGGCGGCGGGCGGACCTTCGACCGCGCGGCGCGGGGGCGGGGCGAGGCGCCGGGCGAGCATCGCGACGGGGGCGGGCGGGTGTCGCTGCGCGTCTTCGACATGAAGAAGCCGATGATCGCCGCCATCAACGGGCCGGCGGTGGGCTTCGGGATCACCATGACGCTGCCGATGGACATCCGCATCGCGTCCACGTCCGCGCGCATCGGCTTCGTCTTCGCCCGCCGCGGCGTCGTGCCCGAGGCGTGCAGCACGTGGTTCCTCCCGAGGCTCGTCGGCATGGCGCGCGCCGCGGAATGGGTGTTCACGGGCCGCGTGTTCTCCGCGGAGGAGGCGCTGCAGGGCGGCCTCGTGAGCCGGGTGGTGCCGCCGGAGCTGCTCCTGCCCGCCGCGCGCGAGCTGGCGGCGGAGATTGCGGAGAACACCTCGGCGATGTCGGTGGCCCTCTCGCGCCAGCTCATGTGGCGGCTCCTCGGCGCCGACCACCCGATGGAGGCGCACCGGCTCGACTCGCGATGCATGGAGTGGACGGGGCAGCGCGGCGGATGCGTACGAGGGCGTCTCGGCCTTTCTCGCCAAGCGCCCGGCCCGCTTCACGCTCCGGCCCAGCGCGGACATGCCGCCCTTCTACCCCTGGTGGACCGACCGCCCATTCACTCCCTGATCGCCGCGTGAGCGGCTCCGGCACGGCGCTGCTGTGCCTGATGGTGTTCGCGAACACCGTCTGTGTCGGCGCATTCGGACCGCTCCTTCCCGAGATCGCCCGCGCGCAGAGCCTCGCCGACTGGCAGCTCGGGCTCCTCGCCGGGAGCTTCGGCTTCGCCCGCATGATCGCGGATGTGCCGACGGGGTTGCTCGCGGGGCGCCGGCTCGGGACGTCGCTCGCCGCCGCGCCCGCGCTCCTGGTCGCGGGGGTGCTCCTGCTGTGGAGCGCCGGCCCGTTTCCCGTCCTCGTCCTGGGGCGCGTGCTCGTCGGCCTCGGCCACAGCCTCGGGATGGTTGCCGGGCTCACGGCGATCTTGCTCGACCAGCGCGGCGCGGCCGGCTCCATGCGGCTCAATGTCTTCGAGTTCGCCGGGATGGCCGGCGTGCTCGGTGGCCTCGCGGCGATCGGGCTCCTGCCCGCGGCATGGGGCTGGCCGCGATCGCTGATCGTCGCCTGCTCGCCGATCCTCATCACCGTCCTCCTCGTGCCGCGCCTCCGGCGACAGTTTCCCGATCAGCCCGGGGCGCCAGCCGGCGACGGGTCGCGCGCGCGTTGCCGCGCCGGCGCCGGCCGGGCGCATGCCGCCCATGGTGTGGCTCATGTTCGCGGTCGGGATCATCATGGGGCTGGCCTGGTCGTCGGTGAGCCAGTTCCTCATCCCGCTGCGCGCGACGCGCGAGTTCGGCCTGGACCGAGCGGGGGTGTCGCAACTGCTCGGGCTGGCCCAGGTCGTCGACCTGGTCGCGCTCCTGCCGGTGGGCTGGCTCGCCGACCGGCTGGGCCGCGTCTTCATGCTGTCGGCGGTCTCGGCCTGTCTCGGGTTCGGCGCCTTCGCCGTCGGGCTCGGCTCTTTCCCCTTCGTCGTGGCCGGGTGCGTGCTCCTCGGCCTCGGGATGGCCGGATGGATGTTCCCGCTCGGCGTGATTCGCGAGCACACGGAAAGCCGGCTCTTCGCGTGGCGCACGGGCTTGTACCGCGTGGGCGTGGACGCGGCGGCGTTTCTCGGGCCGGTCGTGTGCGGGCTCATCGGGGAAGCGCATACGGGCCTGTTCGTGAGCGCGGTGGGCGTGGGCGCGTTCGCCGCCTCCATTGGCCTGGGCCGGCGGGCCCTGCGGGCGGGGGCGGGTGAGGGCGCGGTAGGGCGCCCTTGACGCCTTCGAGGCGTCGGGGCACAGTCCGAGCACGATGACCAGGCCCGCCGGGCTCGTGAGACCCCTCGCGCTCGCTCGCCTGCGCACCCGGGACGACGTGTACCTCGACGGCGTCTTCGCCGAGCCGAGCCGTCGCTCGGAGACCGCGCTCATCTGGGTGCACGGCCTGGGATCCGTGTTCTCCTCCGGGCAGCCGCTGATTCGCGAGCTCTCGGTGCGCCTGACCCGCGCGGGCATCGGCTATTTCAAGTTCAATACCCGCGGCCACGACGTCGTGGCGGGCCGAGGCCGGACCCTGGCCGGCGCGGCGTTCGAGCGGTTTCGCGACTGCGTCCTCGATCTCCGCGCGGTGATCGCCTTTGCCCGCCGGCGCGGCTACCGGAGGATCGTCCTCGCCGGGCATTCCACCGGCGCCAACAAGGTCCTGTACTACGCGGCGAAGACCGCGGACCGGCGGGTGACAGGGCTGATCCTGCTCGGACCGATCTCCGACATCGCCGGTGAGGCCAAGCGAATCGGGAGGCGCGAGCTCGGGCGCCGCGTGGCGCGGGCCTCGCGGCTGGCCGCGAGGGACCGCCGAGCGCTCGTGCCCAGCGCCTGGGGCTTCTGGAGCGCGCGGCGCTACCTCAGCCTGTATCGGCCGGGCGGGGCGGAGGACGTGTTCCCGTACGACCGTCCCGGCGCTCGCTGGACCGCGCTCCGGGCGATCCGCGCGCCGCTGGCGGTGATGGTCGGCGGTCGCGACGAGTTCCTGGACCGGTCCCCGGAGGCGCTCATCGAGGCCTTCGCGGCCCAGGCCGCGCGCGCCAAGTCCTTCACCGGCCGCATCATCCCGGGCGCGCTTCACGGGTTTCAGGGGCGCGAGGCCGCGGTCGCGCGGGCCGTCGTCGACTGGATCCGCGACCGGCGCCTGTAGGACGCCTCTCGGCCCGCGGGCGATGGTACTCTGCGGTCTGGCGAACTGAAGGAAGCCGACAGGCTCAGCATCGACGCGGGGGAGACGGGGATGGAGACGCGGAAGGAAACCGACAGCATGGGCGCCGTCGAGGTGGCCGCGGATCGCTACTGGGGGGCGCAGACCCAGCGATCTCTCCACTACTTCAAGATCGGGGGCGAGCGCTTCCCCCGCGAGATGATCCGGGCCCTCGGGCTGATCAAGAAGGCGGCCGCCCTCGTCAACCGCGAGCTCGGCCTGCTGGCCCCGGACAAGGCGGAGGCCATCGTCCAGGCCGCCGACGAGGTGATCGAGGGCCGGCTCGACGAGCACTTCCCGCTGGTGGTCTGGCAGACGGGCAGCGGCACCCAGACGAATATGAACGCCAACGAGGTCATCGCCAACCGCGCCATCGAGCGCCTCGGCGGCACGATGGGCTCGAAGACCCCGGTGCATCCCAACGACGACGTGAACCGCTCGCAGTCCTCGAACGACGTCTTTCCGACGGCGATTCACGTCGCCGCCGTGGAGCAGATCGCGGGCCGGCTCATCCCGGCGGTTGTCGCGCTGCGGGACGCGCTCGACGCCAAGGCGCGCGCGTTCGCGGACATCGTGAAGATCGGGCGCACGCATCTTCAGGACGCGACGCCGCTCACCCTGGGCCAGGAGTTCTCCGGCTACGTGGCCATGCTGGACTACGCGCTGGCGGGCATTCGGGGCGCGCTGCCCGGGCTCTGCGCGCTCGCCATCGGCGGCACCGCCGTCGGGACCGGCCTCAATGCGCCGGAGGACTTCGGGGAGCGGATGGCCGCCCGCCTGGCCGCGCTCACCGGGCAGCCCTTCACCAGCGCGCCCAACAAGTTCCAGGCGCTCGCGTCCCACGAGGCGGCGGTGGCGGCGAGCGGGGCGCTCAAGACGCTCGCGTGCGCCCTCATGAAGATCGCCAACGACATCCGCTGGCTCGCCTCCGGACCCCGGGCCGGGCTCGGCGAGCTCAGGATTCCCGAGAACGAGCCGGGGAGCAGCATCATGCCCGGCAAGGTCAACCCGACGCAGAGCGAGGCCCTGACGATGGTCTGCGCCCAGGTCATGGGCAATGACGTGGCGATCGGAATCGGGGGCGCGTCAGGGAACTTCGAGCTGAACGTCTACAAGCCGCTCATCTGCCACAACCTGCTCCAGTCAGTGAGGCTCCTGGCGGATGCGTCCGCCTCGTTCCGCGAGCACTGCGTCGAGGGCATCGAGCCCACGCACGACAGGATCCGCTCGCACGTGCAGAGCTCGCTGATGCTGGTGACCGCGCTCGCGCCCCATATCGGGTATGACAAGGCGGCGGCCATCGCGAAGCACGCGCACCACGCGGGCACGACCCTCCGCGAGGCGGCCCTTCACCTGGGCCACGTCACCGCGGAGGCCTTCGACCGCATCGTGCGCCCGGAAAAGATGGTGAAGCCGGGCGACTAGAAGACTCGGAGGGGGCCTCGACGGCCCCCTCCGAGGCCTCCCCCAGAACCGGATTGCGCCGGCGAAGCCGGCGCTCGAGCATCGAAGGGGGCCTCGACGGCCCCCTCCGAGCCTCCCCCAGGAACCGGATTACGCCGGCGAAGCCGGCGCTCGAACGGCGGTTACTTCGACGCTGCTACTGGCGAGGTGGGTCAGGACTTGAAGGCGACCTTCTTGTGAGCGCCGTCGCAGAAGGGCTTGTTCGCCGAGTTACCGCACCGGCACAGAAAGATGTCTCCGGGCTTGGTGCCGAGGCGTTTCCCTGGCCGTCCTGGACTTCGATCTCGCCCTTGACCTGGAGCGGACCGTCCTGCAACGCCTTGACGGTGACCGGCATCGACGTCCTCCTCTGGGGTTGGGGTTCGCGGCGTGATTCCGCCACGGGGTATAGAGGCGGAGTATAGAGGCGCGGCCGCCGGTTGTCCATCGCGCTTGAACGCCGTCGTCCGAGGCCGCTATAGTCGCGCCATGACTCATACGCCTCCGATTCCCGCCGCTTTCCGGGATGTCCTCGTCGATCTGCCCGAGCTCACGTTCAGCGGGGAGGGCACGCGCTTTCACCAGTGCTTCGGCTGCGGACCCACCCACGAGATCGGGTTGCGCGTGCGCTGCTTCCGCGCCGCCGGGGAAGTGCTGTCGCCGATCGTCGTTCCGCGGCGCTACGAGGGCCCGCCGGGCGCGGTCCACGGCGGCATCGTCGCCGCGTACCTCGACGAGGTCCTCGCGGGCGCGGCCGTGCACCACACCGGCCGCCTCTATGTCACCGGCGAATTGTCGGTGCGCTACGTGAAGCCGACGCCGGTCGAGCGCCCGCTCCTCGGGCGGGGCCGCGCGACCCGGGCCACGCCGAAGTACATCGACGTGGAAGCCACGCTCGAGGAGCTCGAGACGCGCGAGATCGTCGCGAGAGCCAAGGGCCGCTTCTTCCCGATGCCCGCGCCGAGGCCCCCTTCGATCTTCTAGTCGAGACGCTTGAATTTCTGGAGGGAGCGGATCTCGCGCGGCGGGTTCTCGTGCTGGCCGCGCGACGTGTAGGCGACTTCACCCACGTAGACGTCGCCGTGCGAGTCGGTGACGACGGTATGGGGAGCGGTGAACTCGCCCGGCTTCTCCCCGAACGTCGGTCCCCCGAACCGGCTGACGCGAGCGCCCTTCTTGTCGAACACGGTGACGCGGGGACCGAGGTTCGGCGTCGCGATGTTGACGGGGAGGTCTGGGCCGAGCTCGCCCACGTAGACGTGATCGCCGTTCCGGCGGTCGGCGTAGAGCCCGCAGGGCCGGTGCAGGTTGTTCCACTGGCCCTGGTAGCGGCCCTCGCCGTCGAAGATCTGCACGCGGTGGTTCTCCCGATCGGCGACGTAGACCAGTCCGTCGGCGTCGGTGGCGATATTGTGGGGCAGGTTGAACTGCCCGGGATCGGTTCCGGGCTCGCCCCACGAGATCACGTGGCGCCCGTCCGGCGCGTACTTGTGCACCCGGGAATTGCCGTAGCCGTCCGAGATGAACACGAACCCCGTCTTCGGGCAGATCGCCACGTGCGTCGGCCGGTTGAACGGCTTGCCGCCCTGGAGCGCGGCCGGCGTGTCGGGATTGCCGATGGTGAGCAAGAGCTTGCCGTCCGCGGTGAACTTGCGGACCGTGTGATGGAGGTCGTCGGTGAGCCACACCGTCTCGTCGGCGTCGATCGTGATGGCGTGGGCGCGCCGCACGTGGCCCTCGCCCCAGGATCTCAAGAAATGCCCCTCGCGGTCGAACACGATCACCGGATGCTCGCCCCGCGAGAAGCAGAAGACGTTGTCCTTCTTGTCGACGGCGACTCCCGCCACCTCGACGTAGTGCCAGCCGTCGGGCAGCGCGCCCCAGCCCACCACAGGCTCGAATTTCATCGCAGTCCTCCTGGAAGCCGATCGGAGATCACGTCGGGAATCACCGGGATTGCTCGATGCCTTCCGCCATGCGCTCGAAGCGCCGGCGCAGCGGTGTCAGGCCCTCATCGTGCGTGATGACGTACAGGCGGTTGGCGCGAATGGCGCGCAGCACGCGCTCGGCCACGTGGGCCGGCTCGAGGTAGCGGCCGATCAGATCGACTTCGCCCCCGCTGTCCGGGGCGCCGGCATTGCGCAGGCCGTCGGGTCGGTTCCGCGCGCTCTGGCGGATCGCCGTCTTGACCCCCATGGGGCAGAGGACGGAGACGCCGATCCCATAGCCGCGCAGGTCCTTCTGCAGGGTCTCGGATAGTCCCACGACCGCGTACTTCGTCGTGTTGTAGACGCCGAGTCCCTGGGAGGCGATGAGCCCGGCCATCGACGCGGTATTGACGATGTGCCCGGGGACCTGCTGGGCGATCATCCGCGGGACGAACGCCTCGACGCCGTGGATCACGCCCCAGAGATTGACGCCGATCGCCCATTCCCAGTCCCGGTGGGTGGCCGACTCGAGCCCGCCCCAGAGGGCGACGCCCGCGTTATTGCACAGCACGTGGACGGCGCCCATCTCGGCGAACGCGCGGTCGGCGAGCGCCTGGACCTGCTCGAGCCGGCTCACGTCGGTCCTGACGGCGATGGCCGCGCTGCCCGCCCGGGCCACGTCCGCGACGGTGTCCGCCATCCCGGCGTCGTCGAGGTCGGCGACCACCACGCGCGCGCCCTCCCGCGCGAAGGCGAGGGACAGCGCGCGCCCGATCCCGCTGGCGCCGCCGGTGACGACGGCGACCTTGCCGTTCAGGCTCTCCATCACGTCTCCCCGCGTTGCCTGGTCTGTGCTTACTGAGACCCCGCGAGTTTCGCGTCGGCGCGAAGAGATGTCAAGTGTATCGGCCTCCCGGCGGTGGTATCCTCTCGGGGGCGATGTGGGTGGCCCATCGCCGACATTCCACCCTTCGGAGCCTGATGCCATGACCGAGCTCGACCACGTGGACTATCGACTGCCGACCACCGTCGTGCCTTCGCGATACGACCTCCGGCTCGAGCCCGATCTCGACAATGCGACGTTCAGCGGCGAGGAAACCGTCACCGTCGAGGTCCGGGAGCCCGTCACGGAGATCGTGCTCAACGCGGCGGAGCTCCGGATCGAGTCCGCCGCCATGGAGGACGCGTCGGGCGCGGTGATCGAAGGGAGCGTGGCGCTCGACGAGCCCGCCGAGCGCGCCCGCATCCTGTTCCCCGCGCCCATCGCGCCGGGACCCTGGCGGCTCCGCCTCCGCTTCACGGGAATTCTCAACGATCGCCTCCACGGGTTCTACCGCAGCAGCTACAAGGACGCCGCCGGGGCCGCCCACACCATTGCCGCCACCCAGTTCGAGGCGACGGACGCGCGGCGGGCGTTTCCGTGCTGGGACGAGCCGGCGGCGAAAGCCGTCTTCGGCGTGACGCTCGTCGTCCCCGAGGGCCTGGCTGCCATCTCCAACACGGCCGTCGTGAGCGAGTCGCCGGCGGGCCCCGGGCGCCGGGCCGTGACCTTCGCGGACAGCATCCGCATGTCCACGTACCTCGTGGCCTTCGTCGTCGGCGAGCTCGAGGCGACGCCCGCCGGTCATGGTGGGCAAGACCCCGCTCCGCATCTGGTGCGTGCCCGGCAAGACCCACCTGGCGCGCGTGGCCCAGCAGATCGGCGCGTTCTCCCTCGAGTTCTTCGAGCAGTACTACGGGTTGCCGTATCCCGGCGACAAGCTCGACCTCCTCGCCATTCCCGACTTCGCGGCGGGGGCGATGGAGAACCTGGGCGCCGTCACCTTTCGCGAGACGGCGCTCCTGGTGGACGAGGCGGCGGCCTCGCACACCGAGATCGAGCGCGTGGCCGACGTCGTCGCCCACGAGGTGGCCCACATGTGGTTCGGCGACCTCGTCACCATGCTCTGGTGGAACGGCATCTGGCTCAACGAAGCGTTCGCCACGTTCATGGAGCTGCTCGCCGTCGATGCGTGGAAGCCCGAGTGGAAGCGCTGGGTGACGTTCGGCGTCTCGCGGGCGGCGGCGATGGGCGTGGACGGCCTCGTCAATACCCGGCCCATCGAGTTCGAGGTGAAGGCGCCGAAGGACTGCGAGGCGATGTTCGACCTCCTCACCTACGAGAAGGGCGCCTCCGTGCTCCGGATGCTCGAGCAGCACATCGGCCCCGACGTGTTCCGCGACGGCGTTCGCCTCTACCTGGAACGGCACCAGTTCGGCAATGCCGAGACCACCGATCTGTGGAAGGCCCTCGGGGACGCCTCGCGGCAGCCCATTCCCGAGGTGATGGACGGCTGGATCTTCCACCCGGGCTATCCGCTCGTGCGGGTCGAGGCCGATGGCCAGGGCCTCCGGCTCTCCCAGCGGCGCTTCACCTATCTGGGCGAGGACGCGGCCGGGCGCTGGCGGATCCCGATCGTGCTTCGCGCCTGGGTCAAGCGCGGGATCATCGAGAAGCACGTGCTCCTCGACGGGGACGACGTGGTGGTGCCGCTGCCCGCCGCGCCCGAGTGGGCGATCGTCAATGCCGGAGGGCATGGGTTCTACCGGGTGGGGTATGCGCCGCCCCTCCTGAAGAAGCTCTCGGGCGCCTTGCCGCGGCTGTCGCCCATCGAGCGCTTCAACCTCGTGAGCGACGGCTTCGCGCTCGCCCAATCCGGCGCGATGAGTGCCGCCGAGTACCTCGAGCTCTCCGCGCGCTTCACCGAGGAGACGGACCGGAACGTGTGGGCGGCGATCACGGGCTCGTTCGCGTACCTGAATCGCGTGATCCCGTCCGAGCAGCGGTCCGGACTCGAGGGCCTCGTCCGCCACCGGCTCACCACGGCGGTGGAGCGCCTCGGCTGGGAGGCCGAGCCCGAGGAGAGCGAGCTCGTGCGCCAGCTCCGCGGAGATCTCCTGCGGGCGATGGGCGTGCTGGGCAATGATCCCGTCACGCAGGAGCGCGCCCGAGAGCTCTACGCGCGGCAGCGCGCGGGCGGCGGGGCGGTGGATGCGAACGTGCTGCCCGCGCTCATCGCCATCGTCGCGGCGAGCGGGGGCGAGGCGGAGTACGCGGAGTTCTGGGAGCGCTTCCGCGCGGCGCGCACCCCCCAGGAGGAGCAGCGGTATCTCTTCGCCTTGGCCGGCTTTCGCCACCCCGATCTCGTGCGGCGGACGCTCGCCCACACGATCGACGGCGAGGTGCGAAGCCAGGACGCGCCGTTCCTCATGCGCGCGCTGCTCGGCAGCGTCCATGGGCGCGAGCTGGCCTGGGAGTTCCTCAAGGAGCACTGGGAGACGATGGCGCGCGTGTACCCGGGGAGCGCGTATCGGCGGATGTACGAGGGCATCACCGCGCTCGTGAGCCCTCAGTGGGAGCGCGAGGTCCAGGAATTCTTCTCGTCGCGCGGAATCGTCCTCGGCGGCAAGACGCTCGAGCAATACCTCGAGCAGCTCCGGGTGGCCGTGCGGTTCCAGGAGCGGGAGTCGGCGGCGCTCGGGACGTACCTCAGTCGGCCGCGGCGCTGATCGCGACGCGTCGCCTGAACGTCGGCAGCCCGACCCGTCAGCGCCGTCGCAGTGCGACGGCGCCCTCGCCATGTGGTCGAGCCCGCCACGGACGGGCCGAACCGGGCTCGGGAGGCTCGTGATGACGGGTATTTCGGGGCCGGCGCCTGGCTGGCGCGCCCGGGGTCGGCTAGTCTTCCTGCTCGGTCCGCTTCATGGCCTTCCGCCGCTTCTTCCTGGCTTCGGCCTGCTTCCGCTTGCGCTTCACGGAGGGTTTCTCGTAATACGCTCTCTTTTTCATCTCCTTGAAGAGGCCGTCCTTGAGCATCCCCTTCTTCAAGGTCTTGAGCGCGGACTCGATCTGGTTGTCGTGAACCTCGACACGCATGTGCCAAAACTACTCGTTCCTCTGGCACCTGTCAATCTAGAACACCGGCCCGGGTCGTCTCGGTTTCCGAGGCGCCGGCCGACCCAATCCGCGATGCTAAGATGGCCGCATGACCGTGCCTCCCCGGCTCGAGCTGGCGCTCCTCCCGACCCCTATCCTCAAGCTGGAGCGGCTATCGCGTCGGCTGGGGATCGAGCTGTACGTCAAGCGCGACGACCTCACCGGCCTGCTCGAATCCGGCGGCGAGGTCCGCAAGCTCGAATTCCTGGCGGCCGACGCCCTCGCTCAGGGCGCCGACACGCTGATCACGTGTGGGAGGCCTCAGTCCAACGCCTGCCGGGCGGTCGCGGCCGTCGCGGCGCGCCTCGGGTGCCGCGCGGTGATCGCGGTCGAGGGGGAGCGCCCCGAGGGCTATGACGGGAACCTTCTCCTCGGTCGGATGCTCGGGGCGGAGGTCCACTATCTGATCGAGCCGGGTGGCCGGCGCGCGGCCGACGTCCTCGATGACCTTGCCGCCCAGGTGCGTGCGGGTGGCGGTCGGCCCTACCTCATTCCCGAGGGCGGGGCCAATGAGGTCGGCGCGCTCGGCTATCTCGAGGGCGCGGTCGAGCTGGCCGAGCAGATCAACCACGGGGCGCCGCGCTTCGACACGGTCGTGATCGCGGCGGAGAGCGGTGCGAGCCAGGCTGGCCTGCTCATGGGCAAGCATCTCGCCGGCCTGCCGTCGGAGATCGTGGGCGTCCCCGTGACCGATCGCGCCGATGTCGTGCGAGGGCGAATCGCCGGGATCATCGACACGGCCATCCGCCGATTCGGCTTCGCCATCGACGTGCCGAAGGCGATCCACCTCCTCGACGGATACCAGGGACGCGCCGGCGGCGTTGCCGAGGAGGATCTGCAGGCCGTGGTGGATCTCGCGCGGGACGAGGGCATCCTCCTCGACCCCGAGGTCACCATCAAGGCCTTTCGCGGCCTCCTCGACACGCTTGGCCGCGATGCAAAGGCCATGGGGCAGCGGGTCTGCTTCATCCACGCCGGCGGGCCGTTCAGCCTCTTCCCGCTTCGCGACCGGCTGAGCAGCCTGCTGGACCACATCTGACTGCTCAGACAGGGCCTGACCACTCAGAGGGAGTAGGTCTTGCCCTGCTCGAGCATGTGTATGCGGGTGGGGTCGATATTGGCCAGCTCTTCCGCGGTTTCCTCAAAGACCTGTGGCTTGATGTGGTAGACCCAGATCGGCAAGTCCGCGGGCATCTTGTCGATCTCCCGCTGCAGCAGCTCGGGCGTGAGGTGGCCCGAGACCCGGGCGAGTGCGGCGAGCCGGTTCGGGAAGGCGGTCTCTACGATGATCGCCTTCAGGCCTCGCATCTCTCTGGCCATCCGCCAGAGCCGTTCCGTGGGGCCCGTGTCTCCGCTGTAGACGAAGCCCGTCTCACCGTCGTGGATCACGAAGCCGGTGGTGGGGACGGTGTGCTCCACAGGCACGGGCGTCACCCAGAGGCCTCCCACACGTGCCTCGATCCCTTCGGTCAGGGTTCGGAACCCGAGCACGGGAGCCGACCCCGACGGGATAGTGGTGAAGTCGGGCCAGATCGCGTCGTTGAAGGCGTGACTCTGGAGCGACTCGATCACGGGCCTGATGCTGGCCACGGTCACTCGGCGGTCGGGAGCGACCATCGCCAGGGTGTCCGTGAGAAAGGCGAGTCCAACCGTGTGGTCGAGGTGGGAGTGCGTGATCAGGGCATGCTCGATCTCGATCTGCTCCGCCACCGACAGCGCCCCACCAACTGTCCCCGCGTCGACGAGGATGCGGTCATCCACCAGGAACGCCGACGGCCGCTGACCCGGCCCCTCACTGCCGTACGCCCCGAGAACCTTGACCTTCAGCGCTTCCTCCGTTCGGGCCGGCTCGCAACTGCGCGGATTCTAGTCTATCAGGGCTTCGGGCGTCAAGGCGCGGACCGCAGGTCAGCGGGCTCCAACCCTTGCGCAAGTATCGGCCCATGTGGGAAGATTTCGGCCATGATCTTTCAGCAGATGCTCAACGAGGAGACCGGCTGTCTCTCGTACCTGATCGGCTGTGGACGCGCGGGCGAGGCCGTGGTCGTCGATCCCGGACGGGACCGGGTCGACGAGTACCTGGCTCTGAGCCGAAAGAAGGGCCTCGCGGTCACCCATATCGTGGAGACCCACCTGCACGCCGACCACGTCTCGGGCAACCAGGCCCTCGCCGCCAAGTCCGGGGCGCGCATCCACATCCATCCCGCGGCTCAGGCGGCCTTCGCCCACGCCCCCATCGAGCACGGCGAGGAGCTGCGCGTGGGATCGGTTGCGCTCAAGGTCATCCACACGCCGGGGCATACACCCGACAGTATCTGCCTTCTCGTGACCGACACGACCCGCGGTGACGAGCCGTGGTTCGTGCTGACCGGGGACACCCTGTTCATCGGCGATGTCGGGCGGCCGGACTTCGGTGGCGAGCGCGCGGCGGCCGGCCTGTACGAGAGCCTCACCACGCGGCTGCTGATCCTGCCGGACAGCGTCGAGGTGTATCCCGCCCACGGGGCCGGGTCGAGCTGCGGGCGGGCCATGTCGAGCAAGACCGCGTCCACCATCGGCTTCGAGCGCCGGTTCAACGCGGCCCTCCGTGCAGGAGACGTCGACGCCTTCGTCCGGCAGCTCATGACGGGTCTGCCCCCCAAGCCCGCCAACTTCGATCGGATCATCGCGAAGAACCGGGCACAGGCGCTGCCGAGCTCCGGCGATCCGCAGCCGCTCTCGGCGGCGCAGGTGCGGGCGGCGATCGACAAGGGTGCCGCGGTGCTCGACGTGAGAAGTCCCGAGGAGTACGGCGCGGCGCATCTGCCGGGCGCCATCAACGTCTGGATCGAGAGCCCCCAGTTCGCCGCGCGCGCCGGGATGTTCCTGCCTGCCGATACGCCGGTCGTGCTGGTGCCCGGCGGACCGACCGACCTCGTCCGGGCCGCGCAGGGGCTGGCGCGGATCGGGATGGATGACATCGCCGGATACCTGCAGTGGGGCATGGCCGACTGGCGCAGTCACGGCTGGCCGGCCGCGACGGTGCCCCAGATCACCGTCCATGATCTGGCGACGATGCGGGAGGAGCAGCCCGACCTGGTCGTCGTCGACGTCAGGGAGCCCTTCGAATGGGACGAGGGTCACATCGAGGGCGCCGTCCACCTGCCCATGGGCGAAGCGGTTCGGCGGATGACCGAGCTCCCCGCGGATCGCCCGAAGGCGGTCGTCTGCGCGGGCGGGTTGCGCTCGAGCGCGGTGATCAGCGCGCTGAGCCGTCAGGGCTTGACGGGCTGGTACAACGTGAGCGGGGGCATGACGGCCTGGCTCAAGGCGGGCTACGCGGCGGCGCGGCCGGCGGGCCGGGATCGCGCGTGAGCCACGAGAGCTTCGACTACCCGATCATGTCGCGCGCCCTCATCCTGGGCGACAAGGACACCGTGGCGAGGAAGACGCAAGAGGGGCTCGCGCTCGCGATGGATCCGAAGGATCTCATCTTCCGCGGGCTGATCCCGGGCATGGACGTCGTCGGGGAAAAGTTCCGGCGCAACGAGTACTACGTGCCCCAGGTGCTCCTGTCGGCCCGCGCCATGTACGCGGGGCTCGACCTCCTGAAGCCGCTGATCACCAAGGCGGGTGGGGAGGGGCAGGGCCTGGGGGTGATCGTGATCGGCACCGCCCAGGGCGATCTGCACGACATCGGCAAGAACCTGGTCGCCATGATGCTCGAGGGCGCGGGCTTCAAGGTCGTGAACCTCGGGCGCGACGTGGCGCCGGAAAAGTTCGTCGCCGCCGTCGAGGAGCACCAGGCCCAGATCGTGGGAATCTCCGCGCTGATGACCACGACCATGCCCGCCATGAAGCGGACCATCGACGCGCTCGACAAGGCGGGTCTCCGCGCGCGGGTGAAGGTCATGATCGGCGGGGCACCGGTCAACCAGGCGTATGCCGATGAGATCGGGGCGGACGGCTATGCGCGGGACTCCACGCTCGCGGTGGCGCGGGCGAAGGAGCTGCTCGGCGTCCCGGTGAACGCCTGATGGCGGCGCGGCCGCGCGGCTGGGAGATCCTGGAGCGGGTGCGCGCGGGCGAGCCGCTCGTCTTCGACGGCGGGTACGGCACCGCGCTCTTCGCCGCCGGGCTCCTGAACGGGGCCTGCCCCGAGCTCTGGAACGACACGCACGCGGAGATCGTTCGGGGCATCCACAAGGGCTATTTCGACGCGGGCTCGGACCTGGTGGAGACCAATACCTTCGGCGGGACCCGGCTCAAGCTGAACGAGTACCAGATCGGTGACCGCACGCGCGAATTGAATCACAAGGGCGCAGTGTTGGCGCGGTCGGTGTGTCCTCCCGGGGGCTACGTGGCGGGCTCGATCGGCCCGACGAGCCGGCTCCCCGTCGAGTACGAGCCCCTCGGGGACACGAGCGACGACGAGTACCTCGAGACGTTCAAGGAGCAAGCGGAGGCGCTTGCCGAGGGCGGCGTCGACATCTTCGCCGTCGAGACGATGATGTTTCCCCAGGAAGCGGTCGCCGCCATCCGGGCGTGCAAGGCGGTGACCGATCTGCCCGTGATGGCGACGATGTTCTTTCAGTACGAGGACATGCACGATCGCGACCGCACCATGTGGGGCGAGAGCCCGGCCGACGTCGCGCGGAGCCTGCTCGGGGCGGGGGCCGACATCGTCGGCATGAATTGCGGGCGCGGCCCCGACCGGGCCATCGTCATCATCCGCGAGATGCGGGCGGTCACGGACGCCCCGCTCATCGCGTACCCGAACGCCGGGCTGCCGATCACGCGCGGGGGCGAGACGACCTACGAGCTCGACCCCGAGGCCATGGCCAAGGACTATCCAGCGCTCCTCGACGCCGGTTGCAATATCGTCGGCGGCTGCTGCGGGTCGGGTCCCGAGCACATCCGCCTCATCGCCGAGATCGCTCGCTCCCGCCGCACGCGGTGACCGGGCCGCCGAGCGTCCTCACCTCCCTGGCGGTCGTCCTCGACACGCCCGATCTTCGCATCGACCGCGACGAGGTGCTGCGGTTCCAGGGCTACAAGCGGGGCGTGGATGTCCCCACCGAGGACGTGCTCGCGCTCTTCGGCGAGGCCGTGGCCCTGGGCGAGCGGCTGATGAGGCCGCGCGTCGTGTATCGGGCGGCGCCCGTCGACGGCCAATCCGCGGACCTGATCGAGGCCGGGGGAGCGCGCCTGCACATCCCGGCGATCGGGCGGCTGTGGGGGCCCCTCGAGGCGGTGGGCGGCGCCGTGTGCACGGTCGGCGACGCCATCGAGACGCGCGTGCGCGCCCTGTTCGAGGAGCGGGAGCTCCCGCTCGCCGTGATGCTCGACAGCGTCGGCTCGGCGGCCGTCGAGAGCCTGGCCGAGGTCGCCAATGACCTGCTGTGTCAGCGCGCCCTCGAGGAGGCGCTCCGCGTGACCAATCGCATCAGCCCGGGCTACGCGGGATGGGACACCGCCGAGCAGCAGGCGCTGTGGACGCTGTGTCCGGGCGAGCCCATCGGCGTCACGCTCAACGACGCGTGCTTCATGACGCCGGTCAAGAGCATCACGTTCCTCGTCGGCATCGGTCCCGAGGCGCGCGTCGATCACTATTTCACCCAGTGCCGGCGCTGCTGGATGCGCGACTGCGCCTACCGCCGCGCCCCCGCCGACACCGTGAACCGAAATCAATTAGATTCAAGCGCGATAAATGGATAGGCTGTCACTCATGGACGGCAATATCGTCTTGGTGGGGTTCATGGGGGCGGGCAAGTCATCGGTCGGGCGGGTGCTCGCCCGGCGGCTCGGACGTTGCCTGGTCGAGACGGACGACATGATCACGGCCGCGGAGGGCCGCTCCATCCCGGAGATCTTCGCCGCGGAGGGCGAGGCATACTTCCGGGCGGCGGAGGACGAGGTGCTGCGGCTCCTGGCCCTGAAGCGCGGGGAGGTGATCGCCACCGGCGGCGGTCTGCCCTGCCGCGAGGGGCGCGCGGAGGCGCTCCGGGCCCTCGGCACGGTCGTCTGGCTGTCCGGCGATTTCGAGACGCTCTACGAGCGCGCGCTCCGCGGTGGCGAGCGCCCGATGCTCGCGGGCCGGACGCGCGACGACGTGCGCGCCCTCTATCGCTCCCGCGAGCCCTTCTACGCTCGGGCGGCCTTCACCGTCGATACCACGTCGCTCGGACCCGACCAGGTCGCCGCCCGCATCGCCGGGGTCCTGCGCTCCCGTGACCGCCAGGCGTTCGAGGGGGCCGTCCAGGCCCCTTCGGAGTAAGGCATGCCCGCGCCGTTCGTCGCGGCCCTCCTCGAGCGTCCCCTCCTCGGCGACGGCGCCATGGGGACCATGCTCTACGCGCGGGGGGTTCCCCTCGACACCTGCTTCGACGTGCTGAATGAGTCCGATCCGAAGATCGTCCAGAGCATCCACACCGAGTACATCCAGGCCGGCGCGGACTGCATCGAGACAAATACCTTCGGGGCGAACCGCTTCAAGCTCGGGATGCACGGATCCGCCGGGCGGGTGCGCGAGATCAACCGGAGCGGGGCGCGCCTGGCCCGTGACGCCCGCGAGAGCATGGGTCGCGACGTCTTCGTGCTGGGCTCCATCGGGCCGCTCGGCCGGTACCTGGCGCCGCTCGGCTCCGTGGAGCCGGACGACGCGCGCGCCGCCTTCTTCGAGCAGGCGGAAGGGCTGCTCGAGGGCGGGGTGGACGCCTTCATCGTGGAGACCTTTTCCGACCCCGTGGAGATGCAGCAGGCGGTGCTGGCCATCCGCGCGCTGACCGACCTGCCCATCGTGGCCCAGGTGGCGTTCACGGATGACGGGGTGACGTTCTTCGGGCGCGCCCCCGCCGCCGTGGTCCGCGCGCTGCGCGAATTGCCCATCCAGGCCGTCGGCGCCAACTGCTCGGTGGGCTCGAGCACCCTGTACGACATCCTCGAGCAGATGCTGCCGGAGGCCGGGGACCTGCCGGTCGTCATCCAGCCCAATGCCGGCCTGCCGAGCCGCATGGGCGAGCGTCTCATCTACCTCTCCTCGCCCGCGTACATGGCGGACTACGCGGCCCGGATGGTCTCGGCCGGAGCGCGCATGGTCGGCGGATGCTGCGGCACGACGCCTCAGCACGTCCGCGCCATGCGCGAGGCCCTCGACCGCCTGGTCCCGGGCCGCACGGCGGCGCGGGTGGTATCGGTGCGGCGCGTGCGGGCGGAGACGCCCGACATGCCGTCGCTGACGACCACGGCGGCGCCGACGGCCGTGCAGCGCAAGCTCGATGCCGGGGAGTTTCTCGTGACGGTCGAGCTCGATCCGCCGCGGGGACACAATATCGAGAAGCTCGTGCAGGGCGCCAAGCTGCTGAAAGAGCGCGGCGTCGAGATCGTCGACATCAACGATGGTTCCCTCGGGCGCGTGCGCATGTCCGTCCTGCCGACCGCCATCCTGGTGCGCGAGGCGACCGGCCTCGACATCAACATGCACTTCACCTGCCGGGACCGGAACCTCATGGGGATCCAGGCCGACGTGCTCGGCGCGCACGCGGTGGACATCCGGAATATCTTGGCCATGACCGGCGATCCGCCGCGCACCGGCGACTACGTCAATGCCACGGCGGTCTTCGACGTGGATGCCATCGGGCTGATCCGGATTCTCACCGGCATGAACCGCGGGCTCGACGCGACAGGGAACTCCATCGGCGAGCCGACGTCCTTCTGCGTCGGCATCGCGCTCAACCCGGGGGCGGCCGAGCCCACCCGGGAGATGGAGCGCTTCCTCGCCAAGGTGGAGGCGGGCGCGCGGTGGGCGCAGACGCAGCCCGTCTACGACCTCGAGGTGCTGGAGCGCTTCTTCGGGTCCACGCGGCCACCCATCCCGGTCGTGGTCGGCCTCTTGCCGCTGCACTCCTCGCGTCACGCCGAGTTCCTGCACAACGAGGTGCCGGGCATCACCGTGCCGGACGGCGTCCGGGCGCGGATGCGGGAGGCGGGGGAGCGGGGATTGCGCGTGGGGATCGAGACCGCCCAGGTCCTCCTCGCGGATGTGCGCCGCCGGCACGCCGGCGCCTACCTCATGCCGTCGTTCGGCCGCTTCGAGGTGGTCGCCGAGGTGCTCGAAGCCCTTCGGTGAAGATCGGTCGCCTCTTCCCCGATCTGCTTGCCACGCTCGGCCGCGCGGCGTCGCCGGAGGCCGGGTTCGCGCGCACCCTGCGCCAGCTCGTCACGCTGTCGGGCGCCACGTGCGGCGGGCTCGTGTTCCGGCCGCGCCGCGGGGCGTCCCTCACCGTGACCGCGGGGGCGCGGCGGGGATCGGCGCTCGACCGCTGGCTCCGCGAGCGCCTGGCCGAGCCGGCGCGGGGTGTGCGGCGCGAGGCCGTGGCGGACCCGCCGTCCGGGTGGCGCGCCGGCAAGCCCGTGCTGCTGCGCGCTCCCCTCGGGGAGCCCGGGAGCCCCCTCGGCCAGTTTGTCCTCCTCGGGACCGGTGGCCGCCGTGGGCTCGCCGCCGACGCGATCCCGTCGGGCTTCCCGCGCGAGTTCGGTCGGGCCATGGAGCAGGTCTGGCGGCTGCACCAGCGGACGCTTCGCCTCGAGGTGATCAACGAAGTGACCGCCCTCAGCGCGCGCACCGTCTCACCCGAGCACATCTACGACACGGTGGCCGAGGCGGTGGGCCGGCTCGTGCGCTTCGACGCGCTCAGCGTCGCCCTGTTCGACCGCGAGCGCGATGAGATGCGCGTCCTCGACATGGCCGCCCGCGCCGGGCTGCCGGAGGGGGGCGACCTGCGCCTCGCCCCCGCCGACACGCTCGCGGCCTGGGTGGCGGAGCGCCGGATGCCCCGACGGGTGGACGACCTGTCGGATCCCTCCGTGCCGCCCGTGAGCCGGGAGATCTTGTCGCGGCGGGGCATCCGCTCCGCGATCGTGGTTCCGCTGTTCTCCCAGGGCGACGTGATCGGCACCCTCAATGCCGTCCACCACGAGCCGCGGGCCTTCACCGAGGCCGACGTGGAGGTGCTGATGGAGGTGGCGCGCCCGCTGGCCTCCGCCGTCGGGCACATGCGGCTGCACGCGGAGATCGTGCAGCGGGCGGAGGAGCTCGCCGCCCTCAATCGCACCAGCCAGCTCATCACGGCGCGGCTCGACCTGCGCTCCGTGCTCGAGGCGATCAGCCGCTCGGTCACCGGCCTGATGGCCAGCACGGGGTGCGGCATCGGGCTCTTCAACGCGGATCGCACGGCCATCGATCACGCCGCGGCCCACGGATTCCGCACGCCGGAGTGGCGCCTGCTCAGCGTGCCCATCGGCGAGGGCATCATCGGTCGCGCCGCCGCCTCCGGGCAGCCGGTGCGCTCCGACGACCTTCGCGCCGACGCGCGCTCCGCGCAGCGCGATGTCGACGAGAAGGAGGGCATGCGCTCCATGCTGAGCGTGCCCCTGCGCGTGGCCGGCGAGATCATCGGCGTCATCTCCGCCTTCTCGACGACGCCGGGCTTCTTCACGGACCGCCACCCGATGCTGCTCGAGGCCTTCGCCGACCAGGCGGGCGTCGCCATCCAGAACGCCCGCCTCTTCGAGGAGAGCCAGCGGCGCGCGCGCGAGACCCAGGCGCTGCTCGAAGCGGGGCGCGCCGTCAACCAGAGCCTGGACGTCGAGGAGACCATCCGCCTGATCCTCACCCAGGCTCGCGAGGTGCTGGGGGTCGAGTCATGCGGGCTCATGACGCTCGACGCGGTGACCGGGGAGCTGTCCTTGGTGGCGAGCCTCGACCTCGACCCCGCGAGCATGGCCCGCATCCGGATCCGGATCGGCCAGGGCATCACGGGGCTCGCCGTGCAGGAGCGGCGGCCCGTCCAGAGCGCCGACCTTTCGCATGACCCGCGCGCCCCGTATCCGCAGCTGCACACCGAGGGCGCGCTGCGCTCGATGCTCGCCACGCCCCTCATCGTGGGCGATCAGGCCATCGGCGCCCTCACCGTGCTCCGGCGCGACGTCCACCGCTTCACGCCGGAGGAGGAATCGCTCGCCGCCGCCTTTGCCGACCAGGCGGCGACGGCGCTCGAGCGCGCGCGCCTGTTCAGCTCGGTGCGGACCTACTCGGAGCAGCTCGAAGCGATGGTGGCCGCGCGCACGCGCGAGGTGGACGAGCAGAAGCGGTTCGTGGAGGTCGTGCTGGAAGCGCTGCCCCTCGGGCTCTTCGTGCTCGACGGGGAGTTCCGGGTGGTCAGCGCCAACCGTGAAGGGGCGGCGCTGCTCCCGTTCGAGTCCGGAGGCCGGCGCGCGTTCGTCAAGCTCCTCCCGCCCGCGAAGGCGCCGCGCATCCGCGAGTTCCTGGCGGGGGTGCTCGCCGCGCGCGAGGTGCGCCGGACGGAGGAGGAGATGATCGCCGGAACGGAGACGCGCACGTTTCGGCTGACAGCGGCGCCGCTGCACGGGTCCGGCGGCGAGGCGACGCACGCGATCGTGCTGATCGAGGACATCACGATGCAGAAGCGCCTCGAGCGCCAGATGCTCCTGACCGAGCGGCTGAGCACGGCCGGGCGGCTCGCCGCGGGTGTGGCCCACGAGCTGAACAATCCGCTGGCGACCATCGCCGGCTGCGCGGAGGCGCTGGTGGAGCGCGCGCAGGTCCCCGAGCTCGCCGGTCTCGACGCCTTCAAGGATTTCCCGGCCTACCTCGAGCTCATCGAGGAGGAGGCCTACCGCTGCAAGGAGATCACCGGAAGCCTCCTGCAGTTCGTGCGCGATCCGGGAAGCCGCCGCGCGTCCGCCGAGGTCAACGTCCTGATCGAGAAGGCGCTCGAGCTCTTGAGTCACCAGCCACGGTTTGCCGAGAGCCGGCTCGTCACCGATCTCGACCCCGCGCTGCCGCTCGTGCTCGCCAATGAAGGCCAGCTCCGCCAGGTCTTCCTCGGCCTCGCCGGCAATGCGCTCGAGGCGATGGACGGGCGGGGGACCCTCACGGTCACGACGCGCCGGCGGGGCGACCGCGAGGTGGAGATCACCTTCGCCGACGAAGGCCCGGGCATCCCGACGGATGTCCTGCCGCGCGTCTTCGATCCCTTCTTCACGACCAAGCCGCCGGGACAGGGCACCGGCCTCGGCCTCGCCATCGCACAGGGCATCGTGGTCGATCACGGCGGACGCATCGAGGTGAGCTCGCGACCGGGCGCCGGCGCCACCTTCCGCGTGATCCTCACCGTCGGCCCTGCCCCCGCTCCGGAGGCCGGACCATGACCAGCCCCATCCGCGTCCTCGTCGCCGACGACGAGAAGAACCTTCGCGAGCTCCTCGTGCGCGAGCTGACCCGCAAGGGGCACGCCGCGGTCGGCGTTCCCGACGGTCACGCCGCGCTCGAGGCGCTCAAGGAGGATGTCGCCGACGTCCTGCTGCTCGACATGAAGATGCCTCGCGTCGAGGGCATCGAGGTGCTTCGGGCGCTCCAGGAGTACCCGGAGATGCCGCAAGTCATCGTGATGACCGGCTTTCAGGAGGTGTCGACTGCCGTCGAGGCCATGAAGCTGGGGGCGTACGACTATCTGACGAAGCCCGCGCGCATCGAGGAGCTCGACATCCTGATCCGAAAGGCGGCGGAGAAGGGTCGGCTCATCCGGCAGAACGTGGTGCTCCGGGCCCAGCTCGACCCCGATCCGTCGCATGCCGGCATTCTCACGGCGAATGCGAAGATGGAGGATGTGCTGCGGGTCGTCGACCGGGTGGCGCCCACGGACTCCTCCGTACTGATCCTGGGAGAGAGCGGCACAGGCAAAGAGCTCGTCGCGCGGGCCGTCCACGAGCGGTCGCCCCGGCGCGATCAAGCCTTCGTCCCCATCCATTGCGGCGCCCTGCCGCGCGAGGTGCTCGAGTCCGAGCTGTTCGGCCACGAAAAGGGCGCGTTCACCGGCGCCATCGCCACGAAGCCCGGCCTGATCGAGCTCGCCGACGGAGGGACATTGTTTCTCGACGAGATCGGCGAGATGGAGCCGGACAGCCAGGTCAAGCTGCTGCGCGTGCTCGAATCGCATGCCTTCTTCCGGGTCGGCGGAACGCGCCGGCGCACGGTGGACATGCGGCTGGTCGCCGCCACCAACCGGGACCTGGCCGAGGCGATCAAGACGAACCAGTTCCGCCAGGACCTGTACTACCGGATCAACACGATCACGGTGAGTCTTCCGTCGCTGCGCGAGCGCCGCGAGGACATCGGTCTGCTTGCCCGACACTTCCTCGAGCAGAATGCCGCGTACGGCCACAAGACGCTCTCCCCGGCCGCGCTCCTGAGCCTCGAGCGCTACGATTGGCCCGGCAATGTGCGGGAGCTGCAGCACGCCATCCAGCGCGCGGTGATTCTCTCGACCGGCGAGGAGATCGAGCCCGACGACCTCCCCGCGGAGATGCGCGGTGACTCCTCGGTCCCGCCGCCGGCCGGAAGCCTCGAAGAGGTGGAGCGGCAGCACATCGTCGCCACCCTGAATCAGGTCGGGGGTCATCGCGCCAAGGCGGCGGCCTTGCTCGGGATCGATCCCAAGACCCTCTACCGGAAGATCCTGAGCTACGGGATCTCGCCAGATCAGCCCAAGGCCTGATCGCTGCGCAGGCCGTACCGGATCGGGCTCCCGTGCCTGAGATCGGGTGCATCGCCCGATGTGGTTACTGACGGCGGCGACTTGGATCGCTTCAAGTAGCCGGAATCGCAGCTCTTCCAGAATATCTGCGGTCCTGGCATCTCGGTTGCGTGTGTCAGGCAAGTCTGAACTCAAAGCGAGGGGAGCACTATGATGCGTGTCCTGTTGATCGATGGTAATCGGGCGTTTGCCCAGTCGGTGGCGATGTCCTGCATCGCCGACGGCATCGCCGTGCGGCTGGCGGAGACGCTGTGTGAGGGCGTTCGGTACATGATGGAGGGGCCGGTCGCTGTCGTCTTGATCGATGCGGCGCTGATGCGGCTGTCGGGTCACTGACCAGGTCCGGCTCTTCGACGACGTCGCGCCGGGTGTCCCGGTGGCGGTGCTCGTGCCGGAGGGGACGACGGTCGAGGAGACCGTGAAGCTCCAGGTGCAGGGATTCCAGGTCGTCGCCAAGCCGTTCGAGGTCCGCGACCTCCTGGCCAAGGTGGAGCGGCCGGCGCGGCCGTCTCGGGCGCGACCCGGCGTCACCGCGCAGGTCGAGGCGCTGTGCGGGTAAGGACCAGGACCCGGGCTCGGGCGCTTGCGGCCTATGCCCTGGTGCTGGCCGTGGTGCTGGGTGTGCTCGGTCTCTTGGTCATGACCAGTGAGAGTCGACACCCGGCACCGCCGACCCCTCCCGCGGGGCCCGAGAGGGTCGAAGTGGCTGCGCCCGAAGACACCGAGCTGAGTCCGGTCGAGCGCACGATTGGCGAGATGCGAACACGCTGACACTCGATGCCCATGATGCCTGGGCGTCCGTGGCATGACTCTCGGTCATGGTGTAAACTCTACGCCGAGCCGTCGTGGCCGGCGCTCTCGCCTCCGATATTGACTCTTCCGAGTATTGGGGCGCATCCCGGGACCGGAAGAGCAACTGCTTAAGGAGAACCGCATGGCATCGAAGCTCTATGTGGGTGGTTTGTCCTACTCCACGACCGGAGAGACCCTGCGCGAGTACTTTGCCCAGTGCGGCACCGTCGAATCCGCCTCGGTGATCACCGATAAGTTCTCCGGCCAATCCCGTGGCTTCGGCTTTATCGAGATGTCGACAGCCGAGGAGGCCCAGCGGGCGATCTCCGAGCTCAATGGCAAAGAGCTCGACGGTCGGAAGATCACGGTCAACGTCTCCAACCCGCGCACGCCCGGTTCAGGCGGCGGTGGGCGCGGCCCCGGTGGTCCGCGCGGTGGCGGCGGTGGTGGTGGCCGACCCGGCGGTGGTCGGGGAGGCGGTGGGTTCGGTGGCGGTGATCGGGGCGCGTACGGCGTCCCTCCCTCGAAGAAGCCCTTCCGCTGGTAAAGCGCTATGAGGGGGCCTCGACGGCCCCCTCATAGCAGTCTGTCGTAGCGGCCGTAATCGTGGGCCGCGTCCATGAACCACTGCACGATCTCGGGGCTGGATCGCGGCGGGATCTCGCACGACGTCGACAGGATGAAGCTCGAGTGCCGGGCCGCCGCGTCCACGCAGCGCCGCACATCCGCTTCCATCTCCGCCTTGGTGGTCTTTTCGAACTTCGTGGCGTCGACGTTGCCGATTGCGACGGCGCGCCCCTTGGCGACTTCCATGAAGCGCGTGAGCTGGTCGACGTACAGCTTCGGATCCCCCTGCTGGTCGAGGTCGAAGGAGATGGTCGAGAACCCGCAGCCGATGAGGTCCTCGTAGATCGGATACGTGGTGCCGCAGATGTGGACCGTCACGCCCACCTTCTGGGCCTTGAAATGGTCGACGAGCTCCTTGTGATAGGGCGCGATGAACTCGCGATAGTTGTCCGGGGAGATGAGGCTGATGGAGGCGGTGGGCTCGGAGAAGCTGAGCCCGATCTTGGTCTTCGCGATCGCATCGCCCCAGAGCTTGGAGAAGTCCGTCGCCAGCCGCATGACGTCGTGGATGAACTGCGGATCCTCGAAGGTGTCGAGCAACATCATCTCGGGGTTGCGGAGCAACATCGCGATGGTCCAGGGGCCGACCGCGACGGCGCCGATGGCCGCCGGAGGAGCGGCCTTGACGAGGGCTGCGCACTGCTCGAGAAAGCCGGGGAGCCGCGCGGTCTTGTACGGGTCGGGCATCACCAGCTTGGCGAGGTGCGACTTGTCCTCGAGCACGTGCGCCTCGATGGACGGCACGACGTAGTCGGAGTACTTCACCCGGCACCCGAACGCCTCCGCTTCCTTTGCGAGGTCGTTGTAGGCGAGCACCACGTCCGGCTGATAGCGCTCGTAGTAGTTCATCATCGCGGTGATGGCCTTGGTCGGATTGGTGCAGTACTCCTCGATGCTCTGGCCGTCGAGCGTGCCCGCGAACGACGCGACGATCGGGTAGACGGGCACGCGATCGGCGAATGAGCGCTTGTAGGCGGCCACCACGCGGTCGCGATTCGTGAGGCTCGTCTTGCCGTGCTCGGCGTCCCCGAGCCTGCTCACCTCCTCAACTCCCGGTCCGCGGTCTTGACGTCGAGCATGAAGGGCCTCGTTCTTTCAAGTCGGAGCGATCGCGTCGTCTGGGGCCGAGGCTACGGGGCGTGCCGGTCTTTGTCAAGGCAGCGCGCCGGGCGCGCCTGGAGTGGTGCGCGTAGAATGACACGCGTGATCGCCTTGGACGCGGCTCGCTCCGGCTGGAAATGAGATGGCGCGCTACCGCATCGTCCACTGGCGCGAGATTCCCGCCCTCGTCGAGGCGGACGACGGCGACGGCACCGTGCGCCGGCCGCTCTCCCCGCGCTTTCAGACCCTGATCGACGCGGTGGCGATGCAGGCGGGCGCGACGGAGACCGAGGCGTATCTCGAGGGCTGGGGACAGACCGCCGAGACGGAGCGCCCCGGCGCGGCGCTCGAGGTGGCGGAGGCCATTGCGGCGGAGCTCGAAGCGGGGTTCGAGGCCCTCGTCGCCCGGCAGGCTAGCCCGTAGCGCCGGTCGTTTGCGTCGCGCTGACGCGTCCCCTATAATCCGGCCGAGCCAATGAAGGCCGCGGAGCTGGTGGTCGCCTGCTTTCTGCTCTTCGGGGCGTGCCTGGTTTGGCCCCTCCTCGCCATCGCCAACCGCCCCACGCTGGTTTTGGGCGTGCCCCCGCTGGTGCTGTACCTGTTCGGGCTCTGGGCGGCGATGGTCCTGGTGGGCGCGCTCCTCGCGCGCCGCGCCCGGCCGCCCGAGGATGAGCCATGACCTGGCTGTCCCAGACCACGCTGCTCGGCATCGTCCTCGGCTACCTGGTGTTTCTCTTCGCCGTCGCCACCCTCGGGGAGGCCTTCGCGTCGCGGCTGGGCTCGGGGCGCATCCGCACGCTGACCTATGTGCTCGCCGCCTCCGTGTATTGCACGGCGTGGACCTTCTACGGCAGCGTGGGGCTCGCCGCCAACCGCGGCCTCGAGTTCTTGACGATCTACCTCGGCCCCGCCTGTGTCGCGCTGCTGTGGCCGGTCTTCCTGAGAAAGCTGGTGCGGGTGTCCAAGGACCAGCGCATCACGTCGATCTCCGACTTCATCTCGAGCCGCTACGGCAAGTCGGCGGCGCTCGGCTCGCTCGTCGCCGTCCTCGTCGTGTGCGGCATGATCCCGTACATCGCGCTCCAGCTCAAGGCCGTCTCGGCGTCCTTCAAGATGATCGCCCGCGAGGGCTCGGTGCTGGACGTCTTCGACCCGACGCTGCTCGTCGCCATCACGCTCGCCCTGTTCGGTATCCTCTTCGGCGCGCGGAACCTCGACTTCACCAAGCAGCAGACCGGGCTCATGACCGCCGTCGCCGTGGAGTCCGTGGTGAAGCTCCTCGCCTTCCTGCTTGTCGGCGTCTACGTCACGTGGGGTCTCTTCGGGGGCTTCGGCGATCTCTTCGGGCGGATCGCCGCCCACCCGGACTGGTCTCGTCTGCTCGTCCTCGACCGGCCGGAGACCGCCTCCTACGCGCGGTGGACGGCGATGCTCGTGATCTCGATGGCGGCGGTCATGTTCCTGCCGCGGCAGTTCCACGTGCTCGTGGTCCAGAACCCGCGCGAGCGCGACGTCAACTCGGTCTCGTGGTCGTTCCCGCTCTACCTGTTCCTCATCAACCTGTTCGTGCTGCCCATCGCCTTCGCCGGGCTCCTCGTGTTCCCGGAGGCGGGCGCCGAGGCGGACGGCTTCATCCTCCGGCTCCCGCTGCACTTCGACAGCCACCTCATCTCGGTGGTGGTGTTCCTCGGGGGCTTCTCCGCGGCGACGGCGATGATCGTGGTGGACTCCCTCGCACTGTCCAAGATGATCACCAACGACGTGATCCTGCCCGTGCTGCTGCGGCAGCGCTACACCGAGGACATCTACTGGATCACGCTGTTCTACACGCGGCTCGCCATGCTCGGCGTGCTCGCGCTCGGATTGCTGTGGGCGCGCATGGAGGGCGGCCAGCTGCTGCTGGTCGAGATGGGGCTCCTGTCCTTCATCGCCGTCGCGCAGTGCGCGCCGGCCATCGTGCTCGGGCTCTACTGGCGCCGGGGCAGCCGCAAGGGAGCGGCGACGGGGATCTCGGCGGGGTTCTTCATCTGGTTCTACACGCTGATCCTGCCCGCCCTGGTCCGCGAGGGTATGCTCCCGCCCTCGCTCTTGACCGAGGGGCCGCTCGGGATCGACTTCCTTCGGCCGACGGCATTCCTCGGCCTGGCCGGGCTCGACACCATCAGCCACGGGGTCTTTTGGTCGCTCTTCGTGAACATCGGACTCTTCGTCATGGTCTCGCTGTTGAGTGAGCAGGATGCCGACGACCGCTCGCAGGCCGCCGCCTTCGTTGGCCCGCCTGGCGAGGAGAAGGTCACACCGGGGGCGCCCGCCATCCTCTCCGCACCCGAGATCGAGCGGCTCGTCCACCACTACGTAGGGGATGATGAAGCCGAGGCGATCGTGCGGGAGCTGTTCGGCGGCAAGGCGCCCGCCGACCTGTCGGTGCCGGAGTTGCTCGCGCTCCGGATCCGCTTCGAGCGGCTCCTCGCCGCCCCCCTCGGCGCGGCGGCGGCCCGGATGATCGTCGAGGATCAGTTCACGATCTCGAAGGAGGAGGCCCAGCAGCTCGTGACCTCCTTCCAGCAGATGCAGCAGTCGCTCAGGGTGACGGAGGAGGAGGTGCGCCGGGGCGAGCGGCTCCTCGCCTCCGTGGTGCAGAGTGTCGACGACTGCATCTTCACCGCCGACATCGACGGCCGACTCGTCACCATGAACCCGGCCGGGCGGCGGCTCACCGGCCACGCAGACGTGGAGGTCGGCCGGCTCGGGTTCCGCGACCTGCTCGCCGTCCCCGACCCGCGCGAAGCGGGGACGATCGACGCCGCCGTCGAGTCGGGGCGCGGCTGGCGCGGGCAGGTCACGGGGCGAGGGCTCGGCGGCCAGCGATTCCCCGCCTACCTGGCTCTCACGTGCATCTTCGACGCCGGCGGATCTCGGATGGGCACGGTCGGCGTGCTGCGTGATCTCACCGAGCAGGTGGAGACGCAGCGGCGGCTGATCCAGCGCGAGAAGCTCGCCTCGGTCGGGGAAATGGCGGCGGGCGTCGCCCATGAGATCCGGAACCCCCTGGGCGGGATCAAGATGGCCACCAACCTCCTGTCCTCCCCGGAGATCGACAGCAGCCCCCTGTCCCAGGAGATGGCGCGCTCGATCCTCGCCGGCATCGCGGAGATCGAGGGGATCATCAACAGCCTCCTCGACTTCACGCGGGATACGCGGCTCGAGCGGAACGACTACGAGCTCGCGCGCATCCTGGATCCCGTGCTGGAAGCGGCGGCGGCGGAGGGTCGAGCGCGGGGTATCGCCGTCGCATACGGGCGCGCGGACCGCCGGGTGGTCGCGGCCGCGGACGGACAGAAGCTGCGCCAGGTCTTCACGAACGTCATGCGGAACGCGCTCGAGGCCATCGAGCCCCGCCGAGGCGGCGGACGGGTCGAGGTCAACCTCTTCGTCGAGGCCGACCGCGCCACCGTGGAAGTGATCGATGATGGCATCGGAATCGCGTCCGAGGCTCGCGACCGGATCTTCCAGCCGTTCTTCACCACCAAGCCGT
>CAWIZN010000081.1:0-66320 GCA_963840495.1 uncultured Candidatus Rokubacteria bacterium
CGGGCACCGGGCTCGGCATGTCCATCGTGAAGAAGATCGTGGACCTCCACGGGGGCGACGTCACCGTCGACAGCGCTCCAGGGCGGGGGACCCGCGTCCGCATCTCGTTGCCGGCGGTGGCCGCGGCCGTGGCCGGCCGACTCCCAATCGGTGGAGGAATACCCATGGCAGGAGGAACGCGATGAAGCGACGGCTCCTGCTCGTCGAGGACGATGAGGTCTTCTTGCGGCCGCTGCACCGGACGCTCGAGCTCAAGGGCTACGAGGTCCTGCCCGTGCAGAGCGGCGAGGAAGCGCTCGACACCCTCAAGTCGGAGGACGTGGACCTGGTGCTCACCGACCGCCGCCTGGCCGGGATGGACGGCGTCGAGCTCGTGCGGCAGGTCAAGGCCGAGCACCCGGACCTCGCGGTGCTGGTGATGACCGCCTACGGCACCATCGAGTCGGCGGTGGAGGCGATGCGCCTGGGGGCGGAGGACTATCTCGTCAAGCCCTTCGAGACGGCGGAGCTCCTGCTCGTCATCCGGCGGGCCATCGAGTTCCAGGAGCTCAAGTCGGCCAACCGCCGGACCATCCGGCGGAACCAGGAGCGATTCACCTTCAGCAATATCATCGCCCGGAGCGCGGGCATGCAGGGGATCTTCGACCTCGTCCGCTCCGTCGTCGATCTCGATACCACCGTGCTGATCCACGGGGAGACAGGGGTGGGGAAGGAGCTGCTCGCCCGGTCGATCCACTTCTCCGGCTGCCGCCGCGAGCGCCCCTTCGTCGCGGTCAACTGCGCGGCGATCCCCGCGGAGCTGTTCGAGTCCGAGCTGTTCGGCGCGCGCAGGGGGGCCTTCACGGGAGCCACCGAGCACCGGCGCGGGCACTTCCAGATGGCGAGCGGCGGCACCCTGCTCCTCGACGAGATCGGGGAGATGCCCCTGCATCTGCAGAGCAAGCTGCTGCGGGCGATCGAGGAGAAGAAGGTGACATCCGTCGGCGCCGACCGCCCCGTGGACATCGACGTGCGGTTCATCGCCACCACCAACAAGGATCTGCAGGCCGAGGCCGAGCGCGGGACCTTCCGGCGCGATCTCTTCTATCGCCTGTCCGTCATGCCGATCCGCGTTCCCGCATTGCGCGAGCGCCCCGAGGACATCCCGCTCCTCGCCGAGCACTTCCTCGAGCAGGCGAGCCGGCGGTCGAAGAAGAGCGTCCGGGCCATCGCACCGGCCAGCCTTCAGGCGCTCGTCCGTTACCCCTGGCCGGGCAATGTGCGGGAGCTCGACAATGTCATCGAGCGCGCCGTCATCGTCGCCACCGGCGACACCCTCGTGGACATCGAGCGCTTCCTCGCCCCGACAGGGGCGCACGCCCCGGTGGACCTCTCGCTGCCCTTCCGCGATGCCAAGGCCCGGGTCGTGGAGGCGTTCGAGCGGGCCTACGTGGCCGGCCTCCTCGACGCGCATGGCGGCAAGCTCACGGCGGCGTCCAAGCACGCCGACATGGACCCGAAGAACTTCTCGGACAAGATGGCCCGCTACGGCCTCCGGCGGAACGGCCCGAGCGACCCGGGCGACGGTGGGCCGCGCGCCACTTGAAGTCCGGGGACAGATGGTTTAGCTATTCGAGGGGGGCCACGACGGCCCACCGGGATCGGCTTCCATGCGGGGCCGGCACCGCCGCATCGACCACTAGCTACGAGAGGCTTCTCCATGGCCAAGACCGCGACATCCGATGCCACGCCCATCGAGGCTCTCCTGAGGGAGAAGCGGAAGTTCCCGCCCCCGAAGGACTTCGTCAAGCACGCCAACGTCAACACGCCGTCGATCTACAAGGACGCCGCCAAGAACCCCGCCCGGTTCTGGGAGCGCTTTGCCCGCGAGCTGCACTGGTTCAAGCCGTGGAAGAAGACGCTCGAGTGGAAGGTGCCCTACGCCAAGTGGTTCGTGGGGGGCAAGTTGAACGTCTCCTACAATTGCCTCGACCGGCACATCGAGACGGCGCGCCGGACCAAGGCCGCGCTGATCTGGGAGGGTGAGCCGGGAGACACGCGGACGCTCACGTACTGGGACCTCTATCGCGAGGTCAACCGGTTCGCGGCGGCGCTCAAGCGCCGGGGCGTGAAGAAGGGAGACCGCGTCACCATCTACATGCCGATGGTGCCGGAGACGGCCATCGCCATGCTCGCCTGCACCCGCATCGGGGCGCCGCACAGCGTGATCTTCGGCGGCTTCGCCCCCGACGCCGTCAAGGAGCGCATCCACGACGCCGAGTCGACGGTGCTCATCACCGCCGACGGCGGCTGGCGGCGCGGCAGCATCGTGCCGCTCAAGAAGAACGTGGACGAGGCGCTGCGGGAGTGCCCGGAGGTCAAGACGGTGATCGTGCTCAAGCGGACGGGCCAGGAGATCGCCATGGAGCCCGGCCGCGACATCTGGTGGGACGAGTTCGTCAAGGACGCGCCCGCGCACTGCCCCGCCGAGAAGATGGACGCCGAGGACATGCTCTATCTCCTCTACACCTCGGGTTCGACGGGCAAGCCCAAGGGCATCGTGCACACGACGGGCGGCTACCTCACCGGTGTCTACGCGACGACGAAGTTGGTCTTCGACCTCCATGACACCGACGTGTACTGGTGCACCGCCGATATCGGCTGGGTGACCGGGCACTCGTACGTGATCTACGGCCCGCTCGCCAATGGCGCGACGACGGTGATGTACGAGGGCACGCCCGACTTCCCCGACAAGGACCGCTTCTGGCGCATCGTGGAGAAGCACGGCGTGACCATCTGCTACACCGCGCCCACCGCCATCCGCACGTTCATGCGCTGGGGCGAGGAATACCCGAAGCGGTGTGACCTGTCGAGCTTGCGCCTGCTGGGAAGCGTCGGCGAGCCGATCAATCCCGAGGCCTGGGTCTGGTACTGGAAGGTGATCGGGGGCGGCCGCTGCCCCGTGGTCGACACCTGGTGGCAGACGGAGACGGGGCATATCCTCATCACGCCGCTGCCGGGCATCACCACGCTCAAGCCCGGGTCGGCGACCCGGCCCTTCCCCGGGATCGAGGCGGAGGTCGTCGACGACAAGGGCAAGCCGGCCAAGGCCGGCTATCTGGTCCTCAAGAAACCGTGGCCGGGCATGCTGCGCGGCATCTACCGCGACCCGCAGCGCTTCGTCGCCCAGTACTGGAGCCGGTATCCGGGGATCTACTTCACCGGCGACGGCGCCAAGATCGACGAGGAGGGGTACTTCTGGCTCCTCGGGCGCGTGGACGACGTGATGAACGTCTCCGGCCACCGCGTCTCGACCATGGAGGTGGAGTCCGCGCTCGTCGACCATCCGCTGGTGGCGGAGGCCGCGGTCATCGGTCGCCCCCACGAGATCAAGGGGCAGGCCATCGCCGCCTTCGTGACGATCAAGGACGGCAACAAGGGGACGAAGGAGCTGATGGAGGAGATCAAGGCCCACGTGACCAAGAAGATCGGCGCCCTCGCGCGGCCGGACGATTTGATCTGGGCCGCCGACCTTCCCAAGACGCGGTCGGGGAAGATCATGCGCCGCCTCCTGCGCGACATCGCCGAGGGCAAGGCGCTGGGTGACACCACCACGCTGGCCGACCCGGCTGTGGTGGCCCGGCTCAAGGAGCAGTACGGCGAGGAGGAATAGGGTCGGCTGCGCTGCGCGGCTCACGCGAAGAACAGGAAGGTGATGCAGACGAACAGCGGAATGAGGACGAGCCCGCTGTAGAGCATGTAGCCGAAGAAGCTCGGCATCCGGACGCCGGCTTCTTCGGCGATCGACTTGACCATGAAGTTGGGGGCATTGCCGATATAGGTGTTGGCTCCCATGGCGACCGCGCCAACGCTGATGGCGGCCAGGATGGCGTGGGGCACGCCCACCACGTCGTCGCCGAGGTGCAGGCCCTGGCCGAGGGCGAGAAACGTCAGATAGGTGGGGGCATTGTCGAGGAATGACGACAGCGCGCCCGTCGCCCAGAAGAACTGCCACGGCTGGCGCACGCCGAGCTCACCGCCGCGCATTCGCAAGAGCTCGAGCGCCGGGATCATCGTCAGGAAGATCCCGAAGAACAGGACGGCGACCTCGACGATGGGGTAGGTCGTGAAGCCATTGGCCCGGCGGATCGGGGCCGATGTCGTCCAGAGGGAGAGTCCGGCCAGCGACCGCGATCACCCCTTCACGGAGCGGGGCCCTGAGAAGCGCGACCGCCAGGATCACCCCGGCTAGCCAGATCGCATTGATGGCACCTCGCAGGCGCAGCGGCTCGCGCTCGGCGAAGGTCACGGCGAAGCGCCGCGGCCGGCTCGCGCGCGTATTGTGCCGTGTCCCAGGCAAAGTAGACGAGGAGCACGGCCGCGGTCATCGAGAGCCAGTGCGGCCACAACCGAAAGGTCCAGGCGAACGGGACGCCCTGGAGATAGCCCTAGAAACAGGGGCGGATCGCCGAAGGGCGTCAGCATCCCCCCGATGTTCGAGACGGTGAAGATGAAGAAGACCACCGTATGGCTGACGCGGGTCCGTTCCTTGTTGGTCTGCAGCAGCGCCCGGATCAGGAGCATGGATGCGCCGGTGGTCCGACGAACGAGGCCATCAGCGAGCCGATCGCCAGGAAAGCGGTATTGGTGAGCGGCGTGGCGGCCAGGTCGCCGCGGAGTTGAACGCCGCCCGAGATCACGAAGAGGCCCGCCAGAAGGATGATGAACGAGACGTACTCCTCGCCCACGGTCAGGAGAGCGCCGGGCGCCCGCCGGAGATAGAGTCCGAGGATGGGCAGGCCCAGCAGGGCGGCCACCAGCAGCTTGTTCAGGTTGTGCTCCCACCAGTGTGGACAGCCACAGCGGGAAGACCGCGATCGCGAGCAGCATGAGCGCGAACGGGAGCATCGCGTAGAGGGGCAGGGCGGCTTCCGGGGCCACAGGCATCGATCCTCCGAGGCTCGATCGAGCCCGGCCATTCTAGTTGGAGATCGGCGCGCGCGAAAGCGCGGACGGAGTTCGGCGAACTGGTTTCCCGGGCGGTGATTCCAGGCAATCGAGGTCGCCTTTACCAAGCGCATGAAGTGCTTTCCATGACCGGTCTTTGTTTCCGAAGGCTTGCGCCCGGGTGCCGACCGGCACCCGCGCATGCCCTGAGCCTTCCGCGCGCTCGTGATCGGGCGGCGCGGTCCTTCGCGTGATCCGCGCCTCATGACTGCTCGCTCGTCGCTCGCTCTGGTCCGAGCGTGGAAGGGACTGCTAGCCAAAAACGACACACCGTGTGACGGTTCTTCCCACCCAGGACGGGCGTTTTGCCCGCCCGCATCCGATTGCTCTTCGGAACCGTATCGAATATCCAGCGTTTCCAGCCGTCTTTCACAGCGGCAACTCGGGCATGAGGGTTGCATCACGGGTTGACCGCCGGGTCGGGGTAAGTAGATCCCGGCTCAGGAGGGAGAGACCATGGAAGAGATCAAGCAACGGCTCGAGACGGAACTGAATCACACGATGAATCGGATCCGCCAGATGGGCGGTGCCGTGGTTCTTGAGGAGTTCCCGGCTGCGATCGGGGACAATACCCCCCTGGCTGATGAGGTCGACGTCATCCGCCAGAACGAGGACCGCGAGATGAGCTTTGCCACCCGCAGCCTGCTCGTCGGGCGCGCCAATAAGCTGGCCGAGGCGCTGCAGCGGCTCCGCGGCGGCGAGTACGGCCTGTGCGAGGAGTGCGGAGAGCCCATCGCTCCGGCCCGGCTTCGCGCCTTGCCGGAGGTGACCACCTGCGTGCGGTGCCAGGACAGGATCGAGCGCATGTCGCACCGCCTGCAGTTCGCGGGCGGCGGCTTCGAGGGCGAGGAGCCGGACGAGGACTGATCGTGATCCGTCGCACTACCGGCCGAGCCTGGTCCGGACCAGGCTCGGCCGGGCGGTGATGATCCCGTCCACGTCCCACGCGCTCAATCGTTCGAGGCTCCCGGGGTCGTCCCCAGCCCTGACATAGCACGCGAGTCCCGCCCTTCGAATTTCGCTTCCCGTCGTCTCGGTCAATCGCTCGGGCAGAAGACACAGCGCTCGCGCAGCGCTCGTCCCCGCCAGGAAGGGCTCCAGCGATGACCCGAGCACAACGGCCCCCAGCGTCGATGTCCCGGTTCAAGGTCCGGATCAGGGCCAGCGCCTCGAGATCCATCGACTGAATGAGGGTCTGGTCCACCGCCTCGTAGATTTCGACCATCGACACCACGCGCTCCTCGATGTCCGGATACAGGTCCGAGCCCCCTCTGATCTCGATCCAGAAGCGCGTGCGGTCCCGGAAGCGCTCGAGGACCTCTTGCAGGGTCTGCACGCGCTGGCCCTGAAACCGCCGGCTCCGCCAGGCTCCGGCGTCCAACCGCTTCATCTCCCGCATCGTGTGGGCGGCAACAGCTCCCGCGCCGTCGGTGGTGCGCTCGAGGGTGAAGTCGTGGATGACGACCGGCTGGCCGTCCCGCGTCAAGTGGACGTCGAGCGCGATGCCGTCGGCGCCCTGGTCGAGGGCCAGCTCGAATGCGGCAATGGTGTGCTCGGGCGCCTCGGCCGAGGCGCCTCGATCCGCGATGATGAGCGGCGTGGCCCGGGGAGTGGTCATTGTCTCGCTCGCGACGGCCGTGGCAGTATCGAGGCGTGCCGACGCCCGTCCTCGACGTGGCCCGCCCGGTCATCCGGTTGGGGGCCCGACTCTACTTCAGGATTCGCTTCGAGGGCACGGAGCACATCCCCGCCGCCGGGCCTCTCCTGATCGTTCCGAACCATGTCACCTATTCCGACCCGGTGCTCGTGTCCATCCCGGTCCGCCGGCCCGTCCACTACATGGCCTGGAATGCGCTCTTCCACATCCCGGGCTTGGCCTGGCTGATCCGCCGGCTCCGCGCGTTTCCCGTCGAGCTCGAGTCCGCTGACCCCCGGGCCACGCGCGAGGCCGTGCGGCTCCTTCAGTCGGGGGCCGCCGTCATGATCTTCCCGGAGGGCGGGCGCAGTCTCGACGGTCGACTGGGGCGCTTCAAGCCGGGCGCGTTTCGCCTCGCGTGCTCGCTCGGCGTGCCCCTGCTGCCCGTCACCATCGTCGGCGGTCACGAGTCGTGGCCTCCCGGGCGCGTCCTGCCGCGCCCGGGCCGGCTCACGATCACGTATCACCCGGTGGTCCTGCCGCAGGCCGACGGAGACGTCAAGGCCGCGGCTCGCCGGATGGCCGTCGACGTCCGCCGAGTCGTCGCCTCGGCGCTTCCTGCTCACCAGCAGCCGGCCGGAGAGGTCGCCCGGCCCGGCGAGGACGCCTGACGCGCGCGGCGGCCTCAGTTGCCCGTGCCCGCACGCCCGGTGTATTCTCTCCCCCCGATGGCCTCCCGCCCCGCGCCGTCCATCCTCGTCCTGCACGGCCCGAACCTGAACCTGCTCGGGACCAGGGAGCCGTCCGTCTACGGCCGGACGTCGCTGCCCGCGGTCAACGAGGCCGTCGAGCGCCACGCGGTCTCGCGCGGGGCGTCGGCCGTATGCCGGCAGTCGAATTACGAGGGCCAGCTCGTGGACTGGGTCCAGTCCGCGGCCGGCGAGGGCTTCAGCCGCCATCGTGATCAACCCCGGCGCGCTCACGCACTACTCCGTGGCGCTGCGCGATGCCGTGGCGTCCGTGACGATCCCGGTGATCGAGGTGCACCTCTCCAATATCCACGGCCGGGAGGAGTTCCGCCGCCATTCCGTGATCGCCGGCGTCGCTGCCGGTCAGATCGCGGGCTTCGGGCCGACGAGCTATCTCCTGGGCGTGGACGCCGCCCTGGCTCTCCCGGCTGCGCGTGCGGGCGGACCACCGGCGCGTGCCCGCCGCGCGGCCCCTCGGGCCGGGCGGTGAATGGGCGTCTCCGTCCCGCCGTCTAACCCGCGGCTCGACTGGGATGCTCGAGGCGGCCGGGTCTAGTCGTGACGCCTCCAGAGACGCCGCCCAACTCGAGCGGCCAGACCGGCGAACCGGAGTCGGTCCCCGCCGCCGACGAGCGCGGCCTCATCGATCGATGCATCGCGGGGGACACGTCGGCGTTCGAGCCGCTGGTGGAGCGTTACCGCCAGCGGGTGTGGCGACTGGCCTACCAGATACTCCGGGATAGAGAGGACGCATGGGACTGCGCGCAGGAGGCATTCGTTCGGGCGTTTCACTCGCTCCCGTCATTCCGCGGCCAATCGGCGTTCTACACGTGGCTGTTCCGCATCACGGTCAATGTCGCCACGGATCGGCAGCGCGCGCGCGGAGCGCAGGCCCGTGCGTTCGGCGCCGAACGGGTGCCCGAGGAAGAATGGGGGCGCACCACGCCGGATCCGGGCGGGGGACCCGACAAGGTGGCTGTCCAGGCGGAGCAGCGCGAGCGCATCCGGCAGGCGCTCGATGCCTTGCCGCCCAAAGCCCGCGCCATTATCATGCTCAGTGACGTGGAAGGGCTGTCGTACCGCGAGATTGCCGAGGTGCTTCGCTGCCCCATCGGGACCGTGATGTCGAGGCTGCATAACGCCCGCAAGCGTCTCAAGTCGGCGCTCGGGTCGATGCTGGTCCTTCTGGCATGGCTGGCGATGGGCCTCCTGCCGGGCCCGCCACCCGCTGAAGCTCAACAGGTCATCCGGTTCGGCGTGCGGGTGTTGGAGGCGTGGAACCGAAGTGCATCGGAGCCGCCCGCGCCCCAAGTCCCGGGCACGCACGCGCCCGTACCGCCACCGCAGTCGCAGAGCGCGCCCGCACCGCCTCCGCCCGGGGCGCCCGTGGTGCGTCCCCCAGCGGCTCGCCCGTGGGCTCCGCATCCCAATGGCCAGCCGGCCGTGCCCCCGGTTGCGGGAGCGGTGCTTCCGCCGCCCGGCCGTGATCCCGAGGAGCGGTACAAGCGATTGCTGCCCGAGCTCCAGCGCATCTTCCGTTTCAGCGACTTCACGCCGGTCTCGCGACACGTCCTCGAAGGGCCACTCGGCGTCATGCAGCGCTTTCCCATCCCCGGCGACCGCTGCGCTCACCGTGACCCCGGAGCAGCTCCGCGGCCACTGGGTGCGCATGCACGTGCGGCTCTTGAAGGGCGAGCAGCCGGAAATGATTGCGAGCCTGCGCGCCTCGCCCGGCGCGCCGGCCATCTTCGCGGGCCCCCCCTATGGCAGGGGCGTGCTCATCATCATCCTGTGGGCGAACCCGAATCCCGCCGGGCCCCTGCCTCGCGGCGTTCCCGAAAGGGCCCCGTGAGCGAAGAGCGATACCGGCAAGAGCGCGCGCGCATCGAGCAGGGGCACGTCAAGTACCGGGCCAAGCTGAAGGAGGAAGGGAAGCTCTTCGTCCGGGATCGCCTCCGGCTCTTGCTGGATCCGGGATCGGACTTCCAGGAGGACTTCCTCTTCGCTCGCAATCAGGAGCCGGACACGCCCGCTGACGGCGTCGTCACCGGGGTCGGCCGGGTCGGCGGCCGCACCGTGTGCATCATGGCCAATGACTACACGGTGAAGGCCGGCTCGTGGGGCGAGAAGACGGTGCAGAAGATCGTTCGCATCCAGGAGCGCGCGCAGCGGCTCGGCGTCCCGCTGCTCTACCTGGTCGACGCGGCGGGGGGACGCATCTCCGAGCAGATCAAGATCTTCCCCGGCCGCTTCCACGCCGGGCGCATCTTCTACAATGAGGTCCAGCTCTCCGGCGTCGTCCCCCAGGTCTGCATCCTCTTCGGGCCGTCGCCCGCGGGCTCGGCGTATCTCCCCGCGCTCACCGACTGCGTGATCATGGTCGACGGCAAGGCGAGCCTCTACGTCGGATCCCCGCGGATGGTCGAGATGGCCATCGGCGAGAAGACGACCCTCGAGGAGCTCGGCGGGGCGCGCATGCACTGCTCCGTGTCGGGGTGCGGAGACGTCCTGGCCGCGTCCGACGAGGACGCCATCGAGCTCTGCAAGCGCTACCTCTCGTACATGCCGGGCTCGTTCTCCGAGCGGCCCGCCGCGGCTGCGAGCGTGCCGCCGAAGCCCGGCCGCGCCATCGAGGACATCGTGCCCTACGACCAGCGCAAGTGGTTCGACATGTACGAGGTGATCGACCGCGTGATCGACGCGGGCTCGTTCTTCGAGATCAAGCGGCTCTTCGCGGGAGAGATCATCGTGGGCCTGGCCCGGATCGGAGGACGGGCCGTCGGCATCGTGGCGAACCAGCCCAAGGTCAAGGGTGGCGTGCTGATGGTCGACTCCTCCGACAAGGCGGCGCGCTTCATCTCGCTGTGCAACGCCTACAATATCCCGCTCGTGTACCTCGCCGACGTGTCCGGCTTCATGGTCGGCACCAAGGTGGAGCGCGCGGGGATCATCCGCCACGGCGCGAAGATGGTCTTCGCGACCTCGCAGGCCACCGTGCCGAAGATCTGCGTGGTGGTCCGCAAGTGCTACGGCGCCGGGCTCTACGCGATGTGCGGGCCCGCCTTCGAGCCCGACGCCGCGCTCGCCTTGCCCCAGGGGCAGATCGCGATCATGGGCCCGGAGCCCGCCGTGAATGCCGTGTACTACAACAAGATCATGGAGCTGCCGGAGAGCGAGCGGGCCGCCTACGTGCGGGACAAGCGCGACGAATACGCGAAGGACGTCGACGTCTACAAGCTCGCCTCCGAGATGCTCGTCGACGGCATCGTCGGCGGCTTCGAGCTGCGCGACGAGCTGATCAAGCGCCTCGCCTACGCCGAGTCCAAGCAGCTCGCGTTTCCGCCCCGCCGCAACCCCGTTCTCCCCGTCTAAGGGCCCGATCGTGATCGCGGCGGGCGAGGTGGATGGCCTCGCTGGTCCTTGCCGTGCGCTTCTTGACCATCGTGCCGGTTCCCGGACGCGAGGCCGCGGGACCGGGCGCGCTCGGGCGACGCCGCCTGGTGGTTCCCCGCTATCGGGCTCGCGCTCGGCGGCGGGCTGCATGCTGGCCGATCGCGTGCTGGCCACGCCTCGTCCCGCGCGCTCGCGTCGGCCGGACTGGTCGTGGCGGTCTGGAAGGTGTCCACGGGAGGCCTTCATCTCGACGGGCTCGCCGATTGCCTCGATGGGCTGGCCGGCGTGAATGCGGAGCGCAGGCTGGCCATCATGCGAGACAGCCGCATCGGGGTCTTCGGCGCGCTCGGGCTCGTCCTGTGCCTCTTGATTGCCTGCGCGGCCGTGTCGGGCACCCGGCGGACGCATGGGCTCCGATCCTGCTGCTCGCTCCGGCGGTCGGCCGACTCACCTCGCTGCTCGTCGGGCCGCGTGTTCGCCCGGCCACACCCGGCCAGGGCCTCGGCGCGGCGTTTCTCGCCGGGCTCCCCCGAGCCGCCGGACCGTCTGGCTCGCCGTCCTGCTCGTCCTCGCCTGGCTCTTGCTCGAGCCGAGGGGATCGTCGATGGCGGCTATCGCGACTGGTCGCGGAGGGCTGGGAGAGCGAGGCGTTCTCGCGCGCGCGGCGGCGGCTCCCGCACACGCTTCCTCGCAGCGCTTGGGAAGGTTCCTGACGCCGAGCCCATTCGCGGTGACGAGCTACCCGCGCCTGCTCCAAGATCGAGCACACCAAGCCGAAAGCGAAGCGCCCGGAAAGCAGGCTGAGCGGGTACGGATCGGCGGCTCGGCGGTGGACCGATCGGCGAAGGCAGTCGTGGCAGCGATGCGTCCAAGGCCCGTGTGATCGGGGGGGCGAGGTGGATGGCCTCGCTGGTCCTTGCCGTGCGCTTCTTGACGATCGTGCCGGTTCCCGGACGCGAGGCCGGGGGACCGGGCGCGCTCGGGCGCGCCGCCTGGTGGTTCCCCGCCATCGGGCTCGCGCTCGGCGGCGGGCTGATGCTGGCCGATCGCGTGCTGGCCGCCGTCGTCCCGCCCCTCTTGTCGGCCGGACTGGTCGTGGCGGTCTGGAAGGTGTCCACGGGAGGCATTCACCTCGACGGGCTCGCGGATTGCCTCGATGGGCTGGCCGGCGTGAATGCGGAGCGCAGGCTGGCCATCATGCGAGACAGCCGCATCGGGGTCTTCGGCGCGCTCGGGCTCGTGCTGTGCCTCTTGATTGCCTGCGCGGCCCTGTCGGGCACTCCGGCCGCCGCCCGGGCTCCGATCCTGCTGCTTGCTCCGGCGGTCGGCCGACTCACCCCGCTGCTCGTCGGGCCGCGTGTTCGCCCGGCCACACCCGGCCAGGGCCTCGGCGCGGCGTTTCTCGCCGCGCTCCCCCGTGCCGCCGGACCTGTCTGGCTCGCCGTCCTGCTCGTCCTCGCCTGGCTCCTGCTCGGGCCCACGGGAGCGGCGATGGCGGCGGGCGCGCTGGTCGCGGGGGCTGGGGGAGCGGTCGTTCTCGCGCGGCGCCTCGGCGGACTGACCGGCGACGCCCTGGGGGCCGGCGTCGAGCTGTCCGAGCTGGCCTGGCTCGTCCTCGGCGCGTCCTGCGCCCACCGCAACCTCATCTGATGCGGCGCGTCACGAGCGATCGTCGACCACCGTGTACCTCGTGCGCCACGGCAGCGTGGTCGGCGCGGAGACCCGGCGCTTCATCGGACACCTGGACGTTCCCTTGTCACCGCTCGGCGAGCGGCAGATCGCCGCCGTCGCCGAACACCTGTCCGAGACCGCCCTCGACGCGGTGTACTCGAGCGATCTCGTCCGGACCCGTCGGAGCGCCGCGATCATCGCCGCACCCCATGGCCTCGTCGCCCATCGAGCGGTCCGCGCTGCGGGAGTTCGCGATGGGGCGATGGGAGGGACTGACGGGAGAGGAGATCAGGGCGCTCGACGCCGACGCGCACTCGACGTGGATGGCCGACGTCGCCGGCTATCAGTTTCCCGACGGCGAGAATCTCGCGCAGCTTTCCGCGCGCGCGTGGCCGGCCTTCGAGGAGATCGTCGCGGCGCATGCGGGCGGCGCGCTCGCCATCGTCGCGCACGGGGGAACGAACCGGGTCCTCCTCTGTCGGGCACTCGGGGTCGCGCCCGAGCGCATCCTCGCCCTCGGCCAGGACTATGCCGCGCTGTCGGTCCTGGTCTGGTCCCGGGGCCGCTTCACGCTCGCGCGCTTGAATCACCAGGTGGCCCTGACCGGCTCCAGCGACTGAGCGGGTCGCGCGAGGTCCGCGCGCTCCCGTCGGCGACACTGGCGCCATGCCAGGACGTGGCAGCCGCACGACGGTTCTTGTCACCCGTCGTCTGACACTGTCATCGGCTCACGGTCTCGGCGTGACGCGCATCCGCTCGTCCCGAATCGACTTGAGGGTGTGGTTCGACGTGACAACGCGGCTTTGCGGTCGCCCGGGCGTGGCATTTGTCTTGCTCTGTTCCCTCGCCGTGAAAGCGCATCCGTTCCGCCTGCGACGACACCTCGGCCGGGAGGGGGGCTTCACGCTGGTCGAGATCCTCATCGCGTGCGCCATCATCGGCGTCGGCCTCGTCGCCGTGAGCTAGGCGTTCACGATGGGCATCCAGGGAGTGGAGACGGGCCGCCAGCAGAGCACCGCGATCTTTCTCGCCCAGCAGCGCATGGATCAGGTCAAGGCGGCCGCGCTGATCGCGACCGAGCCGCCGCTCGCGAACGTCACCGCGGCCGCGTTTCCGGCGGAGGCCTACGGGACATTCACCACACGCGCCGACGTTTCGCCGGACCGTCACCGTCTCACCTCCTTCTGTCGGCCCCGCGGGTGGGCTGCCGGCCGGTCTTCAGGGCATAAGAGTCGACGTCGACGTGTTCTATCAGCCGATCACCGCCCGCGGCGTCTTGACCACCGAGCGCTCGGTCCGCCTCTCCACCTTCCTGACCAGCCGATGAGAGCCTCGGCGTGGCGGGGCCGGGGCGAAGGCGGCTTCACGATGATGGAGCTGATGATCTCTGCGGCCATCCTGGGCCTGCTGATGGCGGGGCTCCTCGGCCTCCTGACGGCGAGCCGGGACGCCTATGCGCGCGGCTCGAGCACGATCGAGGCCCAGCAAAACGCGCGCCTGGCCATCGAGCGTATCGCCAAGGAGATTCGCGAGGCGGGATACCATCCCCGGCCTCCCGACACGTCGCCGGCGACATGCCCACCCGGGCCGGGGAGCCTCTATCCGACGGGGGAGGCACGGACTCGCCGTGCTGGAGCTTCTACCCCATCGTCGCGCAGACCGGCAACCGCGCTGACGCTCCAGTACGACTGGAACGGGGATGGCGTCATCACCACCGTGGGCAAGGTCAATGACCCGTTCAACTGCCCGACGGGCGCGGCGTGCCGCGGCGAGCAGGTGACCTACTCGATGTCGGGCACGACGCTCATGCGCAGGAAGTCGGCGTCGACTCGAGTCCCTCTGCCGATCGCGACAGGGATCAGCGCGTTGACCTTCACCTATCTGAAGGACGACAACACGACGGCGACCGCTCGCGAGGACATCCGCAGCGTGCAGATCGCAGATCACCGCGACGACGGCCACCATGACGGATCAGATTCGCCTGCGGACCCGCTGAGCGGGGCGTCGGAGAGGACAGCTGGATGAAGAACTGGCGGCAGCTTCTCGTCAACGAGCGGGGCATGGCGCTGGCCCTCGCGCTGATCATCATGGTCATCATGACCGCGCTCGCCGTCGGCCTCGCGGCGATGGGGGGCGTCGAGTCGCGCATCTCGGCGAGCCAGTCCGCGGGCTCGCGGGCGCGGCTGCTCGCCGAGTCGGGCATCGAGTACGCGTTCCTGAGCCTCGCGGCCTCCGGCTTCACCACGAAGCTTCTGGCCGGCTCCGCGCTGATCCCGGCCGGCACGACCCTGCCCGGCCTGACCGCCGCGTCTGGCACCTTCGGGGTCACCATCCGGAACGACATCAATGCCGGCGACGCGCTCCTGACCGGGGCCGGCGCGCTCGACACCCTCGGCACGGCGACGCTGGACCTCAATGGGATCGTCGTCCTCACGTCGACCGGGACCGTTGACGGCGCCACGCGTATCGTCGTCGCCGTGGTCCAGCGCGGCAACCTGCACATCAACGCGGCCCTGACATTGCCCGGCGTCCAGGCCGATACCACCACGGACAGCCCGTGCCAGAACCCGGCCTGCCCGCCGAATCCGCTGCGCAACTACTCCATCGACGGCCGGGACTGGCTGCGGACCGACACCACCACGCCAAGCGGGACCGAATACCCTCAAGCTTGGGGTCGCCACGAGCCTCCGCCATGGAGACGACGGTGGAGAGCGCGTTCAGCGACACCTACCGGCGCGACTTCGTCCAGGGCCGGAACGAGAGCACCGGGCGACGCTGACGCACGGGGCTCAACACGATCGACGCGGACACGTACCCTGACTCCGGCGGACATCCAGAAGTTCATGACCAATCTGGCGCGCGAACCCCGCGACGCAGATCATCCAGAGCACCCAAGCATGCCAGTTCGCGGCGGCGGGCGGCGACCACAGCAAGCCGGAGGGGCTCCGCATGACCTCCACGGCGCACGTCGAGCGTCGTGACGATCAGCGAACAACTGCGCGGGCAGCCGAGCAGATCAACCAGACGGTGAACCTCGGCAGTCCCACGTCGCCCCAGATGATCTACTTCAAGGGCGAGTACGACCCGAGCTCGAACTTCGTCGGGGTGGGCGTCGACGGCACCCAGCCGATCCAGAGGGTACGGGCTTCTCGTGGTCGAGGACGCCGACCTGGTGTTCTTCCAGACGGGCAAGTTCAGGTGGGACGGGATCGTGCTCGTCACGGGCCGCAACGTGAGCGTGGCGTTCAAGGGCGCCAGCGACACGGAGATCCGCGGCGCCCTCATCGGGAGCGAGACGAATGCCGCCGAGCCCGGGGGCTACTTCGAATTCTTCAACCGCACGACCGACACCATGATCGTGCGCGCGAGCAAGCAGAACATCGACATGGCGCTCCAGGCCCTCTACAACATGCGCATCACCTCGTATCGGGAAGTACTGCAATTCGCCCCCCTGCTAGTCGCGGTCGTCGGGACCGCGCTCGCGCTCGGTTGCCAGCAGGCGCCCGCGCGCCCGGGCGGCGGGGCCTCCGTCGCGCCGGCCCGCCGCACGTCTCCCGAGCCCTCGAGCTGAAGGCCGAAGGCGACGCGCTCGTGGCCAAGGCCGAATCATCGCGCGGCCGCGGAGGTGTATCGTCGTGCGGCGGCCCTCGATCCCGACGACATGTCGATCCGCTTCGCGCTCGGCACGGCCCATGACCTTCCTCGATCAGAAGCGCGAGGCCGTCGAAGCGTTTCGCGGCGGTGGTGGCGCGCGGCGACCCGGCGAGCGTGGAATCCCGCGAGGCGAAGCGGTGGCTCGCGGCGGTGGGCGTGCCCATCGCGCTCGCGCCGGTCCCCGCGGCCGGGTCCGCCCCGGCGCAGAAGACGGGCGTCGAGGCCGCGGCCACCCCGGAGAAGCTCGTCGGCGGACGCCTCGTAGGGCGGATGGAATGGCCGGGGGTGGACCCGGCGGTGCGCTCGATCCGCGGGGAGATGTGGATTTACGGTGCGGACGCGTTGACGGAAGGCGTGAAGCGGTCAGCGTCCGATCAGCCTGGGTGGCAAGTACCACTTCTACGACATTCCCCCCGGGCAGTACCGGATCACCGCCAGCCTCTTCGTCGCGCCGAAGGACGTGACGGTGTGGGATCAGAAGGTGACAGTGGAGGACGGGCGGCCCACCGAGCTCGTGCTCACGCCGGCGACGGCGCTGGTTTCCCCCGACAAGTTCCCGCCGCCGCCCGCGAGCTAGGCTATTTCCTGAGGGTGAATGCGCCCGCTCCCAGCAAGGCCTGGGCGATCGTGGCGCCCAGCACGAGGAGGGCGTACTCGTAGCCGCCGTCCTTGCCCATGAAGAATCCCTGCTTGAGATGCACCGCGAACACCGCGCCCGCCATGATCGGGATATTGACGAGCGCGGCCCAGCGAACGAGCAAGCCCAGGATGAGGCAGATCCCTCCGAGGCCATGGGCCAGGATCACGTACCAGGTGCCGATTTCCGGGAAGGGGAGGCCCTGCGCTCGCTGAAAGGCGGTCATCCCGTGGGGGCCGTAGACGAAGGCCGCCAGGTAGGCGTGCATGACGTAGATGACGCCGAGAAAGATCCGGAGCACCGTTGCGCCGTAGCTCTCCATCCCGCCTCCTCCTCCCTTCGGCATCGGCTCCTCCTGTTCGAGGGTGTGCGCCCGTGCACGGCATGACGGCGATCGTCGACTGGCGCCGGCCCGTCCATTCCCGGCGTCAGTCTCTCACGAGAACCCGCGGGGCCAGGCGCTCTGCGATGGGCGGCGCCGGCCCCGGGGTCGCGTGCGCATGCCGTGCTACGGTTGATCGCCATGACCGAGATGCGCGTCGACAAATGGCTCTGGGCGGCTCGCTTCTTCAAGAGCCGGACACTGGCGGCGGCGGCATGCGACGGCGGCAAGGTGGACGTCAATGACCAGGGGGTGAAGCCGTCCCGCATGGTGCGTCCGGGCGACCGCCTCACGATCGGGCTTTCGCGAATCAAGCGCATCGTGCGCGTGGTGGCCTTGTCTGAGCAGCGGGGGCCCGGTGCGGAGGCCGCCAAGCTCTACGACGATCTGACCCCGCCACCGCCACCACGTGAGCTGCGCCCTGCGCAGGCGGCCTACCGTCCACCGGGCGCCGGCCGGCCCACCAAGCGCGAGCGCCGCCAGATCGACCGGCTGTCCTACTGATCGCCGGCGCCGGCGAGGGTCGCGATCGCCTTGACCCCGCTCGCCTACCTTGCTAGTGTCGCTTCCGCTCGAGGTGTCCGGGCGGCCCGCCGGGAGCGCGGGCCGCAGGGAAGGCGGTGAGAATCCGCCGCGACCCCGTCACTGTAATCGGGGACGAAACCCACGGTCAGCCACTGGCGCGCGATCGGCCGGGAAGGCGTGGGGAGTAGGGTGATCCGAAAGCCAGGAGACCTGCCCGGGTACCGGCACGTCAAACCGGTCTTCGCGGGAGGACCTGGGGGTCGTCACTGCACCAGTCGCATCTCATTCTCGGCGGCGCGCGGAGCGGCAAGAGCCGATACGCCGTCGCCCTTGGCCGCTCTGCATCCGCCCGCACCGGATTCGTCGCCACCGCCCGGACCTCCGACGGCGACATGCGGGATCGCATTGCCCGGCATCGGGCGGAGCGGCCCCGGGAATGGCTCACCGTCGAGGAGCCGCTCGACGTCGCGGGGACCTGCCGTCGCCTGGTACCGCAGCTCGATCTGATCGTCGTCGACTGCCTCACGGTCTGGGTCGCCAATCTCCTGGACCGGGGTCGTGACGACGCGGCCGTCCTGTCAGACGCCGACGAGCTCGCCGCCGTCCTGGGCGAGCGGGGCGTCTCGCTCATCGTCGTCTCCAACGAAGTCGGCGAGGGCGTCCATCCGCCCACGGAGATCGGGCTCCGGTTCCGCGACCTGCTCGGCGCGGTGAACCAGCGCATCGCCGCCGCCGCCGATCTCGTCACGCTCATGGTGGCCGGCATCCCCGTTCCGATCAAGCGCGCGGCCCCCGGGCCGCCATGGAGCGAGCGCGGTGACCGCTCTCACGAAGCTCCTTGAGCGGATCGGCCAGCCGCCCAGCGCGGCGGGCCGGGCGGCGCGGGACCGACTCGATCAGCTCACGAAGCCCCCGGGCAGCCTCGGGCGCCTCGAGGAGCTGGCCTGGCGCCTCGCGGAGATCACGGGCCGATGCCCGCCCCGGCTGGACCGGCCGGTGATCTTCACGCTGGCCGCCGATCACGGCGTCGTCGCCGAAGGGGTGAGCGCCTACCCGCAGATCGTGACGGCGCAGATGGTCGAGAACTTCCTGCGCGGCGGCGCCGCGGTCAACGTGCTCGCCCGCTGGGCCGGCGCCGAGGTCGTCGTCGCGGACGTCGGAGTGGCCGCCCCGCTCGCCGCCCATCCCGCGCTCCGGTCGATCCGGATCGCGCCCGGCACGCGCAATATGACGCGCGGCCCCGCGATGACCCGAGACGAGATGCTCGCGGCGGTCGAGGCGGGCATCGCGCTGGTCGAGGCCGAGCGCGCGGCGGGCCTCGACCTGGCCGGCACCGGCGAGATGGGCATCGGGAACACGACGGCGGCCAGCGCCATGGTGGCGGCGCTGACGGGCGCCGCGGTCGAGGACGTCACCGGGCCCGGGACCGGCGTGGACGAGGCGGGCCGCCGGCGGAAGGTCGACGCGATCTCGCGCGCCCTCGAGGTGAATCGACCCGATGCGGGCGACCCGCTCGACGTGCTCGCCAAGGTGGGCGGCCTCGAGATCGCGGGCCTCGTCGGCGTCACGCTGGCCGCCGCCGCGTACCAGATCCCGGTCGTGGTCGACGGCTTCATCTCCGGCGCCGCGGCGCTCGTGGCGGTGCGCCTGAAGGCCGAGGTGCGCGCCTGCCTGCTCGCCTCACACCGCTCCGCCGAGCCCGGCCATCGCCACGTGCTGGAGGCGCTCGAGCTCGCCCCGTACCTCGACCTCGGGCTGCGGCTCGGTGAGGGGACCGGCGCGGCGCTCTGCATCGGTCTCGCCCGGTCCGCGGTGGCCATCCTCACCGAGATGGCGACGTTCACGTCCGCGGGAGTGTCCGGGGCGGGCGCGCGCCCCGACGGAGGGGGCAGGTGAGGCGGTCCGTCGGCGGGCGGCGGTCCCTGGGCCTCGAGGCGATATCTCGTGACGATCGCGGCGGCGCTGCTCCTCACCGTCACGCTGCCCGCGCTGTCCGCCGCCGGGCTCACCGTGAGCGATCAGACCGGCCGCTCGCTCACGCTGCCGGCGCCGCCCCGCCGGATCGTCTCGCTCGTCCCCAGCGTGACCGAGATCCTCTTCGCGATCGGCGCGCAGGACGTCCTCGTCGGCGTCACCGACTTCTGCGACTACCCGCCCGAGGCCCGGAAGAAGCCGAGCGTGGGCGGGATGGTCGCGCCGAGCCTCGAGACGATCGTGGCCCTCAAGCCGGACCTGGTGGTCGCGACCAGCGCGGGCAATGGCGAGGCGGTGTTCACCCAGCTCGACCGCCTCAAGATTGCCGTCTACGTCGTCAATCCAACCCGTCTGAGCGACGTCTTCGACCTGATCGCTCGCCTCGGCGCCCTGACCGGTCGCGAGGCCGAGGCCACCCGGCTCTCGGCGCGGCTGTCCGCGCGCGTCAGGGCCGTCGCGGAGCGCGTCGCGGCGCTGCCGCGGCCCCGGGTGCTCTACGTCCTGTGGCCGGACCCGCTCATCGTGCCCGCGCGGGGGGCGCTCGTCTCGGAGCTGCTCGTCCTGGCCGGTGCCGCGTCGGTCACGGCCGAGGGCGGGGACGGGTATCCACGCTATAGCCTCGAGGCCGCCGTCGCGGGCGCGCCCGAGGTGATCATCCTCGCGAGCCACAGCCATGGCCAGGGGCCGATGGTGCGGGAGAAGTGGGAGCGCTTCACGCGCGCTGCCCGCGGTGAAGTCCGGGCGCGTCTACACGGTGTCCGGCGACCTCCTCCATCGCTACGGCCCGCGCGTGGTCGACGGCCTCGAGCAGCTCGCCCGCCTCATCCATCCCGAGCGCCCGTGACCCGCTTGCTCGCCGCGCTCGCGGCGCTCGGACTCGCGACGGCGGCGCTCGCCGTGGCAGGCCTCTTCGTGGGGAGCGCGCCCGTCTCCGCTCGCGCCGTGGTGGCCGTGCTCACGAGGCAGGGGACGGCGACGCCCGTGGACGAGGTCGTGGTGCTGAGCCTGCGCCTGCCGCGCATCGCCGCGGCGCTCCTCGCCGGCGGCGCCCTCGCCGTCGCGGGCGTCGGCTTTCAGGGCCTGACCCGCAACCCGCTCGCCGAGCCCTCCGTCCTCGGCGTGTCGAGCGGCGCCGCGTTCGGCGTGGTGCTGGCGCAGGTGTTCGGGCTTCGAACGGGACTGCTCGAGGCCCTCGGGCTGACCGCGTTCGCGTTTGCGGGCGCCTTCGTGGCAGGCAGCGCCGTGTACGTCATCGCGGCCAGCGCGGGAGGCTTGCCGGTGCACACGCTGGTCCTGGCCGGGGTGATCGTCGGGATCTTCTTCTCCTCGGCGATCACCGTGCTCATCTCGATCGTGGACTTCGACCGGCTGGGCGGCGTCATCCACTGGCTCCTCGGCAATCTCGCTCCGCTGCCGCCGCCGGCCCTCGGTGTCTTCGGCCTCGTGGCCGCGCTCGGGTTCTGGCTCGTCCTCGGCCAGTCGCGCCCGCTCAATCTGCTCGCGCTCGGCGAGGAGGGCGCGCTCCAGCTCGGTGTCGACGCCGAGCGGGTGAAGCGCCGGGTCTTCGTGGGCGCGGCACTGCTCACGGCCTCGGCGGTCGCCTTCGTCGGGCCGATCGGCTTCGTGGGCCTGATCGTGCCCCATGCGCTCCGGATGACGCTCGGCCCCGACAACCGCACGCTCGTGCCCACGGCCTTCCTCGGCGGAGGACTCTTCCTCCTCGCCGCCGACACGCTCGCCCGTACCCTCATCGCGCCGGCGGAGCTGCCGGTGGGCGTGATCACCTCGTTCTGCGGCGCCCCGTTCTTCGTCTACCTCCTGCGCTCGCGCTCGGCGCGGATCGCGCCGTGACCCCGCTGGTCGAGCTCCGGGAGGTCGAGTTCGCGTATCCCGCGGCCGGCGGCCCGGTCCCGCGGCAGCCGTTCGCCATCCGCGCTCTCAGCGTGACCGTCGATGATGGTGAGATCTTCGGGGTCATCGGCCCCAACGCCTCGGGCAAGACCACGCTGATCCGCCTCCTGTCGCGCGTCCTGGTTCCCGCCCGGGGAGAGATCCTGATCGCCGGTCGCCCGCTCGGCGCCCTCGCGCGCGCGGATGTCGCCCGCGACATCGCGGTGGTGCCGCAGGACGTCCCGCAGGGATTTCCGTACACCGTGGAGGAGCTGGTGCTGATGGGCCGCTATCCGCATGCGCCGAGGCGCCTCTTCGAGAGCGAGGATGATCGGGAGCACGCCCGGCAGGCCTTGGCCGCGACCGGCGTGCTCGACCTCCGGGGCGAGCGGCTCGACCGGCTGAGCGGGGGCGAGCGCCAGCGCGTCATGCTCGCGCGGGCGCTCGCCCAGCGCCCGCGCCTCCTCGTCCTCGACGAGCCGACGGCGCACCTCGATCTGCGCCATCAGGTGGAGTGCGTCGGGCTTCTCCGCCGGCTCAACCGCGAGTCCGGGCTCGGCATCGTGCTCGTCTCCCACGACCTCAACATGGCCGCGGAGATCTGCGACCGCCTGCTGCTGCTCGACCGCGGCGCCGCGGTGGGCGTGGGCGCCCCGAAGGTGGTGTTGACCGAGGCCACGCTCGAGGCGGTCTACGGCTGTCGCATCGCCGTCGACACGCATTCCGCCACGGGCCGCCCCACCGTCCAGCTCATCTGGCCTTCTTGACGACCGAATTGACCCAGTGCCCGCCGGTTTTTCTTCGCCGGCTCTGGCGCGCGGCGTATCATGATGTGTTGCCCGCGCTACGCGGCGATGGCTGCTCCGACAACTGAACGATGCGCCTGCATACCACCGATCTCCTGACCGAGGGGCTCAACGACGCGCTGAGCGCGGCGGGACTTCCCGCCGGGGGTGACATCTTCTGGGAGGTGCCCCGGGACGAGCGACACGGCGACTACGCCACCAATGTGGCGATGACGCTCGCCCGGGCCGCGCGGCAGCCCCCGCGCAAGGTCGCCGAGGCCATCGTCGCCCACTTCCCGCGAAGCGCCGCCGTGGAGCGCCTCGAGATTGCCGGCCCCGGCTTTGTCAACGTGTTCCTGAGCCCGGCCTGGTGCGCGCGCGCGCTCGGCGACATCCTGAGCCAGGGCGCGACGTATGGCGGTGCCGAGGCGGGCACGGGCAAGCGCTATCTCCTCGAGTTCGTCTCGGCCAACCCCACCGGCCCGCTGGTCATCGTCAATGCGCGTGCGGCCGCGGTGGGCGATGCGCTCGCGCGGATCCTCCGGTTCCAGGGCCACACGGTCGAGACGCAGTACTACGTCAACGACGCGGGCAACCAGTTCCATGCCCTCGCGCGCTCATTCGTGGTGCGCCTGCGGCAGGCCCTGGGCGAAGCGGTCGAGCTGCCGGAGGGGGCCTACCCGGGCGAGTACCTCGTCGACCTCGCGGCGGACTACCTCAAGCGGGATCCGGAGGGCGCGCGCGCCCTCCTCGCCCGGCCCGAGCCCGAGCGGATCGAAGAGGCCGGGCGCCATGCCGTGGGTCACATGGTGGCGGGCCAGCGTCAGGTGCTCGCTGACTACGGCACCCAGTTCGACCGCTGGTCCCACGAGGCCGCCGACGTGCGCGCGGCGGGACTGCCGGAGCGCGTCATCGAGGCGTTGACCGCGGCGGGGCATACCTATGAGCAGGATGGGGCGCTCTGGTTCCGCTCCACGGCCTTCGGCGACGACAAGGACCGTGTGCTCCGCAAGTCCGATGGCGAGCTGACCTACTTCGCCGTCGACATCGGCTTCCACCATTTCGGCAAGCTCGGCGACGTCGACCACGCCATCGATTTCCTGGGGCCGGACCACCACGGCTATGTGTCGCGCATCCGCGCCGCGATGCAGGCCCTCGGCCATCCGCCCGAGGCGTTCGACGTCCTGATCGTGCAGCTCGTGACGCTCCTGCGCGACGGCCAGCCCGTGCGCATGTCCAAGCGCCGGGGGGAATTCGTGCTGATGGAGGAGCTCCTGGAGGAGGTCGGGCGGGACGCCGCGCGCTTCACGTTCCTCACCCGGCGCCACGACAGCCCGCTCGAGTTCGACCTCGCGGTGGCCACGCGCCAGTCGGCCGACAACCCGGTCTTCTACGTGCAGTACTGCCATGCGCGGGTGTCGAGCCTGCGAAAGAATGCCGTCGAGCAGGGAGTCATGGTGCCGCCGTGGAGTCAGGTGGACTTCGCCCCGCTGGCGCTGCCCGAGGAGCAGACGCTCATCAAGCGCCTCCTGCAGTTCCCGGAATTGGTGGAAGGGGCGGCCCGAGCGCGCGAGCCACATCGCGTGGCGTACTACCTGACCGAGCTCGCCGGGCTCTTCCATCCCTACTACAAGGCGCACCGCGTGATCACGGACGACCGAGCTCAGACGCTGGCGAGGCTCGGGCTGTCGGCCGCCGTCGGCCAGGTGGTGCGAAACGGGCTCGGTCTGCTGGGCGTCTCGGCGCCCGAGAGCATGTGAGGAGCGCTGATGGCTCGACCGATGACGCGTCAGCGGGTCAAGGGCAGACCGGGCGCTGCGCAGTGGCTCCTGATGGGCGGAGGGGTGATCGTGGTCCTCGCCCTGACCTTCGGGCTCGGCATCGCGGTGGGCCGGAAGTGGTCGCCTCACCGCGAGCATGATCAGACGGCGGCGGAGCCGGGCCGGAAGCAGGCGGCCCCGGTGGCGCGGCGAAGCGGGCTGACCGATCCGGCTCCGGAGCGCCCGCCTCAGGAAAAGCTCACGTTCTATCAAACGCTCACAGCCCCCATGAGCGCGGTCCCGGCTCCTGCCAAGGTCAGCGCGCCCGCGAAGCCCGAGCCGGCCACGCCGCGCCCCGCGGGCGAACGCGTGTCCAGCGAGCGGCCGGTGGCGGCGACGCCGACGAGCCCTCCGAAGCCCGACAAGCCCGCGCGGGGCCCGCGGAGCGCCCCTCGGGGCCCCGCGTCGGGGAGGTGCGGACCGGCGACTGGGCCGTGCAGGTCGGGGTCTTCAAGGATCGCGGCCAAGCCGAGAGCGTCCGGCGTCCGCTCGCAGCCTCCGGGTTCGACGCCTATCTCACCGCGGTCCCCACCGCCGATGGCCAGACGCACTACAAGGTGCGCATGGGCAGCTTCAAGACCCGGGAGGAGGCGGGTCGGATGGCCGAGCGGGTGCGGCAGGAACGGTCCCTGACGGCTTTCGTCACCCCGAAATAGGCATCGGCCGCGATGGATCGGAGGGTGCCGCCGGGTCGCCTCGGGCGCGTGCTCATCGCCCGGCAGGAGGTGGCGACCCGCGTCACCGATCTCGGCCTGGCGATCCGGCGTGACTACGCCGGGCGCTTCCCCCTGTTCGTGGGGGTGCTCAAGGGCGCCCTCGTGTTTGCCGCCGACCTGTTCCGCGCCGCCGCGCTGCCGTCGAGCCTGGATTTCATGGGGGTCTCCTCCTATGGCGGGGATGCCCGGCCCTCGGGGATCGTGCGGCTCACCGCCGATCTCTCGATGTCCATCGAGGGGCGGGATGTGATCCTCGTGGAGGACATCATCGACACGGGGCGGACCATCGCCTATCTGCGCCGGAATCTGGCGACCCGACATCCCCGAAGCCTCGCGTTCTGCGTGCTCCTGGACAAGGTGGCCCGCCGGGAGGTCGAGGTCGCCGTCGACTACGTCGGCTTCGCGATTCCGGACGAGTTCGTGGTGGGCTACGGCCTCGACCACGACGGGTATTACCGGAATCTGCGGGACGTCGCCGTCCTCGATCCGAGCGCCTCTCCCTGACGCTTCGGGCGGCCGGCCGGCCCCTGGATCGGCCCGATCCTTGTGGTATAATTTCGGCGCCATGAACCCGTTCTACAAGAACCTTGCGCTCTGGATGGTGATCGGGCTGATCGTCATTCTCTTGTTCAACCTGTTCCAGGCCAACCAGTCTCCCCGCGGCGAGATCGTCTTCTCCGACTTCTTGAAGAAGGTCGAGAGCGGCGAAGTGCGGGAGGTGACGCTCCGAGGCAACTCGGTGACGGGACGGCTCAGCGACGGCTCGTCGTTCCGGAGCTTCACCGCCGACTACCCGGACTTGGTGAAGACGTTGCGCGACCGCGGCGTGAAGATCGAGGTCAAGCCGCCGGACACGAATCCGTGGTACGCCATCTTGCTCCAATGGGTGCCCATGCTGCTCTTCATCGGCGTCTGGATCTTCTTCATGCGCCAGATGCAGGGGGGTGGGGCCAAGGCGCTGTCCTTCGGCAAGGCGCGCGCCCGGCTCATCTCGGAGAAGCAGAACAAGGTCACGTTCCAGGACGTGGCGGGCGTCGACGAGGCCAAGGAGGAGCTGCGCGAGATCATCGAGTTCCTGAAGGATCCGCCCAAGTTCCAGAAGCTCGGCGGGAAGATCCCGAAGGGCGTGCTCCTCGTGGGGCCACCCGGCACGGGCAAGACACTGCTCGCCAAGGCCATCGCCGGCGAGGCCAATGTCCCGTTCTTCTCGATCTCGGGCTCGGACTTCGTCGAGATGTTCGTGGGCGTGGGCGCCTCGCGGGTGCGCGACCTCTTCGAGCAGGGCAAGAAGCACGCGCCCTGCATCATCTTCATGGACGAGATCGACGCCGTCGGCCGTCACCGCGGCGCGGGGCTCGGCGGGGGGCATGACGAGCGCGAGCAGACGCTGAACCAGCTCCTCGTCGAGATGGACGGCTTCGAGACCAACGAGGGCGTCATCCTCATCGCCGCGACGAACCGGCCGGATGTGCTCGACCCGGCGCTCCTCCGTCCGGGCCGCTTCGACCGCCAGGTGGTCGTGGCCCGGCCCGACGTCAAGGGACGGGAAGAAATCCTCCGGGTTCACTCCCGCCGCATCCCGCTGGCGCCCAATGTCGAGCTCAAGGTGCTCGCGCGCGGCACGCCCGGGCTTCTCCGGGGCCGATCTGGCCAACCTGGTCAATGAGTCGGCGCTCCTTGCCGCCCGGCTGGACAAGAAGATCGTCGAGATGATCGACTTCGAGAACGCCAAGGACAAGGTCCTGATGGGGGTCGAGCGGCGCTCGATGATCATCTCCGACGAGGAGAAGAAGACCATCGCCTACCACGAGGCGGGACACGCGCTCGTGGCCGACCTCCTGCCGGGCGCCGATCCGCTGCACAAGGTCACGATCATTCCGCGCGGCCGGGCGCTCGGGCTCACGCAGCAGCTTCCCACCGACGACAAGTACAACTATTCGCGCGAGTACCTCATCGACCGCATCACCATCCTGCTCGGGGGCCGCACCGCCGAGGAGGTCGTCTTCCAGCAGCGGACGACGGGGGCGGGTGATGACCTGGAGAAGGCCACCGAAATGGCCCGCAAGATGGTGTGCGAGTGGGGCATGTCGGACAAGATGGGGCCGCTGACGTTCGGCAAGAGCGAGGAGCACATCTTCCTGGGGCGCGAGATGTCGCGTGCGAAGGACTACAGCGAAGACACCGCCATCCTCATCGATTCCGAGATCAAGCGGATCGTGACGGACTGCGCGGGGCGCGCCCGCCAGATGATCGAGACGAACCTCGAGAAGCTCCACACCTTGGCTCGTGCCCTGCTGGAGCGCGAGTCGCTGGACGGGGAAGAGATCGCTCGCCTGCTCCGCGTGCCGCCGCTCACGGGAGCGCCGGCCCCGGCGTAGACGCGGCGGCAGGGGATGTTGTCTGAAGCCCCTGCCGTGCATGTCCCCGTGACACGGTTGCGCCGGCCGAGCCGGCGCGCAAATGCAGGCCGTTCACTCGGAGACCGGCCCTTCTGAACCACCGATTCCAGGAATGACATGACGCACCGGAGTTGCCTGGCGGGGGTGACGGTCGGCGATGGCCTGAACGTGGCCGTCGTGGGTGCGCTCAACGTGAGCCCCGAGTCCTTCTATGCCGGCTCCGTCCGGACGTGTGGCGACGACCTTCTGCGCGCCGCGGAGGCCATGGCGCGGGCGGGCGCCGCCTTTCTCGACGTGGGCGCGATGTCCACCGCGCCCTATCTCGCCGGCCGGATCTCCGAGCACGAGGAGGCCGACCGCCTCGGCTCGGCCGTGGGTCTCCTGGCGGGCAAGATCGAGGTTCCCATCTCCGCCGATACGAGCCGCAGCATGCCCGCGCGCGCGGCCCTGGAGGCGGGCGCGGGGATCATCAATGACGTGACGGGGCTCATGGGTGACGCCGATCTGGCGGCGGTCGTGGCTCGGGCGGGAGCCGGCCTCATCGCGATGGTATCCGACGGGGCCGCGGCGCCGTCGCCCGGCGGGTCCAGGGCGGTGGGCCACCCGTCATCCGGCCCGGGTGACCCGGTCGGGATCGTGAGCGCCCGCCTCGCCGAGAGCTTGGCGCTCGCTCGCCGCGCCGGGATCCCGGCCGACGCCATCGTGATCGACCCGGGGATCGGCTTCTTCAGGCGGAGCGGCATGGCGTGGCACGAGTGGGACGTCGCCGTGCTGGCCGGACTCGGTCGGCTGCGCGCGCTCGAGCGCCCCATCTGTGTCGGTGTCTCGCGCAAGTCCTTTCTCGGCGCCTTGACCGGCGAGGGCGATCCCGCGCGACGGCTGCCGGGCTCCCTCGCCGCGACCACGGCGGCGGTGCTGGCCGGCGCCCACGTGATCCGGACCCACGACGTCGCCGAGACCCTCCAGGCCGTGCGGGTCGCGGAAGCCGTGCGTCTCAGCGCGGGCATCGGGCAGGGGCCCTCGAGCTGACGATGTGGTCGGCGCTTCGCGCGTTCCGTATCACCGACGCCATCGACATCCTGCTCGTGGCGGTCGTCCTCTACCGCGTCTTCGTGATGTTCAAGGAGACGCGAGCGGTCCAGATGCTCCTGGGCCTGGGAGGGCCTGATGGTCGCGTCGTTCGTGGCGCGTCGCTTCGACCTGTTCAGCACGAGCTACCTCCTCGAGAACTTCTGGTCGTTCTGGGTGCTCGCCCTGGTGGTGCTCTTTCAGCCCGAGCTGCGCCGCGCGCTCGCGCGGCTCGGGCAAAGCCGTCTCTTCCAGGGCGTCACCGTGGGGGTGCGGGAACAGCAGGGTCGTCTGATCGACGACGTCGTCAAGGCTGCCGACGCGCTCGCGGGCAAGCGGATCGGCGCCCTGCTCGTCCTCGAGCGCACGACGGGGCTCAGGAACTACGCGGAGCTCGGCGTGCACCTGGACGCCCTCGTGTCGAGCGATCTCCTCGAGAGCCTCTTCTTGCCGTACTCGCCGCTGCACGACGGGGCGGTGTTCATCCGCGGGGATCGGGTCGCCGCGGCGGGCTGCTTTCTGCCCCTGTCGCGCAATACCCAGCTCGGCCGAGCCATGGGGACGCGCCATCGGGCCGCCCTCGGCCTCGCCGAGGAGACCGACGCGGTGGTGCTCGTCGTCTCCGAGGAGAGTGGCCGGATTTCGCTGGCGGTGGGCGGGCACATGGAGACCCTGCTCGACCGCGAGGCGCTGCGCCGCCGGCTCGGGGAGCTGTTCTCGCTGGCGACCCGCGCCCGACGAGCCGCCCGTCGCCTGGTGGATGCCCGCCCGGGATTGGCTCCGCAAGTGACGGCCATCATGCGTCACTGGGAGATGAAGGTTCTCGCGCTCGTCTTCGCGTTCGCCCTCTGGCTCTTCGTGATGACGTCGGAGAAGTCCGATCTCATCCTGACCGCGCCCATCGAGCTCCAGGGCGTGCCGCCCGGCCTCGTCATCGCCGGCGGTGAGCACGAGAGCGTGGACGTCCAGCTCCACGGCCTGCGCGGCAGCCTCGCCCGTCTCGCCCCCGATCAGCTCAGGGCACGTCTGAGCCTGGCGGGGGTCGAGCCCGGCGAGGTGACGCTGCGAGTGCTTCCCGAGCACATCACCGTGCCGCCGGGCATCACCGTCCTCCGCATCAGTCCCTCGCGGATTCGGCTGACCCTTGCCGCGCCCTCCTCGCCTCCGGGCGAGCCCAGGAAAGGGGCTCCACGCTCATGAGCCGGCTGTTCGGCACCGACGGTATCCGCGGCGTCGCCAATATGGAGCCCCTGACCACCGAGCTGGCCTTCCGGCTCGGACGGCAGCTCGTGGCGACGCTGCTCGACCATCACGGCGTCAAGAAGGTCCGGCTCGTCGTCGGCCGCGACACACGGCTGTCGGGCCCCATGCTCGAGGCCGCGCTCGTCTCCGGCGCCCTGTCCGCCGGCGGCGACGTCTACACCGTCGGTGTCCTGCCGACGCCGGCCATCGCCTTCCTCACGCGCCGGCTCGAGGCGCATGGCGGCATCGTGCTGTCCGCCTCGCACAACCCGTTCGCCGACAATGGGATCAAGATCTTCTCCTCGGAGGGCTCCAAGTTCCCGGATGCCTGGGAGGATGAGATCGAGGGGCGGCTCGCCGGCCCCGACAAGGCACCCAAGCCCACCGGGGCCGAGATCGGGAGCATCCTGCGGTACAAGGGCGCCGACACGGACTACGTGAGCGATGCGCGCCGCGCCTGCCTCTTCGATCTCGGCGGAATGACCATCGTGCTCGACTGCGCCCACGGCGCGACGTACCGGGTGGCGCCCAAGGTCTTCCGGAGCCTCGGCGCCCGCGTCATCGTCCTCGGCGCGCGCCCGGACGGCCTCAATATCAACCAGCAGGTCGGGGCGCTCCATCCGGATGTGCTGAGGACGCGGGTGCTGTCGGCGGGCGCGCATCTCGGCATCGCCTTCGACGGCGACGGCGATCGGCTGATCTCGGTCGACGAGCGCGGCGAGATCCGGGATGGCGACTACGCGCTCGCCATCTGCGGCCGCCATATGGCGAGCAAGGGCCGGCTCACGGGTGGTGTGGTCGTGACCACCGTGATGGCGAATCTCGGGCTCGACAAGGCGCTCCGGGACGCGGGGGTCCGGACGGTCAAGACCCAGGTCGGGGACCGCTACGTGCTCGAGGAGATGCAGAGGGTCGGCGCCAACCTTGGCGGCGAGCAATCGGGCCACTTGCTCTTCCTCGATCACTCGACCACGGGGGACGGGATCGCGTCCGCGCTGCACCTGCTCGGCGTCATGCGGGAAACCGGGCAACCGCTCTCCGAGCTGGCGGCGTGCATGGTCAAGTTTCCGCAGGTGCTCGTCAACGTGCGGGTCAAGGAGCGACGCCCATTCGACGACATTCCCGGCCTTGCCGACCGGGTGAGCGCCTTCGAGGCCGAGGTGAACGGGGCGGGGCGGATCCTGCTCCGCTATTCGGGCACGGAGTCGCTCGCGCGCATCATGCTCGAGGGGGAGGAGCAGGGCCATATCGAGCGGGTGGCGGGGGAAGTCGCGGCCATGATTCGCACCGCCATCGGCCTGGCATGAGCGCCAGGCGGCCGAGAAGGGCCCATCTGCTTCGTTGGCGCCCTCGCCCGGGCGCTCAACGTACGAGAGACTACGCCTCGCGCCCGGCCTTCGGGCGCCGCCTCGCAGCTGGACCCTTCTCGGCCGCCTGGGGTGCCCGTGCGTGCCGGCAGGGGCTCAACTGCTGGACGCTTCTTGGCGCCTCGGGTGTGGGTCGCCACCGAGGGGGTTGGGCATGAGCGAGGTGAAGGGGATCGGGGTGGACCTGGCCTTGATCACGCGGATGAGGCAAGTGGTGGAGCGGTGGGATGAGCGGTTCTTGCGCCGCGTGTTCACGGACGAGGAGATCGCCTACTGCCGGCGCCGCCGCGACCCGGTTCAGCACCTGGCCGCTCGGTTTGCCGCCAAGGAGGCGACGCTCAAGGCGCTCGGGACCGGGCTGTCGATGGGCGTGCGGTGGCGAGAGCTCGAGGTGCGGCGGGAGCGAGGTCAGGCGCCGACCATGGTGCTGAGCGGGCGCTGCCGCGCCATCGCGCACGCCAAGGGCGGCGATCGCGTGCTCCTCTCGCTCACGCACGACGGGGACTACGCCATGGCCCAGGCGATGCTGATCGGCGCCGCGGCGAATGACGTTACCGCAGCCGGATAGCGTCGTGTCGCGCCTGACCCCGCTGGTTGTCCAGGGCGGGAGCGCGTCCACGCGCGAGGCCGAGCCCGAGCGGACGCGCGCGATCGACACGGCGATCCTCGCCCCGCGTCTCACGCGCTCGGTCGCGCTCCTCGCCTCCCACGGGACGTAGCCGTGCTGCCCGTCTTCACGGCGGCCGAGATGCGGGCGCTCGACGCCCGCGCCATCGCGACGCTCGGGATCCCCGGGATCCGGCTGATGGAGCAAGCCGGCGCCGGCGCCGCGGACGCGATCGCGCGTATGTTCGCCCCCATCCGCGGCAAGCGCGTCTCGATTCTCTGCGGCAAGGGGAACAATGGCGGCGACGGCTTCGTCGTCGCGCGACGACTCCGGACGAAAGGCGCGCGCGTGCAGACCGTCCTGGTCGCACGGCGCGACGACGTCGGCGGCGACGCCCGCGCGGCGCTCAGCCGGTTCCGGGGCCGCGTCGAGGAGATCGGCGTCGAGGCGGACCTCGACCGACTTGCCCGCGACCTCGGGCGCGCGCACGTGGTGGTCGATGCGCTCCTCGGCACCGGCCTCACCGGCCCCGCCCGCGGGCTCATGGCCCGCGCCATCGAGCTGATCAATGCCGCCGAGCGGCCGGTCGTCTCGCTCGACCTGCCGTCCGGTCTCGGCTCGGATACGGGCGCGCTCCTCGGACCGACGGTCCGGGCCGGCCTGACCACCACGTTCGCCGGCTACAAGCGGAGCCTGCTCCTGTATCCGGCCGCGGCGTGCGCCGGGCGCGTGGTCGTGATCGACCTCGGCATCCCGCCCGACGAGGTCGCGCGCGGCATCGCGACGTTCCTCCTCGAGGAAGGCGACGCTCGCGCGCATTTCCCGAGGCGGACCCCCGACGCCCACAAGGGCAGCTACGGCCATCTCCTCGTCGTCGCCGGATCGCTCGGCAAGACCGGCGCGGCGGCGCTCGCGGCCCGCGCGGCGCTCCGGAGCGGGGTCGGCCTGTGCACGATCGCGACGCCGCGGTCGCAGCAGCCCGTCGTGGCGGCCATGTACCCCGAGCCCATGACGGAGCCTCTGGCCGAGACAGCCGGCCATGCGATCGGACGGCAAGCCCGAGCGGCGATCCTCGATCTGCTGGCCCGCCGCGACGCGGTGGCGCTCGGCCCGGGCCTCTCGCTCGACCCCGAGACGCAGGACCTGGTCCGGGAGCTCGTCGCCGAGGTGAGTCATCCCATGGTCGTGGACGCCGACGCGCTGAGCGCGCTCGCCGGTCATCTCGACGTGCTCGACCGGGCCGCCGGCCCGCGCATCCTCACCCCGCATCCCGGCGAGATGGCGCGGATGCTCGGGACGACGGTGGCCGAGGTTCAGGGCGATCGCCTCGAGACGGCGCGGGACTTCGCGCGACGGCATCGCGCGCACCTCGCGCTCAAGGGCGCGGGCACCGTCGTCGCCGCGCCGGACGGTCGCGTGTTCATCAACCCCACCGGCAACCCGGGGATGGCCACCGGAGGCTCCGGGGACGCGCTCACCGGCATGACCGGCGCCTTCCTGGCGCGCGGGCTCGATCCACTCGCGGCCGTCACGGCGGCGTGCTACCTGCACGGGCTGGCCGGTGACGTCGCCGCCGCCGAGTGGGGAGAGGAGGGCCTCATCGCGGGCGACATCGTGGAGGCGATCGCCGCCGCGATGAAGCCGCCGCGATGAAGTCTCCGGAAGGCGCCGCGGCGATGAAGGCCGAGGAGAGCATCGAGTCCCGGAGTCCGGATGAGACTCGGGGGATCGGCGAGCGACTGGCCGCCCGGCTCGGAGCGGGCGACGTGGTGGCGTGCATCGGCGAGCTCGGTGCGGGGAAGACCTGCTTCATCCAGGGGCTGGCGCGGGGGCTCGGCGTCACGTCCGAGGTGACGAGCCCGACCTTCGTCCTCGTCAACCAGTACCGGGGCCGCCTGCCCGTCTACCACCTCGATGCCTACCGCACCCTGAGCCTCACCGAGCTCGCGGACATCGGCGTGGAGGAGATGCTCCACGGGGACGGCGTCACCGTGGTCGAGTGGGCGGACAAGCTCTTGCCTCTGCTCCCGGCCCGCACCATCACCGTCGCCATCACCGGCCTCGGGGACGAGCCGCGGCGGATCACGATCACCGGCTGAGGGCGCCCGTGATCGCGCACGTCATCGGGGCCGTGTCCTTCGCCATCGCGTATTTCCTCAGCGCGCACCTGCACGACGTCATGGCCGAGGTGCACCGCGTGGAGCGGTGGCTCATGTTCGCCGGGCTCACCACCGCTGCCGTCATCTACGTCGTGCTCCGCCGGCGGAGCCAGCGCGCGCTCGTCGCGGCGGCCGCGGCCGTCCCCTGAAGCACGCGCCCTGTATCGGTCTCGGCACGTTGACCGCGCTTCGGCCCGCGTGATACCTGGGAGGACATGGGTGGCGCGCTTCAGATCCGGGAGTGGCCCGCGGAAGACCGGCCGCGCGAGCGGCTGTATCACAAGGGGGCGGAGGCGCTCGCCGACGCCGAGCTCCTCGCCATCCAGCTTGGCACCGGCGTGCCGGGGCTGTCGTCCATGGACGTGGCGCGCGAGATCCTGGCGCAGCACGGCTCGCTGTCCGCGGTCGCCGCTCTCGGGGTGGCGGAGCTGGCGCATGTCCGAGGCGTCGGGCGCGTGCGCGCGATCCGGCTCGCCGCCGCGTTCGAGATCACGCGGCGGCTCCGGTCGCGCAATGGGACGAGCCGCGTGGTGCTCTCGAGCCCGGAGCAGGTCTTCGCGCGGTACGGGCCGCTGATGGAGGACCTCAAGAAGGAGGTGTTCCGCGTGGCGCTGCTCGACTCCCAGAACGGGCTCTTGCGCGACGTGGTCATCTCGGAGGGCACATTGTCGGCGAGCCTGGTGCACCCGCGAGAAGTCTTCAAGCCGGCCATCCTCGAGTCCGCCGCGTCCGTCATCTTGCTGCACAATCACCCGAGCGGGGATCCGTCGCCGAGCCGCGAGGACCTTCGGCTCACGCGGCAACTGGTCGACTGCTCCAAGCTGCTCGATCTCCGCATCCACGACCACGTCATCATCGGCCGGGAGCGGTTCGTGAGCCTCGCCCAGCGCGGCGCCGTCTGAGGATGGCCGGCGCGGAGGCGAGCGTTCCTTCAGCCCTTGGCGAGCTTCTCCACTTCTTTCTTCGACAGGCTCTGCAGCTTGACGAGCAGGTTCTTCACCCGGCGCTCGGAGGTGTGATCGGCCAGGATGAACTTCCTGCTCTTGGTGCCATTCACGATGTAGGCGCACCAGTCGTCGAGGCTCGGCGTGCCGCGGTATTCGACGGTGACTCTGCTCAGCCGCAGGCGCTTGCGGCCTTCGACTTTCGCGAGTGGCTTCCGGCTGGCCTCCATGCGTCTCTTCCCCTCGTGGACTGCGTCACGGTGCGTCTCTGACGATTCACTCAACGGCAATGCGCGCGCGCGGCACGACAACCTTAGGGAGGGGTCACTATCCTGTCAAGGCTTCGTTTCGCCGCTGCTCATGCGCGCGCGAGCGCACAGGGCGCGCATGGGATGCGTCAATGCTGCGCGCGCTTCCAACCCTCCTCGCTGTGGACGGCCGGAGCGTCAGATTTTCGGGTTGTCGCCGCGAAGGCGCACCGGAGCGTGCAAATGTCGGTTCGGTGGACGCCTGTGGATAAGTGGATAAGCCGGGGATAACCCGGTGGAGCGCTAGGGGCGCGCAGTAAGGAGATGGTCGAGGATGAGCCGCGCCAGGATGGGCCCGCGCGTGATGAAGCCGGTGAAATACGCGCACGCGGTGGCGCCGGCGTCGAGCGCTTCGCGCGCCTTGTCGGGCGCGTCGATGCCGCCGGTGGCGATGATCTGAAGCTGCGCGCCGAATCGGTCGCGAAGCCGGCGGACATTGTCGACGGTGGTCCGGAACAGCGCCGGGCCCGACAGGCCGCCCGTGCGCTGTGAGAGGCGCGGCTCGTCCACCCGGCGCGTATTGCCGCAGTTCACGATGGTGATGCCCGCGTCGAGGGCGGCGGGGATGATCCGCTCCTCGTTCACGTCGCGGAAATCGGGCGACACCTTGACGATGATCGGCTTCGCGGTGGCGGCGCGGACGGCGCGAAAGAGCGCGCCGAGCTCGGCGGGCCGCGACGACCACTCGTAGACCAGCTTGGTATTGGGCGACGAGATATTGATCTCGACGAGCGCGCCGAATGCTTCGAGCCCCGCGACCACGCGCGCGTACTCGTCGGCGGACTCACCCGCCGCGGCCACGATCAGCGGCACGCGGTGGGGCAGGGCGGCGAGGGCGCGGCGATAGGCCTCGAGGCCCGGATTCTTGAAGCCGTTGCAGTTGACGAGGCCGGGCCCCTCCGCCGTCTCGATGCGCACGAGGTTCGGATGCGGATGCCCGGGGCGGGGGCTCCCCGTGATGCTCTTGGCCGTGACCGCGCCGAATCCGAGGCCCATCGCCCGGCGAAGGATGGCCGTGTCGTAGTACATCGACGACAGGATGAGCGGGTTCGCGAGCGTGATGCCGCCGAGCGAGACGGAGAGGCGCGGATCGTCGCGGCGGAAAACGGTGAGGCGGTCGAGCGGGAGATGCCGAAGTCCCCATTGCCCGAGCGCCACCGCCATGCGCTCGGGCAGGCGGGAGAAGAGGCCGCGATAGAGAGCGCGATAGACGAGATCGGCGGCGCGTACCATGCGAGGGCCTTCCGGAGGATACACGAGGCGCCGCATGGAGGGCGCGGATTGTGTGCGTGTGCCCCGTCACCGTTCACCCGCCCATCGCGCGGGGCAGTGGGCCAATGTGGCCTCAGGCACTGGGGCAAGTTGCGAGCCAGACGAGGCGCGAGCGCGCTGGCAGCCCGAGGCGTACGTGAGGTGGGCGAGCCGCAGCGAGGCGAGGCGAGCGGCAGCTCGGGCGAGGCGAGCGAGTGGATGGCGAAGCAACATTGCCCCAGCGCTCCCGTGGTATCCTGGGGCGCCATGGCGGAAGATACGACGCGCCGGCTGCTCAAGGCGTTCGGGATGGCCGTCACCGACCTCGAGGAGGCCGTCGAGGGTGCTCAGGGCGACGCGGCGAGGCGAGCGGACGCCGTGCTTCGCGAGCGGATGAAGGAGATCATCGAGCTGGTCGAGACGCTCTCGGAGCGCGCGGCGACGCTCTGACCGTGGGGCCGCCGCCCATGCTCGACGCCTCCGGCGTCGTCGTCTCGCTGTCCGCCCCGCCTCGCCGCATCGTCTCGCTCATCCCGAGCATCACGGAGATCCTCTTCGCCCTCGGCGTGGGCGAGGCGGTGGTCGGGCTGCACGATCTTCTGTACCGAGCCGCGCGACGGCGTCGCGGGCAAGACCAAGGTGGGCGGCGAGAAGGACCCGAAGCTCGAGCTGATCCGCGAGCTCGGGGCCGACCTCGTCATCGCCAATATCGAGGAAAACGTCCGCGAGCACATCGAGACGCTGCGCGCCTGGGGGATCGCCGTCTACGTGACGTATCCGCGGACGGTGGCCGCCGGCATCGGGCTCGTCGCCGAGCTCGGTGCGCTCACGGGAGCCGAGGACGAGGGTCGCCGCATCGCGCAGGACCTCGATCGCCGGCTCGACCGTGTGCGCGTCCGCCGACAAGGGCGCGCGCCGGCGCGCGTCTTCTGCCCCATCTGGCGCCGGCCGTACATGACCATCAACGGCGACACCTACATCGACGACATGCTGTCTCTGTGCGGGGGTGCGAACATCTTCGCCGGTCTCCCCAAGCGCTATCCGGAGGTCACGCTGGAGGCCGTCGCCGGGGCCCGGCCGGAGGTCATCCTGCTTCCCGACGAGCCCTATCGCTTCCGGCAGGTTCACGTGAAGGACTTCTCGGCGTATCCGGAGATGCCCGCCGTGCGGGACGGCCGCATTCACTTGATGGACGGAAAGCTCCTGTCCTGGTACGGCCCGCGCATTGCGCGTGCCCTCGACGTGCTGCCCGATCTGCTCGGCCCGGGGGTGGCCGAGCGGGACTGACTCAGCGCCTCGATCGGCCGGCGCTCGCCTTGCGGCGCGGCTTCACGGCGCGCCCCTTGCCCGCCTTGCCCGGACGATCGGGGCTTCGGGTCGACTTCCAGGATCATCTCGATCTCGACGGGGATGCCCATGGGCAACTCCGCCATGCCCACGGCGGAGCGGGCATGACGGCCCTTGTCACCGAAGACCTCCACCATCAGATCCGAGAATCCGTTGATCACCTTGGGCTGGTCGCCGAAGCCATCCGCGGAGTTCACCATGCCCAGCACCTTGACGATGCGCTTCACGCGGTCGAGGCTGCCGAGGACGTAGCGCGCCGAGCCGAGCAGGTTGATCCCGACCTCGCGGGCCACCTGGTAGGCCTCGTCGACCGAGAGGTCCCGGCCGACCTTGCCCCGGACAGTGGGGATCCCTCCGCGCATGGGACCCTGGCCCGAGAGGTACAGCAGGTTGCCGACCACCACGCCGGGGACGTAGTTGCCGACGGGCTTCGGCTCCGGCAGAGCGATACCGAGCTCTTTGATCTTGGCGTCAGCGGTCATGGCAGTCCTCCTCAGGAGGCGGGCAGTCGGCGACGCGCGAGGGTGACTTCAGGCCCAGCGGGAATCGACGGGCGATGACTCGAGGGGGAAGGAGATCTCGTCGCCCTCGACTTCGATGAAGAAGAACGCGGATCCGTCCGGGTCCCACCGCCACACGATGGCATGGACGTCGAGCGGGCCCCCGTAGGGCGGGTCGAAGTGCAGGTACGCGGGCGTGCCGAGCTCGAAGACGGGCCGATCGAGGCGGATCTTGACGCCGCACGGGCTCAGGTCGATCGTTTCGAGATCGAGGCGGCGGTCACCGGACTCGACGATCACGGGCCAACACACCTTGGCCCGCGGATGCCGCCGGAGGTCAACTTCGCGTTCCCGGATCATTTGCACTGGAGTGGGTGCCTCAGAGCGACTTGCAGTCTCTCATTCGTGAGGGGGCATGGGCAACCTTTTTTCGGCCCTGGCGCTCCCCGCCGAGGCTTCGGCGCTTGGCGGGACTCCGCGTTCGTGGCACAATGCCCGAGGTCGAGCCCACGCCACCACGCCATGACGACGCCCGCCGTCCCCTCCGCCGCCGCCACGCTGGTCCTCGTGCGCGACCGGCACCCGTCGGGGGTCGAGGTGCTCCTCATTCAGCGCCACTCGAAGAGCAAGTTCGCCGCGGGCGACTACGTCTTCGCGGGGGGCAAGGTGGAGGCCGACGACGTTCCCGACGACGTCGAGGCCTTTTGCCGCAGCCTCACCGCGCAGGACGCCGCCGCGCGGCTCGGCGGCGCGCTCGGCCCGCGCGAGGCACTGGGCTACTGGGTGGGGGCGATCCGAGAGGCATTCGAGGAAGTCGGGGTGCTGCTCGCGTATGCGCCGGACGGCGGCTTCGTCAGCATCACCGACGACAATCGCGAGCGCTTCGAAGCCTACCGCTCCGCCTGCCAGGTCGCGAACCGCGCGTTCTTCGACATGCTTCGCGCCGAGCGGCTCACGCTCGCCACGGATCGCCTCAGCTACTTCGCCCACTGGATCACGCCCGAGGAGAACCCCATCCGGTTCGACACGCGCTTCTTCGCGGCCGTCACTCCGCCCGGCCAGGAGCCGGTCGCCGATGGGCACGAGATCGTCGACGTGCGCTGGCTGACCGCCGACGAGACCCTGGAGGCGATCCGCCGCAAGGAGATCACGCTCCGCACCCCGACGATCAAGAACCTCGAGATCGTCGGCGCGGCGGCATCCGCGGGCGGGGGAGCCGTGGCGGCGGTGGCGGCGGTGGGACGGCGCGAGGTGCCCACCATCCGTCCCCGCGTGCTCACGGTCGACGGGCGGCCGGTCCCGGTCCTTCCCGGCGACCCGCGCTGGTACTGACCGGCGCCCCGCGCGCGCGGCGCCGGCCACGACGTGGATCAGGCCCGGCCGAGCCCGGGCTGAGGGGCGTTCACCAGGACGGCCATATTGCCGTAGGGGTGCTTGTTGTCCAGCATGAGCTGATGGCAGTGCGGGATGTCGTCGAAGCGGTAGGCCTCTGACAGGCAGGGGTCGACGCGACCCTCGGCCACGAGCGCGGTCACTGCGGCGGCCTGCTCGTCGTTCGAGAGGTGACTGCCCTGGAAGCGCTTCTGCCGCATCCAGTGATAGCGCAGGTCCATCGTGACGTTGTAGCCGGTGGTGCCCGCGCAGATCACGATCATCCCGCCCGTGGCGCAGAGAAAGCCCGAGGTCGGCAAGGTCGCCTCGCCCGGATGCTCGAACACGATGCGCGGGCTCGTCCGCTCGCCGAGCGCGTCCCAGACGGCCTTGCCGAAGGCGCGGGCGCCCTTGGCCCACTCGCCGTACGCCTTGCCGTCCTTGGTGTCGGGCATCGGGCCCCAGTGCTTGAAGTCGTTGCGGTTGATGACCCCGGCCGCGCCGTGCTTGACGCAGAACTCGCGCTTGGCCTCGTCGGACACGACGGCGACGGCGCGGCCGCCCTGGGCGCGCGTGATGTCGAGCGCCATGCTGCCGAGGCCGCCCGCCGCGCCCCAGACGAGGACGACGTCGCCCGGCTCGACGGTATGCGGCGGCCACCCCATCAGCATCCGGTACGCCGTCGAGGCGCAGAGCAGGAAGCACCCCGCCTCCTCCCAGGTGAGGCGCTTGGGCTTGGGCAGGCACTGGTGCGCCTGGGCGCGGGCGAACTGGCAGTAGCTGCCATAGTTCGTCTGGTAGCCCCAGATGCGGGTGCTCTCCGCCAGCATCGGATCCTTGCCCGCGAGCACCCAGGGATCGTCGGGGCGCCACCAGCCACTGTGGACGATGACCTCGTCACCGACCGCGACGTTCCGCACGTCCTTGCCCACCGCCCAGACGATGCCCGAGCAGTCGCTGCCGCCCGCGTGGAAGTCCTCGGGCTCCCCCATCTTCTGGCGCTCGCCGATCACGTCGACCGGCGTGCCGAGGGCGGCCCAGACATTGTTGAAATTGATCCCCGAGGCCATCACGTAGACCAGCACCTCGTCCGGCCCGATGGTGGGCGTGGGCAGGACCTCGCGCTTCCACGCGTCCCGCGGCTGGCCGAAGCGGCTCTGTCGCACGGCATACGCGTGCATCTGTTTGGGGACGAGGCCGAGTGGCGGTCGCTCACCGAGGTCGTACAGGTCTGGCATCGAGGCCTCCGGGTATCCGGTTAGTTGCCCTTGAGTAGATGTGGACTCACGACACGGAATTGAAGGCGCGGATCGCCGCGGGCAGGCGCGGGTCGTCGAGGCTGGGCTGATAGGGCTGGTAGAGCGCCGTCCGGTCGAGGAGCCCGCCATAGCGCGCGACGAGCGCGTCGCGGAGCTTGTCGTAGGTCGCGGTCACCGCGTACGCGTCGAGCATCTCGTCGGTGATCAGGTCGGCCATGCCGGCCCAGTCGCCCTCCACGGACTTCTTGTGGAGCTTCGGCGCGACGTCCTCCCAGCCGTGGGCCGCGAGCACGGGCTGGTAGGTGCGCGTCGAGCCGTAGAAGGCGATCTGCTGCTTGACCATCTGCGCCTGCTCGGCCCGCTCCTTCTCCGTGTCGCCCACCACCACGAACGAGGACGTGGCGTAGGTGAAGTCCTTCCGGGCGCGCCCGGACTTCCGGAGCCCTTCCTCGACGGCGGGGTGGACGACCTCGCGCAGGTATTTCGGGCTATTGAACGGGTGCACGTGCAGGCCATCGCACAGCTCGCCCGCCACGCCGCACATGAACGGGTTCACCGCGGCGATGAAGATCGGGATCCGCGGATGCTCGATGGGCCCCGGGTTGAAGAACGGCGTCATCACGTCGAAGGTGTAGAAGCGCCCCTTGAAATCGAGCTTGGCCCCGGTCTGCCACGTGTTCCAGATCGCGCGGATGGCCCGGATCGCCTCCGCCATCTTCGGCGCGGGCGACTCGAACTTCACCGAGAAGCGCCGCTCATTGTGCGCCTTGACCTGGGTGCCGAGGCCGAGCGTGAAGCGCCCGCCGGAGGCCTTCTGCAGGTCCCAGGCGATGTGGGCGGTGATCATCGGGCTGCGCGAGAACACCGTCGCGATATTGGTGCCGAGCTTGATGCGCGACGTGACGGTGGCGGCGACACCGAGCGGCAGATACGGATCGTGCTGGGTCTCGGCCGACCAGAGGCAGTCGTAGCCCATGGCCTCGACCTTCCGCGCGTACTCGGGGAGCGTCTTGAGATCGTGGGTCAACATGCCGACGTCGAGCTTCACCGGGGGTCTCCTCGCCTCGTGTGGGGTCGGGCAAAAGGCGCCTCCGAGTCTACTTGACCCCGCGCCCGGCTTCAACGGCACTCGGTGCCAGAGCAGATTGACCCGACCCGCCGCCCGGTTGGCTCGATGCCGCGGCCGATTGATCTCCAGGGAGGCGGCGTGCAAGATCGGAGGGCTCCCATGGCCGCGCCCTACTACGGCTGGTACGTCGTCGCCGCGTGCGCGACCATCGCGTGCTTCTCGGGGGGCTCTACCTGCGGGGTAATTGCGGCCCATCGCGGCGCCGCCCATCATGAACGGCAACCATTTGCGGAGGTGAAGACCATGGAGATCGATCCGGCCGAGGTCACCGAGAGGCTCAAGGGCACGCTGTCCGATCTCCTGGGCATGCGCGTCGTCGAGGCGACGCCGGACCGGGTCGTCGCCGAGCTGGTCATCCGGGACGAGATCCGGACCGTGGGAGGCAGCCTGCACGGCGGCACGCTGATGGCGCTCGCCGATACGATCGGCGCCACCGCCACCGCCCTGAACCTGCCGCCCGGCGCCAGCACGACCACACTCGAGTCCAAGACCAATTTCTTTGCGGCGGGGCGCGAGGGTGTCGTGCGCGCGGAGTCGACGCCGCTCCATCGGGGCAAGCGCACTCAGGTCTGGCAAACGCGCGTCACCGATGCGAGCGGGCGCCTGCTCTCGCTCACCATCCAGACCCAGATGGTCCTGATGTGATCGAGGAGGGGTGGTCGCGCATCGCGCCCATGCTATCATTCGAGCCCGAACGACCCTGGGAGGAGGAAGACGTGAGCGCCAAGCCCTTTGTCCTCGAGTTCGGAATGGGTGTCGACGTCCACGGTGGGGATTGCACGACGGCGGCGTGCCGAGCCGTCTCCGACGCCATCCGGCACTCGAGCCTGCCGTTCTTCACCGACGTCCGCAAGCGCGGCGGGCGCATGCTGGTGGACGTCACCGTGGGCGTGCCCGACCCGGCCTCGGTGGACGTCGAGCGTGTGCGGCGAGAGCTGCCGCACGGCGAGGTGACGGTGCGCGCCCAGAGCGGCGGGCTCCGTGTCCCGGGCTTCGACACGCTCATCGCGTGCGTGGCCATCACGGTGAGCGTCGACGAGCCGTCCTAGCAGGATGCTGAAAGAAGGCCATGTTGCGGTGCGCCCTCGGCCGCCTCCGGGCGGGTATAATGGCCGCGAGCACCCGTCCCACACAGCGATCAACGGAGGTCATCATGGCGAATGACGCGCAGGCTCCCGCACCGCCCACCCAGGCCAGGACCCCTCGCGGGATCAATCACCTGGTCCTCAACGTTCGCGACATCGAGGCATCGCACCGGTTCTGGACCGACATCATGGGCTTCCGCTGCGTGGCGGAGCTCAAGCAGGTGCCCGGACGGGTGCGGCCGAAGATGCGCTTCTACAGCGGCCTCGACGCGCACGGCGATGTGACCCACCACGACCTGGCGCTGGCCGAGGTGCCTGCCGGCGCCGAGACGCCCGCCGAGCGGGAGACGTGGAGCCTGATGCGCCGCGAAGTCGGGCTGAACCACGTCGCGATCGCCTGGCCCGATCGGGAATCGTGGCTGCAGCAGCTCGCGTTCCTGCAGGCCAAGGGCGTGCCCTTCCACCGGCGCGTCAACCACGGCATGACCCACAGCGTGTACATCTCCGATCCCGACGGCCACGGGATCGAGGTCCTCTACGAGCTGCCGCGGGAGGTCTGGGAGCACGACATCGACGGCGCCCAGAACTTCGCCGAGCAGCTTCCCACCGAGGGCGATCAGGCGCTGATCGACACGACGGACAACCCGATCTTCGACGGCAAGCCGCGCGAGGTCGCCGTCACGGGCTGAGCGAAGATCTCGGCGGCGCCGGTCACGCCGGCGCCGCCGTGTCCCCGATCCCGGTGGGCCGCGTCTAGGACTTCGCTGCGGTGTGTGCTTGCCGCTGAGCTGAGGCGTCGTCCCCTCGAGCTCCTTGTTCTGGCGGTCGAGCCGCGTCTCCCGGCCCCAGGTCCGCTTGAGGTCGTCCCGCACATTGAACCGCAACCGCCCCAGCCCCTGCGTCTCGAGCTCCACCACGTCGCCGTTCTGAAACCCGCTGAGGCCGCGGTGATTCGTCCCCGTGGCGAGGATGTCCCCCGGCTCGAGGGTGTGGATGGAGGTCACCCACTCGATGCAGCGGGGGATCTTGTGGGCCATGTCGCTGGTGTTGAAGCTCTGCTTGAGCTCGCCATTGACCCAGAGGCGGATGTCGAGCCGGTGGGGATCCGCGATCTCGTCGGCGGTGACGAGATACGGGCCGATGGGCGCGAAGGTGTCGCGCGACTTCATCTGGTAGAACGTGTTGCCGGCGGGCAGCAGTCCCCGGGCGGAGCCGTCGATGAAGTTGCAGTAGCCGAAGATATAGCTCATCGCGTCCGCGGCGCGGACGTTCGACGCGCGCTTGCCGATGATCAGGGCCATCTCGGCCTCGCCCTCGAAGATGGTGGCGGGCACGTCGGGCAGCACCATGGTGTCGCCGTGACCGATGACGGCATTGGGTGACTTGTGGAAGGCATTGATGGGCGCGGGCTCCGAGCGCGTGCCGTCCTCCATGTAGTTCACCGCCATCGCCACGATATTGCCGGGCTTCGGCAGCGGCGGCCTGACCCTGACCGAGCTGACCGGCACACCCTGACCCCGGGAGACGGCCTCCTCGAGGCGCGCCTTGTGGTCGGCGAAGCGCTCGATCAAGCCGCTGATGAGGTTGTGCGGTCCGGTGTGGGGGATGCCCGTGACCACGGCGGACACGTCCACCACGGAATCGCCCTTGAGCACACCCAGCTTCCAGTCGTCGAAGAAGAGGAGCTTCATCGTTCCCTCCTGTGGGTTAGCGGCGGCACGAGACTACCGCTTCGCCCGGAATATCGCAACGGGCCGAGGCGCGGCGATACACTGCCGGCAGCCTACCTGCAGGAGGATGCGCATGGACCACGGGCAAGCCCGGCTCACGGGCAGGACCGCGCTGATCACCGGCGCCAGCCGCAATATCGGGCGCGCCATCGCCCTGGCGTTTGCCGCCGAGGGCGCCGACCTCGTGCTGAATACCCGCGCCAATCGCGGAGAGCTGGACGCCGTCGCGGAGGAGTGCCGCAAGGCGGGCGTGCGCGCGGTGCCGTTGCTCGCCGACATCGCCGATGCCGCCGCGGTCGAGGCGATGGTCGGCCAGGCCAGGGCCGAGCTCGGCGCCATCGACGTGCTCGTCTGCAATGCCGCGATCCGGCCGCACAAGGCGGTGGACGAGACCTCGCTCGAGGACTGGCGCCGCGTGATCGGCGTGAACCTCGACTCGGCGTTCTACCTGGCGCGCGCGGTGGTGCCCGGGATGAAGGAGCGCCGGCGCGGGAGCATCATCGCGCTCGGCGGGCAGTCGAGCCTGACGGGGCGGCCCAATACCGCCGCCGTCACCGCGGCCAAGACCGGTCTCCTGGGCCTCGTGCGCGCGCTCGCCGCCGAGCTCGGTCCCTTCGGCATCCGCGCCAACATGGTGGTGCCCGGCTTCATCGACACCGAGCGGCGCTACGCCGAGTGGTACCCGGAGTTTCGCCAGAATCCCCCGGGCGCGCCCGAGCAGCTCAAGCAGATTCCGCTCGGCCGGCTCGGCCGTCCCGAGGATATTGCCGACGCCTGCGTCTTCCTCGCCTCCGACGCCTCGTCCTACGTCACCGGCGACAGCATCCGCGTCATGGGCGGGCGCGTCATCGGGTAGGGCACTCGGTCTGCCCGCCCAGGAGGAGGCTCGGCGAAGACGCTCCGCCGCGGCGCGGTGACTCTCGATGTTCCTCCTTGGCCCGTCCGCCGGCGGCGCGGCCAGTATGGATCCGATCCTGCCGTTGCGCTCGCGTATAATCCGGCCAACCGAGAGGAGGCGCCATGGCCGACTACACCGCGTACTTTGGTGGTCAGTGGATGCCGTTCAACGAGGTCCGGATCGATCCCCTCGATCGGGGCTTCCTCGTCGGCGACTGCGTGTTCGACGTGGCGCGGACGTTCAATGGCAAGAGCTTCCGCATGCGCGAGCATGTCGACCGGCTCTACCGCTCGCTCGCGTACGTGCGCATCGACCCGGGGCTGTCGCCCGACGAGATGGAGCGGATCAGCGAAGAGGTCATCGCGCGCAACGAGCCGCTGCGCGAGCCGGTCGGCGACTACCAGATCTGGCAGTTCGTGACCCGGGGCCGGGGCCGCTGGGCCCATCGGGCCGGTCCCCCGGCGGTCGGCGTCTGCGTGCGGCAGATCGGCTTCTCGCGATTCGCCGGGCTCTACGACACGGGCGCCCACGGCATCATCGTGCGGACCCGCAGCTTCTCTCCGGACGCCCTCGATCCCAAGGTCAAGAACTTCAGCCGGATGAACTTCAACCTGGCCGAGCTCGAGGCGTCCGACGTGGATCCCGAGGGCTGGCCGATCTTGACGGACAGCCGCGGCAATCTCACCGAGGGGGTCGGCTATAACCTGTTCATCGTCGCCAAGGACACGATCCGCACGCCGGGCGACCGCGGCGTGCTCCAGGGCGTGTCGCGGGCGATGATCTTCGACCTCGGGCGGGAGCTCGGGATTCCGGTGATCGAAGAGGATCTGCAGCCGTACGACCTCTACACGGCGGACGAGGCGTTCTTCACGAGCACGAGTCCCTGCGTCTTGCCGGTGACGCGCGTGGACCGGCGGCCCATCGGCGCGGGCAAGCCGGGGCCGGTCGTGGCGCGGCTCCTCGCCGCGTGGAGCGAGACCGTGGGCGTGGACATCGTGGCGGAAGCGAAGGAGTACGCGTCGCGGGAGCAGCTCGAATCCCCGCGAGGTTCTTAGGTCTGGATCTACGGCGAGCCGGTCACTCCGAGCGCAGCTACGCGGGCGCCGGCGCGACGATCCGCTTCGTGTTCCAACGAAGCACTGGCCGCCGGCCTGATCGGCGTCCTCGGGAAGAATTCCGCGAAGAAGCTTCGCCAGAAGCTCCCCGCCGAGCGCTGGATTGCGAGTCCGAGCAGCGGCCCGGCGCGGAAGCCGAGTCGCCACCGATACGCGAGGCTGTAGAAGGGGACCAGGTTTCGCGACAGCATGCGGCCGTTGAAGAAGATGTCGAGCGGCAGGTGGAGCGTGACGCCGAGGACATACCCCCACAGCGGCACCCAGTTGGTGACCCACGCGAGCGCGACGAGCAGCGCGAACAGCTCGTAGGAGTGCAGCACGAGGGCGACCCGGCGCATTCGCTGCTCGCTGTAGTACCGCAGGAACGCCGAGGGGCGGAGATCGCGCTGGCCCTCGACCACGACGTAGTCGAGCACGTGATCCACGTCGATGAGAAAGCCGCCCGCGACCACGCCTGCGACGAGCGTGGCTGAGCCGGTCAGCGCGTAGACACCCGCGCATGTGAGCGCGGTCGTGATGAGATGCCCGCCGGGGCTCATGCCGGCGTGCCGGGGCGGCGGTCGTGGTTGTGTCGTCGCATGTCCGTCTTCACAACCGCGGATACCTAGCAAGCGAGGTGCCACGGGCGCGCCGATCCTCAACCGAGTGGAATCAAAGGTGAGGGGCGCCCTGGAGGGCGACCCCGCAGGAGCCGGGAACGAGAATTGGAGGCGGTGCGACAAAATTGGAGCCCTCCGACACCTCGGGTGCCCCTTCCGCCTCGGGCGGCCAGCGCGCGAGGTGCCTCGTCTGACTCGCCATTTGCCAGTGCCAGATGCCAACTTTACCCAGTAGCGGCGCTCCCGTTGACGGTGTCGCCGGGCGTCTGCTAGCGTGCCCGTGCTGGAGCCGAGACGGGCGAGCTCGGGCGGTACGGGGTCTCTCGCGATCCTCAAAGCCGAGGAGGGCCGGCCATGGCGCAGGAACGCTGGAACGGGGAACGCGGCGACGTGATGTCGCGACGCATGCTCATGAAGACCATCGGCGTCGCCGCCGGCGCGGCCGTCGTGATGCCGCGCGTCGCGATCGCGCAGGCGCCCGCGAGCGGGCCGGCGGCGCCGCCGAGCACGGTGACCAGTCCCCCGCGCGACTTCGGTCCCGGCGGCGCGCCGACCACGTACTTCACCGACCCCGACGTCCTCACCGTCGAGCCCGCGTTCAACGGACTGCGGCAGCCCAATGCGCCGATCCAGCGGCTGTGGACGGGGGCGCTCTGGTCGGAGGGGCCGGCGTGGAGCGGCCAGGGGCGCTATCTCGTCTGGAGCGACATCCCCAACAACCGCCAGCTCCGATGGCTGGAAGACGACGGGCGCGTCAGCGTGTTCCGCGCCCCGTCCAACAACAGCAACGGCAATACGTTCGACTTCCAGGGCCGCCAGCTCTCCTGCGAGCACCTCACCCGCCGCGTGGTCCGCTACGAGCTGGACGGCTCGGTCACCGTGATCGCGGATGCCTACAATGGCAAGCGGCTCAACTCGCCCAACGACGTCGTGCCGCATCCCGACGGCAGCTACTGGTTCACCGACCCGCCGTACGGCGGGCAGCTCTACGAGGGCACGCCGGACGCGCCGGGCGGGCCCAGCAACCGTTCGGGGCGGATCAATCCGCGGCTCGGCCAGCCGCCCGAGCTCGGGCGCGCGCAGCGGGAGCTGCCGACCAGCGTCTACCGCGTCGACCCGAGCGGCCGCGTGGACCTCGTCGTGGGCGAGGACCAGGTGCCCGATCCGAACGGCCTCGCGCTGTCGCCGGACTACAAGAAGCTCTACGTCGTGAGCACCGGCCGCGGCCCCGGCGACGCGGGGCCGGGCGGCAAGGGCGAGATGTTCGTCTTCGACGTGGGGACCGACAACAAGGTCAGCAATGGGAAGCTCTTCACGCAACTTCATGGTCGACGGCGTCAAGTGCGGGCCGGACGGCGTGCGCTGCGACGTCGACGGCAACCTCTGGTGCTCGAGCAATGCCGGTCGCAACGTGGGGTATAGCGGCGTGACGGTGTGGACGCCCCAGGGCCAGCTCATCGGCCGCATCCGCCTGCCCGAGATCTGCGGCAATGTCTGCTTCGGCGGGCCCAAGCGAAACCGCCTGTTCATGGCGGCGAGCCAGTCCCTCTACGCCCTCTACGTCCAGACCCAGGGCGCCGCGCCCGGCTAGAGCGACGATAAGGGCCCATCTGCGGAGGTACGGCGCCCTCGACCGCCGTGCTACGTAACGTGCGAGACAATCGGGCCGACGAACTTTCGTCTGCGGGGCCCAGACATGGCCCCGCACTCCCCCTACGCGAGTACGCCTCGCGTTGCCTGCCATCGGGCGCCGCCTCGCAGCTGGACCCTTCTCATCGCTCTCAGCGGCCCGCGAGCGCGGTGATCAGGTAGACGCCGAGGACGATCAGGATCGTGCCGAGGACGATGCGGGTGGTGAGGCGCTCGACGCCTCGCAGGAACGCGAATGTCATGAACAGGACGAAGATGGGCATGGTGGCGGTGAGCGGCGTGACGACGCTCACCGTGCCGAGGCCGAGGGCGACGACGGTCAGGAAGACGGCGGCGTTCTCGGCCACCCCGGCGGCGGCGAAGTAGGCGAGGCTTCGGCCGCGGCACACCATGGCGCCGCGCTGGCCGGAGACGAGCAGGAAGGCCGTGAAGGCCACGAGCGCCGTGCTCGCATTGATCGCCGAGCCGAGGACGGGGCCCGTGTGGCCGAGACCGGCCTTCCTCAGAATTGCCACGACCCCGAAGCACACCGCCGACAAGAGGGGCAGGGCGAGCTGCCCCGGACGCATGCCCAGCCGCCGGCCGCCGATCGACAGCAGGGTCGTGCCGGCGACGATCACCACCGTCCCCGCGAGGATGGGCAGGGTCACGTGCTCGCCGAGCAGCAGCACGGCGAGGCCGGTCGAGACCAGGGGATTCAGGTTGATCAGCGCCGCGGAGATCGAGGCGCCGACCTTCTCGATGCTGACGAAGCGCAGGAGCCGGCCGCCGGTGGTGCCGATGAGGCCGGCGAGCGCGAACAAGGCCAGGCCGTGGACGGAGAAGCGGTCGAGCCCTTCGGTGAGGAACACGGCGACCCAGAGGCCCGTCGTGCCCACGACGAGGTTGATCCAGAAGCCGGTGAACGGGGTGCCGCCCCGCAGGCCCTGACGGATGAAGATGGTCGAGCCCGCCGAGAGCAGGGCAGAGGCGAGCGCCAAGACGAAGACCGCGGGCGACACCGGGAACGGCGGCTGTCGGGCTAGAGGGTGAGAACGCCGTCGAGGTAGAGCGTCTGCCCCGTCATGTCAACCCTAGGAGCCCGTCCGAGAAACTCGGCTAGAGCGATGAGAAGGGTCCAGCTGCGAGGCGGCGCCCGAAGGCAGCCGGCGAGGCGTACTCTGTGCCTGTACGATTCGAGCGCTGGCTCGGCTCGAGGGCGGCCGAGGACGCCAACGCAGATGGGCCCTTATCATCGCTCTAGCGCCACGCGTCGACGGAGGCGGTCTTCTGGTAGGTGGCGCCCATGATGCGCCAGTAGCCATTGGTCTCGCCGCCGACGACCACGACGTGGATGTCCTCACGCCGGAACATCGGGATCGGCTCGTCGGGGGCGGCCCGGAGCTTGCCGGCCCAGGGCTCCTCGCCGAACGTGGCGCGCGGATAGAGGTAGTTCTGCACGAGCTGGTAGTCCCAGTACTGTCCGGCGGGCATGCGCGCATGGTCGTGGAGCCAGTCGATCAGCGCGTCCTTCTTCGCGAACCCGCCGCGGTCGACGAACTGCCGCGCCGCGATCGGGTCGAGGAGCAGCGTGGGCGGCACGCTGGGGTCCATCCCGCGGAGCATGTGGCCGACGTGCTCGCGCCAGTGCCGCTCGCGCACGCCGAGGGTGAACGCCGTGGAGCGCACCCCGTTCCAGACGCTCACCGCGCTGTCGCCTGGCCCGAAGCCGTGCTGGACGTGGAAGGGCTCCCAGGGGCTCCGCTCCTCGTTCTCGGCGAAGGTCACGCTGTTGTACGCGTAGTTATTGCCCTGGTTGCCCATGTAGCTCGTCCCGGGCACCGAGCCGCCCTGGCCATTCTGGGAGAGGAGGCCGTAGGCGCGGCCGATCGTGGCATTGGCGTGGTTGTAGGGGCCCATGGCGCCCGTGCCCGCGTTCATCGCGATCTCGTCGCGCACCGGGCCGTTCACCACCGCCATCGACGCCATGGCGCTCGAGCTGCTGCTCCGCGCCGTCACGCCCGTCGACCCCAGGGCCAGGATCACGGGGAAGTACTCGGGCCGCGCGCCCGCCATCACGGCGTTGACCGCGACCTTCTCCACGGTGTACTCCCACTGCTCGCGGAAATGGGTCGATCGCATGCGCCCGACGACCTCGTCGGGCTTCCGCCGCGTTCCGCGAAGCATCGCCTCCACGCGCGCCTCCGTCGGCAACACGATCGGCAGCATGTCCGTCCAGTGATTGTCGAGGAAGAGCCGGTGCAGGTTGTCCTCGGTGTCCGGCTCGACGAGCCGCGGCGTCGCGCGCTCGAACGCGAGCGGTCCGCGCTCCGCCTCCTCGAACGGCCGCGTGAGCCCCTCGACGATCTCCTGCATGACGGGCCGCCCGGTGATCGGATCGAGCCCGTCCACGTAGGCATAGAGCTCGGCCGCCGTCTTGCCCATGATGGGCTGGGGCACGAAGACCTGCCGGAGGCCGGGCATCCCGTTCACCACCGAGACCGAGCGGACGACGCGGTCGAACTTGTCGGTGTGCACGGCCACGGTGGGGACGCCGTACTTGGCCTCGATCGTCATCGCGTGCGCGGCGACCGCCGGCGCGCAGGTGCTTCAGTGGCCGACGCCGACGATCGCCGCGTGGCCCCGGTCCCGGATCTCCTCCCAGGTCGCCGGATCGTCGACGAGGTAGACGCTCGAGATGGGCTTGAAGACGGTCCGGACGGCGGGGAGGTGCGAGGCGAGCCACGCCTGCATCTGCTTCAGGAAGACGTCGGAGTCGTCGAAGCGGCAATCGACCAGGTACACGGTCTTGCCGTCGAGCGTGTTGAGGCGCGGCGCCAGCTCTTTCCGCGTCACCACGGGCGCGAAGCCCATCGGGTTCAACACGGTGATGCGATCGCCCATGATCGTCGCTCCTTTGCGAACGGTGAAGCGCCTAGTCCGCAGTCTAGGTGCCCGTCGGCGAAACCCAGCTAGAGCGAGGAGAAGGGTCCAGCTGCGAGGCGGCGCCCGAAGGCAGCCGGCGAGGCGTACTCTCTGTACGTTGAGCCGGCTGCCGAGGGCGCCAACGAAGCAGATGGGCCCTTCTCCTCGCTCTAGCGGCCGTGAAATTCGGGGCGGCGTTTTTCGGAGAAGGCGCGCACGCCCTCCTGGTAGTCCTCGCTGTTGAAGCAGTCGGCGATCAGCTTGTCGAGCAGGGCCAGATCGCGCTCGGCTTCGGGGCGGGCGAGCTGCTCGACGGTGGACTTCGCCGACAAGAGCGTGAGCGGCGCATTGCGCGCGATGGTGAGCGCGTAGTCGCGCGTGAACCGCTCGAGATCGGCCTTGGGCACGACCTGGTTGATCAGGCCCATGCGCAGGGCGTCCTGGGCCGTCCAGTCCGTGCGCGCGGTGAAGAAGATCTCCTTCGTGTAGGACGGGCCGACCAGCTTGATCAGCTTGTCCATGCCGTTGTAGTGATAGCCCAGGCCGAGCCGGGCGGCGGGGATGCCGAAGCGCGCGTCGTCGGCGGCGATGCGGATGTCGCAGCCGATGGCGATGCCGACCCCCCCGCCGATGCAGTAGCCGTGGATCATGGCGAGGAGCGGCTTCCTGAGACCGGCGAGCGCGGCCGCGCCGCGCCCGGAGATGCGGCGGTACTCCTCCTCGTCGGCCATGTTCCGGCGGCGGTCCTTGAACTGGGAGATGTCGGCGCCCGCCACGAATGCCCGCTCGCCCGCGCCGCGCAGGATGACCACGCGGATCGCGTCGTCGCCGGCCAGATCGGCCATGTGCCCCGGCATGAGCTGCCACATCTCCTGGCTCACGGCATTGCGCCGCTCCGGATTATTGAAGGTGATCCAGCCGATCGGCCCGTCCTTGTGCAGCAGCAGTCCCGAGGTCTCGGTCATCGCGCTCTCCTCGCATCGCGGCATGAACGTCGGTGGGCAGTATCTCGCGTTCGGGCGGCGCGCTCAAGGGCGCTCACCGTGCTAGACTCGTCGGCGGCCGGGACCCCCGTGCTCCCGGCGCGCGCGGCGCGATCGGTGAGCGCCGCCGCTGTCGAACCCCGAGCCGGCAACGAGGCGAGGCGCGCATGACCATCAAGGGCAAGGCCTATATCGCGGGTATCTACGAGCATCCGACGCGCAAGGCGGACGAGCAGACGCTGGCGCAGCTCCACGCCGAGTCGGCGATGGGCGCGCTCGCCGACGCCCGGCTCACGAAGGACGACGTCGACGGCTATTTCTGCGCGGGCGATGCGCCGGGCCTCGGCGGCCTGTCCATGGCCGACTACATGGGGCTCAAGCTCCGGCACGTCGACACGACGGAGACGGGCGGATCGTCCTACGTCATTCACGTCGCGCATGCCGCGGAGGCCATCGCGGCGGGCAAGTGCGACGTGGCGCTGATCACGCTCGCGGGCCGGCCGCGCGCCGAGGGCATGGCCACCGGCACCGCGCCGCGCAGCTACGGGCCCACGAGCCCGGACGTCCCGTTCGAGTTCCCGTACGGGCCGACGGTCGTCAACCAGTACGCCATGGCCGCGATGCGGCACATGCACCAGTACGGGACGACGAGCGAGCAGCTCGCCTGGGTGAAGGTCGCGGCCTCGCACCACGCGCAGCACAATCCCCTCGCCCTGCTGCGCGACGTCGTCACGGTGGCGGACGTCGTCAGCTCCCCGATGATCTCCGACCCGCTTCACCGCCTCGACTGCTGCGTCATCACCGACGGGGGCGGCGCCATCGTCGTGGTCAAGCCCGAGGTCGCCGCGCGCCTCGCGCGGCCGCGTGTGCGGCTGCTCGGGGCGGGGGAAGCGGTCAAGCACCAGATGGGCGGGCGCATCGACATCACGTATTCGGGCGCCGTCTGGTCGGGGCCGGCGGCGTTCGCCGAGGCGGGGGTCAAGCCCGCGGACATCAAGTACGCGTCCATCTACGACAGCTTCACCATCACCGTGCTGATCACGCTGGAGGACCTGGGCTTCTGCGCCAAGGGGCAGGGCGGCAAGTTCGTGTCCGACGGCAATCTCATCGCGGGGACGGGCAAGCTGCCGTTCAATACCGACGGGGGCGGGCTCTGCAATAACCACCCGGCGAACCGCGGCGGCCTGACCAAGGTGGTGGAGGCGGTGCGGCAGCTCCGCGGGGAGGCGCATCCCAAGGTGCAGGTCAAGAACTGCGACGTGGCCCTGGCGCACGGGACGGGCGGCTCGCTCGGCACGCGCCACGGCAGCGCCACGCTGATCATGGAGAGAGAGTGATGGCCGCGAAGGAGCGGGTGATTCCCGCGCCGCCCAGCAGTCCGGAGATCCAGGCGTTCTGGGACGCGGCGGCCGCGGGCCGCCTGGCGATCAAGCGGTGCGCGGCGTGCGGGCAGGCGCATCACTACCCGCGCGCACGGTGCCCGTTCTGCGGCAGCGATCGGACGGAATGGCGGGACGCGACGGGCCGCGGGACGATCTACTCCTACAGCGTCATGCGCCGCGTGCCGGTGCCCTATGCGCTGGCGTACGTGACCCTCGAAGAGGGCGTGACGATGATGACGAACATCGTCGACTGCGATCTCGACGCGATCCGGAGGACGCGGCGGCCGCGGGCCGCCTCGCAATCAAGCGGTGCGCGGCGTGCGGCCAGGCGCATCACTACCCGCGCGCCCGGTGCCCGTTCTGCGGCAGCGATCGGACGGAATGGCGGGATGCGACGGGCCGCGGGACGATCTATTCGTACAGCGTCATGCGCCGCGTGCCGGTGCCCTATGCGCTGGCGTACGTGACCCTCGAAGAGGGGGTGACGATGATGACGAACATCGTCGACTGCGATCTCGACGCGATCCGGATCGGCCAGGCCGTGACCGTGGTCTTCAAGCCGACGGAGGGCGGGCCGCCGGTCCCGATGTTCAGGCCGGTCTGAATAATGGGTCTTCGTCGAAGTGAGTGGGTGATTTTGAGGGTATTTTGAGGATGACGGCGCGGTCAAAGGGTCGGCAGCATGCAGGTGAGGATCTTCAACCGCAGGTATTCTTCGTCGCGCAGCCCATAGGCGCGGCGCTGGAGGACGCAGATCTTGTTGTTCAGCCCCTCGACGAAGCCGAGCGCGACCTTGTTCTCCGGCCGGCAATAGGCTGCGATCCCCTCCCAGTGTCGATCAATCATCGCCGCGAACTTCTCGTAGGGCTCCAGTCGTTGCCACTTGAGAGCCGCCCGCCAGTGCTCGAAGAAGCGACGGGCCCTGCCTTCGCGGCGGTAGTCCCAGAGCTGCCCGAACGACTCCTTGAGCAGGTACGCGGTGTTCAGGCGCTTGGTGGCGGCCAGCAGCGTCTTGCCCCCTGCGTCGGCCCTGTCACCGCCACCGCCATCCTCGCCGCCATCGACGACGTCGGGCGCTGCCACCACGCGCATCAACTCGAAGCCTATCTCGGCCTCGTGCCTCGCGAGTACAGCTCGGGCGAGACCCACCGCCGCGGCCCCATCACCAAGGCCGGCCACTCCCGCGTGCGCTGGCTGCTGATTCAGGCCGCCGGCTCGATCCTGCGCCGCCACTCCCCGCAGGCGGAGGAGCTGCGAACCTGGGCCTGCGTATCGGAGCGCGCCGCGGGAAACAGGTGGCCGTCGTCGCGCGCGCCCGGCGCCTCGCCGGCATCCGCTACGCGCTGCTGCGCGATGGCCGCGTGTTCGATCCGCAGCGCGTTCGGCCTCCGCGTCCCACGGCCGCCGCCCTCGTGAACATGTGAACCAGAGTGGTCGACGATGCCCTGACGATGCGGGTCCTGATCGCTCGCAGGTTCGATGGGTGGGTGAGCGCGAAATGTTGCCGGGCTGCTGTCGGAGGGCCGCCGCGTCGATGGCGCCCCCACCCCTCGAATCCCCTCATGCGCCTGCGCGCATCATCCCTCGCCCGTGACGAGCGCGAATACAAGGCTGACGGAACCTCGCGAGATCGGCCCCACTGTCACCGGCCCGCCGCAAATGGAACCGATCTCACATCCTGAGGGAGGCATCGCGTGGCGACTTGATACGGCCAGCCGCCTTCATGCAAAGCAACTTTAGCGGCATCCGCCGGCGAATCGCCCCGTCCGTGGGGGGGGTCATCGCGACATAATCTGCCATACTCAGACACGAACCGCTCCAGGAGCCGATGCCACAGCTCCGTGGATCGATAGCGAGTGGATGAGCGCGCCGTTCTGGCGAGGCTATCGCGATCGGCGCGACGCGGTGCTGCGCGACGTCGACGCGGTGCTGCGCCAATTGACGCTGGGCGCGGCCGTGCAATACCGTGAGCTTCTCGTCCAAGATCACGAGCGCTTTGAATGGGCGCGACACGGCCGCCTGGAATTCTACATGACCTCCTACGCGCAACCTATCAACGTGCTGCTGAGGCGAGCGTGACGCTGGACCCCCCGTGATTCTTGGAACGACGTGGCGTGTCCACTCGCCCTTTCGCTCCGCACGGGTCTTCTCGAGGGCGTCACGGTTGGGCTGCCGCACGTACCTGAGCGGAACTAACGCTGTTGCGGAGCCGAGCCCGATGCGAACGCAGGGCGGGTACTGGACGACACGGGTGATGGACGAGTCACGAGGGGCGTGGCGGAGGAAGGCGACCCTGCTGAAAAAGAGACAGCAAGTGCTGGTGGAGGCGCTGGATGCCAACGGCTAGACTGGTCCTGGAGGCGGGGAGATCTGTCCAAACGGTGGACTTGAAGTGAAGGCGGAGCGGTTGCAGTGCCCGTGCCGGGTCCGCCGAACTAATGATGCGTGGGCGGCCCTTGGCGATTCTCCCACAGGCGGCGATGATCTCCGCGATGGTGACCGTCTCGCCCGCGCTGAAGAGTTTCACGATGTTGGCGCGCGGACCCGCCGGAGCCGGTCGAGGCAGAGCACAAGATGCGCGGCGCAATCGTCGACGAAGACGTAGTCGCGGACCGTGTCGAGCGAGACGTACACATGGACCGGCGTGCGGTGAAGAAGGCCTTGGCAGATGTGTGCGATCAAGCCCTGGGGTTTGGCCAGGTTCTGGCCGGGGCCGTAGAGATTGGAGATTCGCGCGATCAGGGTTGAAACATTCGGGCAGCCGCTTGCCCATGCAAGGAGGAAGCGCTCCTGTCGGAGCTTGTGTCTTCCGTAGTCTGAGATGGGGTTGCACACCGAGTCTTCCGTCAACGGCTGGTCGGGGTTGTCTCCGTAAACGCCACCGGCCGAACTGGCGAGGAGGACGTGGCCCGGTAGATCGAGCATGTGCTCTCGCAGGAGGAGCAGGACTCGCTCGAAGAACGCCATTTCCGCGGCGAGGGATTTGGCGGTGGTGCCGACGACGCCGCTTCCGGCGCACCAAAGGACCGCCCACGAGCCCGGCCCCGATCTGACGTCACGCGAGAATCGCTCGACTCTGCAGGCAAGTTCGGATAGGGCGCATTGTGGATCGTGCCACGAGATCTTCGGATGGCCTGGGTCCCAAGCCGCCACACGCGGCGCGTCAGAGGGAATCGCCCGAAGGACATGTGAACCGAGCAGTCCACCGGCGCCGACCACCGAGGCGAGCGTATCGCTCATCGCTGTGAGGTCTTGTTGTGGTCGGCGCACGACACGATTAGATACAGCGGCTTGCCCATCGCCATCGTGAGCGTCATGGCCAAATACTCGGCGATGATGCCGAGGGCAAAAAGGGTGAGGCCAGAGAAGAGGCAAATAACGCTGACCAGTGAGGTCCAGCCCTGGATCGGAACCTGATGAGCCAGCTTGGCCCAGACCGCATAGGCGATGATGCCGATTGCCACCAAGACGGCTACGGTGCCGAGGATGGCGATGATTCGCAGAGGGCGCGTGCCGGCGGTGAGAATGAAGCGCCAGAAGTGTGAGATGAGCCGCCCAAGAGTATAGCCGGAGTGACGCCCGCGCTCGACGCGAAGCATCACAGGGTGAAGCGTGCTCTTACCAACGACCCACGAGAGGGCGACATCTAGGTACACCCCGTGGCCGCAGTAGGCGGCCAGGCTCCGAGCGATCTCTCCTCGAACCAAACGGAAACTGGAAAAGCGTCCGATCTCGCGGCTTCCGGCGAGGAATCGGCCGATGGTTTTCACGGCGAGGCTGGCGAGATTGCGCCACCTGCCGTGCGGCGCCGGATTGACTGGGCTCGCGTAGACGAGTTGGGCACCCTGCTCCTCGGCGTGGTCGATCATCGCGGCGATGTCAGCAGGGTCGTGTTGACCGTCCTCGTCGAGGGTGACAACCCAGTCACCCGTCGAACTGGCCATGCCCGCGAGGGTCGCCGGATGCTGCCCGAAGTTTCGCGAAAGCCAGAGTGAAGTGACGAAGGGGTGATGCGAGGCGATCGACTTCATCACCGACGTGGAGTCGTCGATGGCGCCGTCATTGACAAGGATGACGTCGGTAACACGGAAGACCCGGCCCGGGGCGTTCGCTGCCGCGACGTCAGTGGACCGATCTCCTCTACCAGCGCCTCCAGCGTTCGTTCTCCCTGGTAAACGGGAACGATCACGGAAACGCGCCGGACATCGGCGGCGTCTCCGCTGTCCATTGGAGCATCAGGGGACAGCGTTGTCATCGAGGCTAACGGTAGGGGGCGACCTACGGAGTGTCAAGATCCCGATGGCCGTCGCCGGTTCAATGCTCCGGACGGGAACGAATCTTCGAGTGTGACGTATCCTAGACTCATGTGCGTACCTCGGGAGGACAACGTGTTCATTGCCATAGGCGGCCGAGGCTCCGGCACGATTGGCGCGGCTCGTGGCTCAAACCGATGCTGAGGCAGGGCGCAGCAGGATTGAGTTGGCGGGCCGGCTGAAAACCCAAGCCACCATCTCGTGCGAGCTGCTCGACGCTGGAAGCGATATGCAGTTCGAGCGGGCTCCATTGCCGACGACTGGTATCCCAATCGAGGACTAAGAACAGCGGGTTTGACGCGCCCAGGACCCGCAAAAAGCGATCGACGGAGACAATGGGCTCGAAGTCGAGAGGCCGACCGCTGATGATCACGATCGGAACATTATGGTGTGCACGCGCCATCGTGGCCGCCGCAGTGACCCGCGTCGTAAAATCAGTCGTCGCCGCGGCCCAGCCCTGGCTCGTCTCACGCTGTTCACGGAAGCCATGCAAACTCAGGAGGGCCACACCGAGGAATGCGGCCGCAGAAATGTAGTAGACGGCACGCTCTGTCCGAAGCGCGCCCGTGCGGTGAAAGTAGTCTCGTAAACATATGGAGATAACCACGAGTAGAGCAGGCCCGGCGAGGGCCGCAGGGAACTGGTAGTGGGTATTTGGCGTGATATCACCGTTGTAGAGAACGAACTGTGAAAGAAAGAGGGCAAGCGCGCTGGCGCTGGCCAAGGTTAAGAAGGAGGTTAGGCGGTGCCACGCCGAACTCGGCCGGACGATCCTCGAGAAAGCAAGTATGCGCGTTCCAAGCCAGACGGCCAGCGCGACGATGAAGGCATCGTGCAGAATTGTCAACCGGATAGCCCCGAGGGCAAGCACTGCGACGCGCTGTTGAAGCTCCACTGACTGGCCGTAATAGTCAACCGGTTTTGCCGTAAAGTAGAAAAGGAGGGGTGTTGCCACGGCTATGGCGACTAGCACATTCGCAAGGCAGGCCCATGAACGGGCGCCGCCACGTCTCCCTGAGCGTATTTCGACGATTGCCAAGATGAGATTCGGCACGGCAAGGATCAGGAGAGTTTCCTTGCCACCCACTGCCACCGCATTGCCGAGCACAAAGAGAAGGATGCCAAGGCTAAGTCGGTATCTTGGTATGTGCGCCGATGTCGTAGCGTCGGACCAGAGGAGGTAAATACCGAGGGCCCACAGGGCGCAACCGAAGGCAGCGTACGATTCCGCTACACCGAGCCGCCCCCAAACATAGAACCAGTATGGGGCTGAAAGCACCCAGACTAGGACACCAACCGCTGCAACGATGCCAATGCGAGCAGCGACGACCCACCCAACGAGGAAGACCGAGAGGCTGTACAACACCATTCGTGTCCGGAACCACCCGGTGGGCGAGAATCCCCACAGCGAGACCTCCAGCAACCGCAGCCCCATGTAGGAAGGTCGGAACCTCGCGATCCGGCCAGCGGAGCCGATCTCGGACTCTGCAAGAGTTCGAGGGATATCCCAGAAGGATAGGTGTCCGGTGGGTCCGGCGAAGAACGCGATCTCGTGATCGTCTTGAATCGCCCACTGCGATCGATTCAACGGCCCGAGAGAGTATGTTGCGAGCATCAGGGCGACGAGGGAAAGGATGGCTGCACGGAAGAGCAGTTCAGACTTCGAATGGCCCATGTGTGTTGCCGTCTGAGAGAGAGCTCGTTTGGTGGCTGATCATGCGATGCCCCGTGTGGCCCGGTGGATGCGATGAAGTGGCCAAGGCGCCGCTGAACTGACCGATCGTTATGGCACTTGAGCACAGATGAAATGAAGGCGGTTGGCCTCCCGCTTGAGGTAGTGGCATAGACTGTCCCACAAGAGCACCCCGCGGTCAACGCCGCAGAACGGGGGGAGGCGGGGGGGCGGTCGTCGAGCGGTGCATCCAACACCGAGGGCGATCGCTTCGCCGCCGTGCTCGGCACCCGGCCCCGCGCCCGGATCCTGAGCGAGGCCTCGACCGACAGCGAATGGGTGGCCCACGGTCTCGAGGCTCTCGGCCACGAGGTCATCGTCACCGACCCGAACTTCGCGCCCGTGTAAGGCGACCCGCTCCCGCAAGGTCAAGACCGACCGGCGTGGTGCCCGGGCCCTCGCCGAGGCGTGCCTGCTCGGCGCCTACCGCCCCGCCCATCGCCTCTCCCCCCCAGCGCCACGTGCGGGGCCGCTGGTTGGTCCGGGACGCCGTGGTCCGGACGCGCACGCGCTCTATCTCGCTCGTGCGAGCCCTGCTCCGCCAACAGGGCTACCGCGTGCCCTCCGGCAGCGCGGAGAATTGTGTGGACCGTGTTCAAGGCCTGCCCCTGCCAGGCTGCTTGCTCTCGGTCGTCGCGCCGCTGCGTGCCCTCATGCGCCCTCTCAACCGGCCGCTCTCGTACTCCGACGAGCGATCGAGCACCTCGCCGTCCAGGATCCGCGCGTGCGCCGCGCCTGCGCTCGGCCCCCTGCGTCGGCCCTGTCACCGCCACCGCCATCCTCGCCGCCATCGACGACGTCGGGCGCTGCCACCACGCGCATCAACTCGAAGCCTATCTCGGCCTCGTGCCTCGCGAGTACAGCTCGGGCGAGACCCACCGCCGCGGCCCCATCACCAAGGCCGGCCACTCCCGCGTGCGCTGGCTGCTGATTCAGGCCGCCGGCTCGATCCTGCGCCGCCACTCCCCGCAGGCGGAGGAGCGCGAACCTGGGCCTGCGTATCGGAGCGCGCCGCGGGAAACAGGTGGCCGTCGTCGCGCGCGCCCGGCGCCTCGCCGGCATCCGCTACGCGCTGCTGCGCGATGGCCGCGTGTTCGATCCGCAGCGCGTTCGGCCTCCGCGTCCGACGGCCGCCGCCCTCGTGAACATGTGAACCAGAGTGGTCGACGATGCCCTGACGATGCGGGTCCTGATCGCTCGCAGGTTCGATGGGTGGGTGAGCGCGAAATGTTGCCGGGCTGCTGGGGGCCTCGCGCGCGGCCTATCAACAGAGTGTAGAGACCACGCGAGCCGCTCTGGGCGAGCAGGCGTTCGAAGCCGCTCGATCAGATGGCAGGGCAATGACGCTCGACGCAGCCGTTGTCCACGCGCTCGACGAATAGTTCCGGCGTCGACGCTCAATCGGGGACCGCGCGTGAGACAGACGCGGCGCGCCAACGTGTAGGGCTGATCCACACGAAAGCCTGAAGCGCCAGAAACGGCAGTGCGACTCGGTGGCCGTCTTTCAGGGGGCGCGCGGGGGCGCCCCAGCGCCTCGGGCACCGGCGCTTCCGCTCGCGCGGACCTCGACCTTGGCGCCGCCCACGAGGCGGGTCTGGCCGTCGACGACGACGCTCTCGCCCTTCTCGAGGCCCTTGGCGATGATGCTCTCGCTCCCCTGGGTTCGGGCGACCACCACGGGCCGGTTCTCGACGGTGCCATCGGGCTTCACGACGAAGACACGTAGGGCCCTTGCTGGCCGGTCTGCACCGCCTGGGAGGGCACCACGAGCACGTCGGCCTCCGTGGCGAGCGTGAGCGCGACGTTCACGAACTGCCCGGCCAGAGCTTCTTCTCTCCGTTTCCGAAGGTGGCCTTGAGGCGAATTGTCCCGGTCGTCGGGTCCACCGCATTGTCCGTGAACGTCACGACGCCCCGCACCGGCTTGGCCTCGCCGGCGGGGAGAGCGTCCACCTGGAGCTTCCCCTCCGCCATGTACCGGTTGATGGCGGGGAGCTGCTGCTGGGGCACCGTGAACGACACGTAGATGGGCTGCACCTGGTGGATGACGAGGAGCGTCGAGTCGCCGGCGCCGCCCACCCGGACGACATTGCCCTCGTGGAGCATGAGGCTTCCCGTGCGGCCGTTGACCGGCGAGCGAATGCTCGTGTAGCTGAGCTGGAGCTTGGCGTTGTCGACAACGGCTTCACTCGCGCGGGCGGCTTGCTCGGCCGCCTTGATGGCGGCCTCGTCGGCGCGCACCGTGTCCTCGGCGCTCCGCACGTCCGCCTCGTCGGCGCCCACGGTGGCGGCGAGCGACTCGGAATTGGTGCGGATGCCGTCGTATTGCTCCTGCGCGATCAGCCCCCGACCCAGGAGGTCGGCGTAGCGCTTTTCCTGCACCAGCGCATTCTTGGCCTGGGCTTGATCGCGAAGCAGGCCCGCGCAGGCCTGCCCGATGCGCGCCTGATCCCGCTCGAGCACGGCGCGCGCCTGCTGGACCTGTCCCCGGTCCCGGGCGAGGTTGGCCTCGGCCTGGGCGAGCGCCGCCTCGTAGACGCGGGAGTCGATCGAGAAGAGCAGGTCGCCCTTTTTCACATCCTGCCCTTCCTTGATGTGGATGCGGAGCAGCTCGCCGCCCACCTGCGCCTTGATCGACACCACCGCGGTCGCCTCGACGGTGCCGATGGCCATGATGGGCGCGTCCGCGGGGTTGACCTTCCGGTAGGAGGGATTGTTCGGCAGGTTCGACGGCAACTGGCTGCGCGCGGCATTGATCGCGGCCTGGACCTGCTGTTCGGCCACGTCGATCTGGTACTCGAGCGTGAACTGCAGCGTGATGAGCGACGCCCCGAAGGAGCTGGTGGAGGTCATCTGCCGGAGTCCCGGCAACTCGCCGAACTGACGTTCGAGCGGCGTCGTCACCGACGAGACCATCACGTCGGCGCTCGCCCCGGGGTAGAAGGTCAGACCTGAATCGTCGGGTAGTCGACCTGCGGTAGGGCCGAGACGGGGAGCTGCAGGTAGGCGACCATGCCGGTGAGGAGCACCGCGGCCGTCAGGAGTGCGGTGGCGACGGGCCGGAGGATGAAGATCCGGGAGGGGTTCAGGGCGTCACCCGGATGCCCTCCGGAGGGCCTGGCCGCGCATGTTTCACGGACGAACAATACCTCCGTGTGGTTGACCAGACAATCGGGGTCCGCGCGATCCCCTTGCCATGCCGGCCGCTGACGCGGTAGAAAGGTACGCCATGAGCCAACCCATCACCGTCGAGAAGTACGCCGTCGGACAGTCAGTGCGCCGCGTCGAGGACGTGCGCCTCCTCCAGGGCCTCGGCCGGTACTCGGATGACGTGCGGCTGCCGCGCCAGGTGGCGGCCGCGATCGTGCGCTCGACCCATGCGCATGCCCGCATCGTCCGCGTGGACGCCGCGGCGGCGCAGGCGGCGCCGGGCGTGCTCGCGGTGTGGACCGAGGCCGACCTGGCCGCCGACGGGCTCGGCAATCTCCCCACCGACGCCAGCCGCAAGCGGCCCGGCGGCGCGGCGGCGTTCGCCACGCCGCGTCCGGCGCTGGCCCGCGGGCGGGTCCGCCACGTCGGCGATCCCGTGGTCCTGGTGGTCGCGGAGACCCGAGAGCAGGCGACCGACGCCGCGGCCCTGGTGCACGTCGAGTACGAGCCGCTGCCCGCGGTGGCCGCGACGGCCGATGCCAGGCGCCCGGGCGCGCCGGCGGTCTGGGACGAGGCCCCCGACAATATCGCGTTCGTCTGGCAAGCCGGCTCCCGCGAGGCCGTCGATCGCGCCTTCGCGGCGGCGGCCCACGTGACCCGGCTCGACTTCACGATCACCCGCGTGGCGGTCGCGCCGCTCGAGCCCCGCGCCGCCGTCGGCGAGTACGACCGGCGCACGGCCCGCTACACGCTGCACACGGGCATCCAGGGACCGCACGGCAGCCGCGCCATCCTCGCGGACATCCTGCATGTGCCGCAGAGCCACGTGCGCGTGGTGACGGGCGAGGTCGGCGGCAGCTTCGGCATGCGCAGCGGCATGTACCCGGAGATGGCGCTGGTGCTCTGGGCGGCGAAGCGGCTGGGGCGGCCCGTCGGATGGACGTCCGACCGCCGCGAGGCCTTCGTCACCGACGAGCACGGCCGCGACAACGTCTCGACGGCCGAGCTGGCGCTGGACGCCGGCGGCCGATTCCTCGGCCTGCGCGTGGCCATCGGGCTCAATGTCGGCGCGTATCTCACGCCGCGGAGCGCGGGGCCGGGCACCAACAATGTCGGCGGGCTCGCCGGGGTGTACACGACGCCCGCCATCTGCGTGGAGACCACCGGCGTCTTCTCGAACACGACGCCGACGGGTCCGTATCGCGGCGCGGGAAGGCCCGAGGCGACGTATGCCATCGAGCGCGTGATCGACCTGGCCGCGCGCGAGCTCGGCATCGACCCGGTCGAGCTCCGGCGCAGGAACGTCATCCCGCCGTCGGCGATGCCCTTCAAGACCGGGCTCGTCTTCACGTACGACTGCGGGGAGTTCGCCCGGGGCATGGACATGGCGCTCGCCCTCGCCGATCGCGCCGGGTTCGAGAAGCGGCGCGCGGAGGCGCGCGAGCGCGGCGCGCTCCTGGGGCTCGGGATCGCCAACCCCATCGAGGTGGCGGGCGGGCCGTACACCGCGATGAATCCCGACACCGCCGAGCTCCGGATCAATCCCGACGGCTCCGTCGCCCTGTTCGCGGGATCGACCTCGATGGGCCAGGGCAACGAGACGGCCTTCACGCAGCTCGTGAGCGCGGGCCTCGGCGTGTCGCCCGACCGGATCCACGTGTTCGCGGGTGACACGGACAACCTCGGCACCGGCCGGGGCAATGGCGGCTCGGGCGCGCTGAGCGTGGGCGGCTCCGCGGTGGTGCGCGCGGTGGACAAGGTGATCGAGCGCGGCCGCCGCATCGCCGCGCATCTGCTCGAGGCGGCCTACGAGGACGTCGCGTTTCGCGACGGGCGGTTCGTCGTGGCGGGCACCGACCGCGGCGTCACGCTCTCGAGCGTCGCCAAGGCCGCGTACCAGCCGCGCCAGCTTCCGGCGGGCATGGAGCCCGGCTTCGACGAGCGGGCCGCGTTCACGCCGCCCGCGGTCACGTTCCCCAATGGCTGCCAGGTGTGCGAGGTCGAGGTCGACCCCGCGACGGGCGCGGTGCGCGTGGTGCGCCACACGGTGGTCGACGACGTGGGCCGGATGGTGAACCCCATGCTGGTGAAGGGGCAGATCCACGGCGGCATCGTCCAGGGGCTCGGGCAGGGCCTCTTCGAGGACCTCGTCTACGACCGCGACACCGGCCAGCTCCTCTCGGGGTCGTTCATGGACTACGCGATGCCGCGCGCCGACGACATGCCGTTCTTCGACGTGGATTCACACGAGGTGCCGACGCAGGTCAATCCGCTCGGCGCCAAGGGCGTGGGCGAGGCGGGCACCGTGGGTGCGCTGCCCGCGCTGTTGAACGCCGTCAACGATGCGCTGGCGCCGCTCGGCGTGCGCCACCTCGATATGCCGCTCACGCCGGAGCGCGTGTGGCGCGCGATCCGGGACGCGCAGGGCTCCTGATCAACCGAGCCAAAGACCAACCGAGCCACAGGAGGCAGACCATGGCCACGACGACCGGGAGCAGTCACGTCTACGTGGGGGGCGCGAAGTCAAAGCCGGGGACGCTCGGCGGGGTCTTTCGACGGGCCGTCGGCGACGACCGCTGGGAGCAGCTCGGCAAGGGACTGCCCGAGGCGGTCAATGTCCACGCGATCACCGTGCACCCGGACAACCCGGACATCGTCTATCTGGGCACGAACCGGGGCCCGTTCCGCAGCACCGATCGCGGCGAGCGCTGGGAGCGGCCCGCCTTCGACGAGGGCGTGGAGATCTGGTCGATCCTGGTGCATCCGCACCACCCGCGCCGGCTCTACGCGGGGGCGTCGCCCGTCGGCGTCTACCGGTCCGACGACGGCGGCGACACCTGGCGCCGGATGCCCGGCGTGGCCCAGCCCGAGCGCGTGCGGATGGAGTTTCAGTGCCGCGTGATGCGGCTCACCGCGGATCCCGCGAACGGCGATCATCTCTACGCGGCGCTCGAGGTCGGCGGCGCCATGCGGAGCCTGGACGGCGGCGAGCACTGGGATGACTGCAGCGC
>CAWIZN010000082.1:0-23444 GCA_963840495.1 uncultured Candidatus Rokubacteria bacterium
CCCCTTGCCATGCCGGCCGCTGACGCGGTAGAAAGGTACGCCATGAGCCAACCCATCACCGTCGAGAAGTACGCCGTCGGACAGTCGGTGCGCCGCGTCGAGGACGTGCGCCTCCTCCAGGGCCTCGGCCGGTATTCGGATGACGTGCGGCTGCCGCGGCAGGTGGCGGCCGCGATCGTGCGCTCGACCCATGCGCATGCCCGCATCGTCCGCGTGGACGCCGCGGCGGCGGAGGCGGCGCCGGGCGTGCTCGCGGTGTGGACCGAGGCCGACCTGGCCGCCGACGGGCTCGGCAATCTCCCCACCGACGCCAGCCGCAAGCGGCCCGGCGGCGCGGCGGCGTTCGCCACGCCCCGTCCGGCGCTGGCCCGCGGGCGGGTCCGCCACGTCGGCGATCCCGTGGTCCTGGTGGTCGCGGAGACCCGAGAGCAGGCGACCGACGCCGCGGCCCTGGTGCACGTCGAGTACGAGCCGCTGCCCGCGGTGGCCGCGACGGCCGATGCCAGGCGCCCGGGCGCGCCGGCGGTCTGGGACGAGGCCCCCGACAATATCGCGTTCGTCTGGCAAGCCGGCTCCCGCGAGGCCGTCGATCGCGCCTTCGCCGGCGGCGGCCCACGTGACCCGGCTCGACTTCACGATCACCCGCGTGGCGGTCGCGCCGCTCGAGCCCCGCGCCGCCGTCGGCGAGTACGACCGGCGCACGGCCCGCTACACGCTGCACACGGGCATCCAGGGACCGCACGGCAGCCGCGCCATCCTCGCGGACATCCTGCATGTGCCGCAGAGCCACGTGCGCGTGGTGACGGGCGAGGTCGGCGGCAGCTTCGGCATGCGCAGCGGCATGTACCCGGAGATGGCGCTGGTGCTCTGGGCGGCGAAGCGGCTGGGGCGGCCCGTCGGATGGACGTCCGACCGCCGCGAGGCCTTCGTCACCGACGAGCACGGCCGCGACAATGTCTCGACGGCCGAGTTGGCGCTGGACGCCGGCGGCCGATTCCTCGGCCTGCGCGTGGCCATCGGGCTCAATGTCGGCGCGTATCTCACGCCGCGCAGCGCGGGGCCGGGCACCAACAATGTCGGCGGGCTCGCCGGGGTGTACACGACGCCGGCCATCTGCGTGGAGACCACCGGCGTCTTCTCGAACACGACGCCGACGGGTCCGTATCGCGGCGCGGGAAGGCCCGAGGCGACGTATGCCATCGAGCGCGTGATCGACCTGGCCGCGCGCGAGCTCGGCATCGACCCGGTCGAGCTCCGGCGCAGGAACGTCATCCCGCCGTCGGCGATGCCCTTCAAGACCGGGCTCGTCTTCACGTACGACTGCGGGGAGTTCGCCCGGGGCATGGACCTGGCGCTCGCCCTCGCCGATCGCGCCGGGTTCGAGAAGCGGCGCGCGGAGGCGCGCGAGCGCGGCGCGCTCCTGGGGCTCGGGATCGCCAACCCCATCGAGGTGGCGGGCGGGCCGTACACCGCGATGAATCCCGACACCGCCGAGCTCCGGATCAATCCCGACGGCTCCGTCGCGCTGTTCGCGGGATCGACCTCGATGGGCCAGGGCAACGAGACGGCCTTCACGCAGCTCGTGAGCGCGGGCCTCGGCGTGTCGCCCGATCGGATCCACGTGTTCGCCGGTGACACGGACAACCTCGGCACCGGCCGCGGCAATGGCGGCTCGGGCGCGCTGAGCGTGGGCGGCTCCGCGGTGGTGCGCGCGGTGGACAAGGTGATCGAGCGCGGCCGCCGCATCGCCGCGCATCTGCTCGAGGCGGCTCACGAGGACGTCGCGTTTCGCGACGGGCGGTTCGTCGTGGCGGGCACCGACCGCGGCGTCACGCTCTCGAAGCGTCGCCAAGGCCGCGTACCAGCCGCGCCAGCTTCCGGCGGGCATGGAGCCCGGCTTCGACGAGCGGGCCGCGTTCACGCCGCCCGCGGTCACGTTCCCCAATGGCTGCCAGGTGTGCGAGGTCGAGGTCGACCCCGCGACGGGCGCGGTGCGCGTGGTGCGCCACACGGTGGTCGACGACGTGGGCCGGATGGTGAACCCCATGCTGGTGAAGGGGCAGATCCACGGCGGCATCGTCCAGGGGCTCGGGCAGGGCCTCTTCGAGGACCTCGTCTACGACCGCGAAGGGCCAGCTCCTCTCGGGGTCGTTCATGGACTACGCGATGCCGCGCGCCGACGACATGCCGTTCTTCGACGTGGATTCACACGAGGTGCCGACGCAGGTCAATCCGCTCGGCGCCAAGGGCGTGGGCGAGGCGGGCACCGTGGGCGCGCTGCCCGCGCTGTTGAACGCCGTCAACGATGCGCTGGCGCCGCTCGGCGTGCGCCACCTCGATATGCCGCTCACGCCGGAGCGCGTGTGGCGCGCGATCCGGGACGCGCAGGGCCCCTGATCCAACCAAGCCAAAGACCAACCGAGCCACAGGAGGCAGACCATGGCCACGACGACCGGGAGCAGTCACGTCTACGTGGGGGGCGCGAAGTCAAAGCCGGGGACGCTCGGCGGGGTCTTTCGACGGGCCGTCGGCGACGACCGCTGGGAGCAGCTCGGCAAGGGACTGCCCGAGGCGGTCAATGTCCACGCGATCACCGTGCACCCGGACAACCCGGACATCGTCTATCTGGGCACGAACCGGGGCCCGTTCCGCAGCACCGATCGCGGCGAGCGCTGGGAGCGGCCCGCCTTCGACGAGGGCGTGGAGATCTGGTCGATCCTGGTGCATCCGCACCACCCGCGCCGGCTCTACGCGGGGGCGTCGCCCGTCGGCGTCTACCGGTCCGACGATGGCGGCGATACCTGGCGCCGGATGCCCGGCGTGGCCCAGCCCGAGCGCGTGCGGATGGAGTTTCAGTGCCGCGTGATGCGGCTCAGCGCGGATCCCGCGAACGGCGATCATCTCTATGCGGCGCTCGAGGTCGGCGGCGCCATGCGGAGCCTGGACGGCGGCGAGCACTGGGATGACTGCAGCGCGAGCCTGCTCGCGCTGGCCGAGCTGCCGCATCTCAAGAGCCGGATCGGCAGCGACACCGACATCGAGGGCATGATGGACGGCCACGCGCTCTGCGTGAGCGCGGCGCGGCCGGGCACGGTATTCCTGGCGTTGCGCATGGGCCTCTTCCAGAGCGACGACCGCGGGCAGAGCTGGCGCGACATGGAAGTGGGGCGCTTCTCGCCGCTCACCTATGGCCGCGACGTGCGCGTGTCGCCACAAGATCCGCGCATGCTCTACGCGTGCCTGAGCCCGGCCGCGCGCAGCCAGGACGGCTCGCTGTACCGGAGCCTGGACCTCGGGCAGTCCTGGGCGCGCTTCGACCACGGCGTCAAGGCCGAGACCACGATGATGGCGGTTGCGCTCAATCCGCGGGACCCGAACCAGGTCTTCTGCACGAGCCGCACCGGCCAGGTCTTCGGGACGGTGGACGGCGGCGCGAGCTGGCAAGAGCATCGGCTGCCCCCCGCCGTTCAGGACGTCTACGCCCTCGCGTGCGGCTAGAGCGATGATAAGGGCCCATCTGCTTCGTTGGCGCCCTCGCCCGGGCGCTCAACGTAGAGAGACTACGCCTCGCGCCCGGGCTTCGGGCGCCGCCTCGCAGCTGGACCCTTCTCATCGCTCTAGCCGGCATTTCTCCGACAGGCTCCTCAATCCGACAGGCTCCTAGATTAGGAGGCGACGATGGGTACCTTTCGCCTTTATACCGGCGCGGATGGGCAGTCGCACTTCGAGCCGATCGATCTCGGCAAGCATCCCGACTGGGTCAAGGGGCTGGCCACGACGCAGATCGCCTTCCGCGAGGATCCGGTCGGGCGCTTCATCGACTGGCATCCGGCGCCGCGGCGGCAGTTCGTCATCATCCTGTCCGGCCAGCTCGAGATCGGCTTCAGCGACGGCACCAAGCAGGTCTTCGGCCCGGGCGACGCCCGGCTCGTCGAGGACACGACGGGCAAGGGCCACACCACGCGGGTGCACGGCAACCAGCCCTGCATGACGGCGACGATCCCTCTCGCGCAGCAATGAGGCGGAAGCCATGAGCGTGATCCTTCTCTCTCCGAGCCAGGCGCCCGCCATCCTCGACATTGCGAAATCGCTGACACCCGCGGGCTTCGACCTGGTGATCGCGAATCCCGGGACGCCGGAGTTCTATCAGGCGGCGGCCGAGGCCGAATACTTCCTCGGCTCGACCCGCCAGATGGGCGGCGAGTTCTTCCGGTCGGCGCCGAAGCTGCGCCTCGTCCAGCTCACGAGCGCGGGCTATGACCGCGTCGACGTGGAGGCGGCGCGGAAGGCCGGCGTGCCCGTGTCCAACAACGGCGGCGCCAATGCCATCGCGGTGGCCGAGCACACGATGATGCTCATGCTCGCCGTGCTGAAGCGTGTGGTGCGCTTCCACAACGACGTCATCGCGGGCAACTGGCGGGCGGCGGACTCACCGGAGACGCGCGTCTACGAGCTGGCCGGCCGCACGCTCGGCATCGTCGGGCTCGGCAATATCGGCAAGAAGGTCGCGCGGCGCGCGGCGGCCTTCGACATGCGGGTGCAGTACTACGACATCGCGCGGCTCACCCTCGACCAGGAAGACGCGATCGGCATACGGTTCGCGCTGTTCACCGAGCTCTTGCAGACCTCCGACGTGGTGAGCCTGCACGTGCCCCTCGACGACAGCACGCGGAAGATGATCGGCGCGCGCGAGCTCGGCCTGATGAAGCCGACCGCGGTCCTCGTGAACACGTGCCGGGGCCCGGTCATCGACGAGGATGCCCTGTACCGTTCCCTCAAGGAAGGGAAGATCGCGGGCGCCGGCCTCGACGTGCTCGTCGACGAGCCCCCCGCCAAGACGCACCCGGTCTTCTCCCTTCCCAACGTCACGCTCACGCCCCACTCCGCCGGCCCGACCTGGGAGAACTGGACCGCCCGCTACCGCAACGGCTTCGACAATATCCAGCGAGTCGCCTCAGGCGCGCCCCCCCGCTGGGTAATCCCCGAGCTGGCGTAGCCTCGACTAGCACGCCCCGCCACGATTACTAACGGTCGGGGGTAAAGGCGAGCATATGGGAGCCTTGTCGCCATACGATGATCTCCCCCGTATGATCGATGACGGCGTCAGGCGTGATCGTTCACGCGGCTGATTTTCCTGTGATGATCGTCTCAGCGAGCGGCGTCGGGAGCACCTCTGCCGCCTTAAGGTCAATGGTGCATTGAGCGCACTGAATGGCCTTGATCGGAATCGACGACAGGCAATAGGGACATTACTTTGGTGGTCGGAGGCCGAGGGCAGGGGCCGTGCGCGTATCCTTGGCCTGATTCACCATCTTGACGAGCAGGAACACGACGAATGCAACGATGATGAAATTGATGACATCGTTGATGAACGCCCCATAGGCAATGACCGGAACGCCTTTTGCCTTGGCATCGGCCAGCGATGCTGGCATTCCTTTCCCATGATCGAGCACATAGAAGCCTCGAAGTCGACCTTGTCGAGCAGTCGGCCGATAGGCCTTGACGAGCAGTCGGCCGATCGGCGGCATCAAACTCCTTCGACCAGCGAGCTGAGGATCTTGCCGAACGCCGCGCCGATGATGACGGCCACCGCCAAGTCGATGACGTTGCCACGAGGGACGAAATCCTTGAACTCTCGTCCACATGGCTCCCTCCCTTGCCGTGACCCGTCGAGTAGACGACGAGGGGCCTGTAGGTGTTCCCCTTGCGCACTCGAGCGCCCGGCTCGTTCGATCCCGAACCGAAGGCTACACGACCTCAAGCGCTATCGCTGGACCCATACGGTTGACGTCATGCGGCGCCCCGTCGGCAATGAGCGGCGGCGAATCGAATGCAAGCCAGCCGTCCGCTCGACCAGAATATCGCCCCCATCGCCGCTCCGTTCGACGGCAGCACCCGCGTCCTGTAAGGTGCCCCCGTAGGAGGGAGATGACTAGCCCGGTGAGGAGGAAGCGGGAGATCGCTCGACGTCGCCGCATCGAGTGATCTCCTCCGAGTGATTGAGCGTCAGGGCCGCCGGGCGACCTGGAAGCGTGAGGGCAGGGCCTGAGCGCTGCTATAATCGCGGGGCCGACCGAACGCGCGAAAGGAGGTCGCTCCAGTGGCCACGGAACCGACCACGTACACGCCTCGACCAATTCTTCTCCGATACGCGGGCAACCATCCGGAACAAAGGGATTCCTTCTGGGCTCGCCGAGATTCGCGAGCACCTGGAGAAGCTCCTCCACAACCCGGAGCTCTTGAAGAAGCATCTGGGGGACCCGGTGCCCTACGCCGAGCGGACGACGATCGGCCATGACCCGGAGACCGACGTGCACGTGCTCGTTCACGGCCGGCCGAAGGCGAGCAAGTCCTCGGTGCACGACCACGGCCCGTGCTGGGTGGTCTACGGCAACTACAAGAATCCCACGCGCATGCGCCGCTGGCGCCGGCTCGATGACGGCAGCAAGCCGGGGTATGCCGAGCTCGAGCTGCAAAAGGAGTTCCTGAACGAGCCCGGCCAGGCGGCGGTGTTCGCCAAGGGGGACATTCACTCCATCGAGTTCGGTGACGACACGTTCTTCATCCGGGTGACGGGCGGCGACGTCGAGACCAAGGAGACGCTGCGCTTCGACGTCGAGAAGAAGACGGTCGAGGTGGCGAACCGGTCCCAGGGCCAGCGCTGAGGCCCCTCGGCCAGCGCTCGGGTCCCGTCGACATTGGGCAAATTGACCCAGTGCCCGGCATTTCTTGACACGGCTCGGCGCGGCGGCCTAGCGTAGGGCAACGGAGGTTCTCATGCGCTATCGTGCTTGGCTTCTTGGCTCCCTTGCCCTTGTCTTCGCAGCCGGGTCGTTCTCAGGTGTCGCCGCCGACAGCTACGAGAGCACGACCATCGGTGAAAGCTCGACCTTGACCATCGACGTGGTGCCGCTCTACGCCGAGGTGCGGCTGGACGGGGTGCCCCTCGGGACGGCCCACGAGCTCATCAGCCAGGCGGTGGCCGTGACGCCCGGGAAGCATGTCGTGGAGATCGGGGCGCCGGGGTTTTTCCCCGCGACGGTGACCGTGGCGGCCACCGTCGACTGGGCGACGCGCATCTGGCTCCAGCTCGTCCCCGAGCGGCGGTAGCGACCGCTCGGCTACCAGCCCGTCCGGAAGCCCGAGAAGGCGCTGGGGATGCGGCGGATGTCCTGCACGAGGTCGGGCGGGATGTCCTGCCGCGTCCCGTAGCCGCCTGACAACCCCACCGAGTCCGAGACCCCGCCGAACCGCCGCTCGATCTCGCGCGCCAGGTCGCGGTACGTCGCGACGGCGGCGAAGAGCCGCAACACGTCGTCGGAGATCTCGCCCGCCATCTCGTCCCACTTCCCGGCCCTGGACATCCGGGCAAGTCTGCGGTCGCGTCGTCGCGATCCGCATGGCGCGCTCCTACCGGAGGCCGGCCGCGCGCAGGCGCGGGAAGACGACGTCCCGGAATGCCCGCACTTCCTGCTCGGGGCCGACGAAGGTCTGAAACGGCATGAGGTACAGGTTGCGCACGCCGAGCGCGGTCATCTCGGCGATCCGGTCGGCGCAGTGCTCGGGCGTCCCGATCAGCCCCATGGCATCGCAGAGCTGGCCGACCACGTCGTCCGGCACGAACGACGTCGCGCGGATGGCCGCATCCCAGTCCGGGGCGTGCGAGAGATCGGGATAGATCTGGCGCACGGCGTCGGGGATCTCGAGCGGAGGGAGGCGGAGGCCGGCGGGCTCGAGCCACTGGCCGCCCCAGCGCAGGATGCCCCAGTGCACCGCGGTGGGCCGCGCCAGCCGCCGGGCCTCGGCGAGCGTCGCCGCGGTGCCGGTGCGCACCGCCCAGACGATCTCCAGGTCTTCCAGGCGGCGTCCCGCGCGCCGGGCCCCGCGCTCGAGGTGCCCGAGCGCGGTCTCGACGATGCCGCGGTTGAAGCCCACGAGCAAGAGCGCCCCGTCGGCCACCTCGCCGGCCAGCTCGATGGCCCGCGGCCCGGACGCCGCCATCAGGATCGGGATGGGCCGCTTCGACGCATAGGCGAGCTCGGTGCGCGCGCCGCCGCCCCAGTCCACGGCCCCTCCGGCGAGGAGCGTCTTCACCTCGCTGATACAGGCGCGCATCTCGGCGAGGGTGGCGGGCTTGCGCCCGATCGTGCTCGCCGACGTGTAGCCCGTGCCGATCACGAACTTCACGCGGCCGGGCGCCATCTCCTCGACCGTCTGGATCGCTCCGGCGAGGACGGACGCATGCCGCGTGAAGGGATTCGTCACCGCGGGGAAGAGCGACATCCGCGACGTCTGCCCGGCGGCCTGGCCCAGGACGACGAAGGTATCGCGGGAGATCATCTGGCTGTCGAGGATTCCCGCGCCGTCGAAGCCGGCCGCCTCGATGTCGCGGAGGAGCGCCATCAGCTCCGGCATCGGCGCGGTGCCGGGGACGCGGAGATGGACCCGCACGGGCTCGGTCATGTCAGTCACCTCCAGGGGATTGGTCACGAGCGGGCCCAGGCGCACGCGCGAGGTATTGAGGGCGGCGAGCGTGAGCGCCACGTACATCTCGCGGAACACCGACTGCGAGTCGGCGACGCCGAGGAGATCGAACCCGCTGTCCTCCGCTTCGCGACAGAGCGCCCCCCAGCCCGCGAGCGACTCCGGCAGCAGCACGATGCCGAAGCGGGGCGCCGTCACCGAGGGGCGCGCTCCGCGGCCAGCTCCCGGCCGAGGGCCTCGGCGAGCCGCTCGTACTGGCCGCGCTCGTTGTAGAGCTGGGCCGAGACGCGGATCAGGCGGTGGGGCGCGGCGGGCCAGCTCATCACCGGCACCTCGGTGCTCCAGGCGTCGAAGAGCCGCTGCTGGATCGGGTCGGGCCGGCGCCACGCGATGTCCGAGGTGGGGCCGTCGGGCAGCACGATGCTCGCGATCGACCCGACCATGCCCTCGGGGCAGGGCGGCGCCGTGCCGGCGGCGGCGCACACGAGCGCCCGCGCCTCGAGCGCCAATGCGCGGTTCGTCGCCATCACCGTCGGGCCAGCCGCCCGGGACGAGCGAGCCGACGTAGTCGATCGCCTTCGGGACGGTGAGCCAGGCCGTGGGGTCGCTCGTGCCCGTCCAGTCGAACTCGAGGTGGAAGCGCGAGCGGTCGGCTCGCGTCACCCCGGCGCCGTGGCTGATGGTGAGCGGCCGGACCTCGTTGCGGCGATCGCGCCGCACCCAGAGAAAGGCCGAGCCCTTGGGCGCGCAGAGCCACTTGTGGCAGTTGCCGCTGTAGTACGCGGCGCCGAGGGCGCCGAGATCGAGGGGCAGCATCCCCGGCGCATGCGCGCCGTCGACGAGCACGTCGATGCCGCGCCGGCCGAGCTCGGCGATCAGCCGCTCGATCGGCAGGATGAGGGCGGTCGGGCTCGTGACGTGATCGAGGAGCGCCAGGCGCGTGCGCGCCGTGACGCGAGACAGGACCGCGCCGACCACGTCCTCGGCAGAGGTGAGCGGGAAGGGGATCGGCGCGACGACGACCCGCGCGCGCGCCCGCTCGGCGACGAAGTCGAGCGTATTCCAGCACGCCTTGTACGCGTGGTCGGTGGTGAGCAGCTCGTCATCATGCCCGAGCGGGAGCGAGCGGAGGACGGCATTGACGCCGCTCGTCGCATTGGTGACGAAGGCGAGGTCCTCGGGTGCGGCGCCCACGAAGGCGGCCAGCGCGGTCCGCGCGGCGTCGAGCCGGTCGTCGAGCTCGCGGGAGAGGAAGCGGACGGGCTCGGCCTCCATCTCGGCCCGCAAGGCCGACTGATGCCGCAGGACTTCCGTGGGGCAGGCCCCGAAGGATCCGTGGTTCAAGAAGGCCAGGCCGCGCTCGAGCGGCCAGAGCGCGGCGTGAGGCGAGGGCGCGCTCACGGGCGGCGCCGCGTCGTCAAACCTCGTTGCCCCAGACCTGGTCGAGGTCCTGGCGGCGGCGGAGCAGGCGGAGGGCGCCGTCCGGCTCCAGCATGACCTCGGGCGCCTGCGGATAGGAGTTGTAGTTGATCGTCGACATCGCGGCGCAGTAGGCGCCGGCGCCGCCCACGATGACCAGGTCGCCGATCTGCGGGCGCGGCACCCGACGGGGCGCCAGGGCTTCCGGATCGCCGGGGGCCGGTGTCAGGATATCGCCCGACTCGCAGCACGGCCCGACGAAGATCACGTCGGCCTCCTCGCGGCCCTGGGCGAGCACGTGGATCGGGTGCTGCGCGCCGTAGAGCGAGGGGCGCGTCACCTCGGGCATCCCCGTGTCGAGCTTGGCGAACAGGTAGCCGTCGTGCCCCGTGTCGACCACGTCGACGCACGTCGCGACCACCAGCCCGGCATTGGCGACCAGATACGTCCCGGGCTCGATCTCGAGGCCGAGGGCCCGGCCGTCGCGATCGCGGAACGCCGTCAGCTCCTGCGCGACGTGCGCGCCCACGTCGGCCAGGTCCGCCGACGGCTCGCCCGGCATGCGCCCGACCTTGAAGCCGCCCCCCAGGTTCACCACGCCCACGTCGGGGAGCTTGGCGGCGAGATCGAGCGTCATGCGCGTCACCCGCTTGTACACCTCGGGGTCGGTGCCGGAGCCGATATGGCTGTGAAGCCGCGTGATCTTGACGTCGAAGCGCTCGGCGATCGCCTTCACCTCGCCCAGGTGCTCGTGCCAGATGCCGAAGCTCGATGCCGGGCCGCCGGTATTGGTGCGATTGGTCGACCCGCTGCCGAGCCCGGGATTCATCCGGACCGAGACCGATTGACCAGGCGCGGCGCGGCCGAAGGCCTCGAGCTGGTGGAGCGAGCACGCATTGAAGAGCACGCCGCGGGCCAGGTGCTCGGCGAGCCGGCGCGAGGGCATCTGGGACGTGAGCTGGATCGAGCCGGCGGGGAAGCCGGCGCGCAGCGCGCGCTCGACCTCGTGGTCGCTCGAGGCGTCGACGTGAAGGCCGAGGCCGCGGAAGAGGTCCAGGACACCCCGGCTCGGGTTGGCCTTCATCGCGTAGCGCACGGTGAGCCCGAAGGGCGCGGGGAAGGCGAGGGCCCGCCGCGCGGCCGCCTCGAGGGCGCCGCGGACGTAGACATAGCACGGCGTGGCGAAGCGGTCGCGGACCTGGGCCGCCTGCTGGACGGACAGCGCGGCCTCCCCGGTCATAGCTCGGCGACCTCGACGGCTTGCCCCGAGGCCGCGCTCTTGGCCACCGCGTCGGTGAACTCCATGTAGCGCACGCCGTCCTCGAAGGATGTGCGCGTGATCGTCTCGGTGCCGCGGATGGCACCGACGAACTCCTCTTCGACGCGCCAGCCGATTCGCAGGTCGTCGGGGATGGCGATCTCGGAGAGCGCCTTGTCGCCGCGGCGGCCGCCGGAGAGGCGGCGCGCATTGGCCTCGAGCCGCAGCGTCCCGTCGGTGCCGAAGAGCCAGGCCTCGGGCGGAGGCGCGAGCGCGGTCACGGAGCTGAACCGCAGATGGGCCTGCGCGCCGCCCCCGAAGATGGCCAGGATGTCGACGTGGTCCGGCACGCGGATCGCCTGTGCGGCCCCGCTCGCGTCGCGGCGGCGCGGCACGGCGATCTTCGTCACCGCGGTGACCCGCTTGGCCGGCCCGAGCCAGCGCGACATCGCCTCGTACCAGATGCCCATGTTGAGGATATTGTGGCCGCTGAGGGAGGCGTCCTGCCGCCAGTGCATGGGCGCGTCCGGCTCGACGAAATTGCCCTGGCCGGCCTGGAGCTCGACGGCGAGGACCTCGCCCAGATATCCCTCGGCGAGGAGCCGCTGGATGGTCGAATCCACCTCGAGCGTGTGCGGCGCCGGCACGAGCTGGCTCACCAGGCTCGGGGCCCGGCGGGCGGCGTCGAGCATGCGCCGGCCCTCGGCCGCGTTCATGGCCATCCGCGCCTCGCACAGGACGTGCTTGCCCGCGGCGAGAGCGGCCAGCGTCATCTCGCAGTGCGTGTAGGGCCACGTGCCGATGCACACGGCATCGACGTCCTTGGCCTGGACGATCTCCCGCCAGTCGCCGTGGACGCGGGCGATGCCGAATTCGCGGGCCACGCGCTCACCGGACTCTTTGGTGCGATTGGCCACCGCGACGAGCTCGACGCCGGGCTGGGCCTTGAGCTTCGGGATGTGGTGAAGACGCGTGTTGCCGCCGGCGCCGATGAAGCCTACGCGGATCGTCTTGTCGTTTGTCATGGTCCGGCAGAAAGGCCGAGCCCTTGGGCGCGCAGAGCCACTTGTGGCAGTTGCCGCTGTAGTACGCGGCGCCGAGGGCGCCGAGATCGAGCGGCAGCATCCCCGGCGCATGCGCGCCGTCGACGAGCACGTCGATGCCGCGCCGGCCGAGCTCGGCGATCAGCCGCTCGATCGGCAGGATGAGGGCGGTCGGGCTCGTGACGTGATCGAGGAGCGCCAGGCGCGTGCGCGCCGTGACGCGAGACAGGACCGCGCCGACCACGTCCTCGGCAGAGGTGAGCGGGAAGGGGATCGGCGCGACGACGACCCGCGCGCGCGCCCGCTCGGCGACGAACTCGAGCGTATTCCAGCACGCCTTGTACGCGTGGTCGGTGGTGAGCAGCTCGTCATCATGCCCGAGCGGGAGCGAGCGGAGGACGGCATTGACGCCGCTCGTCGCATTGGTGACGAAGGCGAGGTCCTCGGGTGCCGCGCCCACGAAGGCGGCCAGCGCGGTCCGCGCGGCGTCGAGCCGGTCGTCGAGCTCGCGGGAGAGGAAGCGGACGGGCTCGGCCTCCATCTCGGCCCGCAAGGCCGACTGATGCCGCAGCACTTCCGTGGGGCAGGCCCCGAAGGATCCGTGGTTCAAGAAGGCCAGGCCGCGCTCGAGCGGCCAGAGCGCGGCGTGAGGCGAGGCCGCGCTCACGGGCGGCGCCGCGTCTTCAAACCTCGTTGCCCCAGACCTGGTCGAGGTCCTGGCGGCGGCGGAGCAGGCGGAGGGCGCCGTCCGGCTCCAGCATGACCTCGGGCGCCTGCGGATAGGAGTTGTAGTTGATCGTCGACATCGCGGCGCAGTAGGCGCCGGCGCCGCCCACGATGACCAGGTCGCCGATCTGCGGGCGCGGCACCCGACGGGGCGCCAGGGCTTCCGGATCGCCGGGGGCCGGTGTCAGGATATCGCCCGACTCGCAGCACGGCCCGACGAAGATCACGTCGGCCTCCTCGCGGCCCTGAGCGAGCACGTGGATCGGGTGCTGCGCGCCGTAGAGCGAGGGGCGCGTCACCTCGGGCATCCCCGTGTCGAGCTTGGCGAACAGGTAGCCGTCGTGCCCCGTGTCGACCACGTCGACGCACGTCGCGACCACCAGCCCGGCATTGGCGACCAGATACGTCCCGGGCTCGATCTCGAGGCCGAGGGCCCGGCCGTCGCGATCGCGGAACGCCGTCAGCTCCTGCGCGACGTGCGCGCCCACGTCGGCCAGGTCCGCCGACGGCTCGCCCGGCATGCGCCCGACCTTGAAGCCGCCCCCCAGGTTCACCACGCCCACGTCGGGGAGCTTGGATGCCAGATCGAGCGTCATGCGCGTCACCCGCTTGTACACCTCGGGGTCCGTGCCGGAGCCGATATGGCTGTGAAGCCGCGTGATCTTGACGTCGAAGCGCTCGGCGATCGCCTTCACCTCGCCCAGGTGCTCGTGCCAGATGCCGAAGCTCGACGCCGGGCCGCCGGTATTGGTGCGATTGGTCGACCCGCTGCCGAGCCCGGGATTCATCCGGACCGAGACCGATTGACCATGCGCGGCGCGGCCGAAGGCCTCGAGCTGGTGGAGCGAGCACGCATTGAAGAGCACGCCGCGGGCCAGGTGCTCGGCGAGCCGGCGCGAGGGCATCTGGGACGTGAGCTGGATCGAGCCGGCGGGGAAGCCGGCGCGCAGCGCGCGCTCGACCTCGTGGTCGCTCGAGGCGTCGACGTGAAGGCCGAGGCCGCGGAAGAGGTCCAGGACACCCCGGCTCGGGTTGGCCTTCATCGCGTAGCGCACGGTGAGCCCGAAGGGCGCGGGGAAGGCGAGGGCCCGCCGCGCGGCCGCCTCGAGGGCGCCGCGGACGTAGACATAGCACGGCGTGGCGAAGCGGTCGCGGACCTGGGCCGCGTGCTCGACGGACAGCGCGGCCTCGCCGGTCATAGGTCGGCGACCTCGACGGCTTGCCCCGAGGCCGCGCTCTTGGTCACCGCGTCGGTGAACTCCATGTAGCGCACGCCGTCCTCGAAGGACGTGCGCGTGATCGTCTCGGTGCCGCGGATGGCACCGACGAACTCCTCTTCGACGCGCCAGCCGATTCGCAGGTCGTCGGGGATGGCGATCTCGGAGAGCGCCTTGTCGCCGCGGCGGCCGCCGGAGAGGCGGCGCGCATTGGCCTCGAGCCGCAGCGTGCCCTCGGTGCCGAAGAGCCAGGCCTCGGGCGGAGGCGCGAGCGCGGTCACGGAGCTGAACCGCAGATGGGCCTGCGCGCCGCCCCCGAAGATGGCCAGGATGTCGACGTGGTCCGGCACGCGGACGCCTGCATGGCCCCGCTCGCGTCGCGGCGGCGCGGCACGGCGATCTTCGTCACCGCGGTGACCCGCTTGGCCGGCCCGAGCCAGCGCGACATCGCCTCGTACCAGATGCCCATGTTGAGGATATTGTGGCCGCTGAGGGAGGCGTCCTGCCGCCAGTGCATGGGCGCGTCCGGCTCGACGAAATTGCCCTGGCCGGCCTGAAGCTCGACGGCGAGGACCTCGCCCAGATATCCCTCGGCGAGGAGCCGCTGGATGGTCGAGTCCACCTCGAGCGTGTGCGGCGCCGGCACGAGCTGGCTCACCAGGCTCGGGGCCCGGCGGGCGGCGTCGAGCATGCGCCGGCCCTCGGCGGCGTTCATGGCCATCCGCGCCTCGCACAGGACGTGCTTGCCCGCGGCGAGGGCGGCCAGCGTCATCTCGCAGTGCGTGTAGGGCCACGTGCCGATGCACACGGCATCGACGTCCTTGGCCTGGACGATCTCCCGCCAGTCGCCGTGGACACGGGCGATGCCGAATTCGCGGGCCACGCGCTCACCGGACTCTTTGGTGCGATTGGCCACCGCGACGAGCTCGACGCCGGGCTGGGCCTTGAGCTTCGGGATGTGGTGAAGACGCGTGTTGCCGCCGGCGCCGATGAAGCCTACGCGGATCGTCTTGTCGTTTGTCATGGTCCGGCATTGTAGCAAAAGGCGGGCGCCTTGGAGGCGCCGCGACGACCGCGATGCGGGCAATTCATTAGTTGACTTGGTCAACTAGATATTTGATATTGGCACTCAAGTCACAGGTCGAGAGGAGAGGGCGCATGGCCGAGAGCAAGTCCGACCAGCGGGTCGCCGCGGTGCGGCGGTTCAATCGCTTCTACACGCGGAAGATCGGGCTCCTGCACGAAGGCTATCTGGCCAGCGCGTTCTCCCTGACCGAAGGGCGCGTCCTCTACGAGCTCGCGCATCAGGACGGCGTCACCGCGGGCGCGCTGGGGCGAGAGCTGGGGCTCGATCCGGGCTATCTGAGCCGTATCGTGCGCGGCTTCGAGAAGCGCGGGCTGCTCGAGCGCACCCGCTCGAAGGCCGATGGCCGCCAGAGCTTCCTCGCCCTGACCCGCCGCGGCCACGACGCGTTCGCCCCGCTGCACACGCGCTCGCGCGACGAGATCGGCGCGATGCTCGCCGCCTTGCCGGCGGCCGAGCAGGATCGGCTGGTCGAGGCCATGCGCGCGATCGAGGGCCTGCTCGGCGCCCAGCCGGAGCCGAAGGCCCCGTACATGCTGAGGCCGCACCAGCCCGGGTGACATGGGGTGGGTGATCCACCGCCACGGCGTCCTGTACGCGCAGGAGTACGGCTTCGACGAGCGATTCGAGGCGATGGTGGCGGAGATCGCCGCCCGGTTCGTCCAGCGCTTCGATCCGAAGCGCGAGCGCTGCTGGATGGCCGAGAAGGACGGCGAGATCGTCGGCTCGGTCTTCCTCGTCGCGCAGTCGAAGACCGTGGCCCAGCTCCGGCTCCTGCTCGTCGAGCCGGCGGCGCGCGGCCTCGGCATCGGCGCGCGCCTCGTCGCCGAGTGCGAGCGCTTCGCGCGCCAGGTGGGCTACCGGAAGATCACGCTCTGGACCAATAGCATCCTCGTGGCCGCGCGGCGCATCTACGAGGGAGCGGGCTATCGCCTCGTGCCAGCGGAGCCGTCATCACAGCTTCGGCCACGACCTGGTCGGGGAGACCTGGGACCTGAAGCTCTGATGTCGGCGCGCCGTACGCAGCTAGGTGGCGAGCGCGGTGAGGCGGGGCATGACCTCGGCGGTGAAGAGATCGATGGACGCGATCGCGTCGGCTTCGCGCATGTCGCCGAACATCAGGCGGCAGACGAAGTAGTTGACGCTGCTCGCGGCGACCTGGCGCTCGATCTCCTCGCGCACCTGGACGGGCGTCCCCGCGATGGCGACGCCGCGCTGGCGGGCCTCGTCGAAGTCGCGCGCGAACCGAATGGGGAGCGCGCCGAAATCGCGCCAGAGCTTGGTGAGGTTCGCGTACCACGCCGCGTAGGCGGGCCGGCCCAGCGCCTCCGCCTGGGCCTCGGTGGGCGCGACGACGATGTGGCGTCCCACGCCGAGCTTCGGCAGCGGCGCCTCGCCGCCGTGCTTCTTCTGCCACACCTCGCGATAGCGGTCGAGGAGCGGCCGCACCGCGTCGGCCGTATTGTTGGCGATGACGTTGACGCGGTTCGTGGCCGCCCACTCGGCGCCCGCCATGTGGCCGAGGCCGTACCAGAGCGGCGGGTGCGGCGCCTGGAATGGCCGGAGGATCATGGGCACCTTGCGGTACGTGTAGCGCGCGCCGCGATGGTCGAGCACGTCGGACGTGAGCCCCTGCAGGATCACCTCCAGGCCCTCGCGGTAGATCTCCTCGGTTTCCATGTGGTGCAGGTTGAAGTAGGCCATCTCGTACGGGACGATGCCGCGGCCGACCCCGAAGTCGAAGCGGCCGCGCGAGAGCTGGTCGAGCATGCACACTTCCTCGATGAGCCGGAGCGGGTCATAGAGCGGCAGGCAGTAGACGCAGGGGCCGAGGCGGATGCGCCGAGTCCGCTGGGTGGCCGCGGCGAGGAAGATGCCGGGGACCGGCGCCAGCCCGAGCGGCGTCGCGTGGTGCTCGGCCAGGTGATACGAGTAGAAGCCGGCGGCGTCGTACTTCTCGAGCAGGCGCAGGCGGCTCTCGTAGAACTCGTGGACCGGCATCGCCTGCCGGTCGAGGTGGTCGAAGATACCGAGATCCATCGGCGCGCGACTCGGGGGGCCCTGGCTAGGAGCCTGTCGGAGAAACCCAGCTAGAGCGATGAGAAGGGTCCAGCTGCGAGGCGGCGCCCGAAGGCCGCCGGCGAGGCGTACTCTGTGCGTGTCACGTTGAGCGTCGGCGTGCTCGAGGGACGCCGAGGCGCCAACGAAGCAGATGGGCCCTTATCATCGCTCTAGCCCCGGGTGCGGAGCTTGGGATCCCAGGCGTCGCGCAGCGTATCGCCGAAGAGGTTGAATCCGAGCACGGCGAGGCTGATCGCGAGGCCCGGGAAGACCGCGAGCCAGGGCGCCTGCTCCATGAACGCGCGCCCCGTGCTGCTCAGCATCAAGCCCCACGACGGTATGGGCGGCTGGGTCCCCAGGCCGAGGAAGCTCAGCGACGCCTCGATCAGGATGGCGTTGCCGAGCCAGATCGACGCGATGATCAGGATCGGCGCCGTGACATTGGGCAGGATATGCACCGCGATGATGTGCAGATGCCGGCAGCCGAGCGCCTGCGCCGCCTCCACGTAGCGGTTCTGCTTGGACGACAGCACGGCGCCTCTGACGATGCGCGAGTTGCCGGGGATGATCACCACCGCGATGGCGAGCATGGCATTGGTGGTGCTGGGGGTCAACACGGAGACGATGGCCAGCGCCAGGATCAGCCCGGGAATGGCCTGGATGGCATCCATCACGCGCTGGAGCACGAGGTCGATGCGCCCTTCCCAGTAGCCGGTGATGAGCCCGATGATCATGCCCACGAAGGTGCCGATGCCGACGGCGAGCAGCCCGACCCACAGCGAGATGCGGCTGCCGTAGATGATGCGGCTCAGCACGTCCCGGCCGATGTCATCCGTGCCGAACGGGTGAGCCCAGCTCGGCGCCGCGAGCCGGATCTCCGGCTGGGCGGCCAGGGGATCATAGGGCGCGAGCACATCCGCGAAGATCGCCGTGAACACGATGATGGCGATGAGCCCGGCCGAGGCGAGCCCGAGGGGCTTCCGCTTCATCACGTGCCACAGCGCGTACCACCGGCTGACTTCTGCGGAGACCGGCGCGTGGAATTCGGAGGCCGGAGCCGTCGCGAGAGCCATCAGGCGCCTCCCTGATGTGTGCGCCGCAGGGGCCGTGTGCGCCGCCGCGGGACGCATCACTGGTACCGGATCCGGGGGTCGAGCCACGCGTACGTGAGATCGACGAGCAGGTTCAGCGTGACGAGCGCGAACGCCACCAGCATGACATTGGTCTGCACCACGGGATAGTCGCGGAACAGGATGGCCTCGACGGTGAGCCGGCCCATGCCGGGCAGCGCGAAGATCGTCTCGACGATCACCGTCCCGGCGAGGAGCGTGCCGAGCTGGCCGCCGACGAGGGTGATGACCGGGATGAGGGCGTTCTTCAGCGCGTGCTTGTAGACGATGATCCGCTCGCCCAGGCCCTTGGCCCAGGCGGTGCGCACGTAGTCCTCGCGCAAGACCTCGAGGACGGTCGAGCGGGTCATGCGCATGGTCGCCGCGGAGAGGCGAAAGCCGAGCACCGCGGCGGGCAGGAGGAACTGCTGGATGTTCTGCCACGGCGACTCCCAGAGGCTCACGTAGCCGATCTTGGGAATCCACCCGATCCAGATGGCGGCGAACGTGATGACGAGCGTCCCCAGCCAGAAGTCCGGCAGGGACAGGCCGGAGATGGCCACCATTCGCCCGACATAGTCCGAGGCCTTGTCCTGACGGGTGGCGGAGATGATCCCGATCGGCACGGCGATGACGAGGCCCAGGATCATCGCGAGCACCGCCAGCTCGACGGTGACGGGAATGGCCTTCGTGAGCGCCACCGCGATCGGCTCGTTGGTGAAGATGGAGTATCCCGGGTCGAAGGTGACCATCTGGCGGACCCAGATGAAGTACTGCTGATAGTAGGGGAGGTCGAGCCCGAGGTCGGCGCGCAGCTTCTTCAGGTCCTTGGCGCTGACATTGCCGGACTCCCCCATCAGCGCCGTCAGGGCGTCGCCGGGCATCACCCGCATCAGCGAGAAGACGATCAGCGACGACAGGACGAGGACCGGCACCGCCAGGAAGAGCCGCCGGAGGATGTACTTGTACATGGGACCCGCCCCCGCCGCGCGTCAGGCCGCCGCCGCTACTTTTCGCTCCAGATGCGCGCGACCGTCGAGGCGCCGTAGCCGTCGGTGCGGCGCATGGCGAGGGCGCCGATATTCCGCAGGTGGGGCTGGAAGAGCAGGAACCCGCCGTCGTAGGGCATCCGAGGGTGCCGCCGCGCTTCGGCGTCTTGGGGCTCGGCGGGATCCAGTCGGGATAGGACGACGAGGATTGAGCCGCTGCCCGCCGCGTCCCGGCGCCCTGGGTCACCGCGGCCGCGGCGGCGGCTCCCAGTCCCACGCGCTTCAGGAAGTCGCGGCGATTGCCCTCGTGGGGGGTGGTGCTGCGGCCGGAGTCGTCGGTGAGCATCCTCGCTCTCCCTTCTGGTCCACGTAAGTGGGGACGGCATCCTCGCGAAGAAGACGATCGGATCGAGACGGATTCTCAGGGCCGGCATTGCCGGCCCTGGGCCGAGTCCTGGCGAGACTCCCATATCGACCACGACCGTGTCAAGGAGAAGCGCCAGAGCTCCGACATGCCTTGACTTCGCCGCGCGCGCGCGCTAAGGATCGTCGTACCGGATGATCTCTCCTGCGACGTGGCAGGCAGGGGATTCCCCCCGAACACCGGCCCTCACCGCCGAGACCGGACACCGAGTCGCCGGCATCGAGGAGGGCTCGATCGCTTGGATCTCTCGGCCACCATCCACCTGCTCGGCGAGGCGCTGGGCGACGTGCTCCGCACCCAGGAGTCCGCCGATCTCTTCGAGACCGAGGAGCGCATTCGCTCGCTCGCCAAGGCTCGGCGTTCTTCGCCTGGGACGGCCGCCGGGGACCTGGCCGCCGAGGTGGCGGCCCTCTCCGTCGATGCGGCTCGGGCCACGGCGTCGGCGTTCGCCGTGTACTTCGATCTGGTGAACCTCGCCGAGGAAGCGCAGCGCATCCGCGCCCTGCGCGAGCGCGAGCGAAGCGCCCACCCCGCGCCGATCGGCGAGTCGATCGGCGCCGCGATCAGGGAGATCAAGAGCCGGGGCGTCACACCCGAGCGGATGGCGGCGCTCCTCGGCGCCCTCCGGATCGAGCTGGTGCTCACCGCGCATCCGACCGAGGCCAAGCGCCGGACCGTGCTCTCGAAGCTCCAGCGCATCGGCGAGATGCTGCGCAGCCTGCACGACCCCGATCTGCTGCCCCGGGAGCGGGACGCGCGAGATCGCCGCGCTGCGGGCGGAGATCACCGCGCTCTGGCTCACCGAGCGCTCGCGCACCGCCCGCCCCGCCGTCACCGACGAGGTGCGCACCGGGCTCTACTTCGTCGAGGAGGTCTTCTGGGACGCGCTGCCGAGGATCTGCCTCGAGCTCGACGCCGCGGTGGCCGAGCACTACCCGGGCCTGGTGCCGCCGGCCCGGTGGCTCACGCTGGCCTCGTGGATCGGCGGCGACCGCGACGGCAATCCGTCGGTGGTGACGCCCGTGACCGCCGAGACGCTGCGCCTGCACCGGGGGCTCGCCGTCGAGCGGCATCGCCGGGCGCTCCACGACCTCGCCCGGCGCCTCAGCATGGGTGGCCGTCGCTGTCCGGCGCCGCCCGCGCTCACCGCCTGGCTCGACGCGCGCCGTCCCTTGCCGGCGCACGTGGCGTATCTCGAGCGGCGCTACGGCGGCGAGCCCTATCGCCTCGCGCTGTCGCTGCTCGCGGCCGACCTCGAGGCGGCGTCGCAAGTGGACATGACCGCCCGGCTGCTCGACGAGGCGCCGCACCAGGCGCGCGTCACGATCGAGTCCATCCAGGAGGTGCTCGACATGATCGCGGGAGCGATCCCGCGCGAGGTCGCCGCCGATCACCTGCGAACGGTGCGCATCCAGACGGCGACCTTCGGGCTGCACGCCGCGCGCCTGGACATCCGCGAGGACTCGGGCCGCCTCGCCGCCGCGCTCGGCGGCATGCTCGATGCGCTCGGCATCGACGCGGGCTTCGCGGAGCGCGACGACGCCGCACCGCGCCGCGGTGCTCCTGCGCCTCCTGTCGGAGAAGCCGCCCGCGGCGGCCGACCTGGCCGTGGCCGCGGTCACGACCGAGGCGAGCGCCGAGGCCTGGCGGCTCTTCCGCCTCCTCGCGCGCATGCGGAGCCTCTACCGGCCGGAGTCGCTCGGGCCGTTCATCATCTCGATGACGCGCGGCGCCGCCGATCTGCTGACCGTCCTCCTGCTCGGGCGATGGGCCGGCTGCGCCCCGGCGCCGGACATCGTGCCGCTCTTCGAGACGCTCGACGACCTCGACGCGGCCCCGCGCATCCTGTCCGAGCTGTTCGCGCTCGACGCGTACCGCGCGCACCTGGGCCAGTGCGGCGGCGAGCAGATGGTGATGATCGGCTATTCCGACAGCAACAAGGACGGCGGATACCTCGCGGCGAACTGGGCGCTCTACCGGGCGCAGGAAGCCATCGCGCGCGTGGCGGCCGAGCACGGCATCGCGCTGACGCTCTTCCACGGCCGCGGGGGCAGCGTGGCGCGGGGCGGGGGACCGGCGGGCCGCGCGATCCGCGCCCAGCCGCCGGGCACGGTGCGCGGCCGGTTCAGGGTGACCGAGCAGGGGGAGACGATCGCGTCGCGGTATGCCGATCCCGATCTCGCGCATCGCCACCTCGAGCAGATCGTGAGCGCGGTGCTCCTCGCCTCCGCCGACACGCGCGGGCGACGAGACCCGGCCCGAGTGGCGCGCGGCCATGGACGCGATGTCGACGGCCGCGCGCGACGCCTTCGGCGGGCTCGTCGAGATGCCGGGCTTTCTCGAGTACTGGCGCGCCGCGACGCCCATCGACGAGATCAGCCGGCTGCGCCTCGGCTCTCGGCCGGCGGCGCGGCGCGGCGGCGTCCTCACGCGGAGCGGCGTCCGCGCCATCCCCTGGGTGTTCTCGTGGATGCAGAGCCGCTTCAACCTGCCCGGCTGGTACGGCCTCGGCACCGCGCTCGGCCTGGCCGAGCCCGAGCGCCTGCGGGAGATGTACGCGGAGTGGCCGTTCTTCCGCGCGCTCCTCGACAATGCCGAGATGTCGCTCCTGAAGGCCGATCTCGGCATCGCCGCGCTGTACTCGGAGCTCGTGCCCGACCGCGCGCTCGCCGCGAAGGTGTGGGACGCCGTCGAGGCCGAGTATGCACGGACGCGCGAGACGATCCTCCGCGTGACCGGTCATGCCGAGCTGATGGACGGCGACCCCGTGATCCAGCGCTCGGTCGCGCTCCGCAATCCCTACGTCGACCCGCTGAACTATCTGCAGGTGGAGATGCTCCGCCGGCTCCGCGCGCTCGCCGAGCCGGAGGGGCCGGAGGCCGAGCGCTATCGCGAGGTGATCGTGCTCACCATCAACGGCATCGCCGGTGGCTTGAGGAATACCGGCTGACGGGAGCGGCATGGACATCGGCGAGATCCTGGCCCGCGCGCCCGTCATCCCGGTGCTGACCGTCGCGAAGCTCGAGCACGCGGTGCCGCTCGCGCGCGCGCTGGCCGCGGGCGGACTCGGCGTCCTCGAGATCACGCTCCGGACGCCGTGCGCCCTCGACGCGATCGAGGCCATGCGCGCCGCGGTCCCCGACGCCATCGTCGGCGTGGGCACGCTGACGCGGCCCGAGGAGCTCGCCGAGGCCGAGCGCGCGGGCGCCCAGTTCGGCGTGAGCCCCGGCTTCGCGCCCGAGCTCGCCGCCGCGGCGCGCGCGGTCCGCTATCCGCTGCTCCCCGGCATCATGACGCCGTCCGAGCTGATGGCCGCCCGCCTCGCCGGGTTCACCGCGCTCAAGCTGTTCCCGGCGCAGCAGGCGGGCGGCATCGGCATGCTGAAGGCGCTCGGCGCCCCGTTCCCCGACGTGGTCTTCTGCCCCACGGGCGGCATCACCCGCGAGACCGCGCCCGACTACCTGGCGCTGCCCAACGTCGCCTGCGTCGGCGGCTCGTGGGTCGCGCCCGCCGACCGGGTGGCCGCGGGCGACTGGTCCGCCATCGAACAGCTCGCCCGCGAGGCCGCCGCCCTCCGCGCCCGCTGATCCACAGGGGCGAGCACTCCGCCACGGGTCGATTGCGTCCATC
>CAWIZN010000083.1:0-63682 GCA_963840495.1 uncultured Candidatus Rokubacteria bacterium
CCGGCCATGGGGCTCGACAGAACGGGCACCTCCACGCCCTCGCGCATCGAGGGATTCGACCGCGCCGTCCCCGTGTGGCTGCTCGCCGCCGGAGCCCTGCTCCTGCTCATCCTCCTGCCGCTCGGGTGGCTCGCCTACATGAGCGTGAGCGGCGAGCGCGGGCTCACCCTCGCCCACTACGCCCGCGTGTTCACCGACCCGCGGCTCGGCCGGGCCCTGTGGAACACCGTGGTACTGGCTTTCTGGTCCGGGCTCCTGTCGCTCGCCATCGGCGCGCCGATGGCCTGGCTCACCGCCCGCACCGACCTGCCGGGCCCGCGCCTGATGCGCAGCCTCGTGATGGCCTCGTTCGTCACGCCGCCCTTCCTCGGCGCCTTCGCGTGGGTGATGCTCGCCGGCCCCAATGCCGGCTATCTGAACAAGCTGTACCGGAGCCTCACCGGCTCCCCGGATCCCCTCGTCAACATCTTCACGATGCCGGGGCTGATCTTCGTCGTCGCGCTCTACACCTTCCCCTTCGCCTACATCATGGTCGTCAACACGCTCGAGCTGATCGCCTCCGACATGGAGGAGGCCGCGGCGATCCTGGGCGCGAGCCGTGTCTGGGTCGCCCTGACGATCACGCTCCCGATGGTCCTGCCCGCGATCGTGAGCGGCTTCATCCTGTCCGTCCTGCAGGCGCTGGCGCTCTTCGGGTCTCCCGCGATCCTGGCGCTCCCCGCGGGCTTTCACACGATCACGACGCAGATCTGGTCGCTGTTCCAGTACCCGCCGAAGATGGAGATGGCCGCCGCGTTCTCGATGCCGCTCCTGCTCGCGACGGCCCTGCTGCTCTTCGCGCAGAAGCGGATTCTCGGCCGCCGGAGCTATGCCGCGGTGGGGGGCAAGGGCGGCCAGCGCCGGCGCATCCCGCTCGGGCTATGGCGCTACCCCGCGCTCGGCGCCTGCCTCGCCGTCATGGCGTGCGCCGTCTTCCTGCCGTACGGCATGCTCGCCAAGGCCGCCTTCGCCCGCGCGTGGGCCCAGGCCCTGACCGGGGAGAACGTCACCCTGGCCAACTGGTCGCTCGTGTTCATGTCGACGTCCACGCGGTCCGCCATCGTCAATACGCTCGAGCTGGGCCTGCTCACGGCCTGCGTCGGCGCGGCGCTCGCCGCCCTGCTCGCGTACGTCACCAGCCGCAAGCTGATCGCGGGCCACCAGATCCTGGCTTTCCTGGTGCTCACGCCGGTGGTGATCCCTGGCGTGGTCCTCGCCGTCGGGCTCTTCATCGCCTACACGCGGCCGCCGTTCCTGCTCTACGGCACACTGTGGATCTTGTTCCTGGCCTATCTCACCAAGGAGATGCCCGTCGGCTACGCGCAGTCCGACGCGACGTTCCGCGGGATCCACCCCGAGCTGGAGGACGCCGGACGCATCCTCGGGGCGGGCCGGCTCACCGTGCTCCGCGACATCACGGCGCCGCTCGCCCGGAGCGGCATCATCGCCGCATGGTGCTTCGTCTTCATCGGCGTCATCCGCGAGCTGTCGGCCTCGATCCTGCTCTTCACGCCCAACACGAAGGTCATGTCCGTGGTCATCTTCGATCTGAAGGAAGAGGGCGAGTTCGGCGCCATCGCCGTCCTCGGCCTGTTCATGCTCGCGATGACCTTCGCCACCGTGCTCACGATGCAGGGGCTTCTCGGCCGCGACGTGCTCGGGGCGCGCCCGTCCGCCGGCGGATCGGGGTAAGGCAGCCGTGCCCGGCGTCCTGATCAAGGGCCTCGTCAAGCGCTACGGCGACGTCGCCGCGGTGGACGGGCTCGACCTCGAGGTGAAGCCCGGCGAGCTCGTGGCCCTGCTCGGCCCCTCGGGCTGCGGCAAGACCACCACGCTCAGGGTCGTGGCGGGCTTTCTCAAGCCGGACGCCGGAGAGGTCTGGGTCGGCGAGCGGTGCCTGTCGTCGGCCGCGACGGTGATCCCGCCCGAGCGGCGGCGGATGGCGATGATCTTCCAGAGCTATGCGCTCTGGCCCCACATGACGGTGGCCCAGAACGTCGCCTATGGCCTCAAGTTCGCCGGCGTGCCGAGGAGCGAGCGGGACCGGCGGGTGAAGGCCATGCTGCAGGTGGTCCAGCTCCCGGGATACGAGGCGCGCTACCCGGGCGAGCTGTCGGGCGGCCAGCAGCAGCGCATCGCCGTCGCGCGCGCGCTGGTGGTCGAGCCCGAGATCCTGCTGCTCGACGAGCCGCTGAGCAACCTGGACGCGAGCCTGCGCGAGGAGATGCGCTTCGAGATCCGGCGCCTGCACGAGGCCTTCAACATCACCACGCTCTATGTCACGCACGACCAGGCCGAGGCCATGGTCATCGCCGACCGCGTGGCCGTGCTCGACCGAGGCCGCGTCGCCCAGATCGGAAGCGCGGAAGAGCTCTACGAGGCGCCGAGCAGCCGCTTCGTCGCGGAGTTCATCGGCAAGACCAACCTCGTCGAGGGCCGAGCGGAGGACGCCGACACGTTCACGCGCGGACGGCTGCGCATCCGCCTCGACGGCGCGGGGCTGTCTCCGGGCGCCCCGACGATCCTGTCGATCCGCCCCCACCAGATCGAGCTGCGTCCCGTCACCTCGGACGACCCCGCGCGGCCACCGCTCGGCGCGCTCCGCGGCGCCGTCCTTCGCGCAAGCTACCTCGGCGACGCGGTGGACTACCAGGTCGAGATCGCCGACTCCGACGTCGTCCTCCGGGTCGCCGGCCCCGCCGCTCCCCGCCTCCGCGCGGGGGATGCCGTCTGGCTTCGCGTGCTGCGGGGCCGCGCGCTGCCCCCTGACGCCTAGCCCATCACGCACGAAGGAAGTAGGCGACGACGGATCATCCGGCGGCCGACGCCGACGGGGCGGTGACGGCCATCGCGCCGCCGCGGCAACGCCCGCGGCTCCCGCGCGCTGGATGAAGCGACGTCGCGTCAGCCCCCGTCGTCATGGGGAGACCGCGCTCACTGAAACCCCGAGCTCTGGTACTCGCAGTCGCCGCCCATGAGGTCGTCGGGATGCCACCAGCCGCCGGTCTGCTGACAGCGCTGGGCGAGCTCGGCCTGCGAATAGGTAGGCGGGATCGCTCCCGCGCAACCGGAGGCAAGCCCGAGCACCACGACGAGAGCGAAGGCGCGAATCACACACCAAGGGTAACGGCGCTCGCCGGTGTGGTCAAGCGCAGAGGCACGCGCGGTGAGTGGCGCGCGCCCAACTGGGGCGGCGCGCCACAGGGTGAGGCGGAGTGCCACATCACTCGAGAGCGCGGTGCACGCGCCCTGTCCTCAAGTCCGCATCCCCGCGTTCCTCTCGAGCGCCCGGCGCATGGCACCTCCATTGCTCTCTTCGGGGACGGCAATCTCATCACCGAGAGGGAGGGACCACCATGAAGAAGGTACTGGGAGCGGTGCTGGCCATGCTGCTCGGCCTCGGAGTCGCGGGCGCCTGGGCGGAAGAGGTCGCGGGCAAGATCAAGAGCGTGGATCCCGCGGTTCGAGTCATCGTCCTCGAGGACGGATCCATGATCTTCATCGCCGAGGGCGTCCCCATGGACAACCTGCAGGAGGGCAAGTCCGTGAAGGCCTCCTACGAGGAGCGCGAGGGCAAGAAGGTGGCGACCATCGTGGAGGTGTCCGAGTAAGTACCGGCGTCACCAACCGCCGCGCGGCGGTGGGTCAGGCCTGACCCGCCGCCGCGCGGCACTCACTCCTCCACGTCCCCGCCCATCGCCCATCGCCTGAGCATCCGGTGCAGCGTGCCACGGTCGATCCCGAGCCGCTCGGCGGCGTGGACCTTGTTGCCACCCATCTCCTCCAGCACCTTGCCGACATACCAGCGCCGCACCTCGTCGAGCCTCATCTGAGGCGCCGGCAAGGCGAGCGGGCCGGGATCCGCGCGCGGCGGCAACGACACGCCGTCCGGCATCAGCAGCTCGGACGATGACAGGGCGACCGCCCGCGCGATCGTATTCTCCAGCTCCCGGACGTTCCCGGGCCAGTGATGAGCCGACAGCAGATCGAGCGTCTCGCGCGCGAGGCCGCGGATCGCCTTCTTCGCGGCGCGGGCGTACTGGTCCACGAAGTGCTGGGCGAGGAGATGAACGTCGCCGCCGCGCTCGCGAAGCGGCGGCACGGCGATGCTGACCACGTTGAGGCGATAGTAGAGGTCCTCCCGGAACGCGCCCTCCTCGACGCGCTTTCGCAGATCGCGGTTGGTCGCCGCGATCATGCGCACGTTCACGGCGATCTGCTCATTGCCGCCGACCCGGCGGATGCTCTGCTCCTGCAGCGCCCGGAGCAGCTTGGCCTGCAGCGCCCCCGACAGCTCGCCGATCTCGTCGAGCAGGCAGGTGCCGCCGGCCGCCGTCTCGAGGAGGCCGCGCCGCGCCGCCAGCGCGCCGGTGAAAGCGCCGCGCTCGTGGCCGAACAGCTCGGACTCGAAGAGCGTCTCGGCCAGCGCCGAGCAGTCGACGACCACGAAGGGGCCGTCAGCCCGCGGGCTCGCATGGTGGATGGCGCGGGCGACCAGCTCCTTGCCCGTCCCCGTTTCGCCCTGGATGAGGACCGTGGTATCGAGGCCGGCCACGCGCGCCACCAGCTTGTAGACCTCGACCATCGCGGGCGACTGGCCGATCAGGTTCCCCACGCCGAAGCGGTCCGCGCGCTCCTGGCGGTACTGCACGTTCTCGCGCGCGAGCCGCTTCGACTCGAGGATGCGGCGCACGGCGATCGTGATCTGCTCCATCCGAAAGGGCTTGGACAGGTAGTCCGTCGCGCCGGAGCGTATGGCCTCGATCGCGGTGTCGATGCCGGCGAAGGCGGTGAGGATGATGATCGGGATGCCGGGACGGATCACGGCGAGCCTCCGGATGACCTCGAGCCCGTCCATGTCGGGCATGCGGAGGTCGACGATGGCGAGCTCGACGGGCTCGCGCGCGGCGAGCTCGAGACAGGCCGCCCCGCCGGAGGCGGCGCGCACGGCGTAGCCCTCGCCCGCCAGGACCTCGGCGAGGAGCGCCAGGGCCACCGGATCGTCGTCGGCGATGAGCAGCGTGGCGGGCGCGGTCACGCCATCCCTCCGGCGGCGGGCAGGCAGACGCGGAAGACGCTGCCACGGCCCGGCGCGCTCTCCACCTCGATCCCGCCCTTGTGATCGCGGACGATCTGCGCGGAGATGAACAGGCCGAGCCCGCTGCCGCGCCCGGGCTCCTTCGTGGAGAAGAACGGCTCGAAGATTTGCCGCCGCTCCGCCGCGCCCATCCCCTGCCCGCTGTCCCGCACCTCCACGACCACCTGGCCGCGATCGGGGTCGGTCCGAGTCGCGACCTCGACCCGACCCCCCGGCGCCGTGGCGTCCATGGCATTGGTGAGGAGGTTCAAGATCACCTGCTGGAGCTGGCTCGCGTGCCCGTGGACCGCGGGGATCTCGGGGGCCGCCTCCACGCGCAGGATGAGTCCGGCCGCCGACATGCCCGGGCGCACCAGCTCGAGCGTCTCGCGCAGCAGATGGTTCACGTCGACGCGCGCGGGCGAGCCCGCCGAGCGGCGGGTCACGTCGAGGAGCTGGGTGATGATCCCGGTGACGCGCCCGAGCTGGCTCTCGATGACGTCGAGCCGCCGGCGTGTGTCGTCCGTCAGCGCCTCGGGCGGGAGCTGCCTTCTGAGCAGCTCGAGGTGGCCCGCCACCGAGTGCAGCGGCGTCCCCACCTCGTGCGCCACCTCGGCCATGATGCGCCCCGAAACGGCCAGGCGCTCGGCGTGGCTCAGCCGCCGCCCCAGCTCGAAGAGCTGCTCGTTCAGCCGCTGCACCTCCTGATAGCGCTGATCCGCCTCGGCGACGGCCTCCGTGACCCGGAGCTTGAGCTCGCCGCTGAACTGGTTGATCCGGGCCATCATCTCGTTGAAGTGCCCCGCCATGACCCCGAACTCGTCGCGGCCCCCCACCGGCACGGTCGCGCTCGTCTCTCCCGTCCGGATGCGCGCGATGGCCTCCACGAAGCGCCGCACGGGGCGATCCACCACCTGGCCGATGGCGAAGCTCATCAGGAGCGCCATCACGAGCACCGACGCCGCGGTGAGGGCGAAGGCCCACGCGCGGGTGCGGGCGGCCGCCTGGTCGGCCCGCTCGAGCGAGAAGCGCGCGGCGGCGGCCCCGGCCGGCATGCCGGCGAGGGTGATCGGCGCCATCACTTCCCAGTAGCGCTCCTCGGGGCCCGCGATCAGCCGCGAGACCACCTGCCCCTGCTGGACGCGCGCGACGTCCGCGCGGGTGAACGGCAGCCGCCGGTCCGCATGGCTCGTGGCGACGATGCGGGCGCCCGCGCCGTCGAAGGCGAGGATGTCGAGCTGGCCCACGTTGCGCCGGATGCCGAGGATCTGTCGTATTTGCTCGTGGAGGAGCGCGGTGCTCTCGAGCTCCCGCTGATCGCCGATCGTGGCCGCGATCTCGCGGGCGAAGGCGATGGCTCGCTCGCGCAGGTCCTCTTCGATCCAGCCGCGCGTCAGGCTGAGCGACAGCGCGGTGAAGCCGAAGGAGACGACGACGAGCACGGCGACGCTCAGGAGGACGAGCTTGAGCCGGACGCCGGGGCCCATCGCCTGCGACCCGCTCAGTCGCGGAGGCCGATCTCCCGGTACCGCGGCGCGAGCGCCTCGCGCGCATCGAGCAGCGCATCGAGCCGCCTGACCAGCACCTCGGTGACGTAGAGCGGCTCGAGCTCGTGGTGGGTCGGCTCGTAGTCGAAGTCCCTGAGCGTGTCGAGCTGGGAGGACACTCGGCGAGCCGCCGCCGCTTGCACCGTCGTCATGGCATCACCTCCGCGCCATCAGATCCAGGTCTGCCGAGCTTATCGGCGGGCGCCCGAGGGGTCAACCACTTCCGTTTGACGTGCTTCTGTTTGACGTCATGGCCTGTCTCTCCCGGCGGACAGTCTCGATCGGCGCACATTGACGGGGCGCACATGCGCCCTTAGCATGGCAGCCATGGCAGCGACGTCCCCGTTTCAGACCAAGCGATGGAGCCGCCGCGAGTACGATCGGCTCATCAAGCTCGGCTTCTTCGGGCCGGAGGATCGTATCGAGCTGATCGGGGGCGTCCTCATGGTCGCCGAGCCCAAGGGCACGGCACACGAGACCGCATTGGGCCTTATGGAGGACGCTCTCCGCGCGGCATTCGGATCTGGTTGGGTCGTACGTGTAGGGTCTCCCATCGCCCCCGATGACGACTCCGAGCCTGAGCCGGACGTGTCCGTGGCGCCCGGTGGCCGTCGAGACTACCGCGATGCGCATCCAGCGCGGCCAGCCCTCGTCGTCGAAGTCTCGGAGTCGAGCCTCGGCTTCGACCGGCGGCGCAAGGGCAGCCTCTATGCGCGCGCCGGAATCGCCGACTACTGGATTCTCAACCTCATCGATCGGGTCCTCGAGATCTACCGCGAGCCAACCCCCGCCCGCTCCGCGCGCTTCGGCTGGCGTTACGCCTCCGTCCAGGTGTTCGGCGCCGAGGGCGCGGCCACACCACTGGCCGCTCCGGCTGCCCGCATCGCCGTCGCCGACCTCCTGCCCTAACAGTCTCATACCAGCTGACCGCTTGGCGTACTGACGCAGCTGCTCGGGCACCGGCGCGACCTGGCTCTAGAGGTCTCCGTTGGCGGCGCGACCGCGGAGACCTTGCCGTGGAGTCGCGGATCGCGCCGCCGGCCACTCAACAGATCACGCGGCGAATGTCGGTCGCATGGAATACCGCTCCGCGGATGGCTCCCCGCTGGGGGAGTGGCCACGTGATGGGTGAGTGGGCACGTGATGTACATCTTGCACGGTCTCGTGAGGAATTTACACCCGTCCCCGAGTCCATGGAGCGGAAAATCAGTCACTTGGCGCCCGGCATAGAGATTGCGTGTTCCGCGACCATGCAATCAATCCTGATTGCGGATGGCAGCGAATATGTCGCGGACCTGTTCGCCGATGTCTTCACCTGCCACGCATGGGCCGTGACCCGATACACCGATAGCCAGCGCGCCCGGCAGGCGCTCCGTGGCCGCGCCCATTACGAGGCGGTGCTCGTCGGGTATCGGTTCGATGGGGGGATTGACGGCGTGGATCTGATCAACCAGGTTCGCGAGCTCGACCCCCGCAAGGAGATCGCGGTCGTGATGATCACCGGCACCGGAGACATCGCCGTGGTGGCCGCTGCCCTGGCCGCCGGGGCCGATGACGTGTTGTACAAGCCCGTCGATGCGGATGTGGTCGTCGCCGCGGTCCGCAACTGCGTCGAAGGGCGGCGGCGTTTCGACGTCTGACCCATCCTCGCCCGATAAAGACGCGGCCGGTCGCAGCCGACGTAGGCGGGGACGGGGATGAGCGATCCCGTGGCGATCAATTCTGTAGAGGAGCTGCCGCACGCCCGCGAGATCGCGGAATTCACGACGGTGGCCGGCAAGACGCTGAGCCCGAGGGCGATGAGAGGCTTGTACGTCGTGGACGAGATCGCGGTCGGCGCCACAGCGTAGCCAAACGATGGTGCACGCTGTGCCCGCCGCGCGGCGGTGTATCCGGCGTCAGCGTCCCGGCTTGGTCGCGTCTACTTGGCGCGCGGACTCGATGACCCCCCAGCCCGCCTCGGCGAGGGGGCGGGCGCGCTCGCCGCGCTCGCGCGCGCGGGCGTCATTGGCGGTGCCGGCGATGACGCGGCCCATGATGCCCTGGGCGATGGCGGAGAGGCGGAACATCGAGAACGCGACGTAGAACTCCCAGTCGGGGATCGAGGTGCGGCCCACGCGGCGGCAGTAGGTCGCGAGGTAGGCCTCCTCCGACGGGATGCCGAGGGCGGCCAGGTCCTCGTGGACGAAGCCGCCGAGCGTGCCCGGGCCGAGGCGATAGGGCATGCAGTGATACGCGAGGTCGGCGAGCGGATGGCCGAGCGTCGACAGCTCCCAGTCGAGCACGGCCACGACGCGGGGCTCGGTCGGGTGCATCAGCATATTGCCCGAGCGGTAGTCGCCGTGCACGATCGTCGTCTGATCGTCGGCCGGCACATGGGCGGGCAGCCATTCGATGAGCTGCTCCATGGCCTCGATCTTTTCCGTTTCAGACGCCCGGTACTGCTGGCTCCAGCGATGGATCTGGCGGGCGAAGTAGTTGCCGGGCCTGCCGTAGTCCGCGAGGCCGACGGCGCCGAGGTCCACGGTGTGCAGGCGCGCGAGCACGTCGTTCATCGCGTCGAAGAGCGCGGCGCGCTCGGCCGGCGCCACGCCGGGCAGGCCCGGCTCGACCATGAGCCGGCCGTGCACGTACTCCATGATGTAGAACGCGGTGCCCACGACATCCGGGTCCTCGCAGAGCGCATAGGTCCGCGGCACCGGGACGTCGGTGGGCCCGAGCGCGGTGATGACGCGGTACTCGCGGTCCACGGCGTGCGCTGACGGCAGGAGCTTGCCCGGCGGCTTGCGCCGGAGCACGTACTTACCGCCGGGCGACTCGAGGTAATACGTGGGACAGGACTGGCCGCCGTGGAACTGCCGCACGGTGACGGGGCCGCGGAACCCCTCGACGTGCTCGCGCATGTAGCGCTCGAGCGCGGCCACGTCGAAGCGGTGCGTCTCGCGCACCTCCGTCGTGACCACGCCCTCGATCTCGGAGCTCTCCATCGAGCGGTCTCGCCTCGCAGGACTCCGCTACCGCGCGGTGAGGTCGGGCCAGAGCTGATCCGCTCCACGCCCGGCGACGTGGCGGCCCAATTCGGCGGCCCAGTGGCTCTCGGCCCCGAACTCCGCGCGCCATGACCAGAGCCGCCGCGTGACGAAGTGCAGCGAGTGCTCGTACGTGAAGCCGATGGCCCCATGGCACTGGTGCGCGATGCCCGCGCCGAGGCCGGCCGCCTCGCCCGTCCGCACCTTGGCCGCGGCGATCTCGAAGGCCGCGTCGCCCCGATCGGCGGCCCGGAACGCGTTCATCGCGGCGATCCCCGCCGCCGCCGTGTGATCGGCGAGCAGCGCCAGGTTGTGCTGGATGGCCTGGAAGCTCGCGATGGGCCGGCCGAACTGTTTGCGCTCGCTCACGTACCGCACCGTCTGCGCGAGGAGGTACTCGAGGCCGCCCGCCATCTGCGCCGAGCGCACGAGGGCGCCGTACTGGCGGAGGGCGCCAGCGGACAGGCGGCCCGCGGGCGCGGCGGCGGTGACGCGCGCCCCGCTCCACGTGAGCGTGTCCCTCGGCTCGAGTGCCAGGTTGACGTCGGGCTGGCACGCTGGCGCCGCCCGCCGGGACGAGCGCGACCATGTCCCCCGCGACGACGACGACGTGCTCGGCTCCGCGGCCCCATGGCACGCGCGTGGCCGTGCCGCCGAGCCGCCAGCCCGCGCCGTCGCGCTCGAGGCTCAGCCCCTCGCCCGCGTGCACCGGCGCCACGGTGAGCGGCCCGAGCGGCACGTCGAGCCCGCTCTCGGCGAGGAACCACGCGCCGACCATGGTCTCGGCGATGGGCAGGGGCACGCCGAAGCGGCCCGCCGCCGCCACGACGATGTACGCGTCCTGCCAGGTGCCCCCGCCGCCGCCCCGCGCCTCGGGGATCGGGGTGAGCGTGAGGCCGCCTTCCTCCACGTCCTGCCAGAGCTTCGCCGGCCACTGCCCCTTCTCGGCCGACTCGCGGAGGTCGGTGGTGACGCGATCGGTGAAGAGGCGCGTGACGGTGTCGGAGAGGAGCGTCTGCATCTCGTTCATGGCCCGCTCCTACCGCAGCCCGAGGCCGCGCGCGATGATGCCGCGCAGCACCTCGCGCGTGCCGCCGCGAAGGGAAAAGGACGGCGCGTGCTCGGTGAGGAAGCCGAGCGTGCGCTCGAAGTCGCTGCCCGACCCGAGCCGGGGCTCGACGCCGAGGAGCGAGTGGATGGTCTCGGGAATCTCCTGCTCGAACGACGTGCCCACGTCCTTCACCACGGAGGCCTCGAGGTTCGGATTCTGCCCGGCCTGGAGCATGCCCGCGACGGACAGCGACATCTGGCGGAGCGTGGCGAGATGGGCGACGAGCCGGCCGATGGTGACGGCCGCGCGCGCATCCGGCTCGGCGCCGACCTCGCGGATGGTCTCGATGATGAGCCGGAGCGACGACAGGTACCGCTCCGGACCGCTCCGCTCGAAGGCCAGCTCGGTGGTGACCTGCTTCCAGCCCGCGCCCTCTTCCCCGACCCGCATGTCCTCGGGCACGAAGGCGTCCTGGAAGACCACCTCGTTGAAGTGATGCTCACCCGAGAGGTCGACGATGGGCCGGATGCTGATCCCCGGGGTCTGGGTGTCGACGAGGAACTGCGAGAGCCCCTCGTGCTTCTTGTCGGGCACGACCTTGGTGCGGAAGAGCGCGATCATGTACTCGGAGATGTGGGCATTGCTCGTCCACACCTTGGTGCCGTTGACCTTGTAGCCGCCCTCCACGCGCTCGGCGCGGGTGCGGATGCTTGCCAGATCCGACCCCGAGTCGGGCTCGCTCATGCCGATGGCGAAGGCGAGCTCGCCGCGCGCGATCCGGGGCAGGAAGCGCTGCCGCTGCTCCTCCGTGCCGAAGCGCAGGAGCAAGGGCCCGCTCTGGCGGTCCGCCACCCAGTGCGCGGAGACCGGCGCGCCCGCCGCGAGCATCTCCTCGAGCACGACGTAGCGCTCGAGCGCCGAGCGCTCGTGGCCGCCGTACTTCTTCGGCCACAGCATGCCGATCCATCCGCGGGCGCCCACCTTCAGGCTGAACTCGCGGTCGTGTCCCCCCCAGGTCCGCTCGCGCTTGTGGGGCGCGCCCTCGCCCACCGTCTCGCGCAGGAACTCGCGCACCTCGCCCCGCAGCTTTTCCGTCTCGGGCGGCAGGTCCAGCAGCTCGAAATTGAAGGTCGCCATGGCGGGGTCTACGTGTACTTCTCGCGGTGGCGCAGCTCGACGAAGAGGCCGTTGGCGTCGCGCGGATGCACCCAGGCGAGATCCTTGCCCTCGCGCTGGGTGACGCGCGCGCCCTCCTTCTTCAGATGCGCGACGCTGCCCGGCACGTCCTTGCACTCGAAGCCGACGAGATAGACGCCCTCGCCGTTCTTCGCGAGGAACTTGCCGACGGCCTTGCTCGGATCGGTCGGCTGGAGCAGCTCGATGTGCCCGATGCCCGTCGGCAGGATGGCGTTCAGGAAGCCGAATTCCTTGGACTCCCCGCGCTTGTGCACCTTGAGGCCGAAGAGACGCGTGTACCGCTCGATCGCTTCGTCCATGTCCTTCACCACCACCGACAGCTCTATGACGTCGCCAAGCATGCGCTGTCCTCCTCCATCGCAGGTCAACGGGCGGAACATCGCCGGGGCGTGCTCGCCCCGACACGGGCGCGAGCATATCACGGGCACACGAGGGTGCGCCCGGTGCGGCGCGGGTCAGTTGACGCGGCGCTCGCGGCCTGACCAGTAGGGGTCGCGCAGCTTGAACTTCTGCAGCTTGCCCGTGGCCGTGCGGACGAGGGCATCGCGCAGCTCGATCGACGTCGGACACTTGTAGTGCGCCATGCGGCTCCTGCAATGCTCGGCCAGCTCCCGCTCGGTGCAGGCGGCGCCGGGGCGCAGCACGACGAGGGCCTTGATGGTCTCGCCCCACTTCTCGTCGGGCACGCCGATCACCGCGACCTCGGCCACCGCGGGATGCTGGAACAGGCAGTCCTCCACCTCGATGGACGAGACGTTCTCGCCGCCCGTGATGATGACGTCCTTCTTTCGATCCGTGATGGCGATGTACGCGCCCTCGGCAGAGCCACCGTCGCCGGTGTGGAACCAGCCGTCGACGATCGCCTTGGCCGTCTCCGCGGGCTGGTTCCAGTACCCCTCGAAGACGTGGTTGGCGCGCGCGAGCACCTCGCCCTCGGCGTCGACCCGCATGCGCACGCCCACGGCGGGCACGCCCGCGCGCGACAGGCGCCGCGCGCGCTCGACGGGATCGAGCCCGTCCCACTCGGCGGGCGCCCGGTTGATGGTAAGCAGCGGCGCGGTCTCGGTGAGGCCATAGATCTGGATGAACTCCCAGCCGAGCTCGGTCTCGATGCGCTCGATGGTCTTGGACGGCGGCGGCGCCCCCGCGATGACCACGCGCACGCGCCCGCGGCCGGGCACCGTCGCGCCCTTGTCGCGGCGCGCCGATGCGGCGTCGAGCACGGCGGCGATCACCGCGGGCGCGCAGTTGAACAGGGTCACGCCCTCGGCGTCCACGCGGCGCAGGATCTCCTCGCCGTCGATCTTCCGGATGACGACCTGGCGCACGCCCATGCCCGTGACCGCGTACGGCATGCCCCAGCCATTGCAGTGAAAGGTGGGCAAGGTGTGGAGATACACGTCGCGGTCGGTCATCGCCAGGTGCCAGCCGAACGTGACCGCGTTCAGCCAGAAGTTGCGGTGGGTGAGCTGCACACCCTTGGGCCGCGCGGTGGTCCCCGACGTGTAGTTGATCGAGACCGTGGCGTTTTCGTCCGTGACCTGGAAGCGGGGGACCGCGTCTTTCCTCAAGAAAAGCTGCGGATCTGTCGCGGTGCCCAGCACGAACCGGTGCTTCACCGGGATGTCCCGGAGCGCCTCGTCCAGCTCGGGGTCGACGAGGAGCACGGACGAGCCGGAGTGCTCGATGATGTACCGGATCTCCTCGGCGTTGAGCCGGAAGTTCACCGGCACGAGCACGCGCCCGAACACGCTGACCCCGAAGAGGGTGATGAGGAATCGCGCGGCATTGGGCGAGACGATGGCCACGCGGTCGTTTTCGCCCACGCCGAGGTCGTCGAGCGCGGCGGCGAGGCTGCGCGCCCTCTCGGCAAGCTCCGCATAGGTGAAGCGCCCCATCCCCCCGCCCGGCGGATTCGGCTCGTCGACCACGGCCTCACGGGCGCCGTACACCAGTTCAGCGCGCTCCAGGAAGTCACCCAGCGTGAGTGGGACAATCATGGCCTCGTTCCTCCATCACAGGGGTACCCGGCCGTCGTCGGCGCGGGAGGACGCGCGTCGAGAATAGATCGGCTTCCTCGACCAGCGCAACCCGGACGTCGGAGAGACGTCGGCTTGACTGCGAGCGGCAGGTGGACTAACTTTAGTCCATGTCCAAGCCGGTCAATATCCATGAGGCCAAGACGCACTTTTCGCGGCTCGTGGAGCGCGCCGCGAAAGGCGAAGAGATCGTCATCGCGCGGGCGGGCCGACCCCTCGCGCGGCTCATGCCGTTGGCGTCGCCGACCCGACCGCGACGGCCGGGGTTGCTCAAGGGCCGGATCAGGATCTCGAAAAACTTCGACGCGCCGCTGCCACGGAACATCGCGAGGGCTTTCGAGAGCCGCTGATGCGGCTCCTTCTGGATACTCAGGTCTTCCTCTGGTTCCTTTCCGATGAGGCCCGGGTCCCCGACGATGCCCGGGCGGCGATCGAATCAGCGTCCAACCCGGTCCTCGTCAGCGCCGTGTCCATCTGGGAGATCGCGATCAAGGCGTCGATCGGCCGTCTTCAGATCTCTCACGCCGACGTGATCAAGCTCCCCCATCTCATCGAGACGGCGGGTTTCGACGAGCTGCCCATCGATGCCCGTCACGCGGCGGCCGTCGTTGCCCTGCCCATGCATCACCGCGACCCATTCGACCGGCTGCTCGTCGCGCAGGCCCGGGTCGAGGACCTGACCCTCGTCACCACCGACCCGGCCATGCGCGCCTACGACGTCCGCGTCCTCTAGAACTCGGAGGGGGGCTCCGCCCCCCTTCCGATGCCTCCCCCGAAAAGACGGGATTGCGCCGGCGAAAGCCGGCGCTGGATCTTCGAAGGGGGCCTCGACGGCCCCCTCCGAGCCTCCCCCAAAAACCGGTTGCGCCGGCGAAGCCGGCGCTGGATCTTCGAAGGGGGCCTCGACGGCCCCCTCCGAGCCTCCCCCAAGAACGGGTTGCGCCGGCGAAGCCGGCGCTCGAACGGCGGTTACTTCGACACGCTCCTTCTACACGCGGTAGCGCCAGGCGTCACCATGGGTGACGATCCGGCCGGCCGTCGGCGCGCCGAAGTGCGTGCCGAGGATGGTGACGTCGCGGTCGGCGTAGCGGGCGCAGAAGGCGCGCCGCGTGGCCCGCGCTTTCGCCGGGTCGTCGTCGAAGTTGCTCTGCCAGTCGGGCTCGCCGCATTGGACCGGGTGGTGCATGAGGTCGCCGGTGACGACGCCCTCGGCGCCCTGGGACCGGATGGACAGGCTCACGTGGCCGGGGGTGTGGCCCGGCGTGGGCTCGAGGGTCAGCTCCTCGCTGATCCGGTGATTGCCCTCGACGAGGTCGGCGCGGCCGGCCTCCACGATGGGCCGCACGCTGTCGGCGATGATCGGCCCGTACTCGTCGCCGTCGACCTTCGACCAGTGCTCCCACTCGGTCCTCGCGAAGAGATAGCGGGCGCGCGGGAAGGTCGGGACCCACCGGCCATTGTCGAGGCGCGTGTTCCAGCCGACATGGTCCACGTGCAGGTGCGTGCAGAGCACGAGATCGACGGACTCGGGCGGGCAGCCCGCGGCGGCGAGCCGGTCGAGAAAGTCCGTCTGGAGCATGTGCCATCCCGGGTTCTGCCGCGGCTTGTCGTTGCCGACGCAGGTGTCATGATGCCCTGGGCGATGGCGGAGAGGCGGAACATCGAGAACGCGACGTAGAACTCCCAGTCGGGGATCGAGGTGCGGCCCACGCGGCGGCAGTAGGTCGCGAGGTAGGCCTCCTCCGACGGGATGCCGAGGGCGGCCAGGTCCTCGTGGACGAAGCCGCCGAGCGTGCCCGGGCCGAGGCGATAGGGCATGCAGTGATACGCGAGGTCGGCGAGCGGATGGCCGAGCGTCGACAGCTCCCAGTCGAGCACGGCCACGACGCGGGGCTCGGTCGGGTGCATCAGCATATTGCCCGAGCGGTAGTCGCCGTGGACGATCGTCGTCTGATCGTCGGCCGGCACATGGGCGGGCAGCCAATCGATAAGCTGCTCCATGGCCTCGATCTTTTCCGTTTCAGACGCCCGGTACTGCTGGCTCCAGCGATGGATCTGGCGGGCGAAGTAGTTGCCGGGCCTGCCGTAGTCCGCGAGGCCGACGGCGCCCAGGTCCACGGTGTGCAGGCGCGCGAGCACGTCGTTCATCGCGTCGAAGAGCGCGGCGCGCTCGGCCGGCGCCACGCCGGGCAGGCCCGGCTCGACCATGAGCCGGCCGTGCACGTACTCCATGATGTAGAACGCGGTGCCCACGACATCCGGGTCCTCGCAGAGCGCATAGGTCCGAGGCACAGGGACGTCGGTGGGCCCGAGCGCGGTGATGACGCGGTACTCGCGGTCCACGGCGTGCGCTGACGGCAGGAGCTTGCCCGGCGGCTTGCGCCGGAGCACGTACTTGCCGCCGGGCGACTCGAGGTAATACGTGGGACAGGACTGGCCGCCGTGGAACTGCCGCACGGTGACGGGGCCGCGGAACCCCTCGACGTGCTCGCGCATGTAGCGCTCGAGCGCGGCCACGTCGAAGCGGTGCGTCTCGCGCACCTCCGTCGTGACCACGCCCTCGATCTCGGAGCTCTCCATCGAGCGGTCTCGCCTCGCAGGACTCCGCTACCGCGCGGTGAGGTCGGGCCAGAGCTGATCCGCTCCACGCCCGGCGACGTGGCGGCCCAATTCGGCGGCCCAGTGGCTCTCGGCCCCGAACTCCGCGCGCCATGACCAGAGCCGCCGCGTGACGAAGTGCAGCGAGTGCTCGTACGTGAAGCCGATGGCCCCATGGCACTGGTGCGCGATGCCCGCGCCGAGGCCGGCCGCCTCGCCCGTCCGCACCTTGGCCGCGGCGATCTCGAAGGCCGCGTCGCCCCGATCGGCGGCCCGGAACGCGTTCATCGCGGCGATCCCCGCCGCCGCCGTGTGATCGGCGAGCAGCGCCAGGTTGTGCTGGATGGCCTGGAAGCTCGCGATGGGCCGGCCGAACTGTTTGCGCTCGCTCACGTACCGCACCGTCTGCGCGAGGAGGTACTCGAGGCCGCCCGCCATCTGCGCCGAGCGCACGAGGGCGCCGTACTGGCGGAGGGCGCCAGCGGACAGGCGGCCCGCGGGCGCGGCGGCGGTGACGCGCGCCCCGCTCCACGTGAGCGTGTCCCTCGGCTCGAGTGCCAGGTTGACGTCGGCCGTCACGCTGGCGCCGCCCGCCGGGACGAGCGCGACCATGTCCCCCGCGACGACGACGACGTGCTCGGCTCCGCGGCCCCATGGCACGCGCGTGGCCGTGCCGCCGAGCCGCCAGCCCGCGCCGTCGCGCTCGAGGCTCAGCCCCTCGCCCGCGTGCACCGGCGCCACGGTGAGCGGCCCGAGCGGCACGTCGAGCCCGCTCTCGGCGAGGAACCACGCGCCGACCATGGTCTCGGCGATGGGCAGGGGCACGCCGAAGCGGCCCGCCGCCGCCACGACGATGTACGCGTCCTGCCAGGTGCCCCCGCCGCCGCCCCGCGCCTCGGGGATCGGGGTGAGCGTGAGGCCGCCTTCCTCCACGTCCTGCCAGAGCTTCGCCGGCCACTGCCCCTTCTCGGCCGACTCGCGGAGGTCGGTGGTGACGCGATCGGTGAAGAGGCGCGTGACGGTGTCGGAGAGGAGCGTCTGCATCTCGTTCATGGCCCGCTCCTACCGCAGCCCGAGGCCGCGCGCGATGATGCCGCGCAGCACCTCGCGCGTGCCGCCGCGAAGGGAAAAGGACGGCGCGTGCTCGGTGAGGAAGCCGAGCGTGCGCTCGAAGTCGCTGCCCGACCCGAGCCGGGGCTCGACGCCGAGGAGCGAGTGGATGGTCTCGGGAATCTCCTGCTCGAACGACGTGCCCACGTCCTTCACCACGGAGGCCTCGAGGTTCGGATTCTGCCCGGCCTGGAGCATGCCCGCGACGGACAGCGACATCTGGCGGAGCGTGGCGAGATGGGCGACGAGCCGGCCGATGGTGACGGCCGCGCGCGCATCCGGCTCGGCGCCGACCTCGCGGATGGTCTCGATGATGAGCCGGAGCGACGACAGGTACCGCTCCGGACCGCTCCGCTCGAAGGCCAGCTCGGTGGTGACCTGCTTCCAGCCCGCGCCCTCTTCCCCGACCCGCATGTCCTCGGGCACGAAGGCGTCCTGGAAGACCACCTCGTTGAAGTGATGCTCACCCGAGAGGTCGACGATGGGCCGGATGCTGATCCCCGGGGTCTGGGTGTCGACGAGGAACTGCGAGAGCCCCTCGTGCTTCTTGTCGGGCACGACCTTGGTGCGGAAGAGCGCGATCATGTACTCGGAGATGTGGGCATTGCTCGTCCACACCTTGGTGCCGTTGACCTTGTAGCCGCCCTCCACGCGCTCGGCGCGGGTGCGGATGCTTGCCAGATCCGACCCCGAGTCGGGCTCGCTCATGCCGATGGCGAAGGCGAGCTCGCCGCGCGCGATCCGGGGCAGGAAGCGCTGCCGCTGCTCCTCCGTGCCGAAGCGCAGGAGCAAGGGCCCGCTCTGGCGGTCCGCCACCCAGTGCGCGGAGACCGGCGCGCCCGCCGCGAGCATCTCCTCGAGCACGACGTAGCGCTCGAGCGCCGAGCGCTCGTGGCCGCCGTACTGCTTCGGCCACAGCATGCCGATCCATCCGCGGGCGCCCACCTTCAGGCTGAACTCGCGGTCGTGGCCACCCCAGGTCCGCTCGCGCTTGTGGGGCGCGCCCTCGCCCACCGTCTCGCGCAGGAACTCGCGCACCTCGCCCCGCAGCTTTTCCGTCTCGGGCGGCAGGTCCAGCAGCTCGAAATTGAAGGTCGCCATGGCGGGGCTCTACGTGTACTTCTCGCGGTGGCGCAGCTCGACGAAGAGGCCGTTGGCGTCGCGCGGATGCACCCACGCCAGATCCTTGCCCTCGCGGTGGTCGACGCGCGCGCCCTCCTTCTTCAGATGCGCCACGCTGCCCGGCACGTCCTTGCACTCGAAGCCGACGAGATAGACGCCCTCGCCGTTCTTCGCGAGGAACTTGCCGACGGGCTTGTTCGGATCGGTCGGCTGGAGCAGCTCGATGTGCCCGATGCCCGTCGGCAGGATGGCGTTCAGGAAGCCGAATTCCTTGGACTCCCCGCGCTTGTGCACCTTGAGGCCGAAGAGACGCGTGTACCGCTCGATCGCTTCGTCCATGTCCTTCACCACCACCGACAGCTCTATGACGTCGCCAAGCATGCGCTGTCCTCCTCCATCGCAGGTCAACGGGCGGAACATCGCCGGGGCGTTCGCCCGGACACGCGCGCGAGCATACCACGGCGCGCACGACGGGTACGCGCGCCGGGCGTCACGGCGCGGCGCGCGGTCAGTTGACGCGGCGCTCGCGGCCTGACCAGTAGGGGTCGCGCAGCTTGAACTTCTGCAGCTTGCCCGTGGCCGTGCGGACGAGGGCATCGCGCAGCTCGATCGACGTCGGACACTTGTAGTGCGCCATGCGGCTCCTGCAATGCTCGGCCAGCTCCCGCTCGGTGCAGGCGGCGCCGGGGCGCAGCACGACGAGGGCCTTGATGGTCTCGCCCCACTTCTCGTCGGGCACGCCGATCACCGCGACCTCGGCCACCGCGGGATGCTGGAACAGGCAGTCCTCCACCTCGATGGACGAGACGTTCTCGCCGCCCGTGATGATGACGTCCTTCTTTCGATCCGTGATGGCGATGTACGCGCCCTCGGCAGAGCCACCGTCGCCGGTGTGGAACCAGCCGTCGACGATCGCCTTGGCCGTCTCCGCGGGCTGGTTCCAGTACCCCTCGAAGACGTGGTTGGCGCGCGCGAGCACCTCGCCCTCGGCGTCGACCCGCATGCGCACGCCCACGGCGGGCACGCCCGCGCGCGACAGGCGCCGCGCGCGCTCGACGGGATCGAGCCCGTCCCACTCGGCGGGCGCCCGGTTGATGGTGAGCAGCGGCGCGGTCTCGGTGAGGCCATAGATCTGGATGAACTCCCAGCCGAGCTCGGTCTCGATGCGCTCGATGGTCTTGGACGGCGGCGGCGCCCCCGCGATGACCACGCGCACGCGCCCGCGGCCGGGCACCGTCGCGCCCTTGTCGCGGCGCGCCGATGCGGCGTCGAGCACGGCGGCGATCACCGCGGGCGCGCAGTTGAACAGGGTCACGCCCTCGGCGTCCACGCGGCGCAGGATCTCCTCGCCGTCGATCTTCCGGATGACGACCTGGCGCACGCCCATGCCCGTGACCGCGTACGGCATGCCCCAGCCATTGCAGTGAAAGGTGGGCAAGGTGTGGAGATACACGTCGCGGTCGGTCATCGCCAGGTGCCAGCCGAACGTGACCGCGTTCAGCCAGAAGTTGCGGTGGGTGAGCTGCACACCCTTGGGCCGCGCGGTGGTCCCCGAGGTGTAGTTGATCGAGACCGTGGCGTTTTCGTCCGTGACCTGGAAGCGGGGCACCGCGTCTTTCCTCAAGAAAAGCTGCGGATCTGTCGCGGTGCCCAGCACGAACCGGTGCTTCACCGGGATGTCCCGGAGCGCCTCGTCCAGCTCGGGGTCGACGAGGAGCACGGACGAGCCGGAGTGCTCGATGATGTACCGGATCTCCTCGGCGTTGAGCCGGAAGTTCACCGGCACGAGCACGCGCCCGAACACGCTGACCCCGAAGAGGGCGATGAGGAACCGCGCGGCATTGGGCGAGACGATGGCCACGCGGTCGTTTTCGCCCACGCCGAGGTCGTCGAGCGCGGCGGCGAGGCTGCGCGCCCTCTCGGCAAGCTCCGCATAGGTGAAGCGCCCCATCCCCCCGCCCGGCGGATTCGGCTCGTCGACCACGGCCTCGCGCGCCCCGTACACGAGCTCCGCGCGCTCCAGGAAGTCACCCAGCGTGAGTGGGACAATCATGGCCTCGTTCCTCCATCAAGGGGTACCCGGCCGTCGTCGGCGCGGGAGGACGCGCGTCGAGAATAGATCGGCTCCCTCGACCAGCGCAACCCGGACGTCGGAGAGACGTCGGCTTGACGGCGAGCGGCAGGTGGACTAACTTTAGTCCATGTCCAAGCCGGTCAATATCCATGAGGCCAAGACGCACTTTTCGCGGCTCGTGGAGCGCGCCGCGAAAGGCGAAGAGATCGTCATCGCGCGGGCGGGCCGACCCCTCGCGCGGCTCATGCCGTTGGCGTCGCCGACCCGACCGCGACGGCCCGGGTTGCTCAAGGGCCGGATCAGGATCTCGAAAAACTTCGACGCGCCGCTGCCACGGAACATCGCGAGGGCTTTCGAGAGCCGCTGATGCGGCTCCTTCTGGATACCCAGGTCTTCCTCTGGTTCCTTTCCGATGAGGCCCGGGTCCCCGACGATGCCCGGGCGGCGATCGAATCAGCGTCCAACCCGGTCCTCGTCAGCGCCGTGTCCATCTGGGAGATCGCGATCAAGGCGTCGATCGGCCGTCTTCAGATCTCTCACGCCGACGTGATCAAGCTCCCCCATCTCATCGAGACGGCGGGTTTCGACGAGCTACCCATCGATGCCCGTCACGCGGCCGCCGTCGTTGCCCTGCCCATGCATCACCGCGACCCATTCGACCGGCTGCTCGTCGCGCAGGCCCGGGTCGAGGACCTGACCCTCGTCACCACCGACCCGGCCATACGCGCCTACGACGTCCGCGTCCTCTGAAGGAGCGTGTCGAAGGAACCACCGTTCGAGCGCCGGCTTCGCCGGCGCAATCCCGTCTTTCGGGGGGAGGCATCGGAAGGGGGGCGGAGCCCCCCTCCGAGTTTAGACGCGGTAGCGCCAGGCGTCGCCGTGGGTCACGATGCGGCCCGGCGGTGGGCGCGCCGAAGTGGGTGCCGAGGATGGTGACGTCGCGGTCGGCGTAGCGGGCGCAGAAGGCGCGCCGCGTGGCCCGCGCTTTCGCCGGGTCGTCGTCGAAGTTGCTCTGCCAGTCGGGCTCGCCGCACTGGACCGGATGGTGCATGAGGTCGCCGGTGACGACGCCCTCGGCGGCCCTGGGACCGGATGGACAGGCTCACGTGGCCGGGGGTGTGGCCGGGCGTGGGCTCGAGGGTCAGCTCCTCGCTGATCCGGTGATTGCCCTCGACGAGGTCGGCGCGGCCGGCCTCCACGATGGGCCGCACGCTGTCGGCGATGATCGGCCCGTACTCGTCGCCGTCGACCTTCGACCAGTGCTCCCACTCCGTCCTCGCGAAGAGATAGCGGGCGCGCGGGAAGGTCGGGACCCACCGGCCATTGTCGAGGCGCGTGTTCCAGCCGACATGGTCCACGTGCAGGTGCGTGCAGAGCACGAGATCGACGGACTCGGGCGGGCAGCCCGCGGCGGCGAGCCGGTCGAGAAAGTCCGTCTGGAGCATGTGCCATCCCGGGTTCTGCCGCGGCTTGTCGTTGCCGACGCAGGTATCGACGAGCACGGTGAGGCCGGGCGCTCGCAAGATAAAGCTGTGGATGCTCATGAGGAAGCGCCCGCGTGCGTCCATGAAATGCGGCGCGAGCCGGCGCTCGAACGGCGGTTACTTACGACGCGACGCTCGCGCTACACGCGGTAGCGCCAGGCGTCACCGTGGGTGACGATGCGGCCGGCCGTCGGCGCGCCGAAGTGGGTGCCGAGGATGGTGACGTCGCGGTCGGCGTAGCGGGCGCAGAAGGCGCGCCGCGTGGCCCGCGCTTTCGCCGGGTCGTCGTCGAAGTTGCTCTGCCAGTCGGGCTCGCCGCACTGGACCGGATGGTGCATGAGGTCGCCGGTGACGACGCCCTCGCGCGCCCTGGGACCGGATGGACAGGCTCACGTGGCCGGGGGTATGGCCCGGCGTGGGCTCGAGGGTCAGCTCCTCGCTGATCCGGTGATCGCCCTCGACGAGGTCGGCGCGGCCGGCCTCCACGATGGGCCGCACGCTGTCGGCGATGATCGGCCCGTACTCGTCGCCGTCGACGCTTCGACCAGTGCTCCCACTCGGTCCTCGCGAAGAGATAGCGGGCGCGCGGGAAGGTCGGGACCCACCGGCCATTGTCGAGGCGCGTGTTCCAGCCGACATGGTCCACGTGCAGGTGCGTGCAGAGCACGAGGTCGACGGACTCGGGCGGGCAGCCCGCGGCGGCGAGCCGGTCGAGAAAGTCCGTCTGGAGCATGTGCCATCCCGGGTTCTGCCGCGGCTTGTCGTTGCCGACGCAGGTGTCGACGAGCACGGTGAGGCCGGGCGCTCGCAAGATAAAGCTGTGGATGCTCATGAGGAAGCGCCCGCGCGCGTCCATGAAATGCGGCGCGAGCCAGTCGCGATGCCGCTCCACCGCCTCCGGGGCGGCATCGGGCAGGACCCAGGTCGGCCGGGTCGGGCCATACCACTCGACCACGTTCTCCACGCGTATCCGTCCGATCTCGACGGGCTTCACGGCGACGTCCTCTCGGCGGCCCGAGGACCGCTCAGCCCAGCGAGCCGAGGAAGTCGAGCAGCACGCGGTTGAAAGCCTCGGGCTGGTCGAGGTTCGAGGAATGGCCGGCGTCCTTGATGACCTCGAGGCGCGCGCCGGGGATCTTCTTGGCCATGTACTCGCACGGGGCGATGAACGGGGTGTCGCGGTCGCCCAGGATGATCAGCGTGGGCACCCGGATGGTGGGCAGCGAGTCGATGATGGCGGCGCCCTCCTGGGCGAGCATGCCGCGCGCGGCATGGGCCAGGCCCTGGGCGGAGCGGTGGTGCCGCATCGCCTCCTGCATCTCGCGGCTCGACGAGGTCAGCGCGGCGAGCCCGCGGGCCTCGAGGTCCGCCGCGCGCTCGTGGGCGCGCTTGTTCCAGCCCGCCCGCGCCTCGTCGTTCCGGTAGCCGGGGCCGGAGTCGCAGATGACGAGCGCGCGCACCATCTCGGGGTGCCGGCGGTGGAAGGCGAGCGACATGGTGCCGCCGAGCGATAGCCCGCCGATCACCGCCCGCTCCACACCGAGATATGCCAAGAGGCCGCGCATGTCCTCGACGGTCAGCGCCTCGGAGTACTGGGTGGGATCGGCGGGGCTGTCCGTCTGCCCGTGGCCCCGCATGTCCCAGGTGATCAGCCGGTAGCTCGGCTCGAGCACGGGCCGCTGGGGCGCCCACATCCGCCCGGTGGCCGAGTACCCGTGGCTCAGGAGCACGGCCGGCCCTCGGCCGCCGTCCTCGTAGTCGATCTCGACTCCGTTCACTCGCGCTCTGGGCATGGCGGCCTCCTGATCAGGATGGGTTCAGCACCCGATGATACCAAGACTTCTTGCTCAATCGGTCGTGTCTCTCGTATGGTGAGGCCCAGATGTAGGGCTCATCCGGGCCCACTCCTGAAGGAGAGCGCTGCATGGCCGTCAAGCGGACTCGCCGTCGAAACAACGCAGCTGGTGTTGAGCTTCCTCGAGCGGGCTCACGGCCGCCGGGTATGCAGGTGGACACCGCCACCGATGGGCGAGGCGCTGGACCTGATCGACCGCGGCGCCTACGACGTCATCATCAGCGACATCGGCTGCCCGAGCTGGACGGCTCGGACTTTGCCGCGCGCTCGGGGAGTGCGAGCCGGACGCCCTCGACCGCCTCGTCCTCCTCGCCGACTGGGGCGCGATCAGTGATCACCAGGCCTACCTCGACGCGGTCGGGGTGCGCTCGCTCACCAAGCCCGTGGGCCTCGAGCACTTGCGCTGCATCGTTGAGCTGCATGGATCGAGGAGCCTGCAGTGGCTCTGGCAGGGGCAGATCTGGCCGTCGGGCGGGCTATACTGAACGCCCACTCTTTCACGGAGGCTCAGCCATGGACGCGGTCAAGGACGCGAGTCACCTCTACGATGTCGAGCGGCGGGCCCGCCACGCGGAGCGGCCGGGCTTTCGCATCTCCGAGCTCCAGATCTCTCCGACCCAGCAGGTGCCCTGGCACTCGCACAGCCAGATCCGGGACACGTTCTACGTCCTCGAGGGGCAGCTCCGGATCTTCCTGCGCGATCCCAAGGAGGACGTGCGCCTGGGCCCGGGCGAGACCTACGCCGTCCGACCGCAGCGCCCGCATCTCGTGACCAATCCCGGGACCACGTCCACAACCTTCCTCGTGCTCCAGGGCATCGGCGAATACGACTACGTCCCGCTCGTTTAGCGACAGAAAGAAAAGAAGAGGGGGCGAGGTGAGAGGGGAAGGTAGGGAGAGGTAGTAGCAGTGGGGGGGGAGTGAGGTGAAGGGGTAGCAGGAGGAAAGGGGAGGAAAGGAAGAGAAGAGAGAGAGAAAGGAAAGAAGGGCTGATAGACGAAGACAGGCAGAGGAGAGAGGAAAGAAGGAGAAGGTGAGAGATGAAAGGAGAGGAAGAGAAAGAGAGAGAAAAGAGGGAAGGAGGAGAAGAGAAAGAAAGGGAGATGAAAGAGAGATGAAGGAGAGGAAGAAGAAAAAGAGAGAAGGATAGAAGAAGAGAGGAGAAGAAAGAAGAGGAAAAGGAGAAGGAGGAAGAGAGAGAGGAGGAGGGGAAGGAGAGGAGGGAGGGAAGAAGAGAAGCTGCAAGGAGAGGAAGAGACGGAGAGGAGAACAACGCGAGCGAGGTCGACACGAGATCTAGCCGCGCGTCGAGAAGAAAGAGGAGACGAAAGAAGAGAGTAGAGAGCAGCAGCGAGAGAAGCTACGACGCGCTGGGAGATCTCGCCGCTGCAGTAGACGGCGAAGACGTAGCACCCGCGGGCAGAGTAGTCCGGCTGCCGCGATACGTGCAGGTGACGGAGCAGCGCCCCTTCTTGTGCTTGTAGACCAGCAGCGGAGGGAGGAGGCCCGGCGCGTCGCACTGCGACCGGGTCATTGGCGGTGCAGACCGCTCCATCTGGGATCCGACAAATCGAGATCAGCACCAGCAGCGCCGCGATGACCCGCGCCAGAAGGCTCATGCCTCGATGGTAGCGCACGAGCCGCGCCACGACGATTCGGACCGTCAACGCGACGACGGCGGCACCCGCGCGGGCTCGTCGACGAAGAGCACGAGATCGAGCTCCTTGTCCTTCGACCGGAGCCGGCTCACGAGAAAGCGCAGGAGGTTCGCGTACACGACCTTGCCGATGCGATCGTGCGCTTCGGTGAGCCGCCGGAACTCGGCGGTGGGCAAAAAGCAGAAGCGCGAGCGGCGCAGCGCCTGGACGGACGCCGAGCTGGTCCGATCGTCGATCACTCCGTACTCGCCGAAGCAGCGCCCGCGCCCGAGGACACTGAGGCGAATGCGACTGGGCCGGCGCAGATGCCCGACGGCGCGCTCGGGCAGGAAGGACTCGACCTCGCCGTCGAGGATGACGTAGAGCCCGTCGCCCCGGGCTCCATCGGACAGGAGAAGCTCGCCCGGCTGGGCGTCGATCAGGCGGCACGACCGCAGGACGAGATCGACTCGGCCGGCGTCAAGTGCTCGAACACGACCGACTCCGCCAGCGTGCTCCGATACGCGTCGATGCCGCTCGCGCCATGGCCGCGGGGCAGCATAGACGACCTCCTCGCGGCCGGCAAGTTACGCCGGAATGGAGATCGGAGAACCCCCGGGGGGCGCGTAAACGAGGGCGGCATGGAGTCGCGCCCCAAAAACCCGGGCCCGCCGACGAGGGGGTCGCGCTCGCGAGCCTGCGGCATCGTCTCCTGCTCCTCGTTCTCCTCGCTGTCTCCCCGCCCTGGCGCTCCTCTGTCGACGGCCTGGGAGCAACGCCGACAGGCCTCGCTCGGAGCAGGAAGACGCGCTCGACTCGCCGCCTCGCCTCGGCGCAGCACGAGCGGCTGATCGAGGGCGCGCGCTCGCTCCGTCGGCCTGGCGCAGCCTCGGACGTGCAGATGCACAATCGCGGGCGCAGCGCGATCTCGCCGACGTGCAGAAGCGATCCGCCTATCGCATGCCGGGGCGATCCGCCCGGACGGTCAGGTCTCTGTGCCGCCCGCCAGGCCGGGGGCACCAGAACGTCGCCGACAACGAGAACTCAGCAAGCCTGGCGACCGCGAGTCGCCGTGAGCGGCTACCGCATCGATCGCGCCCCAGCAAGCCGGTCTTGACCGTGCTACCGCCATCGACCGGGCGGGCGAGGTCTGGGCCGTCGTGTTCGCCGAGCTGGACCTCGCTGGGTCCCGCAACTGGCCATGCGGGCGGCGTGCCGGCGGGCTCGACCGTGAGCGTCATCGACGCCTCAGGTCTTGTCTTGTCCGCTATCCAGACGCGGGGGATCGGCGGGGGTCGCGCGGAACAGGTGAGCCGGGCGATCCGGCGCGGCCAGGGTGAGGGGACACTGGAGGCCACCGGGCTCGATGGCGCCGCCCGCCCATGCCTCACACCGCTCGGCGGCCTGACCCGCCCAGTCGCCTACGTCACCGTCGGGATCCCGCGCGAGGCGCCGCCGAGGCGGATCGGTTGCTCTCCGCAATCTGCTCTGGGCCGGCATCGTGATCCTGCTCATCGTCGTGACGGCGGCCATCGCCAGCGATCTGTTCATCGTGCGCCGCGTCGGCGCCGTCGTGCGGGCGGCCCGGCGGAGCGCGGGCGACTGTCCGCGCGGGCCGCCGTGCACGGCGCCGACGAGATCGGAGTCATGGCGCGCGCGTTCAACACGATGGCCGAGCGGCTCCAGGACCGCGTCAACGACGAGGAGGCGGCCAAGGAGCAGCTTGCCGAGCGCGTCGGTGACTAGATCTGCGAACCAGATGGGCGAGCTGCTCCAGTCGTGCTTCACGCTCGCAGAGGCATACAGCGTGATCGGCCGCCTGGCTCCGCGGCTCTTTCCCACCGAGGCGGGGGCCGTCCTTGCGCTCGATGCCTCCGGCGCCATGATGCAACCTGTGGCGACGTGGGGCCGACATCCCCTCGATGCCACGGGCTCCCCCGCCGATACCTGCTGGGCGCTCGCGATGGGCGCACGCACGTGGTCGAAGACGTGACCTCGGGCCTGCTCTGCCAGCATCTGCCGAGACCTGCCCGGGCGCCTATCTCTGTAGCCCGCTGTCGGCTCAGGGCAAGGCGCTCGGCGTCATCTACGTGACGAGCCTGTCTACCGAGGACCGGCCAGCCCATGGCCTGAGCGAGGCCAAGCAACGCCTGGCCGAGGCTGTGGCGGCGCAGCTCGGCCTGGGCCTCGCCAATGTGCAGCTCGCGAGGTCCTGCGCATCCAATCCATCCACGACGAACTGACCGGGCTCTTCAACCGCCGCTACATGGAGGAGACCCTCGAGCGCGAGATCCACCGCGCTCGGCGCGGCGGTCGGCCGATGTGCGTCCTCATGCTCGACGTCGACAGCTTCAAGCAGCAGAACGATATCTTCGGTCACGAGGGCGGGGACACGGTGCTGCGTGAGCTCGGCGGGCTTCTGCGAGAGAACCTCCGCAAGGAGGACATCCCCTGCCGCTACGGCGGCGAGGAGTTCGTCCTCGTGCTGCCTGACGCGGCGCTTCAAGGAGCGGTGCGGCGCGCGGAGCAGTTGCGAGAGGCGGTGAAGCGCATGAGCATCCCCTACCAGGGGCGAAAGATCGGGTCCCTCACCGTGTCCATCGGGGTGGCCGCATTCCACGAGCACGGCCATGATGGCCACGCCCTGCTCCAGGCCGCCGACACCGCTCTGTACCAGGCCAAGCGAGAAGGACGCGACCGCGTGAGCGTGGCTCCTTTACATCCCCCCGTGTAAAGGCACCGTGTAAAGGTTACATCTCGATTACCGCCTCGATACCCGCTCGAGCACCGATATCCGCCCATTCGGGCCTGACGCAGCCGACTCGCCGGGGCACACTTCTTGCGAATTCTCACGCCGGAGGCGATTCTCCAGGCTTCTCAACCTGTTTCAAAGGAGATAGACGCATGAGACATGTCTCTCGAACGGGGGTTCTGGTGTCGGTGACGCTGCTCATTGTCGCCACGGGCTGCGCCACCAAGGGTTGGGTCCGCGAGGAGATGGGCAAGCAAGAGGCCCAGGTCGGCCAGCGCATCGGTCAGGTGGACGAGCGGATCGGGACTGAGGCGCAGCGCGTTGACAAGCGCGTCGACAGCGTCGAAGGGCGCGTGAGCCAGGAGGCCCAGAAGACGGACGGCATGGGCGTCCGGGTGGGTACCCTCGAGACGTCGATCACCTCGACCAGCGAGGCCGCGAGAGGAGCCCGCGAGCGTGCCGACGCGGCGATGGCCAAGGCCGAGGGCGTCGACAGCCGTCTGACGAAGCTGTGGAACAATCGCTACAACGCGAAGGTGGTGGAGACCGTCAACGTGCAGTTCGGCTTCAACCGGTCGGAGCTGGACGACGGCGCCCAGACCACCTTGCTGGGCCTCGTCAAGGAGATGCAGGCCAATCCCGGCCTGACCGTCGAGCTCGCGGGCTACACGGACATGAAGGGCGCGCGCGACTACAACTACACGTTGAGCCAGCGTCGGGTGGACTCCGTGCGGCGCTTCCTCGTCGAAAAGGGCGTCCAGATCGGCCGAATCCAGGCCGTGGGCCTCGGGGCCCTCAGCGACCGGGCGACACCCGAGGCGCAGAAGCGCCGGGTGGCGGCCAAGTTGATGATCGACCAGGACTAGGAGCATCAGCCGGGGCGCTTCTGCGTCCCTCACGACGCCTCCGCCAGGGCGGAGAACAATACAAGGCCCGCTCCCGAGAGTCTCCGGAAGCGGGCCTTGGCTTTGCCGTCTTCTCGTGAGTCCGCCGCTACCGGGGCGGGGGTGGCGGGGGTGGACCCGGCGGTGGTGGCGGAGGTGCCGGGGCGGCGGCCGAAGGCGGCGCGGGGGCATTCGCCGGCGGCGGCGGGAGGCGGTGGGGGAGGAGCCGCGTACCCGGTCCGACGCGGTGCCCATTGCGCGGCCGTCGGAACCTGGTTGCCCTTGGCGTACATGCATTGCGTATAGGCAGTGTCATAGCGCTGCTGCATCGACATTCCGGTGTAGGCGCCCGCGTTGGCGCCCGTGGCCGTGCCGAGGACCAGCCCGCTCCCGGCGCCCACGGCGGCGCCGAGGCCCGGGTTGCCGGCCGCGGCCCCGATGGCGGCGCCGAGCGCCCCGCCAAGCAGCGTTCCGAGAGTCGCTCCGTCCGACGGCGCTGCTCGCCACCGGGTCATTCGGACCCGCCCCACTCTGGCGGAGGGCCCATTGCCGGCAGGAATCGTCGTCCGCCTGAAAGACCTCGAACGGCTTGCCCGAACCGGGCAAGACCATCACGCTCGGACCGGCGGGCACCGTCGCGCAGGCCCCCAGCAGGGGCACGACGGCCACGAGCAAGAACCCGGCAGATCGCTTGATCACGGCTATCTCCTCTTCCAGGCCCTGACAGGGCCCGTTGCGGGCTTACTGGGGCTGCGGCGCCACCTGCAGCCATTCGCTCGGGCATTGCGGCACCGACGGGTAGTAGCCTGCCGGATTCTGGCAGTAGTACCAGTACTGCGGGCTCTGCGTGTAGACCGGCGGAGCCGGCGCGGCTACCACGACAGGGGGCGCAGCCACCACGACGGGAGGCGCATATACATAGGGCCCGGGTAGTAGAACGCCGGCCACCCACAAAGAACCGCGGACCCACGAAGCCCACCGGGCGCGCGCCAGCCGCCGTGCCAGCGCCCATGCCATCCGCCGCCGTGGCTCCATCCCGCCCGCGTAGCTCGGAACCACACTGCCGGCCAGCAATACCGCGACTGCGAGAAACCCGAACAAGAGCTTTTTCATGCGCCGATCCTCCTCACGGGACGGGAAACTCATCGCTCCACCTCTCTCCACCTCGATAAGACGAACGTCCCGCACTCGTCATTTGCTCCCGGCCAAAGAAATCTTCGCTTGGCCGGATGAAGACAGCCCTGTAGCGACTCTAGGCAGTCCCGCCGAACCGTGTCAAGGCGCCCGCCGGCCAGAATGCCGGCTCGGGAGCCAGGCGGACGCCGAAGCGCTCTTCCACCTGGTCGCGAATCCTCGCCGCGAAGCCGAGCACGTCGCGCGCCCGGGCCCCGTCGTGGCAGACGATGGCCAGGGTGTGGCGGGTCGACAAGCCCACCGGACCGGCCCGCGTCCCGCGCGCAAAGCCCGCGCGCTCGATGAGCCAGCCGGCGGCGAGCTTGATCCGCCCGTCGGCCTGGCGCCAGCGCGGCATGGCCGCATCGCCTGCGCGCGCCTCGATGCGCCCGACCTCTTCGGGCGAGACGATCGGATTGAGAAAGAAGGACCCGCAGCTCCGCCGATTGGGATCGTCGGGATCGAGCACCATCGACTTGCTCCGGCGAATGTCGAGGATGCTCGCCCGGACCTCCGCGAGCGATGGGGTCGCGACACCGCGGGCGGCCAGATGCTGCTCGAGATCGGCATAGCGCACGCGCGGGCGGCCGTCGGGCTCGAGGCGGTAGGTCACGGCCAGGACGGCGTACCGGTCCGGCGCGCCGCTCTTCAGCATGCTGTCGCGATACGCGAATGCGCAGTCGGCCGCGGTGAGCGTCACCACGGCGCCGCGCTCCCGATGAAGCGCGCGCACCGCCGTGATGGTGTCGCTCACTTCCTGGCCATAGGCGCCGACGTTCTGGATGGGCGTCGCGCCCGTGAGACCGGGAATGCCGCTCAGGCACTCGAGCCCCGCCCAGCCGTGCTCGACGGCATGGCGCACCACCGCGTCCCACGGCTCGCCCGCCCCGGCCGTCAGCTCGACCGCCGAGCCCACCGCAACCGACGAAAGACCGCGCAGGCCGATCCGGACCACGAGGCCGTCGACGCCCTCGTCGGCGACGACCAGGTTCGAGCCGCCGCCCAGGATTCGCAGCGGGATGCCGCGCGCGCGGGCCCACCTCCAGGCGGCGAGCACGTCTGCCTCGTCGTGAGCGTCGGTGAAGAAGCGCGCCGGCCCGCCGACGCCCAGGGTGCAATGAGAAGCCAGCGGCTCGTGCTCGCGCGGCGTCACGGTGGATCGATCTTATAGCATGGGCCCGCGGAATAGTTCGCGAGGCGGCCCGTCTGAGTTGCAAGGACGTCAATTCCGGCGCCCGACACGAAGAAGGAGACGCCCATGGCTCAGAGACGATTCCCCAAGCTGCTCGGCCTCGGCCTGGCCGCCACGCTCGCCACCACGACCGCCGCGGCCTGGGCGGATGCGCCCCAGACCGGTGCTCCCACAGGTCCTCCCGGCCACCACCGATTCCAGGAGCGGCTGGGCCTCACCGATGAGCAAATGGCCGCCATCAAGGAGGTCCATGCCCGTCACGCCGGAGAGCGCAAGCAGCTCGGGCAATCTCTCCGCGAGGCCCGCAACGAGCTCAAGCTGGCGGCCCTCAATGGCGGCGACGTCAAGGGCAAGGCGGCGGTGGTCACGGCGCTGGTCGGCCAGATGACCGAGCTGCACGCGACGACGCTGCAGGAGATCGCGCCGATCCTCACGCCCGAGCAGCGCGATGCCATGGCCAAGATGAGCCCGCGAGGCCCCCACCGGCACCGCGGCCCGCGCTCGGCCCAGGGCTAAGTCAGAAGCATCCGGGACGGTGGCACAGTGCCTCCCTCCACCGCCTTCCTCGCGGTGGCCGCATGGACGTGGCAGAATGGCGTCCATGCGGCGAGAGCCTCCGAGCGCGACACCGCGACGTCCATGCGGCGGCGCGCGATGATCAAGGACAATCGCGTACTTCAACGACGCCGCCACGATGGGCAGCATCTCGATGCGCTCGCTCATCATCGGGTGACGAGGGAGACAGCCCATGCGAACGCGCGCGCACCTCACGCTCTTGAGCCTCGTGATGATGACGCTCTTCGTGCTCGTCGCCGCCATTCCACCGAGCGCCGCCAATGGCCGTGGCGGCGGGCGCGGCGGCGGTGGCCAGCACGGCGGCTGGCCAGCACGGCGGTGGCCAGCACGGCGGCTGCAGCGGCGGCGGTGGCCATCACGGCGGCTGGCCATCACGGCGGTCGTCACATGGCGGTGGCCATCACGGCGGCTGGCAGCGCGCCGGTTGGTATCGCGGCGGCTGGTATGGCGGCTACTGGGGCCCGCGCGTCTTCGTGGGCAGCCCGTTCTGGTATCCGGGACCATACGCCTACCCCTACCCGGTGTACGCGCCGCCGGTGTACGCGGCGCCGGTCTATGCCCCCCCGGTCGTCGTGGAGCCTCCGCGACCGCCGGTCTACGTCGAGCCGAGATCCCCCGCGTACTGGTACTACTGCCAGAACCCGCCCGGCTACTACCCGTACGTCGGCACCTGTGCCGGTGAGTGGCTGCAGGTCGCGCCGCAGCCGAGCGCACCCGCGCCGTAGTCAGCGGCTGACCGCGATCACGACCAGCGCGGCCGAGGACGTCGCGACGTGCGGCGACGCACCGGTCTCGCGCACCGACGAGCATGCCGAGCACGCGCCGCCACCGACGTAGCTCGACGACCGTCATGTAGAGTGGGGCGCGAGGAGATCGCGATGCCCCTCAAGCTCGGCCTGTTCTCGATGACCACCGGCCCCTGCTCGTATCCGGACGGCGCGGCCCGCGTCGCGCGCGCCGCCGAGACGGCGGGCTTCGAGTCGCTCTGGGGTGGCGAGCACGTCGTGCTGCCCGATCCCCAGGCGCCGCCCTCGCCGCTCGGGCCCGGCGATCGCATCGTCGACCCCATCGTCGCGCTCACCTTCCTGGCCGCGCACACGAGCCGGATCCGCCTCGGCACGGGGATCATCATCCTGCCCCAGCGCAATCCGCTGGTCCTCGCGAAGGAGCTGGCCACGCTCGACGTCATGTCGAATGGCCGGCTCATCTTCGGCGTCGGCGTGGGCTATCTCGAGCCGGAGTTCCGCGCCCTCGGCGCCCCGTTCGAGGAGCGCGGCCGCGTCACCGACGAGTACCTCGCGGCGATCCGCGCCATCTGGACGGAGGCCGCGCCCGCCTATCGCGGCCGCTTCGCCGCCTTCGAGCGCGTCCAGGCGCATCCCCAACCCGTCCAGAAGCCGACGCCGCCCATCGTGATCGGCGGCCACACCAAGGCGGCGTTCCGGCGCGCCGTTCAGCAGGGCCACGGCTGGTACGGCTTTGCGTTGGACACCGCCGCGACGACCCGCTGCCTCGAGGGCCTGCGCGAGGCGGCGGCGTCCGTCACGCGGCCGCCCGAGCTGCCGCCGCTCGAGATCAGCGTGTCCCCGCGGGGACGGATCGACCGCGCCGCCGCCCAGGCGTTCGCCGCGCTCGGCGTGCACCGCCTCGTCCTGATTCCGCCGCGCAGCGCCGACGCCGCCGGGCTCGAGCAATTCGTCGCGGCAATCGGGTCGGACCTGGTCGGCCAGGTCTGACCCGCGACCGCGGCTCGTCGAGCTTGGAGCATCCGTCCGGCAGGACTCAGGCGGTGAACGTGCCGCCGGTGTCTCAGTCGCTACGACTGGTCGTCGTCTGCCAGCCTCGCGAGGAGCGCCGCGACGCTCGGGTCCCCGGCCGGTGGACGCCAGTCGACCTGGGTGACCGCGACGCCCTCGGCCTCGAGCTCCTGCGAAGACCTCGAGCCCGATATTGATCACGCGGAGTGGGTGTTCCGGGAGGCGGTCCGGGTCATCCCGTCCCCGCGAGAAGCGTCCGTCCGAGCTCGGGCTATACGAGCAGCGCGGCGAAGCGAGCGGCCTGGGCACTCGATGGGAGGACGTGAACCCCCGCCTCCTCGAGGGCCGCGGTCTGGGCGCCGAGCCCCTGCGGGTCCCGCTCGCTCCCCACGAGCGCACTGGGGTTCGGGCGTTCACGCGACGCGCTGCTCGCCCTCGGCAAAATCACTCACGCCCTGCGTTCACTCCGACCTCGCCGGCGGGTGTCGGTGATCGGTCCTCGCCAGATCGAGCGCGCGCTAGCGAACGCGCGCCGTGGCCCGAAGGCGGGGACGATGTGCTCGCCGAACCGCTGCATCGAGGCCAGGACCCGGTCGTGCCCGAGGTAGCCGAAGCTCATCTGGCAGAGCACGTGGTGGACGCCGACGTCGCGCAGCGCCGCCATCTGCTCCGCGACGCGGTCGCCGGTGCCGCAGAGCGCCGTGTCCATCGAGAAGCGGATCGCCTCGTCTTCCGACACCCGCGGGTCATTGAACGGATTGAGCACGGCGGGGTCGACGCGATAGTCCTCGGGGTTGTGGGCCGAGCGCGCGTGGAGCATGTGGCGGCGGGTGTGGAGCAGCGCCGACGCCAGCTCGTCCTCGGCCTGGGCCTGGCTCTCCGCGAGGTAGACGTGGCGCCACACCGCCACGTCGCGGAGCAGCCGCTCGCGCGTCTCCAGTGGATGCCCGCCCGCGATCAGCCCTTCTTCGTACAGCGTGAAGCGAGTCCGGGAGCGAGCCGAGCGGGATCCGCGACGTCATGATGGGCACGCCGAGCCGCCCGCACTCGGCGAACGAGGCGGGCGTCACCACGCTGCGCCAGATGGGCGGGTGCGGCCGCTGGTAGACGCGCGGGCGCAGCGCGGGCAGGCTCATCTGGTAGTACTTGCCGTGGTACGCGAAGGGCTCCTCGGTCCACGCCCGGGTCAGGATCTCGAGGACCTCGCCGCTCCGCTCGCGGCTGTCGTCGCTGCGGAGCCCGTAGCCGACGAACTCGTACTCGTTGTAGAGCGAGCCGCGGCCGACACCGACGTCCAGGCGCCCGCGACTCAGGTTGTCGAGCAGCGCGAGCTGCACGGCGAGCCGGATGGGATGGCGGAGGGCGAGCTGGATCACCGCGAAGCCGATGCGCACGCGCGAGGTGCGCGCGGCGAGCGCGCTCGCGAAGGGAATGGGATCGCAGTAGACGGCCTCGCCGGTGAAGTTGTGCTCGGTGAGCCAGACGCCGTCGAAGCCGACGTCCTCGGCCCGGCACGCCTCGACGAGCAGATCGTCGATGGCCGCGTAGTCGGCGTCCGCCGACGGCGAATGCGCGAGGGTGAGCCAGCCGAAGCGCATGTCCGAGCGGCCCGCGCGCGACCGCTAGATTCCGCCGACCGTCTTCGCGCCGACGAGCGTCCGCGCCAGCTCGATCTCGCCCAGGTGGGTCATGCCGTGGGTGAGCCCGACCTGGCCGAGGCACTGCACGACCGACATGTCGCCGAGCGGCTTCACCGTCACGACGGTGTCGAAGAGATCGGGCGAGGCCGAAGCGAACAGCTCCTCGGTGCCCGCCCACACCTTGGCCACATACTCGCGGAAGAGCGGGACGTCGCTGATGCGCAGCGCCTGGGCGTCCGCCGTGGACATGCCCGTGCCCTGGGCCGTCGCGGGCATGCCGAGCTTGTCCGCATAGCCGCCTTCCACCCAGATGGGCGGCCGGCGGTTCTGGATGACCCAGCGAACGATATTGTCCTCGGTGCGGACGTAGTGCCAGATGCCCCAGCCGATGGTATTGGCCGTCGCGTGGCCACCGGGCACCGCGTGGAGCTGCTCGGGCGTGAGATCGGACAGCGACTTGTCGAAGCCCGCGTGCATGCGCGTGAGCTGGGCGCGAATGAAGTCCACTGCGCTGAGCATGTCCGTCTCCTTGCGTTGGGGTTCGCCGCTCGGGGCCGCCGTGAGCCGGCCCATCATAGCGCACGGCGCTTGCGGAAGCGATCGCTCCTGCCGTAGCCTACCGCCTATGAAAATCACGCGGATCGAGTCCTTGCACGCCGATGCCGGCTGGCGCAACTTCGACTTCCTCAAGATCTCGACGGACGAGGGGATCACCGGCTGGAGCGAGTACAACGAGAACTTCGGCGGCCCCGGCCTGTCGCGGGTGATCGACGAGCTGGGGTCCGCCCTCATCGGCAAGGACCCGCGCGCGTGGGAAGCGCACGTGGCGCTGATGTACGCGCTGCGCCGCCAGGCGAGCGGCGGCGTGATCCAGCAGGCCATCGGCGCGATCGAGAACGCGCTGCTCGACGTCAAGGCGCGCGCGCTCGGCGTCCCCGTGTACGAGCTGTTCGGCGGCCCCGTGCGCGACCGCGTGCGCCTGTACTGGTCCCACTGCGCGACGTACCGGGTGAACCGCGCGGTGGAGATGCAGGTGCCGCCCGTCCGCACCCTCGACGGACATCGTGGCCCTCGGCCGCGAGGTCGTCGCCAAGGGCTATACCGCGCTCAAGACGAATGTTCTGATCCTCGGCGACAATCCCCGCGGCCACGTGCCCGGCTTCGCCCGCGGCGAGGGCTTCCCCGCGCTCAATGCCGACCGCTACGTGATCGATGCCGCGCGCGAGCTGCTCGCGGCCTTTCGCGAGGGCGCGGGCAAGCAGATGGACATCCTCGTCGACCTCAACTTCAACTACAAGACCGAGGGCTTCCTGAAGCTCGCGCGGGCGATGGAGCCGTACGACCTCTTCTGGGTGGAGATCGACACGCGCGACGCCGGGGCGCTGCACTACATCCGGAGCCGGACGACGATCCCCGTCGCCTCCTGCGAATGCCTCTTCGGCCGGCGGGACTACCGGCCCTTCTTCGAGCAGCAGTCGGTCGACGTGGCCATCGTCGACACGCCGTGGAACGGCGTCGGCGAGTCGCTCAAGATCGCCGCCATGGCGGACGCCTACGAGGTCAACGTGGCGCCCCACAACTTCTACGGCCACCTCGCCACGATGATGAACGCGCACTTCTGTGCCGTGGTGCCCAACCTGCGCATCATGGAGATCGACCCCGACCACGTGCCGTGGTACGACGACCTCGTCACCGTGAAGCCGCGGATCGAGGGCGGCGAGCTCTTCGTGCCCACCGGCCCGGGCTGGGGCACCGAGGTGAACGAGGAAGCCGTCCGCGCGCCACCCGCCGCTAGAGCGATGATAAGGGCCCATCTGCTTCGTTGGCGCCCTCGACAGCCGGCTCAACGTACAGAAAGTACGCCTCGCCGGCTGCCTTCGGGCGCCGCCTCGCAGCTGGACCCTTCTCATCGCTCTAGCCGGGTTTCTCCGACAGGCTCCTAGCCGGGCACCGCGACCGCCCGCCGTGCAGGTCGACATCCGCGTGCCGGTGGGGCTGCCGATACTACAGACCGCGGATTTCGTCGCGCGGTGCGAGGACGCGGGCTTCGACGGCGTGGGCGTGCACGACCACCCGCACAGCGGGCGCGACGTGTACGTGACCCTCGCCATCGCCGCCGAGCGCACACGCATCGCCCGGCTCTACCCGGCCACGTCGAGCCCCATCGTGCGCCATCCCCTGCTGCTCGCCTCGGCGGCGCAGAGCCTCGAGGAGATCGCCCCCGGCCGGATCTGTCTGACCATCGCGCCCGGCTTCCTCGCCGCGCGGAGCATCGGGCGGCCCCGCGCCAACCTGGCCGTCATGCGCGAGGCCATCATCACCGTGCGCCGCCTCCTCGCCGGGGAGACGGTGCGCCTCGAGGCGACCGAGACGCGGCTGCGCAACCGCTCGGCCGTGCCCACTCCGGTCTACCTCTTCGCATCGGGGCCGCGCATGACCGAGCTGGCCGGCGAGGTCGCCGACGGCGCCGTGCTCCTCGTCGGCCTGCATCCCGCGGCCGTCGCCGAGGCACGCCGCCGCCTGGAGGTGGGCGCCCGCCGGGCGGGCCGCTCGCTCGACGGCTTCCGCACCATCTTCATCGTGCCGATCGCCGTCGACGACAGCGCGGCGCAGGCGCAGCGCTGGGTGCAGCGCTGGTTCGCGCCGGGCCAGTCGTTCCTGACCTACCCGAGCGCCTCGAACCTCCACTGGCTGCGCCAGGCCGGCATCGACCTGCCCGACGACCACGATCCCGAGCGGATCCCCGACGACCAGGCCGCGCGCATCGCGGATGCCTTCGGCCTCTTCGGCCCGCCCGAGCACTGCCTCGAGCGCCTGCTGCGCGCCCGCGAGGAGGCGGGGGTGGAGCACGTCTTCCTCTTCCCCGCCCACACCCTGGACGGCGGCTACGAGATGCCCACGCGCGAGGTCGACGCCTTCCGCCGCGTCATGCGCGCGCGGCTCTGAGCGGCTGGGCCGGTCACGCGACAGCAGCGCGATATGTCGGACGAGCGGCTCCTCACGGCCTACCGCAAGACGTCGTACTTCGCCGACACGCCGGCGGGCCGGCTGCGCATCCGGATCGGCGAGGCTCATCCGGTCCTGGACACGCTGTTGACGGCAAGGGGTCATCGGCACTGGGCCTACGTGACGGCCCACAATCCCGGCTCGGTCCCATTGACCGCCGAGGAGAATAGGGCGCGTCACACGCGGCTCGAAGCCGACGTGCGCGCGCGAGGATACGAGGTCTTCCCGGGCGAGGGGGTCGGTGACGACGGCGAGTGGCCTCCGGAAGCAAGCCTGCTGATCCTCGGCATGCCCCGAGCCGAAGCCACGGCCCTCGGCCACGCGCATGCCCAGCGGGCCGTGGTCTGGGGCGGCGTCGGGGAGCCGGCCCTGCTGCTCATCTGCTCGCGGCACCCGGCGGAATCCGCACGGGCGGAGCCGCCAAAGGACGCGCTATGATCGGACGGTTCGCAGGCCACCCTCGAGACGGGAGGTAACCCGATGGACCTCGGACTCACAGGCAAGCAACGCGAGCCGCGCGCAGGGCCAGACCTGATGCCGACGCACCAGTCGCTCAGCGGCGCATCGGACGACGACCTGCTGCGGCGCATGGTCGCCACGCACCCGGAGCGCTTCGACAACGCCTTCTGGGCGTTCTTCACCGCGAGCGTGGCGCCCTATCTGCCGCCGAGCCCGACCATGCTCGATCTCGGGTGTGGGCCGGCGCTCTTCCTCCGCGACCTCGGCGAGCGCTATCCGGCGGCGGCGCTCTACGGCTACGACGTGACCCAGGCGATGGTGACGCACGGCCAAGAGCTCGCGTGCGCCGGCGCGAAGCCGATCGTCGCGGTCCTCGACGCGACCACCGAGCCCCTGCCCCATGCCGCGGGCAGCGTGCACCTGGTGAGCATGTCCTCGGTGCTGCACGTCATCGACGAGCCCCTCCCCGTGCTGGCCGACATTCGCCGCGTGCTCGTCCCCGGTGGGATCTTCCTGCTCAACGACTGGATTCGCCAGCCGCTGGCGGCCTATCTCGCCTATCGCCGCGACGTCATGGGCGAGGAAGAGGCGGAGAGCTTTCGGCGCGGCTTTCGCCTCTTCCCCTTCCAGAGCAAGTACACGCCGGACGACTGGCAGTGGCTGCTCGCCAAGGCCGGCTTCGCCATCCGCCATCGGGCGCAGCTGCGGGCGTCGCACCAGATCTTGGTCGCCGTGCCCGACGGGGCCGGCTGAGCACTTACCACCGCCGGACGGGCTTGCCAGCCGGAGCGTGAGCGTGGTGGACGGAGCAAGGAGAATGCTGTGAGCAGTCCCGATACCGACAAGGTCTTCGGCGGCTCAATTCCGAAGCTCTATGAGACGTATCTCGTTCCGCTGATCTTCCAGCCGTACGCTGCGGACTTGGCGAGTCGGGTCGCTTCGCGATCTCTTACGCGCGTACTCGAGATTGCCGCCGGCACGGGTGTCGTCACTCGCAATCTGGCATCCGTGCTACCGGAACGCGTCTCCATCGTCGCCACGGATTTGAATCAGCCGATGCTGGACCTCGCTTCCGAGATCGGGACCAAGCGCCCGGTAGAATGGCGTCAGGCAGACGCGATGCAACTGCCCTTCGACGGCGGAGTGTTTGACGCCGTGGTGTGCCAGTTCGGAGTCATGTTCTTTCCCGACAGGTCGAAGGCGTTTTCGGAGGCACGGCGAGTCCTCAGGTCAGGAGGCGTGTTCATTTTCAACGTGTGGGACCGAATCGAGGAGAACGAATTCGCTCGACACCGTGACGACAGGCACTCGAATCTCTCTTCCCTAAGGACCCGCCGCGCTTCATGGCCCGCACGCCCCATGGCTACTACGACCTCGCGACCATTGAGCGAGATCTGAAACACGGCGGGTTCCTTGCGTCACCCCATATCAGTACGGTTGCGGCGCGCAGTCAGGCAGCGTCTCCGCAGATCCCTGCGATCGCATACTGCCAAGGGACACCGCTACGAAACGAGATCGAGGCACGCGACAAATCGCGGCTTGGCGAAGCAACCGACATCGCAGCGGACGCGATCGCCCAGCGGTTCGGGCCGGGCCCTGTCGACGGCAAGATTCAGGCGCACATCGTCACGATCGAATGCTGAGCAATCGAACGTGTGTGCGCTCTAACCCTTCCATCGAGCAGGTCGCCTCAGGCGCGGAACGCGTTGACCGCCGTGACCAGGCCCGGCGTGCCGCCGAACAGGTACGCCACCTCGACCGCTTCGAGGATCTCCGCCTCCGAGGCCCCCGCGGCGCGCGCGCGGTTGGCGATGGTCGCGACCCCGTCGGCATGTGCCAGGAGCGCGTCGACGATCATGGTCATGAGGTGCTTGTACTTGGCGGGGATCGCGCCGTCCGCCAGGATCTTCTCGCGCTGGCTCATGTAGGACGCGACGAACTCGGGGTCGCGCTGCTTCAGCGTCTCGATCCAGGGCGGTAGAGTGGCCTGAGGCATGGGGTTCTCCTTCCGTTCAGTGGGTGCACGTCACACGCGAAGGCGGCCCTCGATGACCGGCACGACGCCGCCGCCGACCCGCAGCTCGCTGATCCGCCCGCCGCGCATCGCGATCTTGATGTGGATGAAGCTCTGCCGGCCCATCCGGTGCCCTGCTCGCTGACGATGTCGACGGACGGCGCCGGGGCCACGAGGCCATGGGTGACCAGGTAGGCGCCGAGGGGCCCGCTGGCCGAGCCCGTCGCCGGATCCTCGGGAATGCCCGAGGTGTGCGGCGCGAACATCCGCGAGTACACGCGGCCGGCCTCGGGATCCGGATCGGCCGCGAAGACGAAGACGCCGAGGTTGGGCCCCTCCCCCATCGCCTCCACGATGCGGGGCACGTCCAGCGCGGCGCGGTCCACCGTGGCCTTGTCCCGGAGCGGGACGAACAGGAAGGCGCTGCCCGTCGAGCCGGTGCAGATGGGCGCGCCCGGCCACAGGTCCGCCTCCGCCAGGCCGAGGGCCGCGGCGAACGCGGCCCGGTTGGCGAGCTCGGGCCCGAGCGTGGCCTCGCCGTGGCGCATCCAGAGAAAGCTCGGGCGCGCCGGGTCGCCCTCGAGCTCGACCTCGACGGGGCCGATCGCCTCTTCGAGGAAGAAGCGCGTGGCCCCCTGCGGCAGGAGCCCTTCCGTCGCGAGCACCCAGCTCGTGCCGATGGTCGGGTGGCCGGCGAACGGCACCTCGCGCGCGGGGGTGAAGATGCGCACGCGCGCCGCGCACTCCGGCCGCGTGGGCGGCAGGAGGAAGGTCGTCTCCGAGAGGTTCATCTCGCGCGCGATCGACTGCATCTCGGCGTCGCCGAGACCATCCGCGTCGAAGACGACGGCCAGCGGATTGCCGCCGAAGACACGGTCGGTGAAGACGTCGACCTGGGCGAAGCGGTGCTCGCGCGTCATCCGGACACCGCTTGCCGTGGATGAGGGGCCAGCGGCCCCCCGCGCGGAGCATCTCGAAGATCCGCGGTCCCGTGAGCGGCACCGTGTTCACCTGGACGCCGTAGTCGGCCAGCGCGTCCTCGACGGCATTGGCGATGGCCGCGGCGGGCGCGATGACCCCGCTTTCCCCCACGCCCTTGATGCCGAGCGGGTTGACCGCCGAGGGGAAGTCCAGATGGCCCACCTCGAAGTCCGGCATCTGGTCGGCGCGCGGCAGGCCATAGTCCATGAAGGTCCCGGTGAGGAGCTGGCCGTCCTCGTCGTAGAGCAGCTCCTCGAAGAGCGCGGTGCCGATGCCCTGGGCGAGGCCGCCGTGAAGCTGGCCCTCGACGATCATCGGGTTGATCGGCCGCCCGCAGTCGTGCATGGCGACGTGGCGGAGCAGCGTGAGCGAGCAGGCCTCGACGTCCACCTCGACCACGACGCCCTGGACGCCGAAGGCCCAGGTGACCGAATCGGGATAGAAGAAGCCGCAGGCGCTCAGGCCCGGGCCGCTCGTCTTCGCGAGCGCGCGGCTCCTGACGGCGGCGCGCGCCACCTCGGCGAGGCGGAGGCTCTTGCCGGGGACGCCCTTGACGAGCACGCGCCCGTCGGCGAGCACGATGTCCTTCGGATCGCACTCGAGCATCTCCGCGGCCACGAGCCGCGCCTTGTCCGCGACCTCGCCGGCGGAGCGCGCCACCGCGGGGCCCGCCACGGCGGCCACGCGGCTCGCGATGGTGCCCATGCCGTACCCCACGAGCTGGGTGTCGCCGCCCTTGACGACCACGCTCTCCACGGGCACGGAGAGGACGTCGGCGCAGATCTGGGCAAAGGTCGTCTCGTGGCCCTGCCCCTGGGCGCAGACGCCGAGATGGACGAAGACGGTGCCGCCGGGATCGACGTGCACGTCGGCGCCCTCGAAGGGACCGAGCCCCGTCCCCTCCACGTACGCGCAGAGCCCGATGCCGATCGGCCGCGCCGTCCCCTTGCGCTTCGCTTGCTCGGCGCGCCAGTCCGCATACTCGAGCCGCTCGATCAGGCGATCGAAGGCCGTCACGTAATCCGCCGCGTCGTACGTGATCGGCACGCCGTCGCGGTAGGTGAGCCCCGAGCGATAGGGCATCTCGTCGGGCCGGATCATGTTCAGGCGCCTGAGCGCCGCCGGGTCCATGCCGAGCGCCCGCGCCGCCCGGTCGAGCAGCCGGTCGAGGACGAAGGCGGCCTCGGGGCGCCCGGCGCCGCGATACGCGGCGGCGAAGGTCTTGTGGGTGACGACGTTCGTTCCGACGGCGCGATAGTTCGGCACGCGATACGGCCCGGGCAAGTGATTGATGGTGTTCTGGGTGATGGCCTCGCCGAGCGGCGGGAACGCGCCGTGATCCCGCGTGAAGGCGGTCTCGAGGGCGACGATGGCGCCGTCGCGCGCCACGCCGATCCGCGCGCGGTGATCCTGGTCTCGATCCGCCGCCGCGCTCAGGAAGTGCTCGCGCCGGGTCTCCACCCACTTGACCGGCCGGCCGAGCCGCCGCGCCACCGCCGCCACCACGATCTCCTCGGGGTACACGTGGCCCTTGATGCCGAAGCCGCCGCCCACCTCGGGCACGAGGACGCGGATCCGCTCCTCGGGCAGCCCGAGCGCCACGGCGATGGCGCTGCGCACCGCGAAGGGCACCTGCGTCGACGACCAGACGAGCAGGGCGCCCGTCGCCTTGTCCTCGGAGGCCAGGACGCCGCGCGTCTCGATGGGCATGCCCGCCACGCGCGGATAGCGCAGGTGCGCCTCGACGATCACGTGGGCAGAGGCGAAGCCCGGCCCGACATCGCCCGTGCCGGAGCGGCTCACGTACGGGACATTGTCCGGCCAGTCGTCGTGGACGAGGGGCGCCGACGGCGCCATCGCGGCGGCCGGCGTCGCGGCGACCGGCAGCGGCTCGTACGCGACGATGACCCGGTCGAGGGCGTCGGCCAGCCGATAGGGATCGTCGGCGACCACGACGGCGACGGCCTCCCCCACGTGCCGCACGCGACCCCCCGCGAGGGGCGGGTGGCGATGGGGCCGCCCGCGCGGCTCGGGCACGAGCGGCGGCACCGAGGCGGTCGCGAGCTCCGGCAAGTCGTCGAGCGTCCACACCGCCATCACGCCGTCGAGGCCCGATGCCGCCGCGCGGTCGACGCCGAGCACGCGGGCATGGGCGTGCGGGCTGCGCACCAGGCCCAGGTACAGGAGATCGGGCAGCTTCAGGTCGTCGAGGTATCGCCCCAGGCCGGCGACGAGGCGGCCGTCTTCCCTGCGCTTGAGGGAGGCGCCGAACTGCACCGGCTAGGCGCCTGTCGGAGAAACCCAGCTAGAGCGATGAGAAGGGTCCAGCTGCGAGGCGGCGCCCGATGGCCGCCCGCGAGGCGTACTCTCGTGGGGGAGTGCGGGGCCATGTCTGGGCCCCGCAGACGAAAGTTCGTCGCCCGATCGTCTCGCGCGTTACGTGGCACGGCGGTCGAGGGACGCCGTACCTCCGCAGATGGGCCCTTCATCATCGCTCTAGGTGCTCATCGCGGCGGGCCTGCAGCGACTCGTCCGCGTACGTCATGAGGTCGGGGCGGCCCTTGCCGAGCATCACCTGGAGATACGCGGGCTCGAGGCCCACGTTGACGAAGCCGTGGAGGACGTTGGCGGGCGCGGCGACGCAGTCCCACGGGCCGAGCACCGTCTCCGCGCGGTTCCCCGCCCCGTCCTCGAGGAAGACCAGGACCTTGCCGCGGAGGATGAAGAACACTTCTTCCACCTCGTGGGTGTGGGCGGCATTGCCCTGGCCGGGCGGGACGAACATCACGCTGAGCGTGAAGTGCTCGGCGGGGATCACGCTCGCATCCGCCTTCCCGGAGGCGCCGCTGCCGATGAACCGGTGCTGGGCGCGGCGGTAGCCCTCGACGCGCGCGTCCGCGAAGGCATCCCAGTCCCCCTTGCGATCGGTGAAGCGCGCCACCTGCCGGGTCAAGAGCTCGTCGAGCGTCTGTGCCATTGGGACTCCTCGTGGTTTCTCCGGACGACCCGCCCCGGGTTGTCTGCCGCCTGGGAGCCTAGTCTACTCGAACTCTCACGAGAACTTCTTTCTGGACGGATGAGGCCGGAATGCGCTCTGATCAGGGAGGACATGATGGTCAATCAGCGCTTCGTGATCGAAGGCGGTCACCCGATCGGCGGCCGGATTCGTCCGAGCGGCAACAAGAACGCCGCCCTGCCGCTGATCGCGGCGACGCTCTTGACCGACGACGAAGTGGTCTTGACGAATGTGCCCGCCATCCGCGACGTGGAGGCGCTGGTCTCGATCCTCCGCGACCTCGGCGTCACCGTGACGCCCCGCGGAACGGGCGCGATCGCCTTCAGGGCCGACCGCGTCAACGGCGACGAGCCGAACCCGGAGGTCTGCAAGCAGATCCGCGCCTCGATCCTGCTCGCCGGGCCGCTGCTCGCGCGCCGCGGTCACGTGCGGCTGCCGCTGCCCGGGCGGCGACGTGATCGGCCGCCGCCGCATCGACACCCATGTCCTCGCCCTGGAGGCGCTCGGCGGCACCGTCGAGACCGGCAGCGGCGAGTACGTCTTCAGCGCCCCGAAGCAGTTGGTCGGCGCCGACGTGTTCCTCGACGAGGCCTCGGTCACGGGCACCGAGAACGCGGTCATGGCCGCCGCGCTCGCGCTCGGCACCACGGTCATCGAGAACGCCGCCTGCGAGCCGCATGTCCAGGACCTCTGCCGGCTGATCAATGCCATGGGCGGCGCGATCGAGGGCATCGGCACCAACCGGCTCGTGATCCGCGGCACGACCCGCCTCCATGGCGCCGAGTACGCGCTCGGGCCCGACTACATCGAGGTGGGCTCCCTGATCATGCTGGCCGCGGTCACCGGCGGCGAGCTCTGCATCGAGGAGGCGCGGCCGCACGAGCACCGCGCCACGCGACTCGCGTTCGACCGCATCGGGATCCGCTTCGGCCCCGACGCGAGCGGGCGGCACATCGTGGTGCCGGGAGGACAGGAGCTGCGCGTCGCGCCCGATCTGGGCGGCGCCATCCCGAAGATCGAGGACGCGCCCTGGCCGGGCTATCCGGCGGACCTCACGTCCATCGCGGTGGTCGGCGCCACGCAGAGCGAGGGGACGGTCCTGATCTTCGAGAAGATGTTCGAGTCCCGCCTGTTCTTCGTGGATCGGCTGGCGTCGATGGGCGCGCGGCTGATTCTGTGCGATCCCCATCGAGTGGTGGTGAGCGGCCGATCGCCGCTCGTCGGGCAGGAGCTGGTCAGCCCGGACATCCGAGCGGGCATGGCGCTGGTGATCGCCGCGCTGTGCGCCAACGGCACCAGCACGATCCACAATATCCAGCAGATCGATCGCGGCTACGAGCGCATCGACGAGCGGCTCGCCGAGCTGGGGGCGCGCATCGAGCGGCGAGGTGGTAAGGCACTTGACCCCACCGACGACACGGACTAGTCTCGGCCCGTGAACGCACTCAGGTGGAGCCAGCCCGCGCCCGAATTCTCGCTGCCCTCGACGCTCGGCCGCCCCGTCTCCCTCGCCGAGTACCGGGGCAAGGCCGACGTGGTCCTCGCGTTCTACTGCTACGACTGGGGCGGTATCTGAACGCCCGAGCTGACCGGCCTGGGACAGGTCGCCCGCGAGCTCGAAGGTCGCGGGATCGCGTTCCTCGCGATCAGCGGGGATAGCACGTTCTCCCACGAGGCGTTCGCCAAGGCCCGGAGCTTCCCCTTCCCGCTCCTGAGCGACATCCACCGCGAGGTCATCCAGGCCTACGGCGTCCACGACGTGGAGCGGAACGTCGCCTACCGCTCGACCTTCATCGTCGACCGCGACGGCCTGCTTCGCTGGGGCCAGGCCGGCGACCGCCACATGGTCCGGGACGGCCAGGAAGTGATCCGCGTCCTCGGCGTCATCGACGAGCTGCGGCGGAAGGCGTGACGGCGCCGTCGGCCCCATCGCCGCCTCGCTCTTGGTCGTGGCCCGCGGCTCCGACGAGCACGTTTGACGCGCACCCTCGCCGCCGTCAGCATCGGCGTCTTCGCCGCCGGCACCGAAGTGAGCCGCGAGTCGACTCCGCCCGCCGCCGCGACCGACCCCTCCGCTTGACGCTTTTCCAACGAACTGTCACCGAGCTGACGAAAAGAGTCAGTTCTCGGTGAGGTACTCGCGCCAAGTCGTTGATTTCTCGCCGCAGTCTTCTGGCTATCCGCTTGCACGGGTGACGGCCCATGACCACGAGCTTGTCCGGGCGAACGATTCTTGTCGTCGAGGACCAGCCGGAAGTCCTGTCATTGCTGGTCGACGCACTGCCTCCGGCCCGTCCGCGCCCTGGCCGAGAGCCCCGCCCGGTTCGGGCGCGGCGACTTCTCTGTGCGCATGCTGCCGACCAAACTCGTCGAGATCGCGCCGACGGTCGACGCCTTCAACCGCATGGCGACGGGCCTCGAGCGCGTGTGGGCAATGCGATCAAGTTCACCGCGGAGGGCGAGGTGCGGGTGGAGGTGCGCGTGGCGCAGCGCAGCGAGACCGATCTGATCCTCCACGCGCAGGTCAGCGACTCGGGCATCGGCATCGCGGCGGACAAGCAGGCGTCGATCTTCGAGCCCTTCATCCAGGCGGACAGCTCGACCACCCGCCGGCACGGGGCTCGGCCTCGCCATCACGCGGCAACTCGTGGAGCTGATCGGTGGGCGGATGTGGGTCGAGAGCGCGCCCGGGAAGGGGAGCACGTTTCACTTCACCGCGAGCTTCGGGGTCCACACGAGCACGCTCGCTCCCCCCGCCACTCGCCGACCTGACCCTGCTCCGTGGACTGCGGGTCCTCGTCGCCGACGACAACGAGACGAGCCGTCGCATCCTCGGCCGGAGCGGGATGAGGGCACTCCAGCCTGCCCTTCCTGCCCTCGGGAGCGGGCCGGGGTCGGGTGGGGGGCGTGCTATACTCCGCGCGTTCGCTTGAGATCTGCATTCGCCCGGAGGCCTCATTGGCGCTCGCCCGACCGCGTGTTCCGACGATCGAGCAGGACATCCTCGGTGGCTGCGCGTGGAGCCCGGAAGGGTTGCGCCCGGATCAGTGGGTCGTGCCGCGTCCTCGGGCGTGTCTGGAAGAGATCGACGCGGTCGTCAAGTCGCTGCGGAGCCTCGGGGACGGGCCCGATCGAGGCGCTCGAGCCCGCTCGGTTCCGGCTGGCGTCGTGCGGCAAGCTGATGGAGACGGTGCACGGCAAGCTGGTCGATGGCCCCGGGCTCGCGGTGGTCGATCGGGTTCCGGTCGAGGAGTACAGCGCGGAGGAGTCCAAGGCGATCGGCTGGCTCCTGGCCGGGATTCTCGGCCGCGTCGTCGCCCAGAAGTGGGACGGCACGCGGCTCTACGACGTGAAGGACTCCGGGCAGCCTCTGGGCTACGGCATTCGCCGGTCGGTGACCAATCTCGGCCAGCCGTTTCACACCGACGGCCCCTGGCTCTGGCAGCCCCCGGCCTTCGTCGGGCTCTTCTGCCTGGCGACGGCGCGGGCGGGCGGTGAGAGCCGCGTCCGGAGCCTCGCAGCCGCGCACAATGCCATGCGCGCGCGCCATCCGCGGCTGCTGGGCCGCCTCTACGCGCCGGTTCACTGGGACCGGCAAGCCGAGCACGGCCCCGACGAAGCTCGGTGGTCGACCCATCCGGTCTTCGCCTGCGATGGATCGGCGCTGGCCGCGCGCTACTACGACGACTACATCACCAATGGGCAGAAGCTGGCGGGCGAGCCGCTCGACGCCGAGGGGGTCGACGCGCTCGCCGCCCTCCGCGAGATCGTCGACGCGCCCGAGGAGTGGGTGGAGTTCCGCATCGAGCAGGGCCAGCTCCAGTACCTGAACAACCGGCAGATCGCCCATAGCCGCACCGCGTTCCGGGACGCGGGCGAGCCCGGGCAGATTCGCCACATGCTGAGGTTGTGGAACCGCGAGGAAGGCACGCTCCACGTCGACGGGCAGCTTCCCGCCTGATCGGCGCCCTCGCCCTCGACGGCTCTCGGCCGCCGGCGGCGCGCGAACGCGGTAGAATGCCGGGGCCGGCGGCCCGCGGGGCCGCGGCCGGATGCTGGGCCACCACGGGGAGACATCGTCACGGAGGACACGCGCGCATGAAGATCCTCTATACGCCGCTCATGATCGTGCCATCGCTCAGCGCCGAGCAGCGCGCGGGCATCCTCGAGGCCGCCGGGCCGGGCACCGTCCTGGTCGAGGCCAAGGAGCCCGCACGGCAGCGGGCGGAGATCGTCGACACCGATATCCTGTTCGGCCGCGTCGCCCCGGACATCTTCGTGCTGAACCGGCGGCTGCGCTTCTACCACTCGATCGGCGCGGGCGTGGACGCCGTGCTCAGCCCCGAGCTGGTGCAGAGCGACATCCCGCTCGCGAGCGAGAAGGGCGGCGTGGGCATTCACCTGGCCGAGCACGCCTTCGCGCTCCTCCTCGGCCTGACGCGCGGCCTGCACACCGCCATCCGCCGGCCCGACTACGGCTTGCGCGAGCCCATCCGCCTCGAGCAGCGGGAGCTGCTTCGAATCGACGATGGGCATCGTGGGCTTCGGTGGGGTGGGCCGCGAGGTCGCGCGGCGCGCGCTCGCCTTCGGGATGCGCGTGATCGGCGTCGACGTCGAGGACGTGCCGCCCGAGCCGGGGGTCCCCGACATCTGGAAGCCGACCGCCTCTACGAGATGCTCGGCCTCGCCGACGTGGTCGTCATCGGGCTGCCGCTCACCAAGGCCACGCGCCACCTGTTCACCCGCGACCTCTTCCGGCGCATGCGGCGGACGGCCATCCTCATCAACGTCACCCGCGGCGAGATCATCTATGGCGAGGACCTGCTCGCCGCCCTCGACGAGGGGCTGATCTGGGGCGCCGGCCTCGACGTCACCGATCCCGAGCCCCTGGCGAAGGACCATCGCCTCTGGACGCATCCGCGCGTGATCGTCACGCCGCACACCGCGGGCGGCTCGCCCCGCCGCGCCCAGCGCGTGATCGACACCTTCTGCGAGAACCTGCGCCGCATGCGCGCGGGGCAGCCGTTCATCGCGCTGATCGACAAGGACAAGGGCTACTGAGCGCGGCCGGATCCGATTCGCCCGACCGCCCGAGGGAGGCAAGCGTGGCCAAGAGCGCCGTCACCGCCGAGCGGTTCGCCAAGGGCATGACGTTCGACCAGTACGTGAGCTACGCGGGCAGCCCCGAGAACCTCGCCCGCGAGGCCTTCGGTGGTTATTTCCCCGACGGCGGCTCCTTCGCCGCGCCCCGCAAGGACAATAGCGCGGTGTTCCGCGACCGCTACGCCAAGGCGCAGCTCAGCGAGCAGCAAGCCGCCGCGATCAAGTGGCTCGCCGCCCAGCCCGGCGGTCCTGCGAAGATCCTCGTGATCTCCGAGGACTGGTCCTCCGATTGCCGGCGCGACCTGCCCGTCCTCGCGCGGCTCGCCGAGGCGGGCGGGCTGGAGCTGCGGATCTTCAATCGCGACGGAGCGAAGATCCTCGGCACGCGACGCCCCGATCCCGCCGCCGCTCCCGACGCCAACCACGACCTGATGCTCGAGTTCATGAACGGCAAGGGCGGCGCCGAGTGGGCGTCGGTGCCGGTGGCCGTCTTCTACACGGCGGACTTCCGCGAGCTGCATCGCCACATCGAGTTCCCCGCCATCTACCACAAGGACCTGATCCGCGGGAGCTTCCAGGCGCCCCGGCCGGGCGAAGAAAGCGCGCAGACCGAGGAGCGCTCGGGGCGGGAGTTCGTCGCGCTCCAGGCCTCACCCTTCTTCGACGTCTGGGCCTCGGCGACGATCGACGAGATCCTGAGCGCGCTCCACGAAAAGCGGGTGGTCGGCGGCTGACCCGCAATCGTTCGCGAACGAACCACGTAGGAGGCGGGCGGGTGACGCGGCGGGGGCCGGGGGGATGGGTCCTCTGACCACCGCCGACTCCGTACCGGTCACCCGTGGATCCGTTCCCACTCCCTGGCCGCTGTGTCGTCGTCTCGCGAGGCGGGAAGGGCTCACCCGGACCCATCCCCCCGGCCCCCGCCGCGCCACCCGCCCGGTCACCACATGCGCATTCACGAATCATGCGGGCTAACCACCGCATCAGTCGTTGGGCCGGCTCAGCTCCACAGCCGGGTCGAGGCCAGATCGGCGCCCTCACGGAGGGTGCGGAGCTTCGTCCACACCACGCTTTCCTCGACGAGCTGCGACCCGGCGAAGGTGCCGAAGCCGCAGTCGACGCTCGCCAGCACGCGCGTCCGGTCGCCTACGGCCTCGACGGCGGCGATGATGCGGTCGGCGACGACCTCGGGATGCTCCACGACATTGGTCGTGGAGTCGATGACACCGGGCAGGAACAGCATTCCGTCCGGAAGCGGGTGGCGCCGGAAGGCGCGGAGCTCGTGCTGGTGCCGCGGACTGGCGAGCGGCAGCGACAGCGCGCCGACCCGCGCGCGATAGATGATGGGCAGGAGCGGCTCGAGCGGGACGTCGTGGGTGTGCGGCCCATCGTAGTTGCCCCAGCAGAGGTGGAGCCGGATGCGGTCGGGCGGGATGCCCGCCACCGCCTCGTTGATGGCGTCGACGTGAAGCGCGACGGCGGCGAGAAAGCCCTCGAGGGATTCGTCCTGGAAGAAGCGGGCGCGCTCCATCGCCAGATCCGGGCAATCGAGCTGGAGCACGAAGCCGCGGGCCACGATCAGCTCGTATTCCTTTCGCATCTCGCGGGCGAGCGCCCGCACGTAGCGCTCGTGCGAGCCGTAGAAGGCGTCGAGCATGATCGTCGCGATGACGCCTGGTGACGCCGCCGTCATGAACGACTCGGCGAATCGCGGCCCCTCCGCTCCCAGAGCGCGCTGGAACAGCTCGCACTCGGCCACGGCCTCGCCGAGATCGGTGTAGGCTACCTCGGACACCGCTTGCGGCGCGTCGCTGATACGGGGCCCGCCGGCGCGCTGGCGAGCGAGGCGCGCCGCGTAGTCGGGGTGCTCGATCTGGTCCCGCGACAGGCGCCGCTTGCTCTCACCGCCGAAGCCGCGCATCCGCCCGGCCGGGTACGTCGAGAAGCCGACCCGCGGTTGCTCGCCATCGTTGCCGACGTCGACGCCGGCCTCGAGCTGCCTTCGCACGACGTGACGCACGGCGGCCTCGGCCTCGCGCGCGAGGGCCGCGCCGTCGAGGGTCTCGCCGCGATCCTGGCGCACGAGCAGATCGCGGAGCGCCGGCGGACGGGGCAGGCTACCGACATGCGTGGTCAGGATCCGGTCTTCGCTGCGCTTCATGGGCTCCTCCCGTCTCGCCATTGCGGTCGTCAGACCGGCTCGAGGGCCCGGTGAGGCTCCGGGGGAAGCTCGACGCGGATCGGGTCGCCGGGGCGGACCTCGCCGTCCGCGAGCACGATCCCCATGACGCCCGCCTTGCGGACGAGCTTGCCGTCCTCGTCGCGCTCGAGCGTCGCCGCCATCAGGCCGGGCTGGAGCCGGTCGAGCTGGGCGCACGGATTGCGCAGGCCCGTCACCTCGACCACCGCCGTGTCACCGAGACAGAGGCGCGCGCCCGCCGGCAACCCGAGCAGGTCGACGCCGCGCGTGGTCACGTTCTCGCCCATGAGTCCGGCCGGCACGGCGAAGCCGGCGGCGCGCGAGCTCGTCGTGCAGCTCGGCGTGGATCAGGTGCACCTGGCGCAGGTTGGGCTGGCTCGGGTCGCGCGCCACGCGCGAGCGGTGCTTGACCGTCTCGCCCCGATGCGCGTCCCCTTCGACGCCGAGACCCGCGAGGAGCCGGATGCTCTCCTCGTTCGCCTTCGTCATCGTGTGCGTCGCGCTCCGACTGACCGCGGTGACTCTCGCGTCCACGCCAGCCGCGCCCCGCGCGCTACCGCGGCAGGCGAGGCGGCTCGGCGCAGGCGCGCTCGACCTCCTCGATCGTCTTCGGCGTGCCCGCGGTCAAGACCTCGGGCCCGCCGGCGGTGATCAGGATGTCGTCCTCGATGCGGACGCCGATGCCCCGGTACTCGGCGGGGACGCGGTGCTCCACCTTCTCGGCGCGCGCCTTTTCCTCGTCCTCGATCTTCTTCGCGGCGGCCGTGCCGAGGCGGTAGCGGCGCTCCCACATCTCCTCCTCGCTGTACTCGCGCAGGTAGCAGGGGACGGTCTCGCGCTCGGGGTCGAAGTAGAGACCGGGCTCGACGGTGACCACCATGCCGGGCTCGAGCACCCGCGACTGGCGGCGGACGCGGTAGTCGCCGACGTCGTGGACGTCCATGCCGAGCCAGTGGCCGGTGCCGTGCATGTAGAATTCGCGGTAGTGGTGCATGGCGAGCGACTCGTCGACCCCGCGGGGCAAGAGGCGGAGCGCGACGAGGCCTTCGACGAGCGCGCGCCGCGCCGCCTCGTGCATCGCCTCGTACCGGTTGCCCGGCCGCGCGGCCTCGATGGCGGCGAGCTGCGCGCGCAGCACCACGTCGTAGATGCGCCGCTGGGGCGGGGTGAAGCGCCCGTTCACGGGGAAGGTGCGGGTGATGTCGGCGGCGTGGTAGCCCCACTCGCAGCCCGCGTCGATCAGCAGCAGGTCGCCGTCCTCCATGCGCCGGTTGTTCTCGCTGTAGTGCAGGATGGTCGCGTTGGGGCCCGAGGCCACGATCGACGGATAGGCATTGCGCGGCGAGCCGTTCTTCTTGAACACGCACTCGAGCGCCGCCTGGACCTCGTACTCGTATTGCCCGGGCCGCGCGTAGCGCATCGCCTCGACGTGGGCGTCGCGGCTGATCTCGCAGGCGCGGCGCTGGCGCGCCAGCTCTTCCGGCGAGCGCCTGAGGCGCAGCTCGTGCAGGATCGGGCCCGGGTCCTCCACGCGAACCGGCGTCGCGAAGCCGCGCGTGCGCACGCCGCGCATCTCCGCGACGAGGCGGATCATCCGCGGGTCATGGTGCGCGTTGCCGAGCCGGTACACGAGTGCCGTCCGGTCGATCGCGTACTCGCGCAGCTTGGCGTCGAGCTCGTCCACGGTGTAGGCGGCGTCGGCGCCGTAGGTCGCGACGGCGCCCTCGACCCCCGCCCGCCTGCCATTCCACACCTCCATCTCGCGGTCGCGCGGCCGGACGAAGAGCACGAAGCGCTCCTTCGCGTGGGCGGGGTTGATGACCGCCACCGCGTCGGGCTCGTCGAACCCCGTGAGGAAGTAGAAGTCGGAGTCCTGGCGGAACTCGAAGCCGGTATCGGCATTGCGCGGAGTCTCGCGCGCCGCCGGGATGACGGCGAGGGCATCGCCGATCGCCTCGGCGAATCGGCGGCGGCGCTCGGCGAAGGGGGCGAGGTCGAAGGCCATGGCGTATCTCTCCTTGCGGCGTCGATCTCGCGCGCCGCGGGCCTCAGCCTATCACGGGGCCTCCGCGCGCCGCCATATCAGCGGGCGCGCGGGCCATGCCGCTCCGCGGCACGGCCATCCGGCTGGGGGCGTGTGTGGCGGCAACGTCATCGTGCGGTCCGTAAGATCAGAGGGCGAAATCAGCATGTGCCCTCAACTCGCGCCGCACGCCGTGGCCGAGCGCTTCGAGATAGACCTTGATTCCTTCGGTGCGGGCGAACTTCATCACCGGCACGAAATCGGAATCCCCGGTGACCAGGACGATGATGTCCACGATGTGCTTGACTGCGATTCGGGCGATGTCGAGCCCGATCCTGATGTCGACGCCCTTCTGCCCCATGTCGGGCACGAAATCCTGGGCCGTTACTGCCCTTGGGTTCTTGCTGAGTGAGCGCAGCGCGGCGTGCCCGAGCTTCCAGCCCGTGTGGATAATCTCTCCTCGTCGCACGGCGAAGTCGGGCTTCATCTCCAGAGTGTCGATGAGCTGGCGATTCAGCCGGGCTTGTGGGGTCGTCGAGAAATCCAGGGGAGAGCCGTCCACAGGGTTTCTCGTCTTGCCCTCGAACGGCACCGCGTCGTAGTAGTAGACGCGGAAAAGCTGCGCATCGGCCAGCCTGGGCTTCTTCATCGTCGCCCCGACGAGCGCAACAATATCGTCGGGGCTTGGGAACTTCCGCAGCGAATCTTGGAGCTTTTTCTTGACGAACCCGCCGTCAAGAATGACCGCTACGGTATGGGCCACCTGTGGGACCTCGCGGGCAAAAAATTGGCCCCCGGGGTACGCGAGGCTTACGCCTACTTTGTCAGGGGCGTACCGAGGGGGCTCTTCTTCTATCAACCGTCGCTTTTCACCGTACCCGTTGTCTATGTCCATGTCAAGGTTCAGAAAAATGGCCGTCGCGGCCCGCACCTGGCAGCTACCACGTGTGGGCCAGTAAGCTCAGCAAAGCCATGGTTTCAGGGGAATGACCGAAGTGCTCCCGACCCGCGCCCCTCCGATCACGGCGTCCTCGCCGAAGGACTGGGCGGGAGAAGCGCGCCTTGGCCTATACGCCGCTGCCAGAGGGCGAGCTCGTCGAGGCCATTGGGCGGGACGCGGCGGCTCATCGCTGTCACGGCCCCACGCGAAGTCGGAATCCTCAGACTCAGGCGGCACGGGCCGACCGTAGATGGCCACCGGGGTCTGCTGGGCGGGACGAGAGCGCACGCGCTACCCAAGACAATCCCGGCTGGTAGAGTCGCCAGCGCAAGTGTGAGTTGTTCGCCACATCTCAACGTTGCACTCCTGTGGTCCGATTTCATTTCGATGACCCGCTTAACGGCCCATGTCGACCCGACTCCTCGCCTTCGCCAAGCGTCACGCCGCAGTACTCGATGATGCAGTGGGAGGGGTCGGCGGCCTCTACATCCCCACCGCGGTCAACGCTCGGCCCAATGGCCACCGAGAAATTGAAGTACTCGGGCTCTGTTCTCACCGGGCGCGCGGGCGGGCCGCGCACCATGACACGAGCGCGCGCTGCGCGGCGGTTTCCGGATGGGACCCGGCGACCGAGACCGCCTCCTCGGCCCGCGCGAGCGGCTCCCCCAGGGCGAGGAGCACGCACGTCGCGAGCGTCCCCGTCCGACCGATCCCCGCCCCGCAGTGGATCATCAGCCGCTCGCCCCCCGTCAGTCGGTTCCCAAGGCTCGATGCGAGCGCCCAGAACGCCTCGCGATCGTCGGGCACACCGAAGTCGGCGACGGGGAACGACTCGACCGGGCACGGGACGGCCTGCGCCTCGAGCGCAGTGGCATAGGCGGGAGACTTGCCGCGGATCTCCTCGGGCTCGGCCAGGCAGACGACGACGTGGATTCCCTCCCGTCGCAGAGCCTCCCACGCTTGCGCGAGCGGCCCATGTCGGCCGGGCATGGCGGCAAGGTACAAGCGACCCTCCACGCCCTCCGGCAATCGCACCGGCCGAAGCACGCCGACCCGAGGCCGCTACGGCGCGCGCAGCGCCATGGTCACGGGAATCCGGGCCGCACGGATGGCGGGGAAGAGCCCGCCGGCGACCCCGATGGCGAGCGCCCACAGGAGCCCCTGGGCGAGGAGCCCGGGCGTCACGCGGAACGCGAAGGCCACCTGGGAGAACGTGCTGAAGTTGAGCGTGGAGAGCGAGGCGCCGTCGCAGTAGAGATAGGCGAGTGCGCCGCCCACCGCGCCGCCGAGGAGTGCGAGCAGGAGCGCCTCGATCATGACCGAGACGACCACGGCAACGCCGCCGAAGCCGATGGCCCGGAGCGTGGCGATCTCCACCTGGCGGCTGGCGATCGCCGAGTACATGCAGTTGAGCGCCCCGAACGCGGCGCCGAGCGCCATGAAGGCGGCGACGGTATACCCGAGCACCCGGATCAGGTTCGAGAGAATGCCCGCCTGCTTGGCGTAGTACTCCGGCTCCCGCAGCACGTTGATCGACAGGCGAGGGTCGCGAGCGACCGCGGCCTTGAGCGCCGTGAAGCCGCCATCCGACGGATCGGCGAGCGTCGCCGTCACCGACTGGTAGCCGGTGCGGCGGAAGGCCGACATCGCCACCTCGGCGTCGGCCCAGATCTCCGATTCGTGCACGTCGCCGCCGCTCTCGAAGAGGCCGACGACCGTCCAGTCGCTCTCGCGGAACGCCATGCGGGAGCCGACGGTGAGGCCGGCGAACTGCTGCGCGGCCTGCCGGCCCACGATGACCTCGCGGACGCCGCGATTGAAGCGCCGGCCCTCGACGATCCGGACCTCGTCGCGGACGGCGAAGGCGGAGGGCCCGACGCCCCGGAACGGGACGTTGTTGGGATCGCTCTCGCCCTTCCGGGGAAGATCCACCATCACGTTCAGCTCGGCCGACGCGAGGGGCCGGTCCTCGGCGTCGCGCGCCAGGCCGGGGAGCAAGGCGACGAGCGTGGCCTGGTCCCGGACCACGCCGCTCGACAGCTCGGAATCCGAGCCGGAGCGCAGCATGATGACGCGGCTCGGGCGGCCCGCGCTGGTGAGCGTGTGGCGGAAGCCTTCGGCCATCGCGAGCACCGAGACCAGCACGCCGACGACGCCGGCGATGCCGATGACCACCACCAGCGAGGTGCCGAGGCGCTGCGGCAGGCTGCGCAGATTGACCAGCGTGATCTGGAGGACCTGGTTGAGCCAGGCCATCAGCGATGCCCCGCGAGCGCGTCGACGATCCTGAGGCGCCGGGCCCGGAGCGCGGGCGGCAGGCCGATGGCGACCGCAACGCCGACGGCGAGCACGGCCGCGGCGAGCCAGGTGCGCGCGCTCACGAACAGCGGCGGGAACCGGCCGCCCGTCGACCCGTTGACGACGGGCAGAAGGCCCGCCGCCGCGGCCATGCCGCCCCCCGCGCCGATCAGCATCAGCAGCAGCGCCTCCGCGAGGACGAGCCCGGTGACCTTCCCGTCGGAGAACCCGAGCGTCTTCAAGATGGCGAGCTCCGGGATGCGCTCGCGGATCGATTGCGCCATCGTATTGCCCGTCAGGAGCACGATGGTGAAGAACACGGCGGCGAGAATGCGCACCACCAGCGCGCCGATGTCCCCGATCTGCTTGGCGAAGCCGATCGCGAACTCCTTCTCCGGCTGCGTCTTGGTCTCGTCGGGCGAATTCGCGAAGCGGCGGTCGATCTCCGCGGCGATGGCGCGGGCGCCCGCCGGGTCGGCGATCCGCTCGATGTACCACCCCGTCTTGCCCTTGCCGCTCTGCCGGGCCTCGTCGAAGTAGGCGACGTTGATCAGCACCACGTCGGTGTTTCCGCGCACGGCGGGATCCTCGGCGTCGATGATGCCGACGAGGTCGAACTCCCAGTTCATGTCGCCGCCGGCCTTCGGATGAATCTCCGAGCTGATCGGCAGCTTCTGGCCGACGCGCCAGCCGAAGCGATCGACGAGGCGCTGCCCGGCCACCGCGCCCGTGCGCGTGGCCGCGAACGCCTCGAGGTGCGCGGGCGCGATGTCGAACTCGGGGTACATCGCGAGGTAGCGCCGCGGATCCACCGCGAAGACGGGGAAGGCATTGCTCTCGTTCTGGTACTTCGCGCCGAACCAGTCGGCGTGGGCGACGCTCACGACGCCGGGCACCTGCTCGATGCGGCCGAGGTACGACAGCGGCAGCGGCTCGATGATCGAGTAGCGCGCCGTGGTGAGCAGGCGCTTGGCGTCCGCCGTGTCGGCGCCGGACTCGAACGCGACGGTGACCGCGTCGAGGAGCCCCAGCAACAGGAACGAGACCACCACCGACAGGATGGTCAAGATCGTCCGCGTCTTTCTGCGGAACAACCCGGCCCAGAGGAGCGGCAGGTACTTCATTCGACCAGGCTCCCCTTGTCGAGCACGACCCGGCGCCCCGCGTACTCGGCGGCCTTGGGATCATGCGTGACCATCACGACCGTCGTGCCGTGCTCGCGATTCAGCATCTGGAGAAGCAGGAGGATCTCGTGACCCGTCGCCCGGTCGAGATCGCCCGTCGGCTCGTCACAGACGAGCAGCGTGGGATCGGAGACGATCGCCCGCGCGATGGCGACGCGCTGCTCCTGCCCGCCCGACAGCTCCCTCGGCTTGTGGCTCCCGCGCTCGGCCAGGCCCACCAGCGTGAGCGCGATCGCGGCGCGCCGGCGCCGCTCCGCCGCCGGCAGATCCGTCAGGAGCAGCGGCAGCTCGACGTTCCGCTGCGCCGACAGCACGGGGAGCAGGTTGTAGAACTGGAACACGAAGCCGACATTGGCGGCCCGCCAGCTCGCCAGCTCGCCGCTGCCGAGCTGGTCGATGCGCCGGCCCGTCGATCTCGATGGTGCCCGACGTGGGACGGTCGAGCCCGCCGATCAGGTTGAGCAGGGTCGTCTTCCCCGAGCCCGAGGGCCCCATGAGCGCGACGAAGTCGCCGCGCGCGATGTCGAGGTCGACGCCGTGCAAGACCTCGATCGTCTCGCTGCCTCGGTGATACGTCTTCGTGAGGCCGCGGATCGCGATGAGCGGGCGCACCCGACCATTCCCTCCATCGAGCGGGATGGCCGACCATGAGCGGTTCCGGGCGGCTCAGCCGGCCGGGGCGAGCTTCACCGCGTCGCCGTCGCCGAGCGAGGCGGGCGGCGACAGCACCACGCGCTCGCCCGCGGCGAGACCGGTCAGGACCTGGCGATCGGGGCCGATGCTCTGTCCCAGCGTGACCGAGCGGCGCTGCACCTTGTCGTCGGCGACGACGAACACGATGCCCGCCTTGCCCTCGACGCGCACGGCCTGAGCGGGCACGAGCACACCGGCGGCGCGGCGGGCACCGCCCCTGGCCCCGAGCGCGCGGCCAGGAACGACACGCGCACGCCCATGTCCGGCACGATGCGCGGGTCCTTCTGCTTGAGCGCCACGCGGACCTTGACGGTCGCCTTGTTGCGGTCCGCCGCCGGGATGATCGCGATGACCTCCGCCGGGAATCTTCCAGTCGGGGTAGGCGTTCAGGACGGCTTCCACGGGCTGGCCCGCGCGCCACGCGGTTGATGAAGGCCTCGTTCACGTCCACCTGGATCTCGAGCGAGTCCATGTCGACGATGGTGCCGATGCCGGTGCGCGTGAAGCCGCCGCCCGCCGAGATCGGCGAGATCATCTCGCCGGGCTGGGCCGACTTGGCGACCACCACGCCCGAGAACGGCGCGCGGATCACCGTGTTGTCGAGCTGGACCCGGGCCACGCCGACCGATTCCTGGGCCACCCGGATCTGCTCCTCGAGGTTGCCGAGCCGGGCCCGCAGCATGTCGCGCTGGGCGCGCGCCGCGTCCATCGCCTGCTCGGCCACGAGCTGGCGGCGAAACAGCTCCTGCTGGCGGTCGTAGTCCCGCTCGGCCTGGACGAGCATGGCGCGGACCTCGGCGAGCTGCGAGCGCGACGCGGTGAGCTGGGCCTCCGCGAGGGACAAGCTGGGCCTTGGCCTCCGTGTCGTCGAGCCGAGCCAGGACGTCGCCCTCCTTGACGCGCATGCCCTCCTCGATCATGACCTCGGTGACCTTGCCGGTGATCTTCGCCGACACGGTCGCCTGGCGCCGAGCCGTCACGTAGCCGCTCGCGTCGAGGATAGGACCCGGCCCCTGCCCCGCGGGACGCGCCACCGAGACCTGCACCGTCGGTGGCGCCGGCCGGGCCGCGAACCAGAGCAGGCCGGCGGCCACGAGCACGATGACGAGGGCCAGGGCGCCCAGCATCCGACGGCGTACCCGGGAACCGCGAGGGGTGGTTCGATCGATCCGGAGCTGCTTCAGCAGCTCGGACTTGTCCGTTTGAGTCGTGTCAGCCATTTGCTCCAGTGTGCCATGGGGCTCGAGCGGCTGGCCACCGAGCGATCAAGACGAAGCAGCGCCCCGGGCGTCAAACACGGGGACAGGCGGGTCGCGACGCGTTCGCCTCCTGCAGCTTCAAGGCGCAGGCGGCGCACACAACTCGGGCCGCTCATGATGAGCGGCCCGAGTCGTCTGCTCGAGGTGGTCGCTCAGCGCGACCGGAGGTGGTAGCGGCCGGGCTGACTGCACTCCCAGAGCTTCACGAAGTCGAGCACGACCGGCTCGTTCACGCCGTCGTCGATCGTGAAGCTGGTGCGGATGTCCGTCTTTGCGCGGTTGGTCTTGTCTGCTGGATCGACGCCGCAGAGCTTCGGGAACTGCCGATCTGCGGGTAGGAGGTGCGCGTCGGTCGGCCCCCCCGGCAGCAGCACCTGAGGCGAGGTCCCCCGGTCGAGCCGGACGTTGAACTTGTACACCCCGTTCTTCTTGTTCTTGATCTGGACGCGCATCGGCGGCCGGAACCGGCCCGGCGTCTCGTACTTGGCCTCGATCTTCTTGCTGCTGCTAGCAGACAGGAGAGGGGCCAACGTCGCCACACAGTCGCCGGGTCGGGCACTGGGCAGACCAGGTCCGCGTTGTCGGTGGTGAGGACCATCTCCCCGTTCCCGCCCGTCAGGTACTCGTCGAGGAAGTGGTGGAAGGTCACCGTCGACCTGGTCAGGTCCAGAGGGCCGTCGTATTCGAACTTCCCCTCGATGCGGTACTCGATGCCGCCGACCTGTCCGGGCCCCCGCTGGACTCCTATGTCGGTGGCGGTGCCCTTGAACGCGAAGATGTCGTTGATCTCGACGGCGCTGGCCGCCGCGGGAAGACAGGCCAAGCACGCGAGGGTTGCGAAACCCAGTGCGTGGCGAAGGAACAAAGGCTGCGTCATGAGCATCTCCTGTGTGAGTGGGGTTGATAGGGACAAACAGGGACACTGCGCTTGGAGGCAGAGATCGTGCCAACACCGAAGACTCGAAAACCCAGGTTTTTCGCTCTTGCCCGGGGATTGGTGAGCAAGAAAGTTCTCAGATCGGGCAACGCGGGATCGGTCATTGGTAGGTCGGTCCCGTCGCATCCGGGCGCCGATACGTGAACCGGTCGGCTCATCGCGAAGAGGCGCGATCGACGACCTGAGCGTTCGGTGTGCTCGCAGCCGGTCCTTACCTCATCCATTCCCCGACGAAGCGGGATTGCCGCCGACCACGTCACCGCGTCTGGCTCGCCGCCGGATCCTCGTGGTCCGGGCGGGTCGCGTAGGGATAGCGCCCCTCCACCGTCTTGCCCTCGGCGAAGCGGCGGAGGCTGAACGCGTCGATGTCCACGGTCTTGGCGCGGCCCTCCGTGATCAGCTCGGCCATGCACATGCCGACGGCGGGGGCGATCTTGAAGCCGGAGCCGCTGAACGCCGTCGCGAGATAGAGGCCGTCGACGCCGTCGACGCCGCCCAGGATGGCGTGGCGGTCCCGGCTATAGCCGTCGAACGCGCGGTAGCCGCGCGCCAGGGTCGCGCGCTCCATCGCCGGGATGCGATGGGTGACGAGCTGGGCGCCCAGCCCCGCGGCATGCGGCGGCAGCCCGGTGCCGAGCGTGTCGGGATCGATGTCCCACTCCTGGCACGGCACGCCGACCAGCGTGAGCCCGCCCGCCTCCGTCCGGAAGTAGTTGCCCTGCACGTTGTCGATGAAGACCATGTGCGACGGCAGGTCGGCCGGCCGCGCCACCGCCACCGTGTCGATGGCCTTGGGCCGCGCGTGCAGATCGATGCCGAGCTCGCGGCAGATGCGCGGCGACCACGCCCCCGCCGCCAGCACGACCGCGCCCGCGTCGATGCGCCCGGCGCTCGTCTCGACGCCGAGCACCTTGCTGTCCCGGCGGTCGATCTTCGTGACCGCCGTCCACTGCATGACCCTGCCGCCCAGCTCCTCGGTGCGCCGGCGGAAGCCCTCCACCGTCTCGGCGGGGTTGGCGTAGCCGCTGTCCGGCTCGTAGGCCGCCGCGCCCACGTCGTCCACGTTGGCGAAGGGCTGCAGCTCCTTCAACTCGGCCGCCGTGATCGCCTGCGTATTGATCCCGATGCCCCGCAGCATCTCGACGTTCTTGCGGAGGTGCTCGGCATAGGCCGGCGCCACCGCGTTCACGAAGCCGGTATGGGTGAAGACGGGCGGGCCGCCGATCAGCTCGCTCCAGTGCCGGAAGACGGGAAAGCTCGCCCACGCGAGGCGCGCGTCCCACTCGTTCGTGTAGTGCATGCGCACGAGCGCGCTCGATCGGCCCGAGGCGCCGCTCGCGACGGCGCTCTTTTCCACGAGCACGCACCTGGCGCCCTTGGACGCCAGCGCATAGGCGATGCTCGTGCCGTTGACGCCGCCGCCCACCACCACCACGTCCGCCGTCTGGACCATTCCCCGTCTCCTTATGAGCTCAATACCGGCCGCCGAGCTTGGTGTGATCCCAGCTCGCGATCTTCTCGGGCACGATCTTGAGCGCGACGCGCTTCGGCGCGCTCGTCGTCGCCCCGCTCGGGGGCGCCGCGGCCCCGTCCTGCTTTGCCGCGACGTCACGGATGATGGACTCGACGAGGGCCGCGTCCTCGATGACCTCGCAATGCCCGCGGATCATCACGGCGCGGAACTCGGAGTACTGCCTGCCGGTCTCGATCATCACTCCGACCCGGGGGTCGCGGCG